>NZ_JOCF01000103.1 GCF_000720635.1 Streptomyces sp. NRRL WC-3742 | reverse complement strand
GGCGGGCCAGGGGGCGCGGCTGGCGGCGAGGGCGGCGCGGCCGACGGCGCGGGCGGTGACGGTGCGGTCGCCGACGTGGGCGGCGGCGGCTTCGTCGGCCCACCGTTCCAGGTGGTAGCCGAGGGGGGAGCGCAGGGTGCGCAGGGCCGGGTGGAGGTGGGCGGCGTGTTCGGCGAGGGCGAGGTAGAGGTGGTGGCGGGCGGTGAGGTGGGCGCGTTCGTGGGCGAGGAGGGCGGCGCGTTCGGGGCCGTCGAGGGCGCGCAGCATGCCGGAGGTGACGACGATGCGGCCGGGTTCGTGGAGGTGGCCGGGGAGGGCGAAGGCGTCGGCGCGGTCGTCGTCGAGGACGTCGAGTGGGGGCTCGCCCGGGTGGAGGAGGGAGGCGAGGAGGGTCCGGGGGGAGCGCGGCGGGCGCACGGGGGCGTGCTGGGGGAGCGCGGCGCGGGCGGTGCGGAGGTCACGTCGGCGTCGGCGGGCGGTGCGGACGGCGAGGGCGGTGAGGACGACCAGGGCGAGGCCGGCCGCGACGGCGGCGAAGGGGGCGGACGGCGCGGCGGCGGTGAGCCAGGGCACGGAGAGGTGGCCGACCGCGGCGACCGGGGGCAGCTGGAGGAGTCCGGCCACGGCCAGCAGGCCGAGTGAGCAGAGGGTGCCGAGGGCGAGGACGGCCGTGGTGCCTGCGAGGGTCCGGGCCGCGGCGCGGGGCGGGAGGGCGTCGGCGAGGCGGCGGGCGAGCGGGGCGGCCAGGAAGGGCAGGAGGAGCGGCGCCCAGACGGCGAGCATCACGTCGCTGCCGCCGTTTCGGACCCGCCGTCGCCGAGGAGGTCGCGCAGGAGCTGCTCGTCCTCGGCGGAGAGGTCGGAGACGAAGCGGGCGAGCACGGTGGAGCGGTCGGCCTCGCGGCCGAGTTCGGTGTGCATGCGGCGGGCGGCGAGGCCGGCCGGGTCCTGGACCGTGGGGGTGTAGGCGTAGGCGCGGCCCGCGCGGGTGCGCCCGAGGGTGCCCTTGTCGTGGAGCCGGGCGAGGATCGTGGCGATGGTCGTGCGGGCGAGGTCCCCGCCGAGGGCCGCCTGCACGTCCTGCGGGGTCATCGGCTGTCTCGCCGACCAGAGCGCGGCCAGCACCTCGGCCTCCAGCTCACCGGCGGGGCGGCGGGCGGACGGTACGTCGGACATGGCGGCGCTTCCTCCAGTTATCGTCTACAGTCTTGTAGACCGTCTACGCGATTGTAGACGGTCAGGGTGGCCCGTCTCCGGGCCGCCCTCCAACGTACGGGAGGTCCGTCGGCCTTGCTCCAGTTCCTTGCCGATCCTGCTCATCTCGCGGTGAACCCGCTGGACGCGTCCTCGCTGCTCGGCGCCTTCGGGGCGCTCGGCATCGCCGTGGTGCTGTTCGCCGAGACCGGACTGCTGGTGGGCTTCTTCCTGCCGGGTGACTCGCTGCTGTTCACGGCGGGACTGTTGTGCGTGCCGGGGGCGACCAAGGGGCCGCAGCTGCACCTGTGGCAGGTGCTGCCCGCGGCCCTGGTGGGGGCGCTGGTGGGCGCGCAGGTCGGTTACGTCATCGGGCGGCGCGGGGGCCGGGTGCTGCTGGCGCGGTCGAAGCGCAGGAGCCTGACGGAGGGCGTGCAGCGGGCCGAGGAACTGCTCGCCAGGTACGGGCACGGCAAGGCGATCGTGCTGGCCAGGTTCATCCCGGTGGTCCGAACGGTGCTGAATCCGCTCTGCGGCGTACTCGAGGTGCCGGTGCGCTCGTTCACCCTGTGGCAGGTGGCCGGTGGGGTCGTCTGGACGGTCGGTGTGGTGCTCGCCGGGTACGCGCTCGGGTCGTCCGTTCCCGGGATCGACCAATACCTGCTGCCGATCATCGGTCTGGTAGTAGTTGTCTCCGTGCTCCCTCTTGTTCTCGAATTGTTCCGCGCCCGTAAGGCGCGCCGTCACGGAGGTGACGTGTGACGCTGCTCGCTGCGTTCGACGGAAGTGGTATCGACGGCGGTCTCTACAGCCAGGTGAACAGGTGGGCTCAGGCCGCGCCGCACTGGCTGGACGACCTGATCAAGGTCTGGTCGGCCCTGGGTCTCGGGGTGTTCGCCGTCTTCATGCTGTACGCGTGGTGGCGCGCGCGGGGCCTGGACTCGGTGGTCATGGCCAGAGCGCTGGCCTCCCCGGTGATCGTCGTCGTCGCCTACCTGGCCAACTCGGTGCTGAAGAGCGTGATCGAGGAGACCCGGCCCTGTGCGCAGATCCCCGGGAGCGTCTCGCTGGAGACCTGCCCGGGGAGCGGGGACTGGTCGTTCCCGAGCAACCACACGGTGATCGCCTTCGCCGCCGCGGCCTCGCTGTGGTTCGCGAACCGGCGGCTCGGGCATATCGCCATGGTCCTCGCTGTGCTGATGGGCGCCTCCCGGGTCTGGGTCGGCGTGCACTACCCGCACGACGTGGCGGTCGGCGCGGCGGTCGGCGTGGTGGTCGCGCTGCTGCTGGCGCCGATGGCCCGGCGGTGCGGGCCGCTGGTGGACCGGATGCGGGCGGGCGCGCTGCGTCCGCTGCTCGGGCCGGGTGCGCAGCCGGTGGTGGCGCACGGGTACTCCGGCGCCGGGGCCCGGCGGTACTGAGCGGCACTGCTCGGCGGTACCGGGCGGTACTGAGCGGCACTGCTCGGCGGTACCGGGCGGTACTGAGCGGCACTGCTCGGCGGTACTGAGCGGCCGGAGTTGGGTCCGCCCCTTGTCCGATTTCGGACGGCGGGTGGAGCATGTGAGCCGGGTGTGCGGCCCCCGTTCGCGGGGGCGCGCCGCCCGGCTCAGTCGTGCTCGGGGCGCGAAGGCGCCTGCCAGGGAGGGAGTGCCGCATGCCGTACCGACTCGACATCACGCAGGGGGACTGGCCGGCCGACCTGCTGCACAAGGGCGTCGAGGGTCTGCTCGCCGAGGCCATGGTGCTCACCCTCGCCACGGCCGGCCACGAGCACGGTCCGCACGCGAACCTGGCGTTCTTCGCGTACGACGACGACCTCGTCCTGTACTTCGTCAGCGAGCGCTCCACCCGGCACAGCCACCACCTCGCGGAGGAGGCCCGGGCGGCCGCCACCGTGTTCCTGCCGCCGCCGGTCTTCGGCGAGCAGCTGCGCGGGCTGCAGCTGACCGGCAGCGCGGGCGAGGCGTGGGGGCACCAGGCGCAGGCGGCGCTGGCGGCGTACCAGGGCAGGTACCCGTCCTTCGCGCAGGACGAGGAGACGCGGCGGCAGTACCTCACCGGGGGCGGGGCGGCGGCGCTGTACCGGTTCCAGGTGGAGGAGCTGACGGCGGTGGACGAGCCGAACTTCGGGCGGCGCAACTACCTGCGGGCCCGGGTGGTGCGGGGGCAGGGCTGACGGCCGTGTTGTATGTACAACTTTTCAGGTGATTCATCTGGGGTACGGCGATCCGACGCCCCTCGGACACCTGCACGCACCAGCCTGGCCGCCATGAGAGTCATCGTCGTAGGAGCAGGCGTGCTCGGCAGCATGCACGCCTGGCAGGCCGTCGAACGCGGCCACGAGGTCGTCCACCTGGAGCGCGAGAGCGAGGCGCGCGGCGCCTCCGTCCGCAACTTCGGCCTGGTCTGGGTCAGCGGGCGCGCGCAGGGCGAGGAACTGGACACCGCGCTGCGCGCCCGCGAACTGTGGCAGGAGATCGGCGCCAAGGTGCCCGACCTCGGCTTCCGGGCCAACGGCTCCCTCACCGCCATCCGCACCGAGGCCGAACTCGCCGTCGCCGAGCAGGCCCTGACCCTGCCCGACGCCGCCGCCCGCGGCTACAAGCTGCTCGACGCCGACGAGACCCGCGCCGCCAACCCCGCCCTGCGCGGCGAACTGCTCGGCTCCCTGTGGTGCGAGCGCGACGCCGCCGTCGAGCCCCGCACCGCCCAGCCCGCGCTGCGGGCCGCGCTGCAGGCCAGTGGCCGCTACACCTTCCTGCCCGGACGCGAGGTCCGCGAGGTCATCGGCGAGAACGCCGTCCGCGACGACCACGGCGACGTCCACACCGGCGACCTGGTCATCCTCTGCACCGGCGCCTGGCTCGGCGGCCTCGTCCGCGAACTCGCCCCCCAACTGCCCGTGCGCCGGGTGCGGCTGCAGATGATGCAGACCGACCCGCTCGGGGAGACCCTCACCACCTCGGTCGCCGACGGCGACAGCTTCCGCTACTACCCCGCCTTCGCCGGCACCGCCCTCGACCGGCTGCGCGAGACGCAGCCGCAGACGGCGGTGGCCGCCGAGCACAAGATGCAGATGCTGATGGTCCAGCGCCGCGACGGGGGCCTCACCATCGGGGACACCCACGAGTACGACCACCCCTTCGGCTTCGATGTGGTCGAGGACCCGTACGACCACGTCACGGAGGTGGCGGAGGCCCTGCTCGGCCGTCCGCTGCCGCGCATCCGCCGCCGCTGGGCCGGGGTGTATGCGCAGTGCGTCGACACCACCCGGGTCGTGCACCGGGAGAAGGTCCGGGACGGTGTCTGGCTGGTCACGGGCCCCGGCGGGCGCGGCATGACCTGCTCCCCGGCCATCGCCGAGACCACCGCCGAACTCGCCAACCTGTGAACCTCTGAACCTGTGAAGCTGTGAACCTGCAAGTCTGTAAGGGTAATTGAGATGACTGACGACATCCGACTGGTCGTACTCGACATGGCCGGCACGACGGTGGCCGACGACGGGCTCGTCGAGCGGGCCTTCACCGCCGCCGCCTCCGCGCTCGGCGTGGAGGCCGGGAGCCCGGAGTTCGACCCGATGCTCGCGCACGTGCGCGCCACCATGGGCGAGTCCAAGATCTCCGTGTTCCGGCACCTGTTCGGCGAGGAGGAGAAGGCGCAGCGCGCCAACGTCGCCTTCGAGGCCGCCTACCACGACCTCGTCGACGCCGGCCACTGCGAGGCCCTCCCGGGCGCGGCCGAAGCCATCGCCGAACTCCGGGGCGGCGGGCGGAAGGTGGTCCTGACGACCGGCTTCTCCCGGGCCACCCAGGACCGGATCCTCACCGCCCTCGGGTGGGAGGACATCGCCGACCTCACCCTCTGCCCCGCCGAGGCCGGCCGGGGCCGCCCGTACCCCGACCTCGCGCTGACGGCCCTGCTGCGCACGGGAGTTGACTCGGTTCGGCAGATCGCGGTGGCCGGGGACACCGGCTACGACATGCTGACGGGCACGCGGGCGGGGGCCTCGGTGGTCGCCGGCGTGCTGACGGGTGCCCACGACGAGGCCCGCCTGCGGGCGGACGGGGCCACGCACGTGCTCGGCTCGATCGCCGAACTGCCGGGGCTGCTAGGTTAGTTCGTCAGTTCACCGGCTCACTGCGAACGGGCGGCCTCGGGGGGCCGCCCGTTCGCAGTGACCAGAGGATCACGCCGGCGATCGGTGCGGTGAAGCCGAGGAAGCACAACAGGCCGACGGGGGATTCGGCCTCGGCGGGTACCTTCGGGGCGATGTATCCGGACGGGTCCACCCGGACGGTGATGCGGTCGAGCAGGAAGTACTGGTGCGAGCCCCGTTCCAGCGGGCCGCCGGGGAGAGTCTCGCCCGGGTGCGCCGGACTGACGGGGGCGAGGGTGAAGGCCCAGTGACCGCGGCCGCGACCGATGGGCTTCTCGAACTTCTCGTGCACGACCACGGCGGTCACATCCGGGCTCGCGCTCAGGACGAGGTTGTTCCAGGCAGTGACGCCCGACACGAAGGCGGCGAACCCGGCCAACCCCACGATCAGGCCCAGGGTCTTCTCGTACTCGTGCGCCTTCGGTCCGGCCTCGCCTCCGGTCCCGCGCATACGAATGAACCCGAGGATCATCACCACGGGGTAGACGGACCCCACCACCAGGGCGAGGAGCCAGCTGACGTACACGGCCACCGCGACCACGCCGATGATCAGAGCGGTCGAGACGGCGAAGAGGAGGAGCGCGCGGAGGAACCTCACCCGAATGCCTTCCGAATCCTGTCCCACTGCTCAGGCGGCTGGTCGTCCACCGTCTCGTCCCGGGGCGCGTAGAAGGAGATGCCCCGGACGGCTCCCGCGATGGTCGGTACCCACTCGTCCCAGTACTCGACGTGCTCGGTGGTGAAGACGGCCGCGATCACGTGGGAGGTCCACGGGTGGGGGATCAGGAATTCGGCCTGGCGGACGGTCGACACGAGCGGCTCCGACGTCCCGTAGACCGCCGCCGGAACCGGCACGGGGACGTTGCGCACGGCCACCACGGTGCGCCCGATGGGGAGTTCGAGTACGCCGACGTCCGCCTCGGGCCAGGCTTCGGCCAGTTGGGCGGCGGCCCGGCGAGGGTAGCTGCCCGGGGCGCCGAGGTCCTCGGGGCGGACGAAGACGGCGAACATCCCCTGGACGACCGTGCCGTCCGAGGTCCGGCCCAGGCAGAGGGACAGATGGACGGCGCCCTCGCGCAACTGCGCCTGGAGCGCGGTCTCGGCGGCGATGACCAGGCCGAGCTTCTGGTCCGGCCGGGCGGCGCCGAACGCGGCCTCCACGCCGTTCGCGACCAGGTCCACCCGGTCGGCAGGGTCCTGTTCAAGGTCGACGGGGGTGAAGCCCTCCGGCAGTGAGAACCAGAGCGGGGGCGCGTCGGCGGTCATTGGTGGGCCTTCCAGTCCCAGCCGGTCGCGAAGGCGTTGCCGAAGGCGGCCACTCCGCCGGCGATCTTGGCCTTCGTGCCGCCGCTCCACGCCATTCCGGTGGCACCGACGGTGTTGGCGGCACCGGTGGTGTTGTTCACCGCGTTGTTGAGGTCGCTGCCGGGGTTGTCGTCGAAGAGCGAGACTGCGGTCGGGGCGGTCAGGGCGAGGGTGGTGGCGCCCTGGGCGAGGTCCGAGATCTCCTGTGCGGTGCGCCTGCTCGCCCCGAGGAAGACGGCCGGTTTCTCGAAGAGGGTCGTGAACACGGGGTTCGCCGGGTCGAGGAACTTGATCCCCTTGGCCGCGCGCACCGTCTCGGCGGCCCCTGCCTTGGTGGCCGTGGCGGCACCGGCCCTCCAGCCGGCCTTCGCTACGAGGGCGCCCTTGCCCGCCGCTCCCAGGAGTGGGACGGCGCCGAGGATGTCGCCGGACAGGGTGAGGTAGTTGCCGAGGTTGTCCCAGGAAGGGGGCAACAGCCCCGAGGTGCCGTATTTCACGGCGTGCGCCCCCGCCGCCGCGAGGCTGAGTGCGACGGCCGCCAGCGCCAGCGGCGGGAAGAAGATCGCCGCGACGCCCGCGATGCTCGCCGCGACCGTCAGCAGGTCGGCGCCGTGCTTGTCGAGCCAGTCGCCGACCTTGTCCAGCCAGCCGGGCTCCGGCGGGGCCTTGCTGTCGGCGGCCTTGCGGATGGCGGCGGCGGTCTTGCGGGCGTCGCCGGTGTGGGTGGTGTGGAGGGCGGCGGCCTGGCTGCGGAGGTGCTGGAGGTCCTCGGTGGCGCCGCGCAGGGTGGCGGCGGTCTCGTCGAGGTGCTTCTTCGCGGTCTCGTACTTCGCCTTGGCGGCGGCGAGGGAGGCGTCGTCGGGGAAGGTCTGGCCGGCGAGCTTGAGGTCGGGGTTGGTGGTGGCCGTGGTGTGGGCCTGGCTCGCGTCCGTCCGGTGCTGGGCGGCGAGGACGGCGGCGCGCTCCAACTCCGTGGCCTTGGGCTGGTGTTCGGTGAGCGCCTTGTACCAGGTGTCGAGCGCGCCGTACGCGGCGGTGAGCGAGTCGGAGGCGTCGCCGAGGTAGCCGGGCAGGGGGCCGAACTGCTCGGCGAACTTGTCGGCGGCCGTGCCCGTCCACCTGCCCTCGTGGTGGGAGATCTGGCCGAGGGTGGTGTGGATGGCGCCCAGGTGCTGGGCGACGCGGCGCAGGGTGGCGCTCAGGTTGGTGACGGCGCTCTGGTCGCCGGGGGCCGGGTCGAAGCCGAGGCCGGGCCAGTCCTTCTTCGGGCCGCCGCTCATCAACTGCCTGCCGGGGTGAGGGCCTTGAGGATGCTCTGCTCGGTGCCGTCGTAGTTCCGCTGGATCTGCTCCAGCCCCTTGACCAGCTCCTTGACGGACTCGCGGAGCTTGCCGAGCCCGTAGTCCCACCTGTCCTGGAAGTGCTTGCCTGCGTCCTCCAGGAAGTCGTAGCCGAGCCCGCTGCGGCTCGCGCCCTTCAACGCCTTCAAACCCTGGTCGAGTTCGTCGCCGCAGCCCTTGAGGTCCTTGCAGAGCTGGGCGAGGAACTCGGGGCTGACTGTGAAGTCGGCCATGGAACCCCCGTGTTGGTGATCGCTGTACTCGGCGAGAGGCTAGCCGGGGGTTCGTGTGCGGCCGGTCGACGTTGATGCAACCCGTACGCCGCCCATACGGGTTCCATTCGCTGACGACGGCGTCGTCGGAGGACGGCGGCGCCGGACCTGGCGGTGGGCTTCTCGAAGAGGACGGTGCTGACGGTCAGGAAGGCGACCGGGTACAGCAGGTAGAGGGCGTGGCTCAGGGGCCGGCCGACGGTGTGGTGCACGAGGACGGCGCCCGCGAGCCATGGGGTGGACAGGGTGGCCCAGAGCAGGGTGGTGCCGGCGGGGCGGGAGGTGAGAGCGGCGGCGACCACGGCAGCTGAGCTTAGGTCACGGCGGGTGAATGCGCCGGAGTGGGTGGTCGAAAGGTTCGACCACCCACTCCGGCAAGGCAGTTGATGCGGTTAAGGCAGTTGACGCGTCAGTGGCTGCCCTTGAGGTTGAGGACGACGACGCCGACGATGACCAACGCCAGGCCCAGGTACTGCAGGCGGCCCAGGTGTTCGCCGAAGGCGACGACGCCGATTCCGGCGACGGCTGCCGTCCCGGCGCCGGACCAGACGGCGTAGGCGACGGAGACCGGGATGTGCTTGAGCGCGCGGCCGAGCAGGAGGAAGGACAGGGCGTAGCCGATGCCTACGCCGAGGCTGGGCCACAGGCGGGTGAAGCCTTCGGTGAGTTTGAGGCAGCTGGTGGCGCAGACCTCGCTGATGATGGCGAGGGCGAGCAGGACGTACGGCATGCCGGGATCAACCCACCGGGGCGGCGCTGAGCTTCCCGAGCAGCGCGAGGTCGGCCTGTTCCAGGCTGGTGAGCAGCGTGATCCGGTCGCCCTCCGGCATCGGGACGGGCATGGACGGCACGGCGAGCACCGCGCAGCCGGCCGCGACGGCGGAGGTGACGCCGGTCGGGGTGTCCTCGACGGCGAGGCAGGCGGCGGGCGCGAGGCCCAGGCGCTCGGCGGCGGCGAGGTACGGGTCGGGCGCGGGCTTGGTCCGTACGGTGTCCTCGGCGGCCAGGGTGACGGCGAACCAGTCGCGGCCCAGCGAGGAGAGCACCAGGTCGACGACCCGGCGCGGGGAGGCGGAGACCAGTGCGGTGGGCACCCCGGCCTCGCGCAGGGCGGTGAGCAGCGCGAGGGCGCCGGGGCGCGGGACGGTCTCGGCGGCGACCTTGTCCGCGAAGGACTCGCCCAGGCGGTGGGCGAGTTCGGCTTCGGGCAGGTCGGTGCCGCTGGCCCGGTGCAGGTGCGCGGCGGTGTGCTCGACGGCCTGGCCGAGGACCTCGGGGGCGTCGGCGTCGGTGAGCTGGTGGCCCAGTTCCTCGGCGAGTTCGGCGGCGGCCTGCCACCAGAGCTGCTCGGTGTCGACCAGGGTGCCGTCCATGTCGAAGAGGACGGCGGCGGGCAGTGCGGTCAGGTCATCGGGGCATGCGTCGTCGGGGCGGGGGGATTCAGGCATGGCGGTACCTTCGGGTGGTTCAAGGGAGGGTTAAGGATCACACAGCGTTCGGGCGGCGGTCCACCAGGACGGGGCGCTCCGGCAGGGTGAGCGCGGCGCGCGAGCCGACGGGGAGGGCGGCGGTGGCCTCGGTCGGCAGGTCGGCCTTGACCTCGGTGCCGTCGTCCAGGCGGACGGTGAGGCGGGTGACGGCGCCCAGGAAGGACGCGTTGACGACGAGCGCCGGGCCGTCCTCGGCCGGGGCGAGGTCGACGTTCTCCGGGCGGACGAGGACGTGGAGTTCACCGTCGGCCGGGATCTGGCCGTCCACCGCGTGGCGGCGGCCGAGCACCTCGACGCCCTCGGAGGTGCGGGTGCACGGGATGCGGCTCATGGTGCCGACGAACTCGGCGACGAAGGCGGTGGCCGGGCGTCCGTACAGCTCGGACGGGGTGGCGCACTGCTCGAGCCGGCCCGCGCGCAGCACCGCGACGCGGTCGGCCATGGACAGCGCCTCCTCCTGGTCGTGGGTGACGAACAGGGTGGTGATGCCCAGCTCCTGCTGGAGGCGGCGGATCTCCTCGCGCAGCTGGAGGCGGACCTTGGCGTCCAGCGCGGACAGCGGCTCGTCCAGGAGCAGCACGCGCGGCTGCAGGGCGAGGGCGCGGGCGAGCGCGATGCGCTGCTGCTGGCCGCCGGACATCTGGTGCGGGTAGTGCTCGGCGCGGTGCGGCAGGCCGACCAGCTCCAGCAGCTCCAGGGCGCGCCTGCGGCGGTCGGCCTTGCCGGTGCCGCGCATCCGCAGGCCGAAGGCGACGTTGTCGAGGGCCGTCAGGTGCGGGAAGAGGCTGTAGGACTGGAACACCATGCCCGCGTCGCGCTTGTGCGCCGGGATGGAGGTGATGTCCCTGCCGTCGACGAGCACCTCGCCGGAGTCGTGGGTCTCGAAGCCGGCGAGGATGCGCAGCGCGGTGGTCTTGCCGCAGCCGGACGGGCCGAGCAGGGCGAGGAGCTCGCCGGGGTGGACGGTGAGGTCCAGGCCGTCGAGGGCGGTGGTGGCGCCGAAGCTGCGGCGCAGGTCGCGGAACTCGACGGTGGCGCTGCCCGGGGCGAGCGCGACGCCGCCGGGGATGGCGGTGGCCGTGGTCATGACTGGTAACTCCTGGAAGGCGGTGGGTGGTTCAGGGCCGGGTGGCGCTACGGTTCAGGACCGGGCGCCCTTGCGGCCACGGCCGACGGCGGACATCAGCAGCAGGACGACCCAGACGATCAGCAGGCTGAGCATCGAGACCGCGACGGACATCTGGCCGTCGCTCTTGCCGTTGGAGTTGATCCACACCGAGAAGGGGGCGAAGCCGAGGATGGAGGCGGTGGTGAACTCGCCGAGCACCAGGGCGACGGTGAGCACGGCCGCGTTCAGCAGCGCGCTGCGCAGGTTCGGCAGCACGACGGTGAACACCGCGCGCATCCAGCCGGCGCCGCAGTTGCGGGCCGCCTCGACCAGGGTGACCACGTCCACGCCGCGCAGGCCCGAGTCGATCGCCCGGTAGGCGAAGGGCAGCGCCATCAGCACGTACGCGATGATCAGGACGATCGGGAAGTCCGGGTCCTGGATGGCGACGACGGTCTGGAAGAACGGGGTGTCCTGCAGGTAGTCCGGGCCCCAGCGCAGCACGCCGATGATGCCGGTGGTGAGTGCGACGACGGGGACGACCAGCGGCATCGAGCACATCACCTCGATCACCGGGCGCAGCTTGGGGGCGCCGAGCCGGGCGGCGAGCACCGCCGGGACCAGCAGGAGCAGCAGCACGGCGACGGTGACGGCGGCCAGTTCGAGGCTGAGCACCAGGCTGTCGGTGAAGCCGGGGGCGTTCAGCAGCTCGGTGTAGGCGCGGAAGGTGGTGCCGCCCTTGTTGTCGTCGACGCTGAACCACAGCGAGGCGGCCATCGGCACCGCGAAGTAGATCCCGCAGATCAGCAGGACGACGCCGCGGCCGAAACGGATGCGATTGATCAGGCGAGCCACTTGGCACTCCGGCGCTGAAGGGGCAGGTACAGGGCCATCACCAGGCAGGCGACCACGATCATGTCGAGGCCGAGCGCGAGGGCGAGGTTGCCCTGGCCGACCAGGACGTTGCCGGACAGCGCGTCGCCGATCTGCATCGAGATCAGCGGCACCGAACTGCCCACCATGGCCTCGGCGGTGGCGTACGCGGCGAAGGAGGCGCCGAACAGCAGCACGAAGCCGCCGAGCAGCGAGGGCAGCAGGACGGGCAGCGCGACGTGGCGCCAGTACTGCAGCGCGGTGGCGCCGTTGTTGGAGGCGGCCTCGCGCCACTGGGTCCTGAGGCCCTCCAGCGCGGGGGTGATGGTGATGACCATCAGCGGCACCAGGAAGTAGAGGTAGACCACCGAGAGGCCGGAGAAGGTGTAGAGGTTCCAGCCGTGCTTGGTGAGGCCGAGCTTCTTGGTGACCTCGCCGGAGTTGCCGAGGGTGGCGACGAACATGAACGCCAGCGGGACGCCGCCGAAGTTGGCGAGCACGCCGGAGGCGGACATGACGGCCTCGCGGAACATCCGGAAGCGGGAGGTCGCGACCGCCTGGGCCAGCGGCAGGCCGACGATCACGGCGATCAACGCGGTCAGCAGCGACAGCTTCACGCTGCCCCACAGGGCCGTCCAGTAGGCGCCCTGGAGGGAACTGGTGATGTTGTCGGTGGTGAAGGTGCCGCCGCCGTCGGGGGCGTCGGTGGAGGTGGTGAACGCGCCGATGGCGATCGCGACGGCGGGCAGCCCGAAGCCGATCACGAAGAACAGCAGCAGGGGGAGGGCGGCCAGCCAGGCGCGGCTGCCGCCGGAGCGGCGTCGGCCGGGGCGGGGGGCCTTGGCGGTGCGGGCCGAGGCCGATTCGGGGGAGCCGGGGGATACGGGGCCGGGGGCACCCCCGCCGCTCTGGGCGGCGGGGGTGCTGGCCGGCACCGGGGTGGGAGCCGTGGTCATCTCAGGTCAGCCCGCGATCGCCTTGGCCCAGTTCTCGGTGACGACCTTCTTGGCCGCCGTGGTCTGGTCGTCGGTCGGGAAGGTGGTGAAGGGCTTCTCGACGGCCGGCAGCTTCGCGGCGGCGGCGGTGTCCAGGGTGCCGGCGGCCTTCATGGCGTCGAACAGGGCCGGGGAGGCGAAGCCGCCCAGGAAGCCGTTCTGGCCCTCCGCGCTGTAGAGGTACTCCTCCCACAGGCGGGCGGCGGCCGGGTGCGGCGCGTCCTTGTTGATGGCCTGGTTGTAGAAGTTGGCGTAGACGCCGTCGGCCGGGATGGTGACCTGCCAGTCGATGCCCTTGTCCTTGAACTTCTCGGCGTAGCCGGCGTTCAGGTAGGACCAGTCGATGGTGATCGGGGTCTCGCCCTTCTCGATGGTCGCCGGGGTGACCTCGACCGGGTTGAAGTTGCCGGCCTGCTTCAGCTTGCCGAAGAAGTCGATGCCGGGCTGGATGTTGTCCAGCGAGCCGCTGTTGGCCAGGGAGGCGGCCATGACGGCGCTGTACGCGGCGTTCGCCTTGGTCGGGTTGCCGTTCAGCGCGACCATGCCCTTGTACTCGGGCTTGAGCAGGTCGGCGAAGGTCTTCGGGCAGGTGCCGACCTTCTTGGCGTCGCAGGCGATCGAGATGTAGCCGCCGTAGTCGTTGTAGCGCAGACCGCCGGCGTCCTTCATGGTGGCCGGGATCTTGTCGAAGTCCTGGACCTTGTACGCGGCGAACAGGCCCTGCTTCGCGCCGGAGGTGGCGAACGCGGCACCCAGGTCGACGACGTCGGGGGCGCGGTCCTGGCCCTTGCGGGAGGTGATCGCGTTGATCTCGTCCTGGCTCGAACCGTCGGGGTTCTCGTCCTCGATCTCGATGCCGTACTTGGCCTTGAAGCCGTCCATCAGCTTGCCGTAGTTGGCCCAGTCGCGCGGCAGCGTGATGACGTGGAGCTTGCCCTCCTTCTTGGCGGCGGCGACGAGGCCGTCCATGCCGCCGAAGTCGGCGAGGGAGGTGGCGGTCTTCGGGTTCTTGCCGCCCGAGACGTCGTTGCCACCGGCCTTGGTGGAGGAGGAGCCGGCGGAACCGCAGGCGGTGAGCGAGAGTGCGGCGGCGGTCAGGACGGCCGCGAGGGCGGCGGTACGGGCGCGGTGCACGGACACGGGTTCAGTCTCCTGAGAAGGGGGAACTGGGAGCGGGTGTCTGATCGGGGGATCACTGCGAGTGGCGGCGGTTCGGAGCCGTCCGAGTTGACTAGCCAACTTCGCTGACGGGGGTAAGTAACCCGGAGCACGGTGACGGGAAGGTGAACGGACGGCCCAGAACCGGGGTCGGCTGTGGGAACGGTGTAATCCGGCCATCGGAGCTCGATCCGTTCGGTGCGATGCTTCGAGGGCGCAGCGGGATATGGTCGGGCAGTCCGCGCCGGTACGGCTGCGCAGGACACCGCCCCAGGAGGGACATTGACTGACGTGGCACTTGAGTCCGAGCGCCCGGCCAAGGCGGCCGAGGAGCGCGGCGGGGCGCTGTACCGGAAGGTCGCCGCCGACCTGCGCGAGGCCATCACCACCGGGGCGTACGGCGAGGCCGGCCGACTGCCCGCCGAGGGCGCGCTCGCGGAGCGGTACGGCGTCTCGCGCGGCACCGTGCGCCAGGCACTGGCCGTGCTGCGCTCCGACGGACTGGTCACCTCGCGGCGCGGCACCCGGCGGGTCGTCCTCGGCGGCGCCCGGGTGCAGAGCTTCTCCGAACTCCTCAGCTTCACGCACTGGGCGTACTCCCGGGGCGAGGAGCCCGGCGGCATCCTCGACTCCCTGGTGCGCCGCCCGGCCGACGCCGCCGAGCGCGAGCAACTGCGCCTGGAGCCGGGCGCGGAGGTGTACGTGACCGTCCGGCTGCGCACCCTCTCGGGGGTGCCGGTGATGGTCGAGCGGACGATCTACCCGCCGCGCGTCGGCGAGATCGTCGCCGAACTGCCGGCCGACGTCGTCTCGCACACCGAAGTCCTGCGCGAGCACGGCATCCTGTTCACCGACGCCGACCACACCATCGACGTGGTCACCGCCAACGCGGTGGACGCCCGGCTGCTCGGCTGCCGCCGGGGCGGGCCGCTGCTGCGCGAGCGGCGGCGCACGACGGACCCGACGGGCACGCCGGTGGAGTGGTCCCAGGACCGGTACCTGCCGGGGACGGTGGCGTTCAGCGTGCACAACTCGCTTGCCACGTCGGCGCTTTCGCGGCACGCGCGGGACGGGGACTGAGCTCGGCCCCCGCCCCTGGGGGATTCAGCGCATGAGGGCGGCGAGCAGCGGGCGGTAGTGGTCGAAACCGGGGGTCTCGGCCCCGGCCGTCTTGGCCTGCTCGTCCCAGCGGCGGACGGCCACCGCGTCGGCGGCGCCCGGGAGTTCGGCGAACGCGGCGGCCTCCTCCGGGCCCATCGGCCCGCCCTGGACGCGGAGGGTGTACTCGGACGCCTCGGAGAGCCGCTCGCGGTAGCCCGGCTCGACGGCGCACAGGTAGCGCTTGGCGGCCACGTGCAGCCGTACGGGCTCGGTGACCTCCGGGCCGAACCAGCGGGCCAGCCAGTCGGCGCCCGTGTCGCTGTGGCGATTGTCCTGACCCTCCATCAGATCCCGCCCGTGCAGCGCCCCGTGGAAGTGTCCGGTGTCGTGCAGCAGTGCGGCGGCCACCAGGTGCGGCTCGGCCCCGGCCGCCTCGGCGGCAGCGGCGGCCTGGAGCATGTGCTCGGCCATCGTCACCTCCTCGCCCAGGTACTCCCCGGCGCCCTCGCCCGCGAACAGGTCGGCGATCGCGTCCAGCGCGGCGGTGCGGCGGTGCAGCACGGCGAGGGTGGAGGCGAGGGAGTCGAGGTCGGCGTAGCAGCCCTGGAGGTGGCGGCGGCCGTCCTGCTCGAAGGCCGTACGGGCGTGCAGCAGACGGGTGTTGTCGAAGACCAGGCAGTCGCCCGGGTCGAGGCGGAAGGTCAACTGCAGCTCGGGGCGCAGGGTGATGGCGGCGAAGCGGCGGTAGGCGGCGTAGAACGCGTCGAGTCCGTCGCCCCTGAGCGTCCCGATGGAGCGGTTGTTGAACCGGACCTCGCGGATGCGGCCCAGGGCGTCCACGTCGATCAGCGGGCGGTCGGCGCGCAGTTCGGTGCGGCGGTCGCGGAAGACGAACGGGACGGGCGTGCGGGTGAGGACGGCGAAGTCCTCGGGGGCCTCCTCGCGCAGCAGCGCGGCGGCCTTGAAGCCGTCCACCAGGCCGGAGTCGCCGCCGGTCGCGGAGTTCTCCAGGCAGTGCAGGAGCTGCAGGGTGGGGACGGGGTCGCGGTAGGGGTTGTCGGTGTGCGGGGCGATGGCCGCGCTGGTGAAGGCGAGGTTGTTCGGGTCCGGCTCGACGCGGACGTCGAAGAGCTCGCCGTAGTTGGTGACGCGCACGTACCCGAAGCTCGCGGCCACGGCGAGGACCTGGCGGTCCTGGGTGGCCACCCCGCGCAGCAGGGCGAAGCCGCTGCGGCGCACGGCGGCCAGGACGGACGCCTGCTCGGCGGGGTCGGCGAGGTAGGCGGCCCACTCGGCCTCGGGCAGGCCCCGCGCGAAGTCGGCGGCGGCCCACAGGCGCTTGCCCTGTTCCGTACGGCCGTCGCCCTCGTGCGGCTCGTCCAGCCAGGCCAGCGGGTAGCGGGAGCGGTGGCCGTCGGACCAGAGCACCTCGAGGTTGCCGGCGACCTCGGCGCTGGCGGCGATCGAGAGGTCGTCCGGCAGGTCGTTGATCTGGAACAGCTTCTGCCCGGTGCGCGGGTCGCGGCACTCGGCGCAGGGGCAGTTGTCGCGCAGCCAGTACGGGGACAGGGGGGTCACGGGTGTCTCCTCCGCTCGACGGAATGGCGGGGGAGTTGTATAGCCAACTCGGCCCCCTCTGTCGGGAGCCTGCCGGGCGGCGGTGAGTTCCCGGTGCCGGGGAGGTGAACGCTCCGGGAACTGTGGCGGGGGTGGTGGCCGAAAACCGTTGCCCCGGATGGTCCGGACCTGGTCTGATCTGGCCCGTGTCAGAACACGATCACCCGCAGCCCGAGGCCGACCTCCTCGTCGACGTCACCCCCGCCGCCCCGCGCCCCCGCTCCCGCGCCCGGCTCTGGCGCACCGTCGCGACCGCCGCCGCCCTCGGGGCCGTCTGGTTCGGCGTCGACTTCGCGGACAACTTCGCCAACCTCGGCGCGTACCGCTACGAGCCCCCGAAGACCTTCGACGGGCTGCCGCTCGACCCGCAGGCGTCCAGGGCCAAGCGGACGGTGAGCGTCGCCTCCGACTCGGGCGTCTCCGCGACCACCTACCTGAGCGCGGACCAGGAGCGGATGGTCTTCGTGACCGTCTACGAGAAGCACATCTTCACGCCCGCCTCCGAACTCGACGACCTGACCGCCCGCCAGCGCTCCAACGTCATGGCCCCGGCCGACCTCCACAAGGTCGACGCGGGCGACCGCGAGGGCGTCATGAAGTGCGGCAGCACCGAGTACGAGGGCCACCGCCTGGCCGTCTGCGACTGGGCCGACGGCAGCATGTGGGGCACCTACAACGAGAGCGACACCGACCCCGACACGGCGGCCGCCCACGCCCGCGACTTCCGCCGCCAGGCCGAAGTCCCGTCCTGATTCACAGTTCCAGCACCAGCACCTCGTGCACCGCCGCGCCCTCCCACGGCACGGCCGCGCCGACCCGCCGGTATCCCCACGCCCGGTACGCGGCCTGCGCGGCAGAAGCCTCCGGGCGGCTGTTGAGCATCACGCGCCGGTTGTCCAGCCCCTCCACCAGGGCGCGGTGCAGCGCGGTACCGACGCCCCGGCCGCGCCAGGCGGGGCGCACGGCCAGCTCGAACAGCCCGAAGGTCCGCGTCCCGTCCTCGCGCCGCATCTCCTCGGGCACGGGCTCGGTGAGCGTGTCCCACCAGCCGGTGGTCGCGGACAGCGGATAGCCGTACGCCATCCCCACCGCCGTTCCGTCGTCGAACGCCACCGCCGCCCGGAACCCCCTCCGCCGCACCTGCGACCGGAAACGGCGGAACGCCCGCTCGACATCGCGCGGACCCGCCTCGTACGGCGGCTCCGCGAAGGCTTCGGCGAAAACGGTCCGCAACTGCTCCTCCAGGACGGCGGTGTGCCCGCCGTCCAACACCTCGACCACGACCGTCACGCCCGCCTCCCGTTCTCCACCCGGACACCGAACGCCCGAACCCGCGCCACGAAGTCCCGCGCCGGTGCCGTACCGATCCGCTCGGCCGACGATGCCACTGCGCCCAATCGGTCCACCAGCCGGGCCGAGGTCATGCCCTGAGCTGCGGAGGCGCTCGCCAGCGCCTCCGCACAGGCTTCCTCCACCTCGCCGGCCTCCAGGAGGACCTCGGCCAGGCGCGCCCGGTACAGGGCCGCGTTCCTGCTGTACGTCGGCCCGAGCTGTTTCAGGGCTGATCGGAGGAAGGGGATCGCATGGGCCGGACGCCCGGTCTGTACGTGCCATGCGGCCGTGGCGTAGTCGATCTCGACCTGACCGGAGAACGCCGTCCACCGAGGTGCATCGGTGTCCTTGTCCGCCCGGTCGTGCCAGGTGAGCGCGAGCGTGAGCGAGCTCCGCGCCCCTGCATGATCTCCGGCCGCAGAGAGCGCCCGTGCGAGCCTCAGGGCCACGACCGATCGAACCCGGGCGCCGCCGTGCACTCGGGCCAACTCCACTGACGCGGTGGCCGCCGCCACCGCCTCCCATGGACGCCGCTGTTCGACGGCCAGCTGAGGGTTCGGTGACTCCCAGCGGCGGAGTTGGCGAACGCTCACGGCCGCGTCGATGGCCAAGCTGTTGGCCATCGACGCGAAGGCATCAACTAAGGATTCCTGGGTGTAACCGGCGGCCTTCCGGAGATCGGCCAGCCTTCGAGCAGCCACAATGCCCCCTGCGCAGAGTCGATTGCTGGCGACACTCTGCCACCGCTGATGCGCGTGTGGTTGTCGTTGATGCGAAAACGTCCGGTCAAACGGCCGGTCGCTCAGCGCTCATGGCTGGTCCACGGACGGTGAACTGGGAGAAGCCCGACTCCGGGCTGACATGCCACCTGAGGGAGCGATTCGTGTCTGCCATCGCCCAAGCATCGTCCCGTGTCCTGGTACCTGCCACCGCCGTCCTGCCCTACCGTCCCGAGTCGGCGGCCCGGGCGCGCCGACTCGTCCGGGGCAAGCTCGTGGATTGGGAGTTGGAGGGCTTGATCGACGACGCCCAGCTGATCGTGTCCGAGCTGGTCGGAAATGCCGTCAGGACGGGCTGCCTCACGCACATGACCGTCAGGATTCGCAGGGTGACGGCCGGGATCGTGCGCATCTCGGTGCGGGACGGCTCCCGCACCATGCCGGTCCTGATCGCGGCGGGCGTCGACGAGGAGTGCCACCGGGGCCTCGCGCTGATCCACAGGCTCACGCGTGGGCAGTGGGGTGTCACGGCCGACGAGTTCGGCAAGACGGTGCACGCCGATCTTCGGGTGCCGGCCGGCTGACGATGGTGGGCCGGGGGTCCGGGCAGGGCGATGGGGGTGATCTGTTCGGATCACTCGGCGGAATTCTGACCTGCCGCCGCTGATCCAGCCCAGGCTCCTGTCCCGCTGCCCGCCGGAACCTTCCGGCGGGCAGCGGGAACAGCCGCATCAAATACCGCTGCGCAGGAAGTCGGCCAGGCCGACTTCCTGCGCAGCGCTTGAGTTCCGGCGGCCCCGGCCAGTCCTGGCTGGGGCCGCCGGAATCGCGTGTTTTCCAGTGAGGGCGGGCGGGTGGGGAACTCGGTCTATTGAGTGGGTCCGGGTGCTTGCACCCGGACCCACTCAAATTTGTTCCTATTTTATTTCCGCAATACCGGATTCCCGTAGTTCGGGCGGCCCGGCCGAGTCAGCCGGGCCGCCCGTTGCTGTGCGGTTCGTTTCTTTTGTCACGCCACGATTGAGCTCGGGGCGTGGGAATGAGCACGGCACGGGAAATCGGGTGCGCTCACCGGGTGCCGAGGCGGCGGAGGACGGCGGAGGCGGAGGTGCCGAGGGCGGTTCCGTTCTGGACGGCGGCGTGGATGCGGTCGCCCTCCGGGTCCTGGTAGAGCTCGGCCCGCAGCCACCAGCGTCGCAGGACGTCGCCGATGGTCTCACCCATCTCGCGGTGGAACTCCATCCGCTGCGCCGGGGGCAGAGCTGCGGCGACGGCGTCCTGGGTGCGGGGGATGGGGGCTGCGCTCACCGTTCCTCCGGAGGTCTCGTGCGGGCGGGGCCGGTACCAGTGTCCTCCGGCGGCGGGGGGCGGCCGTTCGGGTGAGGGG
>NZ_JOCF01000102.1 GCF_000720635.1 Streptomyces sp. NRRL WC-3742 | reverse complement strand
CCCCCCGCCCCCACGAACCCGCCCGCCGCTGACCGATCGCGGGCGCACAACGGTCGGCACGCGGGTCGATCTGGCGTACGAACGCTGCGCTAACCTCCTCGGGTGTCTCTCATATCCCACAACCCGCCGCAGCAGGCGGCGGCGGACGGCGCCCTGCCCTCCGCCGCTCCGGCGAAGCCCCGCCTCGGCTGGCTCGACGCCCTGCGCGGCCTGGCCGCGCTGACCATCGTGGTCCAGCACTTCACGCAGCTGGTCATGCCGGAGACCTTCGTCCGGATCAGCCGCCACGTGGATCTCGGGTCCTACGGCGTCTTCCTCTTCTTCCTGGTGAGCGGCTACATCGTGCCGGCCTCCCTGGAGCGGCGGGGCAGCGTGCGCGGGTTCTGGGTCAGCAGGCTCTTCCGCATCTACCCGCTGTGCCTGCTCGTCGTGCTGGCGGGCGTCGCCGTGTGGAAGCTCGGCTACACCACCCCGGCGCTCTCCCCGGTGCACTGGTTCTCCGCCGCGCACCCGGCGATCGCCGCCCTGGGCAACGCGACGATGCTGCACGACTTCCTGGGCGTCAACGGCACGCTGTACGTGATGTGGACCCTCTCCTACGAGATGGTCTTCTACCTGCTGGTCGCCTCCCTGTTCGTCCTCGGCCTGCACCGCCGCAGCGCGGAGATCTCCGCGGGCCTCGCCGTGGTCGCGGTGGCCGCCGTCGGCGCCTTCCCGGTGCTCACCCTGTTCCACACCCTGCCGGGCCAGAAGCGCCTGGTCGCCGCCACCGCCGCCGTCATGGCCGTGGGCCTGGTCGCCATCATGAGCCGCCGACGGCCGCTGGCGATCCTCGGGGCGCTGACCCTGGGCGGCCTGGCCACCGTGCTGGTCATGGGGCACTCCCGGATGCCGGGCTGGTTCAGCCTGGTCGTGCTCTCCACCATGTTCGCCGGCACCGCGATCTACCGCGCCGAGCAGGGCCAGATCAACCGCTGGGTCTGCTGGATCGGCCTCGCCATCACCCTGGGCGCCGGACTCTACGTCGGCAGCCGCTACGGCGAGACCGGCCGGCGCACCCCCGAGATCCAGTGGCAGTGGCCGATCACCCTGCTCGCTGTCTGGGCGACGTTCGCCGTCGGCATGGCGCTGCGCAACCGGCGCATGCCCCGGGTGCTGACCTGGCTGGGCGGCATCAGCTACTCGGTCTACCTGGTACACGCCGTCCTGCTGTGCGTGCTGCTCAAGCTGATCGGCCCCGGCTCCGTCACCTCGATCGGCACCGGCCGACGCATGGCGCTGGGCTTCGCCTTCTGCGCCGCCGTCCTCGCCGTCAGCCACCTGACCCACCGCTGGATCGAGAAGCCGGCCCAGAAGCTCGGTCACCGCGTCACCAAGCTGGTCGACCGCAAGCGGTAAGCGCCGCCAGCTGCCGGAAGCCGTCTCCCCTCGGGAGGCGGCTTCCGGCCTTTCCGCCCCCGGCATGTCGGTTAGAGGCGAGCGGTGTCGAGCTCGACGTCGAAGGGCGCCGGTAGGCGGACGGGCGCGCCGAAGGGGTGCGGACCGCTCTCGCTCGCGTAGCCGAGGCGGCTCGGTTCGCTGAACAGCGTGCAGGTGCGGTTCTGCCGATCGATGAGGAGGTAGATCGGGGCACCGTACTGGCCGTAGCGGCGGCGCTTGACGACTCGGTCGGTCTCCGCACTGGACGGGGAGGTGACCTCGACGATCAGGAGGGTCTGGTCGGGCAGCAGCGCGCCCTCGGCCTTCGCGGCGAGCTCGGCGGGCACGACGGCGAGGTCCGGGATGTACCAGTTCTCGCTGCCGGGCAGGTCGAGGTTGCCGGAGCCGGACACCAGGTCGAGCTCGTCCGTACGGGGAGTGATCTGGCGGCGCACCACCTCGGCGGCGGACTCGTGCGCCCAGGACGGCGACCTGGGGGTGATGACTCCCTCGATGATCTCGACGCGGTCGCCGGCGAAATGTCGGATCGCATACTTCAACGCCCGCTCGGGGTCGCTGACAGTGCTGTAGTCGCCGGCGGCGTGGGGTGCCGTACTCACGACGAGCCTCCTTCCGTCCGCTCGTGATTCTGGCCTGCTCCACGGCGCTCATCGGCCTACCGAGCGGTGTTGGCGATTCTTGATCGTCCAGGGTCCTGGGCGTGGCCCCTCCCGTCCTGCTCCGCCCGTAATCGGCCGGGGTCAGGCGACCAGGGCCGGGCTCAGGCGACCAGGGGCGGGTTGAGGCGGGCGAAGGCGGGTTGGCGGTGGTAGGGGAAGTGGGGGTAGGGGGCGGTGCGGGTGCTGGCGGCGTCGAGGCGGGCGAGCTGGTCGTCGGTGAGGGTCCAGCCGACGGCGCCGAGGTTCTGGCGCAGCTGCTGCTCGTTGCGGGCGCCGATGATGACGGAGGAGACGGTGGGGCGGGTCAGCAGCCAGTTGATGGCGATCTGGGGGACGGTGCGGCCGGTCTCGGCGGCGATCGCGTCGAGGGCGTCGACCACGCGGTGGAGGAGTTCGTCCTCGACGGGCGGGCCGTAGTCGGCGGTGTCGTGCAGGCGGCTGCCGGCGGGGAGGGGCTCGCCGCGGCGGATGCGGCCGGTGAGGCGGCCCCAACCGAGGGGGCTCCAGACCAGGGCGCCGACGCCCTCCTCCTCGGCGAGGGGCATCAGCTCCCACTCGTAGTCGCGGCCGACGAGGGAGTAGTAGACCTGGTGGGCGGCGTAGCGGGGGCGGCCGTGGCGGTCGGCGAGGGCGAGGGACTTCATCAGCTGCCAGCCGGAGAAGTTGGAGACGCCGGTGTAGCGGACCTTGCCGGCGCGGACGAGGTCCTCCAGGGTGGCGAGCACCTCCTCGATCGGGGTGGCGGCGTCGTAGGCGTGCAGTTGGAACAGGTCGAGGTGGTCGGTGCCGAGGCGGCGCAGCGCGTCCTCGACGGAGCGGATCAGGCGGGTGCGGGAGGTGCCGGCGTCCCGGGGGCCGTCGCCGAGCGGGAGCCCGGCCTTGGTGGAGATGAGGACCTGGTCGCGGCGGCCGCGCAGGGCCTGGCCGAGGACCTCCTCGGAGGCGCCGTCGGAGTAGACGTCGGCGGTGTCGAAGAGGGTGACCCCGGCGTCGATGGCGATGTCGAGCAGGCGGCGGGCCTCCTGGGCGTCGGTGGTGCCCCAGGCGCCGAAGAGCGGGCCCCGGCCGCCGAAGGTGCCGGTGCCGAGACTGAGGACGGGGACCTTGAGGCCGGAGGCGCCGAGGCGGCGGTGTTCCATGGCAGTGTTCCTCCCTCGAACCCCTAATGGGACTCGCGTTCCGTTAAGATGCCTCGAACCTAGCAGACTCCGAATGGCTAATGGAACAGGAATCCCGTTAATGTCCGACGCTCCCGACGCCGCCCACGAGCAGCCCGGCACCGTCCGCCCCGGCGGGCGCACGGCCCGGGTCCGCGCCGCCGTCCTGCGGGCCGCCGAGGACGCCCTCGTCGAGCGCGGCTTCGCCGGACTGGACCTCGGCGACCTCGCCCAGCGCGCCGAGGTCGGCCGCACCACCGTCTACCGCCGCTGGGGCAGCACCACCGCACTGGTCGCGGACCTGCTTGCGGACATGGCCGAACAGTCGCTGCCGCGCTCCCGCTCCGGCTCGCTCACCGAGGACCTGCGGGCCAACGCGCACCTCGTCCGGCGCACCCTGGCGGACCCACGGCAGGGGGCGCTCTTCCGGGCTGTCCTCCTCGCCGCCGACGGGGACCGGGGCACCGCCGAGGCACTGCACCGGTTCTACCGGCGCCGGGTCGAGGAGTGGGCGCCCTGCGTCACGGAGGCCGTGGAGCGCGGCGAACTCCCGCCGGACACCGACCCGTTCGAGGTGATCCGGGCCGTCTCGGCGCCGCTGTACTACCGGATGCTCACCACCGCCGAGCCCCTGGACGAGGCATGCGCCGACCGCGCGGCCGCCGCCGCCGAGGCAGCGGCGCGCGCGGGGGCGTTCCGGCGCACCGCCTGACGGGCGCCCGCGAACGCCGAACGGCCGCACGACGCGTCTGCGCCGTACGGCCGTTCGACATGATCCCCGCGGCCCGCAGGAACTCCGCGGTCTAGAAGCGGTCTAGAAGAAGCCGTCGTCGTCGTTCTCGTAGTAGTTGTTGACGACCACCTCGGGGGCGTCGTCGCTGAGCGCCTCGTTGATCAGCATGCCGCCGACCAGGCCCGCCGCGCCCGCGCCGATCATGGCGCCGGTGCCGAAGCGGCGGCCGCCGCCCTCGGCGGGCTGGGCCTGGCCGGGCACCTGGGGCTGGGCCTGCTGCGGGTAACCGGCCTGGGGCGGGGTGTAGAACGGCGGGACGGTGGTGTGCACCCGCTGGGCGCAGGCCGCGCACGCCTCGACCTGGCGCGGCACGCCCCACTGCGGCTGCCACAGGACCGCCGTCGAGCCGGGGCCGTGCGAGGGGTCGAAGAAGCAGGTCACGGGGGAACTCCCTGTCACTGGCTGGTTCTTGGGGAGGACGGCGGGCGCAGCGGAAACGGCGGCGGCGGGAGCCGCGGCGGGCGCGGCGGGCTGGAGGACGTCCACCCCGAAGTCGGTGGCGATCCCGGCGAGCCCCGAGGCGTAGCCCTGCCCGATCGCGCGGAACTTCCACTCCGCGCCGCTGCGGTACAGCTCGCCGAAGACCATCGCCGTCTCGCTGCCCGCCTGGGCCGCCACGTCGTAGCGGGCGAGTTCGGCGCCGCTGTCCTCGTCGGCGACGCGGATGAAGGCGCCGTGGACCTGCCCGAAGGTCTGCCTCCGGGGCGCCGCGTCGTAGATCGCCACCGCGAACACGATCTTCTCGACCCCGGCGGAGACCTCCGCGAGGCCGACCTCGATCCGCTCCTGGTCCCCGCCGACCGCGCCGGAGGCGCCCGCGTGGCGGACGGCGCCGTCCGGGCTGCGCAGGTTGTTGAAGAAGACGAAGTGCTGGTCGGAGAGCACCTTGCCGCCGGGCCCGCACAGCAGCGCGCTGGCGTCCAGGTCGTAGCCGCCGCCCGCCTGCCAGCCGAGGCCGACGCGCACCGTGCGCAGCCCGGGGGCCAGCCTGCTCAGCGAGACGTTGGCGCCCCTGGTCAGGGCCACACTCATGGGACTTCCTCCACAGCCGTGCCGATTAACGTCTACCGTCGTATCCCCGTTCGACGACGACAACGCTGTAGAGGTCATCACGGTTCCCGGTTGATCGATCAGCGTCGAAGGAGTGCGCACCGGAACCGCGCCGGAACCGTCCCGGGACCGCGCCGGGACCGCGCCGGGCTCTGCGGCGGCACTCTGGCGGGGCGTCAGCCCGACCCCTATTGTCGGTGGACATGACACGCCTTCGCCGCGCCGCCGGGCTGGCCGCCGCCCTCACCGGAACACTCGCCGCCCTCCTCGCCCCGGCCGTCGCCCAGGCCGCCCCCGCACCCACACCCGCCCCGGCCGACTGCCTGCGCGCCACCGCCGCACGGCCGGACGCCGAACAGCCGGACGCCGAACAGGCCCGCCTCCAGGACGCCCGCACGGCCGCGTTCACCGAGCGCTCCGGCCTCGACGGGCTGCCGCGCGCCTTCCCCGCCGCGCTCTGCTCCGCCCGCAGCGCCCGCCAGGCCGAACGGGTCGTCACCGGCTGGGGCCGGGCGCTGTGGCAGGCGGGCGTGGACCGCGCCCAGGGCCGCCGCCCGTCCGGCGAACTGCCCGCCCTCGACGACCGCCCGCTGTACTGGACCAGGCTCGCCATGACCGTCCAACTCGCCCGCTGGCAGCCCGCCTTCGCCGTCGACCTGGCCGCGCTGCGCAGCCGCTTCGAGGACGCCTCGCGCGGACTGGACGACGGCTTCGGCGGCGGGTCCGAAGACGGGTCCGGCAACGGCTCCGGCAACGGGTCCGACGACTCCCCCGGTGTGCGGCACGTCTTCATCAGCGGCTTCGACCCGTACGGCCTGGACACCGAGCCCCGCCGCGCCAACCCCGCCGGCGCGGCCGTCCTCCAGCTCCACGGCCGCCGCATCACCCTCGCCGACGGCAGCACCGCCGAGGTCCGGGCCGTCGTCCTGCCCGTGCGCTACGGCGACTTCGACCGCGGCATCGTGGAGCGCGCGTACGGCAAGCACCTGGAGCCCGGGCCGCAGGCCGCCGACCTGATCACCAGCATCAGCCAGGGCTACCCCGGCGTCTTCACCCTCGAAGCCTGGGCCGGACGCGCCCGCAGCGCCGACCCCGCCACCGACAACGTGGCCGCCCGATCCGGCGGCACCCGGACGCACCCGGTGGACGCCCCCGGGCTGGGCGAGGGGCCCGAGTTCATCCGCACCAGCCTGCCCACCGACGCCATGACGGCCGTCCAGCAGCCGTTCCCGGTGTACCTCAACACCACCGTCACCGAGATCGCCGCGGGCGCCGAGGACCCCGTCGACCGGGAGGACGGCCCCACCGAGGGCTCGCGCGCCGTCAACGGCGGCGGGGGCGGCTACCTCTCCAACGAGGTCGCCTACCGCTCCAACCGGCTGCGCCTGGAACTCGCCCCCGACCTGCCCGGCGGCCACCTGCACACCCCCGTACTCACCGGGCTGCCCACCGAACAGGACCGCCTCACCGCGCCCGAGTTCGAGAGCAACGAGGCCGCCATCGCGGCCGAGGTCCGGGCGATCCTGAGCAGCGCGCGGCTCTAGAGGGCTCTCCGCTCATGGGCGGGGCGGGCGAAGCGGGTGCCCACCGCGCGGGCGCGGGAGGCGGCGATCTCGGCGTACGCCGCGTCCCGGTCCGCCCAGTGGGAGCCCTCGACGGACTTGCCGCGCTCGAGGGCCTTGTACACCTGGAAGAAGTGGGTGATCTCCAGCAGGTCGAACTCCCTCAGGTCGCCGATGCCCCGCAGGTCCCGGTAGCGCGGGTCGTGCGCGGGGACGCAGAGCACCTTCTGGTCCGGGCCGCGCTCGTCGCGCATCACCCACATGCCCACCGCCCGGCAGGTGCGCACGCAGCCGGGGACGGCCGGGTCGCCGCCGAGCACCAGGGCGTCCAGCGGCTCTCCGTCCCCGCCGAGGGTGCCCTCGACGTAGCCGTAGTCGGTCGGGTAGGCGGTGGCCGTGAACAGCGTGCGGTCCAGGCGGATGCGGCCCGCGGCGAAGTCCATCACGTACTTGTTGCGCGACCCCTGCGGGATCTCGATCATCACCTCGAACTCCACCGCGGCCTCCTCCGGCGCTCCCTGGGGAGATTCTCCGCCGTGCCGGGCCGCCCGGCACCCCTCGGCCGCCGTACGGCCGAGGGCGGCGGAACAGCGGGCCGGCCGATCAGCGCACCACCGGCAGGTCCAGGGCGGACGGGCGGGCGCCGCCGTGCCCGATCAGGTAGCCGGCGTCGCCGTTCGCCGGGAGCAGTTCGAAGGAGTCGGGGTTGGCGGCGGCGACGGTGAGCCTGATCCGGTCGCCGGCCCGGAACAGCGCCGCGACGGGAAGCAGGTCCAGGGTGACGGACTCGGCGCGGCCCTGCGGGAAGGGCCGGGCGTCCGCTCCGGCGTAGGTGCGCGGGGTGCGCAGCCGCCGCCAGTCCGGGTTTCCCTCGGCCAGGGCCCGGTTCTCCAGGGCGAGTTGGCCCTCCGTCAGGTAGGTGACCCTCCCGTCGGGTGCGACGTGCTCCAGGTAGACGTGCAGGGCGCCGTGCGCCGATCCGGCGAGGCCCGTCACGTCGAGGGTGACGCGGCCGTTGCCGGTCACCCGGGTGTCGGCGCCCAGGGGTGCGGTGGTGTAGCTGAGGAGCTTGGCGTCGACGGCTGCACGGTCGGGGTAGACCACGGGGGCCGCCCCGAGGTTGGTGTTCCAGCGGTCGAGGTCCCCGGTACCGGCGGTGGGGTCGAGCCGCAGCAGGTCGCCGCCCTGGCCGCCCTGGCCGCTCTGACCGCCCTGGCCGCTCTGGTCTCCCTGGCCGCCCTGGCCGCTCTGGCCGGGCGAGGGCCGTCGGCGGGTGAGGGTGTTGCCCTCGCCGAGGTAGAGCCGCTGGGTGCGGGTGCCGGGCAGGGGCCAGCGGGTGGTGGTGCGCCACTGGCCCTCGTTGAAGGTGTAGTAGTGCAACTGCCGCCGCCCGTCCGGCTGTTCGCCGTCGCGGACGTAGCGGTCGAAGAAGGCGTAGGCCCGCTCGTTGAGTGCGGCCCGTTCCTGCTGGGTGAGGGCGCGTTCGGGCAGGAACGGGTCCGCGAGGTGGGAGGCGCCGTGGTTCCAGGGGCCGAGCCACGCCTCCTGGGTGTTGTCGAGGCTTGTGAACTGGGAGAGCACCCCGTTGGCGGTGCCCGCGTCCAGCCAGCCGGCGAGGGTGAGCACGGGCACGCCGCCCTCCTCGATGGCCTCGGTGCGCTCGCCGACGCTGCCGGACGTCCAGTTCTTGGGCCCGTCCCGGTAGTCGCGGTAGGTGCCGGCGTGCGCCATCTCCACCAGGTTGGCGTTGCCGGCGTGCTCGGCGCGGGCGGCGGCGAGCAGGGCCGGGCCGTCCGGGCCGTCCACCGGGCGGGGTGTGGCGCCGGTGAGGCCGGTCCGTCCGCACAGCGCCCGGGTCTCGTCGCTGGTCTCGCAGGTGGTGCCCGCGCGGGCGTCGAGGATGCTCAGCAGCAGGGCGTACGGGGCGATGCGGGGCTGGATCTCGATGCCGCCGGGGCGCACGAGGTCCTCGTACGGGTCGAAGTCGTAGGAGGTCGGCGCGGCGGCGGCGATGTGGTGGTTGCCGAGGGAGGCGGCGAGCACGGCGGTGTCGCCGCCGTAGGAGACGCCGGTGGTGCCGACGCGGCCGTTGGACCAGGGCTGGGCGGCGATCCAGTCGCTGAGCGGGCCGCTGTCGGCGGTGATCTGCTCGCCGAGTTCGGCGGTGAGGGTGCCGAAGGAGGCGCCGGTGCCGCGCAGGTCGGCGACGACGTAGGCGTAGCCGCGGGCGTTCCAGGCTTCGGCGGTGCTGTTGGTGGCGTTGTCCGGGGCGCCGGGCAGGACGCGGGCGCGCCAGTAGCGCTGGGTGACCAGGACGGTGGGCAGGTGCGCCCCGGGGCGGGTGCCCTCGGGGAGGTGGACGTCGACGGCGAGGCGTACGCCGTCGGGCATGGCCACGTAGCGTGACCGAAGATGTGGCTCGGCGGCGGTGCCCGGCTGCGCGGAGGCGGGCGCGGCGGCGAGGCCGAGGACGGCGGTGGCGGCGAGCAGCGCGGCCAGCGGGCGGCGCGACGGCTGCCTCGGTGGCGACTGTCTCGGTGGCGAGTGCCTCTGCGGAGACTGCGGCGGCTGCGGCGGCTGCGAAGACTGAGAATCCATCTGACGACCCGGCCCCTCTCGTCACGTGCACGGAGTTTCGGGCTCGTCCCCCGCCGCCGATGGGACCACGGCCGCCGGGCCGCCTGCCAGGGCGCCTCGGGCCCTGGCAGGACCCCGCCGCATGGACTACACCGCCGCGCGGACTACACCGCCGCCGCGCCGCCGAACTCGCGCACGGCCTCGTCGACGATGGCCTCCAGCCGGGCGTGGTGGGCGCCGCGCCAGTACGCCTGTCCGCACTCGACGCACTGGGCGAAGGCGTCGTACGAGCGCTCCGTCCCGTCGTGCAGCTGCTCGCGCACGGCGGTCTTGCTCGCCGGGCGCAGCGCGCCGTTGCAGGCGGTGCAGCGGCTCCAGGGCGCCAGCGGCGGCGCGAACCGGGAGAGCACGTCGCGCAGCTGCTCGGCGGGGCGGTGGCTGTAGACGTACGCGCCGACCCACAGTTCGCGCCGCCGCAGCAGGCCCCGGTCACGGGAGAGCATGACGCGCTGCTCGGCGGCGGAGCGGGCGGCGAGCGCGGCGTCGCCGATGTCGGGGTTCTCGTAGGCTGCGTCGATGCCGAGCAGGCGCATCCGGCGGGCGAGGGTGCCCAGATGGACGTCGAGCAGGAAGCGCGGCGGGGCGCCTCCGGAAGGCAGCGGCCTGGCGACGGCCCGGACGGTGATCTCCTCGGCGTCGGCGGGGACGTGGGAGTCGGGCACCGGGCGGCCGTCCACCAGCAGTTCGCCGACCTCGGTGAGCGGGACGCCCAGCGACTCGACGACGTGGCCGAGGGTGGAGGCGCCGTCGGTGCGCAGCGCGGAGCGGCCGCCGCGCCGGGGGGCGGAGACGAAGAGGTGCAGCTCAGGGGCGAAGTCGAGCCAGATCTGGGGTCGGTCCACACGGCCAGCATGCCAGCGTGCGGCGGGCGGGGGCCACCGGTTTGCGGGCCGGGACGTCTCCAGTTTCGCCTCGGGCGCCGTCCCAATGCGCAGGTCATCGCACTGAGACGCCGTCACGGGAGCGTGGGACGCGGATGGGACGCCGTCAGCACCCCGCGTTCTGCGTACGTTGGTGATCCGTCCGTTCATCAGATCGAAGGAACACGTACAGACATGGCCATCCGCAAGCGCATAGCCGCCCTCGCCGCCGCCTCCGTCCCCCTGCTCGGCCTCGTGGTGGCCACCCCGGCGCACGCCGACGGCTACACCGAGATCAGGTTCGCCGGCGGCCTCTGCCTGGACGCCCAGGGCGGGAACTGGGATCCCGGCACGATCGTGCAGCTCTGGGGCTGCAACGGCACCATGGCCCAGCAGTGGTCCATCGAGTCGGTGGACTCCACCCACTTCCAGATCGTCTACACCCACTTCTCTCCCGACCGGCAGGCGCTGTGCGTGAACAACTGGGAGGGCGGCGACACCACGGGCAACCACCTCAAGCTCTACTACTGCAACTCGTCCAACCCCGGTGACGTGCAGTGGAACAAGACCTACTACGGCGGGCACATCCAGCTCCAGCCGAAGGTCGCGTCCAAGAACTGCCTGAACGGCTGGGGCGGCCTGAACCAGGGCGCGGAGGCCCGCCTGTTCAACTGCGGCGACTACGCGAACGAGAACGTCACGTCCCCCAGCGGCGCCTTCTAGCATTCCGACCGGTACGGCCGGCACCCCTCGCCCGGGGGCGCCGGCCGTACCGGCGCACTACAGGGTGAGCAGGACGGCCAGCAGCCGGTCGATCTCCTCCGGGGTGTTGTAGACGTGCAGGCTCACCCGCACCGAGCTCTCGGACTCCCCGGCCCGGCCCTGGCAGTGCCCGTCCGCCCGCACCATCAGCCCGTGGCTGGCGAGGACGAAGCCGAGGTCGTTGGAGCCGATCGCGCGGTGGCGGAAGGTGACGATCCCCTCGCGCCGCTGCACCTCGGTGTCGCCCGCGAGGCTCTGCTGGCAGCCGAGGACCTCGTACGCCTCCGCCCCGCGCAGCCCCTCGGTGAGGCGGGCGGCGAGGGCGACGATCCAGCGGCGGATGCGGTCGGTGCCGGCCGCCTCCAGCCAGTCGAGGGCGGCCTCCAGGCTGGCGATCCCGCAGGTGTTGGGGGTGCCGGACCAGCCGCCGGGCCGGAACTCGGGGCCGCGGAGGTTGCGGGCCCAGACGGCGCCGGTGCCGGGCAGGGCCATCGCCTTGTGCCCGGAGAAGACCAGGAAGTCGACGTCGAGCGCGCCGACGTCCACGGGCAGGTGGCCGACGCTCTGCGCCGCGTCCAGGCAGATCGGCACCCGGGGGCCGACGGCGGCCCGGAGGCGGTGGACGTTCATGTCGCCGCCGTAGACGTGGTGCACGTGGGTGGCGGCGAGGAAGGCCGTGCGCTCGGTGACGAGCCCGGCGAGCGCGGCCGGGTCGTAGTCGTGCGAGGCTTCCTCGTACGGCAGTTCGCGCACTGTGACGCGCACGCCCCGCTCGGCGAGCAGGTCGCGGGCCTCCAGCCAGGGCAGGGCGTTGGCCTGGTGGTCGGCGAAGGGGACGATGATCTCGTCGCCGTCGCGCAGGTGGTGGGGCAGCCAGTCCCGGGCGACCGTGCGCAGGCCCTCGGTGGCGCCGCTGGTGAAGTGGACGCCGGAGCGTTCCAGCGGCGCCGGGTCGCCGAGGAAGCGGGCGACGCGGGCCCGGGTGCGCTCGACGAGGGCGGTGGTGGCGTTGGCCCAGGTGTAGGTGCCGCGCCCGGCATTGGCGTTGGCGGTGGTGAGGTACCGCTGGACGGTGTCGAGCACGGCCTGCGGCTTCTGCGAGGTGGCCGCGCTGTCCAGGTACGCCAGGCCGGGGCTGCCGGTGACGATGGGGAAGTGGGCACGCAACTCCCGCTGCCAGTCGCTGAGTTCGCCCAGGTCGGCAGCGATGTCGGCGATGTCGGCAACATCGGCTACGTCGGATACACCGGATACATCGGATACGCCGACCGGGGTACATCGTTCGTCGTGGGTGGTCATGGCCGCCTCCGTTCAGTCCCGGACCAGGGGGGCGCCGGCGTCGCGCCAGCCGATGATGCCGCCGGCGAGGCTGCGCGCGTCCCGGTGTCCCATCCGGGTGAGCAGCGCCGCGTACCGGACGGACTTCTCGCCGACCGGGCAGGCCAGCAGCACGGGCCGGCTCGAGCCGAACGGCAGGCCCCCGTACAGGAGTTCGTCGAAGAGCTCGTCGACGATGTTGATCGAGCCCTCGATGTGCAGGGCCGCGTAGGCGACGGGCCCGCGCAGGTCGACGACCAGCGGGCTCTCCTCGGCGATCCACCGGCGGGCGGCGTCCACGTCGAGGGAGCGGGCCGCCTCGACCTCCGAAGGGACCAGTGTGGCCAGGGAGTTGGGCCGCGCGGGCCGGTTGAGAAGCTCGGGCCTTCGCTGGCGGATGTAGCTCAGGTAGCTCTCGGCCCGGTCGCAGACGATGAACACGGCCGTCCTGCGCTCCTCGCAGTCCGGGCCCAACTCCTCGTCCACCGCCCGCAGATGGCGCAGCGCGCCGTGGAGGGCGCCGCCGCCGGTGGGGCCGGCCAGCATGCCGCAGCGGCGGATCAGGGTGAGCATGCCGTCGATGGCCTCGTCGGCGGTCACCGAGGTGATGGTGTCGTACGTGGCGGGGTCGAACAGGCCGACCTCGTGCACCTCGTCGATGGTGCGGATGCCGGGGATGAAGTCGGACTTGTGCGCGACCAGCCCGACCACCTCGACCTTCGGGTTGTGGGCGCGCAGCACGCTCGCCACGCCGGTGGACGATCCGGCGGTGCCGACGCAGGCGATGAAGTGGTCGGGGGCGCGGCCGTCGAGGTCGCGGAGGATCTCCGGACCGGTGCCGGTGAGGTGCGCCTCCAGGTTGAGGGGGCTGTAGTACTGGTCGGTGTGCAGGTACCCGGAGTCGGCCTCGGAGAGCATCCGGTGGATGCGGGTGAGCGGGTCGTCGGTGTCGGTCGGGTCCAGGCACTCGGTGCGGCCGGGCAGTTCCTCGATCTCGGCGCCGAGGAGCAGCAGCAGGTCCTTGACCTCGGGGACCTTCATCCGGTTGGTGACGCTCTTGAACGGCAGTCCGTGCATGCCGGCGATCAGGGCGAGTGCCTTGGCGGTGTTGCCGCTGGACAGTTCGACGATCGTGTCGCCGCGTTCGACGGCGGCCGGGAGCGCGTCGCGGGTCATGGTCCAGGCGGCGCGGTCCTTGACGGAGCCGAAGGGGTTGAGCATCTCCAGCTTGGCGTACAGGTCGATGTGTCGAAGACCGGTCACCGCCGGGTCGATCCGGACCAGCGGGGTGTCGCCGATCGCGTCCGTGATGCTGTCGTACCTCATGCCTGTCTCTCCCCCTGTTCCTCGGCGACGGTGGTCGTGTCGGGCGTTGTGTCGGGCGCTGTCGCGTCGATGGGCCAGTACTGCTCGTCCAGGCGCCAGTGCCAGGCGCCGTCCTGCCGGTGGACGGCGACCTTGCGCGCGACGGGCTGCTGGAGGGCCCGGTCGGCGCTGAAGTCCATGAAGTACCCGGCGGTGTTGGCGAAGGCCAGCAGGTCGCCGGGGGCCGGGAGGCGGGGCAGGAACACCTTGCGACGGGTGATCAGGTCGGCCTCCAGGCAGAGGTTGCCGATCAGGTGGACCCCGTCCGGAGCGCCCGGAGCGCCCGGTGCTGCCTGGGCTGCGGGGGCGGGGGCGCCGGGCCGGGGGACGAGGACCGGGTCCATCAGGACGCCGTGCTCCTCCAGGCTGACGTCCCGGGCGTTCATCTCCAGCCGCACCAGGGTGTCGCCGCCCGGCGTGCGGCGGACCTCCAGGACGCGGGCGAGCGCGGCCCCGCACTGGTCGACCAGCGCCCGGCCGGGCTCCACGGCCAGGTCGTACAGGTTCTCCAGCAGCAGGGTGGCCAGCGGCCGTCCGAGCGTGGGCGCCGGGTGGGAGAGCAGGGCGTCCAGGTACGCGGCGGCGGCGAGCGGGCGGTGCGCCGGGTAGAGGCCCAGGGCGCCGCGCAGGGTGCCGGCCTCGTTGCGCAGCCCGTAGCCGTGGCCCTGCCAGGTGAGCGGGTCCCGGTGGCCGAGCACGGCGTTGGTGAGCTCGGTGGTGTACCGCTGCCACTGGGCGCCGTCGGCGAGGTAGTCGACGCCGAACCCTCCGCCGATGTCGATCGTGCGGGGGTGGAAGCCGCGGCGGTGGCACTCGTTCATCGCCTTGATGCAGGCTTCGAGCGCCACGGCCTTCTCGTTCAGGTCGACGGTGTCCAGGTGGTAGGCCAGGCCCGTGAGTTCGACGGCGTCCCGGTGGCGTTCCAGTGCGTCGAGCAGGCCGTCGAGCGCGCCGACGTCCGTGCCGAAGCGGCTGGGACGGCTGAGCACCGTGACGCCCGGCGCCCGGAAACCCGACAGCCGCGGCAGGACACGCACCCGGGGCAGGGCGTTCTTGCGCACCAGGTCGGCCAGCTCGTCGAGTTCGGCCGCGGAGTCGAGGCTGACGGCGACGCCCGTACGGGCCGCGAGCCAGAGGAACGCGCGGTTCTTGGGGCCGGTGGCGATGATCCGCTCGGGCGTGAGCCCGTCCCCGAGGACGTGCTGGAGTTCGGCCAGGGAGGCGACGTCCAGCCCGGCCTCGGTGGCGGCGAGGCGGCGCACGAGCGCGCGGGAGCGGTTCGCCTTGTGGGCGAAGTGGATGGGGCCGGAGAGGTGGTGCTTGCGGTAGACGGCGCGGAAGCGGGCGAGGTTGTCCGCGAGCTGTTCGGGCAGGAGCACGTTCAGGGGCGACCCGAGCGCGTCGACCAGCGGGTGCAGGAAGTCGCCCGCTTCCAGGAGGGCTCGGAGCCGGGGCTCCAGCCGTGGTTCGAGCCTGAGCGGTTCAGGATGGGGCGGTTCAGGATGGGGCGGTTCAGGATGGGGCGGTTCGGGATGGGGCGGTTCGGGGTGGACCGGCCCAGGATCGAGCGGTTCGGGATGGAGCGGTGATGACCGCATGGCGAAAACAGCTCCCCGTCATCGGAAATCGGATGAAATCGGCATGAAGGGGGCACGGCAGCCACCGACAGGCTGCCCCTTGTCGGCCGTCGTCCCCGGTCGTCCGCGCGCCGGTGCACCGGCGCGCGGGAGGTCGGACACCGCGCGCGGAACTCACCGCGAGGGGCGTCGGCCACCGAGGGAAACGGTAACTGTTTTCAGTTTCACGCAACAGGACTTTCTGTCACGCCATCGCAAAGGATGTGCCAATGCGGAGAGTTGACGTCCAGTTAGGAACTTCTCAGCGCAGCGCCACCAGGACGGCACTGGTGCCGTACTGCCAGACGAGGCCCGCCTGGCGGAAGCCCGCCCGCAGCAGCAGGTCCGCGTGCCGGGCGACCGAGAGACCGTTCCCGTCGCCCTCGCTCGGCGGCAGCTGCCGCGCCCGGGCCTCCAGCAGATCGGCGAACTCGGGGATCCGGGCGGCGGCCGCCCACCACTGCGACCAGTCCTCGGCCGCGCCCTCGCCCCGGCGCTGGCAGCGGCGCCGCTCCACGGCGAGGGCGAGTTCGGCGAGCGAGGGCTCCTCCGGGACCAGGTGGTCGGCGTTGACCAGGACGGCGCCGGGGCTCATCACGTCCGCGAGGTCGCGGTAGATGCCGAGGAGCGTCTCCGGCGGCGGGTAGTGCAACGCGGTCGAGGACACCACGGCGTCCAGCGGACGGTCGAGGCCGAGCGCGTCGATCCACCCCGGGCGGCCGATCAGCGTCTCGACCCAGCGGGCGACCTGGGGCCTCAGGGCCCGGCCGAGGGAGAGCAGCAGCGGGTCGATGTCGACGGCGAGCACCTCGGCGTGCGGCAGCCGGGCCGCCACCCGCGCGGACAGGGAGCCGGGCCCGCTGCCGAGGTCCGCCACGAGCGGGCGCTCGCGGTGGCCGGCGATCTGCTCGACCACGTCGGCGACCACGGTGAACCGCTCCTCGCGCTCCACCGCGTACCGCTCCTGCTGGCGCTCCCAGCGCTCGATCCAGGTTTCGGCCAGGGCCGCATCGACCGGCATGTCCACTCCCGCCGTGTTCGCGCGCATTTTCGAGCACTCCGCTCGTCGCCAGTGTTTGTCATGCTCAGCCCATGCCGCAATGGGGCCGCAGGGTGAGGGCCATCACCGCGAAACGATATCCGTTTTCATTTGTGGTTGCACGGCGCGGCGGTGAGATCGGCGGACAGGCCCCCTGTCACGCCGGGCCCCTTGTCGCGCCGGGGCGGGAACTACGCCAGTAGTGGCACTACTGCAGTAGTGCCACTACTGGCGTAGTGCGGCGCTGCACGGCGCTGCCCGGGGCTGCCGACGGTCGGTCAGGCCGCGAACCAGCGGGCGAGTGCCGAACGGAGCGCGTCCAGCTCGGCGGGCGCCGGGCGGGGTGAGGCACTGGCCCAGGCGACATAGCCGTCCGGGCGTATCAGCAGACCGGTGAGGCCGGGCGCGCCCCCCGGGTCCGGCTTAGCGAGGACGAGGTCGACGGCCTCCTGGCCTTCCGTCAGCACCGAGGCCGGCAACCGGTCCTCGGTGAGGTCGACCAGCAGCGGCCGGGCAGTGCGGGCGAGCTCGGCGAGCCGGACCTGGCCCGTCGGGGTGCTCAGCTCCAGCTCCGGCGCGAAGCGGCCGACGGCGGGGTGGGGATCGGCGAGGCCCATCTCGTAGCGCACGTCGGTGCCGGCGGTGAGGTCGGCGAGGTGCTGGACGACCTCCTTGCGGGTGAGCAGTTCGGCGAAGAGCTCGCGCAGGGCGGTGGTGTCGCTGCCCGGCGCGGTGAGGGCGGACTGCGCCTCCGCGTTCAGCACCATGCGGCGAGCGGCCTGCCGGCGCTCGGTGTCGTAGGTGTCGAGCAGGCCGGGCGGGGCGGTGTCGCGCAGGGCGGCGGCGAGCTTCCAGCCGAGGTTGGCGGCGTCCTGGAGGCCGAGGTTCAGCCCGGGTCCGCCGCCGGAGGTGTAGACGTGGGCTGCGTCCCCGATCAGGAAGAGCCGGCCCTCGCGGAACCGGTCGGCCACGCGGGTGTTGCCGCCGTTCAGCCGCCGCAGCACGTGCGGGCCCTCCCCCTGCGGCGGGCCGAGCGGCAGGTCGACGCCGAGCACCCTGCGGATGCTCTCCTCCATCTCGGCGAGGGTCATCGGCTCGTCCGTAGCGGGCTGGTCCCACTCGGTGGTGCTGACCAGCGGCGGCTGGCCGGGGAAGGGCGCGTAGGAGAAGCCGCCCCCGTCGGTGCGGTGGGGCAGGAACGGCAGCACGGGCCCGTGGCCGGGCACCGTCAGGGCGCCGCTCGCGGGGTCCACCCAGTCGGCGGGGACGGTGGCGTGGGCGGTGCGGTTGGTGCGGCGGTCGTAGCTGACGCCGGGGAACCCGATGCCGCCGCGCTTGCGGATCACGCTGCGCGCGCCGTCCGCGCCGACCGCGTAGCGGGCGCGCAGCCGCTGCTCGCCCTCGGGGCCGGTGACGTGGAGGGTGACGGCCTCCCCGTCCTGGGTGACGTCGTCGACCCGGTATCCGCGCCGCAGGTCGACGCCGAGGGAGAGGGCCCGCTCCTCCAGGAGCTGCACGATGCGGTGCTGCGGGGCCGCCAGGCCGTACACCGGGCTGGCGTCCAGCAGGCCGAGGTTGAGGCCCATGGCGGCGAACATGAAGTAGGCGGAGTTCGGCTGCGGGGGCTCCGCGCTGCCGCTGAGCGGCTCGTACAGGCCCCGGTGGTCGGCCAGGCGTACGACCTGGCCGAGGAGGCCGTTGGCCTTGGGTTCGGTGCTGGGCTGCGGCAGCTGCTCCAGCACGACGGGGCGGATGCCCGCCAGGCTCAGTTCGCAGGCCAGCATCAGCCCGTTCGGGCCGCCTCCGACGATGATCACATCTAATGTCATGGTCATGCCATATCTCCTTGGGTGCGAGAGCCACGTCGGTGGCACCCGAAGCGAATGGGACGCCGCGCTCCCGGCGTTACGGAACGGGCAGCCCTGCGGCGAGCTGCTCGAAGACCTCGGCCAGGACGGCGCCCAGCGGTGCGGACGCCTCCGGCCGCAGGCTGCGCTCGACGGCCACCCCGCTGCCCGCCGCGACCACGGCCGCCACCAGGTGCGGGTACACGTCGCGCTCGAGGTCCGTCCCGGTGCGCAGCGCGACGGCCCTGGCCAGCTCCTGCTGGGCGGCGGCGTTGGCCTTGACGATCTCCCCGGCCAGCGCGGGCTCGGCCAGCATCAGCCGCACCCCCTCGCGCCAGCGCTCGTTCTGCGGCTCGGAGCCGTCCGACGGCGCGAACCGCCCGAGCACGGCGTGGAACAGCGAGTCCCACAGCGGCTCACCGGCCGGGCGCTCCAGCAGGTCGTCGGCCACCTCGTGCATCCGCTCCAGGTGGCTGGCGGCGATCGCCTCGGCCTTGCCGGCGAAGTAGTTGCGGAACGTGCGGACCGAGACGTTCGCCTCGGCCGCGATCCGGTCGACCGTCACGGCGTCCCAGCCGTGCAGGACGCAGAGCCTGATGGCCGCCCGGCTCAGTGCGACCCGGGTCTCGCGCTTCTTTCGCTCGCGGAGCCCGGGCTGCCCTGCGGTGGTACGGGTCTCGTCTGCTGGTGCCATGCGGACAGCCTAGAATGAAACTTGCCGCCACGGCAATGTTTCCGTGGCGGCAAGTTTTTGGATTGTCGGGCGGCGTCTCAGCCGATCCCGAAGAGCGCCTCGCAGCCCGCGAACCCGCTCACCGTCACCGGCGGGCGCTCCCGCCCGTACCAGTCCTCGCGGGAGAGGCGGAATCGCTGCGACTCGACGACCTCGCCGTGCAGGACGTCCCGCGTGATGCCGTCCGGGCGGTAGCCGAGCTTGCGCGACACGGTCAGCGCGGAGTGGTTGTCGGTGAAGGAGGCCGAGGTCGCCGAGACCGCGCCCAGTTCCGCGAAGGCGAGGTGCAGCACCGCGAGGCGCATCTCCGTGCCGAGCCCGCGCCCGTGGTGCTCCAGCCCGAGCCACGATCCCGAGACGATCTCGCGGCGGACGCCGAAGTCCACGGCCCGCAGGTCCTGCATGCCGATCGGGCGCCCCTCGTGGAAGGCGACCAGGTCCAGCGCCCAGTCTTTCGGCGTCCACCGGCCCAGCCGGCTCCAGTGGGTCTGCATCACGTCCAGGGCGCGCCCGGCCGGAGGCTGGTCCGTCCAGGGCGTCAGGAAGGGGCGTTCGTCCGGGCCGTGGACGCCGCGCGCGGCGACGTCGGCGATCTCCGCCAGCTCCTCCTCGGTGGGGAGCCGCAGCTCCAGACGGTCCGTCCTGACGCTGAGGCCCCTGATGGGCCAGTGGTTGATGAGCATTCGCACCAGTGTGCCGAGGGCGCCGTCGTCGCGCACGCCCTTTTCTGAGCCGCCGTCAGCGGATGTCGTGGTCGGGGTGGTCCCGGTCGTAGGCGTGCCGGGCCTCGGCGATGACGGCGCGGTGGGCGAGCGACCAGTCGGCGAGGGCCTTCACCAGGTGGGTCAGGCCCGCGCCGGTCTCCGTCAGCCGGTAGTCGACCTGGGCCGGAACGGTCGCGTACACGGTGCGCAGCACCAGGCCGTCGCGCTCCAGCCGGCGGACGGTGAGGGTGAGCATCCGCTGGGAGATCCCCTCGACGGCGCGCTGGAGCTCGCGGAACCGCCTCGGCCCGCCGGCGAGTTCGACGATGACGAGCACCGACCACTTGTCGCCGATGCGGTCCAGGACGTCACGGATGCCGCAGTCGGGGTGGTCCTCGCGACCGCAGGGGTCGAGGGCGGCGGGGGTGGTTACCCCGGTGTGCGTGGGTGACATCGAACTGCCTCCTTGTGGTCGGCGGGCGGGCGATCGAGGATCAAGCGTAGTTACCGAAGAGAACCACGACGGAAGGCCGCCACGCTCATGATCCTGGTGACAGGCGCTCACGGAAACCTCGGCTCGGCCGCGCTGGCCGCACTACGGGCCGCCGGCGCCACCGCGACGGGCGGCAGCCGCACGCCCGGCGAGGGGATGCGGCGCCTCGACTTCGACCACCCCGCGACCCTCGACCTCACCGGAGTGTCCACCCTGCTGCTGGTCTCCGCCGGCTACGCCGAGGACGACGTGGTCCTCGCCCGGCACGCGGCGGTCCTGGACGCCGCCGTACGCGACGGCGTCGGCCACCTCGTCTACACCAGCCTGACCACGGCCGGCGACCACCTCGGCTTCGCCCTGGCCCACCGCGCCACCGAGCGCCTCGTCCGCACGAGCGGGCTGCCGTGGACGATCCTGCGCAACGGCCTCTACGCCGAGCTCTTCGGCTCCATGCTGAGCTGGACGGCCCGCGGCCTGGAGTCCCCGTTCGCCGACGGCGCCCTGGCGGCCGTCGCCCGGCAGGACCTCGCCGAGGCCGCAGCCGCCGTCGCAGCCGACCCGGCCCGCCACACCGGACGGACCTACGACCTGGTCGGCGCCCCCGTCACGGCCGACCAGGTGGCCACCCGCCTCGGCGTCGCCCACCACACCATCCCCCTCGGCGAGTTCCGACGCCGCCTCCTGGAGGACTCGCCCGGCCTCCTCCCCTTCCAGGCCCCCATGGCCGCCTCCATCGCCACGGCCATCCGCCACGACTTCCTCGCCGCCCCCTCCCCCGACCTCACCGCCCTCCTCCCCCACC
>NZ_JOCF01000101.1 GCF_000720635.1 Streptomyces sp. NRRL WC-3742 | reverse complement strand
AGCACCCCCACCGCCCCGAGCACCCCTGTAGCCCCGAGCACCCCCGCCACCCCCAGCCCCCCCGACACCCCCCGCTCCCAGGTCGGCGTCGCCGACGGCCTCTTCGCCGCCGTGCTGGCCGCCCGTGCGGGTGTCCTGGTGCCGCCCGGCCGTACGGCGGAGTTCCTCGCCCCCTACCCGGTGAGCGCCCTGGGCGAGGAGGCCCCGGCCGAGCTGCTGGACCGGCTGGGCCTGTCCACCGTGGGCGCCTTCGCCGCGCTGCCGCCCAAGGCGGTCGCGGACCGCTTCGGCCCGTCCGGCACGCTCGCCCACCGGCTGGCCCGGGGCCTCCAACCCCGCCCGCTGGTGCCGCGCGAGGAGGAGCCCGACCTCGCCGTCGAGCAGCGCTTCGACCCGCCCGAAGCCCTGGCCGAGCCGCTGGTGTTCGTCGCCCGCACGCTCGCCGAGCAGCTGCACCAGCGCCTCGCCGGCGCCGGGCTCACCTGCCGCCGGGTGGCCGTCGAGGTCGCCTGCGCGGACGGGCGGACAGCCTCCCGGCTGTGGCGGCACGAGGGGCGGCTGTCGGCGACGGCGCTGGCCGAACGGGTCCGCTGGCAGCTCCAGGCATGGCAGGGCGCGGGCACCTTCACGAGCACCGGACCAGGCCCGAACGGCTTCACCCTGCTGCGCCTCGCCCCCGACGGCCTCTCCCCGGACCAGGGTCGCCAACTCGCCCTGTGGGGCCAGGCCGTGGCCGACGACCGGGTGGAGCGCGCCGTCGCCCGGGTGCAGGCGGTGCTCGGGCACGCCGGGCTGCGCCGGATCGAGCAGGCCGGCGGCCGCGGCCCGGAGGAGCAGGCGGTCCGGGTGCCGTGGGGCGAGCCGTACGAGCCCGCCGCCGCGGCCGACGCGCCCTGGCCCGGACGGCTGCCGGACCTCTGGCCGCCCGTGGTGCTGCGCAGCCCCGCGCCCGTACGGGTGCTGGACGGGAGCGGGCAGCCGGTCACCGTGGACGGCCGGGCGGGGGTGTCGGCCAAGCCCGCCCGGGTCGTGGTCGGGGGCCGGGAGGAGCGGGTGACGGGCTGGACCGGCCCCTGGCCGGCCGTCGAGCGCTGGTGGGACCAGTCGGCCGCCCGCCGTCGGGCCCGCTTCCAGGTCGTCCTGGACGGCGGCCGGGCCCTGCTGCTCACCGTGGAGGGAGGTGCGTGGCACCTGGAGGCCGACTACGACTAGCCCGGAAGATCCGAGGGGGGAACAGCACCGGCACCAGCACCAGCACGACGAAGGCACCCCCGCGATGGGCTTCACCAGCCACCCCACCCTCCCCTGGAGCGAACTGCACCGCCGCCTGACCGGCGCCCCGCCGGAGCGCCCGGTGGTCGTCCCGCTGCGCCGCCGCCCCACTCCGGAGCCGCCCGAGAGCACCGGAAACAGCGGCACGCAGCCCTGGGCCGAACTGCACGTCCACTCCGCCTTCAGCTTCCTCGACGGCGCCAGCGACCCGGAGTCCCTGGCCGCCGAGGCGGCCCGCCTCGGCGTGGAGACCCTGGCGATCACCGACCACGACGGCCTCTACGGGGCCGTCCGCCTCGCCGAGGCCGCCAAGGGGACGGGCGTGGCCACCGCCTTCGGCGCCGAGCTGACGATCCGCCACAGCGAAACGGACACCGAACACCTGCTGGTCCTCGCCCGCGACCCGTCCGGCTACCGCCGCCTCTCCGCCGCCCTCGCCTCCGCCCACCTGGCCGGCGGCGTCAAGGGCCGCCCCGCCTACGACGTCGAGGCGCTCGCCGGGGCCCACGGCGGCCACTGGGCGGTGCTCACCGGCTGCCGCCTCGGCCGCGTCCCGGCCGCGCTGCCCGACGAGGACGAGGCGGGGCGCCGCCTCCACGCCCTCGCCGAGGCGTTCGGCCGCGAGAACGTCCACGTCGAGCTGATCGACCAGTGGATGCCCGGCGACGACCGCCGCAACGACACCCTCGCCGCCCTCGCCGCCCGCCACCGGCTCCCCGTCGTCGCCTCCACCAACGCCCACCACGCCGCCCCCGCCCAGGGCCGCCTCGCCCAGAGCCTCGCCGCCCTGCACGACCGCCGCACCCTCCAGGACGCGGCCGGCTGGACCAGGGCCGCCGGCACCGCGCACCTGCGCTCCGGCCGCGAGATGGCCGCCCGGCTGGCCCGCTTCCCCGGCGTCCAGCACGCCACCGCCGAGCTCGGCCGCGCCTGCGCCTTCGACTTCGCCCGGCTCGACCCGGAACTGCCCGGCTACCCCGTCCCCGAGGGCGAGAGCGAGATCAGCCACCTGCGCGCCCTGGTCGCGGCCGGCGGCCCCTCCCGCTTCGGCCCCGGCAACGCCGCCGCCCGCCGCCAGCTCGCCAAGGAACTCGACGTCATCGAGGACCTCGACCTGGCCGGCTACTTCCTGATCGTCCACGACATCGTCGACTTCTGCCGCCGCGAGGACATCTGGTGCCAGGGCCGGGGCTCCGCCGCCAACTCGGCGGTCTGCTACGCCCTCGGCATCACCGCCGTCGACCCGATCCACTACAAGCTGCTCTTCGAACGCTTCCTCTCCACCGCCCGGGACGGGCCGCCCGACATCGACCTGGACATCGAGAACCGCCGCCGCGAGGAGGTCATCCAGTACGTCTACCGCCGCTACGGCCGCGACCACGCCGCCCAGGTCGCCAACGTGATCACCTACCGCCCCCGGCTGGCCATCCGCGACGCGGCCCGGGTGCTCGGCTACCCGCAGGGCCAGGTCGACGCCTTCAGCCGCCAGACCGACTTCCGCTCCGCCCCCGGCGCGGACGCCGTCATCCCCGCCGACGTCCTCTCCCTCGCCGCCCAACTGCACGGCCTGCCACGCCACCTGGGCATCCACTCAGGCGGCATGGTGCTCACCAGGGAGCCGATCGGTGAGATCTGCCCCACCGAGTGGGCCCGGATGCCGGGGCGATCCGTCCTCCAGTGGGACAAGGAGTCCACCGCCGGCGCCGGACTGGTGAAGATCGACCTGCTCGGCCTCGGCATGCTCGCCGCCCTCCACGACGCCTGCGACCTGATCGCCGAGCACCACGGCCCGCGCTACGACCTGGCCACCATCCCGGCCGACGACGCCGGGGTGTACACGATGCTGCGCCGCGCCGACACCGTGGGCGTGTTCCAGGTCGAGTCCCGCGCCCAGATGGCCACCCTGCCCCGGCTCAAGCCCGACCACTTCTACGACCTGGTCGTCGAGGTCGCCCTCATCCGCCCCGGCCCCATCCAGGGCGGCTCCGTCCACCCCTACCTGCGCCGCCGCGCCGGCGTCGAACCCGCGGGCTGCCCGCACCCGCTGATGGAGAACGCCCTCGGCAAGACCCTCGGCGTGCCGCTGTTCCAGGAGCAGATGATGCAACTCGCCATCGACTGCGCCGGGTTCACCCCCGCCGAGGCCGACCGGCTGCGCCAGGCCATGGGCGCCAAGCGCTCCCACGAACGCGTCGCCCGGCTGCGCGAGCGGCTGCTGTCCGGCATGGCCGAACGCGGCATCCCGGCCGAGGTCGCCGAGGACGTCTACGGCAAGATCGAAGCCTTCTCCAACTACGGCTTCCCCGAGAGCCACGCGATCAGCTTCGCCCACCTGGTGTACATCAGCGCCTGGCTCAAGTACCACTACCCGGCGGCCTTCACCTGCGCCCTGCTCGCCAACCAGCCGATGGGCTTCTACTCCCCGCTCAGCCTGGTCGCGGACGTACGGCGCCACGGCGTACGGGTGCGCGGGGTGGACGTCAACGCCAGCGGCCCGCGCCCCACCCTGGAGCCGTACCGGGGCCCCGTCCCCACCCCGCCGCTCACCGCCGGGCGGCCCCAACCCGCCATCCGGCTCGGCCTGGAGACCGTCCGCGGCATCGGCACCCCGCAGGCCGAGGCGATCGCCGCCGGCCGCCCCTACGCCGACCTGGAGGACTTCGCCCGCCGCACGGCCCTGCCCGCCCCCGTCCTGGAGGCGCTCGCCACCGCCGGGGCCTTCGACTGCTTCGGACTGACGCGACGTCAGGCCCTGTGGTCCGCAGGCGTGTTCGCCGGAACCTCCGCCGACCTGCTGCCCGGCACCACCCCCGGCACCGAGGCCCCCGACCTGCCCGGCATGAGCCCCGTCGAGGAGACCATCGCCGACCTGTGGGCCACCGGCACCTCCGCCACCAGCCACCCCCTCCAGCACCTGCGCGCCCGCCTGGAGCACGGGGGCGCCCTCTCCGCCGCCCAACTCCCCGACGTGCCACCGGGAACGGCCGTGGTCGTCGGCGGCCTCGTCACCCACCGGCAGCGGCCGCCCACGGCCGGCGGGGTGCTCTTCCTCAGCCTGGAGGACGAGACGGGCCTGATCAACGTCATCTGCAACCGCCCGGTCTGGGAGTCCCAGCGCCGCACCGCCCTCGACCGCGCGGGCCTGCTCGTCCACGGCCACGTCGAACGCGACCGGGGCGCCACCAACCTGATCGCCACCCGGCTCACCCCGCTGCGCCTGGGGCTCTGAACGGCTCTTCGGACCCTGAACGGCTCTGCGGGCTCCGAACGGCTCTGCCCACCGCAGATTCGCCGCAGGCAGAGAAGACTCCCGGACCGGCCGTCCGGCGCCGACAGTGGAGAGGAAGGCCCAACTCTTCGATCAGGAGGACCAGATGGCCACCACCCTCGCGCCCCGGGCGGAGGAGGGCGACACCCCGCCCAGCCGCTTCGACGACCACCTCTCCGCGAACCTGCTCGCCCAGCGGATCGTCCTGCTCGGCACCCAGGTCGACGATGTCTCCGCCAACCGGGTCTGCGCCCAGCTGCTGCTGCTCTCCGCGGAGGACCCGCGCACCGACATCAGCCTGTACATCAACAGCCCCGGCGGGTCCGTCACTTCGGGCCTGGCCATCTACGACACCATGCGGCTGATCCCGAACGACGTCTCCACGCTGGCGATGGGATTCGCCGCCAGCATGGGCCAGTTCCTGCTCAGCGTGGGCGCCCCCGGCAAGCGGTTCGCCCTGCCCAACGCGCGGATCATGATGCACCAGCCCTCGGCGGGTATCGGCGGCACCGCCTCGGACATCGAGATCCAGGCGGAGAACCTCGAGTTCACCAAGCGGGCCATCGAGCGGATCACCGCCGAGCACACCGGCCAGAGCGAGGAGACCATCCGCCGCGACGGCGACCGCGACCGCTGGTTCACGGCCGAACAGGCCCGCGAGTACGGGATCGTGGACAAGGTGGTCGAGTCGCTCGCCGACATCCGCCCGGCCTCCTCGCGCCCGCGAATGGGGCTGTGACATGGGCTCGTACACGGTTCCCTACGTCATCGAGCGCACGGCGCACGGCGAGCGCTCCTACGACGTGTTCAGTCGGCTGCTCAACGAGCGGATCATCTTCCTCGGCACCGAGATCGACGACGGCGTCGCCAACGTGGTCATCGCCCAGCTCCTCCACCTGGAGGCCGCGAACCCCGAGCGCGAGATCGCGATCTACCTCAACTCGCCCGGCGGATCGTTCACTTCGCTGATGGCGATCTACGACACGCTCACCTTCGTGCAGTGCCCCATCTCCACCTTCTGCGTCGGCCAGGCGGCCTCCACGGCGGCCGTGCTGCTCGCCGGAGGGGACCAGGGGCGCAGGTTCGTGCTCCAGCACGCCCGGGTGCTCCTCGGCCAGCCCGCCAGCGGCGGCCGGCGCGGGACGGTCTCCGACCTCAGCCTCGCCGCCAAGGAGATGGTGCGCATCCGCTCCCAGGTGGAGGAGGTCCTCGCCCGGCACACCGGCCACGACCCGGCCACCCTGCGCGCGGACATGGACCGGGACAAGGTGCTCACCGCCGAGGAGGCCGTCGCCTACGGCCTCGCCGACGAGGTGCTCACCCGGCGGCTCGCCTTCTCCGGGGCCTGAGCCCGGGGGGTCTGAGACGGAGGGGCCTGAGCCCGGGGGCCTGAACCCGGGCCTGAGCCCAGGCCCGTAGACCGAACCCGGGCCCGTACGGGCTCACGCCACCAGGCAGAGCGCGTCGCCCACGCCCCGGCCCGACACCCGGCCGCGCGCCCGGACGGGGGCGTGGGTGTAGCGGGTCAACTCCTGCTGGGCGAGCGAGAGCAGGTCGCCCAGGCCCAGCCCGAGGGCCTGGGCCGCGGCCGCGAGCACCTCGGAGGAGGCTTCCTTGCGGCCGCGCTCCAGCTCCGACAGGTACGGCATCGAGATCCGGGCCGCGTCGGCGACGTCCTTCAACGTCCGTTCCTGGGCCAGCCGTTCGCGCCGCAGCACATCGCCGACGAGGTTGCGCCAGAGCGGCTCCCTCCGCACGGGCGACTGCGGAACCGGCTGCGGACCAGACTGTCGACCCGCCTGCGGCGCGGCCTGCGGGCGCAGCGGGATGACACGGGCTTCCTTCGGCGCATCAGTGCTCACCCCTCCAGACTAGGCACCCACGGCGCCAGGGGAAGGGTGCGCCGTTCTGCCCTCGGAGAAGTCGGCCCTGTACGGGCGGCCCTGTACGGAGGAGCGCCCTACCCAGCCCGCCCCTGCAGCGCACGCCCCTTGCCCGGCGCGCCCGCGAAGACCTGGGCGATGGGCAGCCAGGCGGTGGCGACCGGGCCGGTGGCGGTCAGCGCGAGGTCGTCGCGGTGGCGGCGCTGGGTGACGAGCAGGCAGAGGTCCAGGGCCGGTCCGGCCACCACGTTCACGGCCTCCGCCGGGCCGAGCGTCCACAACGCGCCGTCCGGGCCGGTCAGTTCGAGCCGTACGGGCTGCTCCGGCGCGGGCAGGCCGTGCAGGGCGAAGGCGAAGCCGAGGGTGCGCAGGCCCAGGTGGGCGATGTGGCGCAGCCGGTCGGTGGGCTCCCGGACGACGCCGAGCGCGTCCGCGATGTCCTGCCCGTGCGCCCAGGTCTCCATCAGCCGGGCCGTCGCCATCGAGGCGGGCTTCATCGGCGGGCCGAACCAGGGCAGCCTGGTGTCCGCCGGCGCCGCCGCCAGGGCGGCCGCGACCTCGGCCCGCCCGGTGCGCCACCGCTCCAGCAACTGCGCCGGGGCCGTGGCGGCGCCCTCCTGCGCGCCCGCCTCCACCGGGTCGACCCCGGCCGCCGCGAGCTCCGCGAACCGGCCCTCGCCGCCCAGGGCCTCCCGGAACCCGTCCGGGTCGCGCACGGCCAGCGCCGTCCAGTCGTCGGTCCAGGCGAGGTGGGCGATCTGGTGCGCCACCGTCCACCCCTCCGCGGGCGTGGCCCGCGCCCACTCCTCGGCCACGAGCCCCGCGACCAGCCCGTCCACCACCGCGCTCTCGGCCGCCAGGTCCGCCAGCAACCCGGCCACCACGTCCGCTGCCGCCATCACCGTTCCTCCTCCTCCGTCGTCAGTCCGCCCGAAGTCGTGGCGGAGCCTCAACACACCCCGTGCCTACCCGCCGGTAGCCACGCCCTACCCCGCGCCCTGTCCCACGCCCGCCATCCCACCCGAACCGGCCGCGCACGCACCTCTCCCGGCCCCCCGGCATGGGTCGTGTGCGGTGCGCGGGACCGCCGGAAACGCCCCCGCCGAGGTTCTCGCCAGCGCCCGTACCACGTGTGACAATTCCGCGATGACTAGGGCCCGCCCCCGGACCTCCGCCACCCCCGACCCCGCCCCCGATCCCGAGGTGGACGCGGCGGCCGCCGCGCTGGTGCGGGCCGCCGTGCTCGGGGACCTGGCGCGCCGGGTGGTCGCCGAGTGCGGGGTGGACGTCGGCCTCGTCGGTGTGCCCGACGAACTGCCCTGCGGCGGCATGGTGCTGCGCCACTGGTCCGGAACCCGCGCCGACCTGCTGCACGACCGGCCCGTCCCGGCCGGTACGGGCCTGGGCGGCCGGGCCCTGGCCGCGCGCGAGCCCAGCTGGGTGCCGGACTACCGCGCCGCCACGACCATCTCCCACCACCACGACGCCGCCGTCAGCGCAGAGGGCCTGTACGCCATGCTCACCGTCCCGCTGCTGGACACCGCCGGTACGGTGCACGGCGTGCTGTACGCCTCCCTGCGCGCCGTCGTGCCCTTCGGCGACGTGCGGATCGGCGCGGTCGGCTCCCTCGCCCGGACGGCGACCCGCGCACTGGAGGGGGCCGCCCGGTGGAGCAGACCCCGCCGCAAGGTCCCGACCTCCCTCACCCCGCGCGAGCTGGAGGTGCTGCGCTGGGCGGCGACCGGCCGGACGAACCCGGAGATCGCCGCCCACCTGGGCCTGACCTGCAACACCGTGACGGGCTACCTCAAGTCCGCCATGCACAAGCTCGGCGTGCGCAACCGCACCGAACTCGCCCTCGCCGCCCGGGAGTCCGGCCTTCTCGGCTGAGCGGAGCCGCTCGGTCGAGCAGGGTTTCCAGGTCGAGCAGGGTTTCCCGGTTGAGCCGAGCTTCCCGGTCGAGCCGAGCTTCTCAGTTGACCTGCCTGTCCCGCCCGGCCCAGTACGCCTCCCGCAGCACGAACTTCTGCAGCTTGCCGGTGGCCGTACGCGGCAGCGCCTCCCGGAACTCCACCGAGGTCGGCGACTTGTAGCCCGCCAGGCGCCCCTTGCAGTGCGCGATCAGATCGGCCTCGGTGACGTCCCCGCGGCCCTCCCGGAGCACGACGAGCGCCTTCACCGTCTCGCCCCACCTCTCGTCCGGCACCCCGATCACGGCGGCCTCGGCGACGGCGGGGTGGGCGTACAAGCAGTCCTCGACCTCGATCGAGGAGACGTTCTCCCCGCCGCTGATGATGACGTCCTTCTTCCGGTCGGAGATGGTCAGCAGCCCCTCCTCGAGCGTGCCGCCGTCCCCGGTGTGGAACCAGTCGCCCCGCAGCGCCTCGGCGCTGGCCTCGGGCTGCTCCCAGTAGCCGTCCAGCACGGTGTTGGAGCGCACCAGCACCTCGCCGGTGGTGTCGATCCGCACCTGGACGCCGAGCGCCGGGGCCCCGGCCTTGACGAGCTTCGCGGCCCGGTCCTCGGCGGGAAGGGCGTCCCACTCGGCGCGCGAGCGGTTCACGGTGACGATCGGGGCGGTCTCCGTCAGGCCGTACAACTGCATGAACTCCCAGCCGAGTTGCTCCTCGACCTGTCGCACGACGGAGGTGGGCGGCGGCGCCCCGGCGACGATCATCCGCACCTTGTCCCGGCCGGGTACGGGCCCGTCCCAGTCGGCGGCGGCGTCGAGCACCATCTGCACGACGGCGGGCGCACCGGACAGGAACGTCACCCCGTGCCGCTCGATCCGGCGCAGGATCTCCGCGCCGTCGACCTTGCGCAGCACGATGTTCCGCGCGCCCATTCCGGTGAGGACGTACGGCAGCCCCCAGCCGTTGGCGTGGAACATCGGCAGGGTGTGCAGGTACACGTCCCGGTCGCTGACGCCGTAGTGCAGGCCCATCGTGGTGGCGTTCAGCCACACGTTGCGATGGGTGAGCCGCACGCCCTTGGGCCGGGCGGTGGTGCCGCTGGTGTAGTTGATGGTGGCGGTGGCGTTCTCGTCGATCGCGTACCGGCGCGGGGTGCCGTCGAAGTCGTAGAGCACCGCGTCGCTGTCGGCGCCGATCACGAACTTGTGCTTGGCCACCACCCCGTCCAGCGAGTCCGCGAGCTCGGGGTCGACGAGCAGCACGGACGCCCCGCTCTGCTCGACGATGTACGACACCTCCTCGGCCCTGAGCCGGAAGTTCACCGGCACCAGCACCCGCCCGTACCCGCTCACCCCGAAGAACGAGGTGAGCAGCCGCGCCGAGTTGTGCGACACCACCGCCACCCGCTCGCCCGGCCCGACCCCCAGCCGCTCGAGCCCCGCGGCCTGCGCCCGCGCCAGCTCGGCGACCCGTCGATACGTGAGCTCGCCCCAGGATTCGGCCGGCTGCACCGGCTCGTCGACGACGCCGACCCGATCGCCGTGGACCAGCTCGGCCCGATCGAGGAAGTCCATCACGGAGAGTGGAATCTGCATGCGCCCACTGTTCCCCGTCCAGCCCCCCGCGCACACCCCCGATCGGGGGTGTCGCGCCCGCAGGGCCGCTCCCGCGAGGGAGGCTCGGGTTCCGGTTGCTGAGCCGGGGGCGAACAGGGGGCCGGGCGGGATTCATCGGCGCCGCTCACCTGTTAGGAAGGTCGCAACGACCGCTCACCGATGCACGGGGAGAGACTCAGATGAGCGACGACCACCGGCCCGCCACCCTCTTCGAGGCCGTCGGGGGCCTCGACGCCCTGGAGCGGCTCAGCGAGACGTTCTACCGGGGCGTCCTCGCCGACCCGCTGCTGGCGCCGGTCTTCAAGGACTTCACCGCCACCCACGTCAGGCACGTCGCCGTCTGGCTGGCCGAGGTGTTCGACGGCCCGGCCGACTTCACCGGCGAACTCGGCGGCCACCAGGCGCTGCTGAGCGCCCACCTCGGGCTGAACATCACCGAGGAGCAGCGGCTGCGCTGGATGGAGCTGATGGCCGAGGCCGTCGGCCGCGAGCTGCCCGAGGACGAGGTGCTGCGCAAGCGGGTGCTGGAGTACTTCGACTGGGGCACGAAGATCGCGGAGGACGTCTCCGCCTCCTCGGCCGGCACGGACCTGGGGGAGCCCGGGCCGACGCCGCGCTGGGGCTGGGAGGGGCTCAAGTGACGGTACGCGTACCGGAGGCCCTCCTCGCCGAGGGGCTGCTGCTGCGGCCCTTCGGGGACGCCGACACGCCCGCCCTGATCGAGGCGTACCGGGACGAGACGCTGCGCCGCTTCACCCGCCTGCCGGTGGAGGACGCCGGGTCGGCCGAGCGCTGGCTGGCCGTGCAGCACGAGGGCTGGGCGGCGGGCACCCGGTACTCCTTCGCCGTCCTCGACGCCGACGGGGGAGAGCTGCTGGGCAATGTGGCGCTCAAGCGCGGGGGAGCGGCGGGGCCGGCGGACGTGGCCGAGGTCGGCTACTGGACGGCGGCCCCGGCGCGCGGCCGGGGTGTCGCCCCGCGCGGGGTGCAGGCCGTCACGGCCTGGGCGTTCGAGACCTTCGCCCCCTCCGGCCTGCGGCGGATCGACCTGCTGCACCAGGTGGACAACCCCGCCTCCTGCCGGGTGGCGCAGAAGAGCGGCTACGTCTTCGAGGAGGTGCTCTCCGCCCTCCCGCCGGAGTACCCGGTGGACGGCCACCGGCACGCCCGGAAATGGCTGGACGTGCCCGAAGTGCGCAGCCCAGAGTAGGTGCATGGCATCTCTGGTACGGCATGTGACGATCGACAGCGCGGACCCGTTCGCCCTGGCGGGCTTCTGGGCGAAGGCGCTGGACGGCACCCTCGAGACGGACGACGAGGAGGACGAGCCGATGGCGGTGGTGGAGTCGGCCGGTGCCTCGCTGCTCTTCATCCGGGTGCCCGACCCCAAGACGGCGAAGAACCGGGTCCACCTCGACATCCAGCCCCAGGACCGCACCCGGGACGAGGAGGTCGAGCGCCTGGTCGCCCTGGGCGCCACCGTCCTGGCCGACCACCGCCGCCCGGACGGCAGGGGCTGGGTCACCCTGGCCGACCCGGAGGGCGGCGAGTTCTGCGTCGAGCGCAGCCCGGCCGAGCGCCTCGCCACGGGCGACGAGTAGACCCCCGGCGACGAGTGGACCCCGGCTAGTCCGGCCACTCGCCCATGGCTGCCCGCCAGTTCCACGAGGACCTGCGCGGGCGGCCTTCGAGTTCCCCGCGCCCGGTGCACCAGAGCAGGACCTCCGCCGGGTGGGCGGCGCCCATCTGCGGGGCGTCGGGGAAGAGCCGGTCGAGCACCAGGGTGCTCAGGTCGGCGGGCGGCAGCCAGGGCAGGTCGAGCCCGCGGGTGATGTCGTGGGTGTGCAGCAGGGTCTCGGCGACGCCCATCGCCGAGAAGCCGTGCGGTTCGCAGGGCCCGTGGTGGTAGGCGCGCAGCTCGGGCGACGCGGCGTCGAGGACGGTGGCGAGGAGCTGTCCGGCGGCGGCGACCACGGTGAGCACCTCGGCGGGGGACGCCTCGGGGTGGACGGTGAGGTCGAACGGCAGGTAGCGGTCCCGGGGGCGGGTGGCGAGCTGTCCGGCGTAGGCGAGCAGGTCGTGGGCGATGTGGGCGGCGGTCTCACGGCAGCTCCAGTGCAGCGGTCCGGCGCTGCGGCTCCAGTCGCGGTCCCCGGCGTGCGGGGTGAGCACCCGCAGGGAGGCGTCCAGGGCGGTTCGTACGGCGTCGCCGTTGCGCACGGTCACTCCAGTTCGTGTCGGTGGACCGTCAACACGATAGGGCGAACGCCCCCGCCGTGACAGGAAGTTCGTCCGATGATCGACCTGTGAGTGCTGCTCGCGCGCTCAGCCCAGCTGGATCGAGCGCTTGGCCAGCCCCATCCAGAACCCGTCGATGACGCTGCGCTGGCTGTCGAGGTCGGTCTCCCCGGCGCCCAGGGTGACGAACAGCGGCGCGAAGTGCTCGGTACGCGGGTGGGCGAGGCGCCCGGCCGGGGCCTTGTGCTCGAAGTCGAGCAGCGCGTCCAGGTCGTGGGCGGCCAGGGCGCGCCGGCCCCAGTCGTCGAACTCGGCCATCACCGAGGTGACCCGGCCGTCGCTGCTGAGCGCCCGCAGGTTGTGGGTGAAGAACCCGCTGCCGACGATCAGCACGCCCTCGTCGCGCAGCGGGGCGAGCTTGCGCCCGATCTCCATGAGCCGCTGCGGGTCGAGGGTGGGCAGGGAGACCTGGAGCACCGGCACGTCGGCCTCCGGGTACATCTCGACCAGCGGGACGTACGCGCCGTGGTCCAGCCCGCGGTCGGGGATGTCCTGGACGGGCGTGCCGGGGGCGCGCAGCAGCTTGCGCACGCGCTCGGCGAGCTCCGGCGCGCCGGGGGCGGCGTAGCGGACCCGGTAGTAGTGCTCGGGGAAGCCCCAGAAGTCGTACACCAGCGGCACGGTCTCGACGGCGCCGAGGGCCAGCGGGGCCTCCTCCCAGTGGGCGGAGACCATCAGTACGGCCTTGGGTCGCGGCAGGTCGGCGGACCAGGCGGCGAGCTCGCCGGGCCAGATCGGGTCGTCGGCGAGCGGAGGCGCGCCGTGCGAGAGGTACAGGGTGGGCATGCGCTCGGGGGCCGCGGCGGTCATGGCGTCCTCCTTCTCGTCCGAGTGTAGTTCAAATTTGAACCTCTTGGGAGCGACGGTACACCTTCGTTCGAATTTGAACAACAGGAGTAGACTTCGCCCCATGTCCTCACCGAACGAACCCCGCTGGCTCGACCAGGACGAGATGGCCGCCTGGCGGGGCTTCGTCGTCGCGAGCAACCTCCTCAACCGCCGCCTGGAGCGTCAGCTGAAGGAGGACTCGGGGCTCTCCCACCAGCAGTACGAGATCCTGGTGCACCTCTCCGCCGCCCCCGGCGACGCCCTGCGGATGACCGAACTCGCCGACAAGCTGGTCACCTCCAAGAGCGGCCTCACCTACCAGGTGACCCAGCTGGAGCGCGCGGGCCTGGTCGCCCGCCGCTCCTGCCCCAGCGACGTGCGCGGCGTCATCGCCGAACTCACCGACCAGGGCCGCGAGATGCTGCGCCAGGCCGCCCCCGGCCACGTCGCCCTGGTGCGCGAGCTGCTGATCGACGTACTCACCCGCGAGCAGCTGGCCGTCCTCGCCGAGGGCCTCGGCGCGGTCAGCGCCCGGCTGCGCCTGGACGAGGCGCCGTAGACCGAGACCCGGTGAACACCGGGGGCGGGCACCGCACCGGTACCCGCCCCCGCCCCCGCAGGGTCTACAGCGCCGCCTTGGGCCGCAGCTCCGGCGGCAGCGGCGCGGCGCCCGAGCGGCGCACGGCCTCGGCGCGGGCGATCTCGAAGATCACCACCGGGTCGTCGCCGCCCTTGCTCCACGCACGGGCGCCGCACCACGGCCCGATCGCCCGGAACTGCTCCAGCGCGAGCTGGTACAGCCCGGCCTGCCCGGCGTAGGCCGCGAGCAGGTGCCGCAGCCCTGCCAGCCGGTGGTCGTCCGGGCGCACCTGCGCCAGCGAGGCCGCGACCTGCATCAGGCGCTTGCGCCGGTCGTCGGAGGTCATCGAGCCGAGGGTGCCGCGCTCCTCCAGCTCCGAGAGCCCGTACAGGTAGATGCCCGCCAGCGGGCTGCCCGCCGGGGCGGTGTCCAGGGCCTGCTCGGCGAAGGCCGTCATCTTCTTGTCGGTGCCGAACCACTTGGCGCACCAGTACTGCAGCCCCTGCGTGTGCCCCGCGTAGTGGTGCGGTGCCCGCTCGACCAGGCCCTTCCAGAGCTCCTCGAACTGCTCGGGCTGGTACTGCGCGCCGCGCGCGGCGGTGAGCATGACCACCCAGGGCGCGGGGTTGGCCGGGTCGAGCAGCGAGGCCCGCTTGGCCGCCTCGATGGCGGCGGGCAGCATCGCCCGGAAGGTGTTCATGTCCTCCTCGGGCACCTCGTTCGCGTACTTGCTGCCCCGGATCTCCCACGCCTTGGACACCATCCGGCTGGCCTCCAGGGCGGCCGCGTCGCAGTCGCCAGGGTCGCCGGCGCGCCAGGCTTTCACCCAGCTCTCGTCCTCGTCGGCGATGGAGTCCAGCAGCTCCAGCCGGAACCAGCGTTCGTCCCAGTCCGTGCCGGCGGCCTGCACGTACGCGGCGGCGGCCCGCCAGTCGCCGGCCCAGGCGGCGTCGGCCACCGCCTGCTGCTCCTTGCGCACGTGGGGCGCGGCCGGCGGCCCGGACCGGCGGGAGTCGAGCCGCTCGCGCGGGGCGAGCCCGTAGGCGGCCGCGTCGAAGTCGACGTCGACCCGGGCCAGGTTCCCGTGGGTGACGGTGGTCTTGGCGCGGCGCGATCTGTTGATCAGCGTGATGATCGAGATGATCACAATCAGGGAAATCAGATGAGTCACGAGGGAGAATCATCCAGGTCGGTCAGGTGTGCGAGCAACGCGGTACCCCGCTCCCGCGACAAGCCCCCGTTCTTGTAAAACCGCTGGCCGGAGGCCGGTTTCCGTGCCAACATGCCCCATATGGGGACGATTCTGCACGGCACCCTCGTCACGCTCCGCCCGGCCACCCCGGAGGACATCCCGGCCCTCGCGGCCATCCGCGCCACGCCCGAGGTGTTCGCCCGCTGGCGCGGCGGTGAGGACCTGGCCGACGAGGTCGCCACGGAGCTGGAGGACCCGGAGACGGAGACCTTCGCCGTGGACGTGGGCGGCAAGGTGATCGGCGCCGTGCAGTGGTACGCCAACAACGACGACGAGTACCGCCACGCCGGGATGGACCTCTACCTCGACCCCTCCGTGCACGGCGTGGGCCTGGGCACCGACGCGGTGCGCACCATGGCCCGCCACCTGGTGCGCGACCGCCACTACCACCGGCTGATCATCGACCCGGCCGCCGACAACGCGGCTGCCATCCGCTGCTACACCAAGGTCGGCTTCCGCCCGGTCGGCACCATGCGCCAGTACGAGCGCGGCTCGGACGGGACGTGGCACGACAACCTGCTGATGGATCTGCTCGCGGACGAACTGATCGACGGCTGACGGAGCCCCGCCCGCCCGTAGCCGTGACCGCGATGCTGTACAGACACCTTGTCAGTCACCCGACCTGAGCTGTACAGACACCTCGATGCCACGGGAGTGATCTGAACTGCTCAACTGGCGTTCTTCCCGATGTACCGATCAGTAGCTAGCGTTCCTCCGCCGATCCCCGGCGCCCGGCCGACGGGCGTCGGACCACTCCGGATTGACGGAATCCCTCCCCAGGAGAACGCCCATGCTCTCGCGTCGCACGGCCACCGCCCTCGCCACGGCTGCCGCCGCACTGCTGCTCGGCACCACCGCCCCGACGGCCACCGCCGGCACCGCCTCCGCGAGCTCCACCACGCTGTCCGTGTTCGCCTTCAACGTCGACCTCGGCACCGCCGTCGTCGACAGCACCCAGAACGAGCAGGCCGCCCGCCGCACCCCGGTGGTCGAGCAGATCGTCCGTCAGCACAACGCCGACGTCGTCATCCTGGACGAGAACTTCAACAACACCTCGACCGCCGACATCAACGCCAAGCTCGCCGACCTCTACCCGTACCGCACCCCGGTCGTCGGCCAGAGCTGCTCCGGCGGCGGCTGGACGGGCGTCAGCGGCAACTGCTCCAACTCGTGGTTCGTCATCAACGGCGGCACGATGATCCTCTCGAAGTACCCGATCAGCGCCCAGTACGCGCACGTGTTCTCCAACTCCACGTACGGCACCTGGGACTACCACTCCAACAAGGGCGCGGCGCTGGTCAAGGTGACCAAGAACGGCAGCACCGCCTGGGTCGTCGGCACCCACCTGCAGGCCGACGAGGACGGCACCTCCACCGACACCACCCAGTCCACCCGGCTCGGCCAGCTCGCCGAGATCCGCGCCTGGGTGGACGGCATCGTCGGCAGCAGCGCGCCCGTGCTGATCGGCGGGGACCTCAACGTCGAGTACTTCCACGGCCAGAGCCGCGGCGACTACGCCAACGCCCAGAACGCCGTCAACGGCGTCCTCGGCACCCCCGCCACCGACCCCGCGCAGAACCGCACCACCATGGACTGCCAGGTCTCCTCCTGGTGCCAGTACATGGCGGGCGTCGAGACCTTCCCGAAGGACTACCGGGACGACCTCGACTACGTCGGCTACCTCAACGCCCCCGGCCGCCCGGTGCCCGCCTCGATGTCCACCGTGGCCATCGACTTCGACCCGCAGACCGGCTGGACGCAGGGGCAGCTCGACACCAACGCGCCCAGCGACCACTACCCGGTCGAGGCCACCTTCCAGCTCAACTGACGCGGCACTAGCCTCCTGCGGCTGCCCGGTCCGGTGCCGGGCAGCCGCAGGAGCGCCGCGGCACCACCCTGGCCGGGAACGTCCGGGCGCCGGCCGCCCGGAGCTCGGCCCCGCCCAGCACCAGCTCCACCGCCGCCCGGGCCATCTCGTCCTGGGCGGCGGTGACGGTCGTCAGCGACGGGCCGGCGATCACCGCCTCGGCGATGTCGTCGAAGCCCGCCACCGCCAGGTCCTCCGGCACCCGGATGCCCAGGTCGTCGGCGGCCCGCAGCAGGCCGATCGCCTGGTCGTCCGTCGCGCAGAACACGGCGGACGGCCGGTCGGGGCTGGCCAGCAGCGCCAGCGCCTCGGTGTGCGCCCGGACGCGGTCGAACGGCGCCCGGGTCAGCCGCCCCTCGGTCTCCAGCCCGGCCTCGGCCATCGCGGCGGCCCATCCGGCCGTCCGGCAGGTCACCGGGTCGTGCGGGCTCAGCGAGAAGGTGCCGCCGAAGCAGTGCACCTCGGTGTGCCCGTGGCCGAGCAGGTGGCGCACGACGTCGCGGGCGCCGCCCTCGTCGTCCGCGACCACGGCGACGCCGCCCGGGCTCTCCGCGCGGTGGTGCAGCAGGACGACCGGGGTGCCGTCCACCGCGTCGAAGCCGCTCAGGCCCGGGGTGGCCGGGTCCTGGGTGACCAGGATCAGTCCGTCCACCTGCATGCCCAGGAAGGCGCGGATGTAGTGGGCCTCGCGCTCGTCCGCGTAGTCGGAGTTGCCGATCAGCAGCAGCCGGCCGTGCTCGGTGGCGGCCTGCTCCACGGCGTGGGCGAGCCCGGCGAAGAACGGCTGACGGGCGTCCGGAACGATCATCCCGAGCAGGTCGGTGCGCCGGCGGGCCATGGCCTGGGCGACCCGGTTGGGCCGGTAACCGAGCTCCGCCACGGCCGCGAGCACCCGCTCCCGGGTCGCCGCCGCCACCGGGCGCGGCCCGTCGTTGATCACGTAGCTGACGACCGCGGTCGACGTCCCCGCCAGCCGTGCCACATCGTCCCGAGTCACCCTTGCCATGACGGGGAGCCTACACAGCGCCTCCGACCAGTGGCTTTCCCCTCGATCGGGCCCCAGCGGTTGCGGGCGGGCCCGCGCCGACCCGACGGTGGTCGGACGGGCGGCAGCGTGGCCGCCACCGCCCAGGGTGGGGAGCCGTCCGATGAGCTCGCCGTCGCACCGCCGGGCCGCACGGGCCGTACGGTCCCCGCGCCCCCGGCCCCGCGTCCGCATCCACGCCCGGGCGCGCGCGGCCGCCGCCCCGCCCCCGCACCCGAGGGTCCGGCCGTGGCGCGCCTACGCGGTGGTGGCGACGATCGCGCTGCTCGTCGTCGCGGGGCTGCTGCTCTACCTGGACGAGCGCTCCAGCCGGGGCCACGCCCAGACGGTGGGCACGGCTCCCGGCCCGGACCGGGTCACCGTGCACGTCGTGCTCCAGCGGGTGGACGCGGCCGCGCAGACGCTCGTCACCAAGGTGCTCGTCCAGCCCGAGGGATCGCTCGCCCGGGAGGAGAACCTGCTGGTGCCGGCCCAGGACGTGGAGCTGGGGACGACCTCCCTGGAGCAGCGGACCCTCAGGTACCCCGCCGGGCAGCAGATCGCGGCCGGCACCGTCTCCTTCGACCTGTTCGACGGGCGGGTGAGCGACTACCCCTTCGACCACTACCGCGCGGCCATCGGCTTCCAGGCCACGGCGGGCGGCCGGGACGTCCCGGTGGTGATCGAGCTCGAGGAGGCCGACCCGTTCTTCGCCTTCAAACGCAGCCCCGGGCCCACCGAACTGGGCGAGGGGACGGTGGCTGTCACCGAACGGATCACCCGCTCGCGCAGCACCTTCATCCTCGCCTGGTTCATGATCGCGGCGATGTGGGCGCTCGCCCTGTCCGTCCTGGGCGCAGCCTGGCTGATCGTGCGCCAGCGCCGGGGCCTGCTCTGGCCCGCCCTCGGCTGGATGGCCGCCACCCTGTTCGCCCTCGTCGGCCTGCGCAACGCCGCCCCCGGCAGCCCGCCCATCGGCTCGCTGCTGGACTACGGGGCCTTCTTCTGGGCGGAGCTGCTGGTGGCGGTCGGCCTCACGATGGTGGTCGTGCGCGGCACACGGGTCGAGGGCGGGCACCGGGACCCCCGTTAGTACGCCCGTTGGCACGCCCGCTAGTACGCGTGGTCCGCGCAGATCTCCTCCGAGAGGCGCAGGGCCCGCTCCGCCTTCGGGCCGCGCAGGGTGAGCAGGGTCTGGGCGAGGGCGTCGACGACGGCCAGGTGGGCGAGACGGCTGGCGGTGGTCTCCAGGCCGAAGACCAGGTCCTGGCCGCCGGCGACCAGGGTGTGGGTGGCGGTCTCGGTCAGCGGGGAGCGGGCGTAGCTGGACAGGGCGAGGACGGCGGCGCCGGCCTCCCGGGCCCGGCGGGCGGCGTCGACGACCGCCCGGGTGGCGCCGGTGTGGCTGACCGCGAGGCAGACGCCGGTGGGCGGCAGGCCCGAGGCGGCGAGCTGGGCGGTGAACTGGTCGCCGGGGGCGTCCACCGGCAGGCCGAGGGCGCGCAGCCGGTAGGCGAGGTCGAGCACCACCGCGCCGGACAGCCCCATGCCGACCAGCACCACCTGGGAGGCGCCGTCCAGCAGCTCGGCGGCGGCCCGCAGGTCGTCGGGGGTGAGGGTCGCGGTCAGGCCGTCCAGCGCGGCCCGGGAGGTGCGCAGCGTCTCGGCGAGCGCCCGGGAGGCCGGGTCCCCGGACTCGTCCGGGGCGGGCGCGGTGGCCGGGGCGGCCCGGGCGGCGGCGATCTTCAGCTCCTGGTAGCCGCGGAAGCCGAGCCGCTGACAGGCCCGGACGACGGAGGAGGAGGCCGTCCCGGCCAGCTCCGCGACGTCGCTGACGCTCAGGTGCACCAGGTCGGCGCCGCGGTCGAGCACCACCTGGGCGACGCGCGCCTCGCTGCCGCGCAGCTCGCCGAGCCGGGCCCGGATCTGCGCGGCGAGCCCGGATTCCAGCGGCGTGAAAAATTCGGAACGCTCTTCCATGGATCTAGGGTAGCGTGGAATTCGGTTCCAGGCCCGCCGGAATTCCGGCGGGCCCGTTCGAGGGGAGTCCTGTCATGCCCGGAGTGGGTGCCGGTGCCGTCGTGCCGCTGGCCGTCCTCACGGCGGCGGTGCTGCACGCGGTCTGGAACGGCCTGGCGCACCGCATCCCGGACAAGATGGTCGGCTTCGCGCTGATCAACCTGACGTACACCGCCGTCGGCGTCGTCCTGGCGGCGCTCAACCCGCTGCCCGAGGCCGGAGCCTGGCCGTACCTGCTGGCCTCGGTGGTCGTCCAGGTGACGTCGACGGTGCTGCTGCTGCGGGCCTACGAGCTGGGCGACTTCGGGCAGATGTACCCGATCGCGCGCGGCTCGGCGCCGCTGCTGGTGGCGGTGCTGTCGGTGGCCGTGCTGGGCCAGCACCTGGGCGTCGGCGAGCTGCTGGGCGTGCTGGTGATCTGCTGCGGACTGATCGGGCTGGCCCTCGCGAAGGGCATACCGGGGCGGGCGCAGCTGCCCGCCCTGGGAGCCGCCCTGGGCACCGGCGTGATGATCGCCGGGTACACGGTGCTGGACGGCACCGGCGTGCGGCAGGCGGGGACGGCCGGCGGTTACGTGGCCTGGCTGTTCGTGCTCCAGGGCCCGGTGGTCGCGCTGATCGCGCGCATGCGGCGCGGCCCGGGTCTGCTGGCCGGCGTCGGCCCGCTGATACCGGTGGGCGTCCTGGGCGGGGTGCTCTCGCTGACGGCCTACGGCCTGGTGGTGTGGGCGCAGTCCCGGGGGAACCTGGCCTCGATCGCGGCGCTGCGCGAGACGAGCATCGTGATCGCCGCGCTGATCGCCACCGTGGTCTTCCGCGAGCGGCTGGGGCGGCTGCGGATGACCGCGGCCGCCACCGTGCTCGCCGGGATCGCTGTGCTCGAACTCGCCAGGCCCTGAGCGGGGTTGCTCCTGGGAGGCAAGTACGTCCAGTACGAGGACTTCCGGCCGGCACGCCGAGAGCACGCACCGGACGCCGCTCCCTGGGGGCACCTCCCGGCCGGAGGCTGGGGGAGGGCAAAGGTTGCCTGACGCGGCACTAGATGAATGAGTCCAAGGTCAGTGATCGAAGGCGATCAGCGAGCGCATGACGGGGCGGCCAGTCTGGGCGTTGTGCCAGACGGCCGCAGTCAGGGCG
>NZ_JOCF01000100.1 GCF_000720635.1 Streptomyces sp. NRRL WC-3742 | reverse complement strand
GCTGAGGGCGTGGCGGGGGCCGTACTCGGGGGGGGGGGGGGGGGTTTGCCGACGGAGGTGGGGAGGGCCGAGGGGCTCAGGTTCGGAGAGGGCGTCTGCGGAGTGCCGGCCGGGGCGGTGGAAGCCGGGGGAGAGGGTGCGGCGGTGGTGGGGATCGGGGTGCTCGGGCTCGCGGAGGGCCCGTGCGTCGTCCCGGCCAAGGGCTCGGCGGCGACCGACGTGCCGCCGGACTCCTGCGAGGTGTGGTTCTGCGGGGGTGTGGGCGGGAGGAGGACGAACGCCGCGCCCGCGCCGAGGGCGATCACCGCGGCGACGGGTAGCAGGAGCAGGCGCCTGCGCGGGCGGCGCGATGGTGGGAGGGGCACGGTCCCGGCGTCGGGCTTCGGGTCCGGGATCGGGTCCGGGATCGTGTCCGGTGGCGGGACGGTCTCCAGCTTGCCGACCGGCGTTTCGGCGAAGGCACGTCGCGAGTCGATGCGTGACATGACCTCGGGCGGCCAGGACGGGGGAGGAGCGAGCAGGTGCGTGTGGGCCGCCGTGACGATCTCGTGTGCGGTGGGGCGTGCTCCGGGATCGGTGGTGAGACAGGGCTCGATGACGGCGGCGAGGTCGGCGTCCACGGCGCGCAGTGGCTCCACGTCGGGGACAGCGCTGGGCGTGCGACCCGAGGCGGCGTAGAGCAGGAGCGCTGCGAGCGAGTAGACGTCCGCGGGCGCGGCCACGTCCTCGTCCCCGGCCTGCTGTTCCGGTGCCGAGAAGCCCTGCGTTCCGTAGCTGCCGCCGCTCCTGGTGAGCCGTGCCTGGTCCGCGGCGCGCGCGATGCCGAAATCGATGAGCTTCACGCCGTCGCGCACCAGCATGACGTTCGCGGGATTGATGTCGCGGTGCGCGATCTCGCGCGCGTGCACGGCCCGCAGTTGAGCGGCTGTCTCGGAGAGCAGTAGCCACAGCGCCTCGGCGGGGAGCGGGCCGCGCAGCCGGACCGCCTCGTCCACCGTGAGCCCGGGGACGTACTCGGTGGCGAACCAGGGGCGTTCCGCAGTGCTGTCGCTCGCGAGCACCCGCGGTCCGACCCCGAACGGCACACGGTAGAGGATGCCGACCTCCCGTTCGAAGCGCTCGCTGGAGACCAGCCGCGGCCGGACGAGCTTGACGGCGGCGTAGCCCCTGTCCGAGGCCCCGAGGTAGACCTCGCCCATGCCGCCGGTGCCGAGCAGGCCGATGATGCTGAAGCTGCCGATCTCCTGCGGATCGCCCGGACCGAGTGGTTCGGCGACCGTGCCGTCGATCCCGGTGGTTGGCCGACTGATCATGCTCACGGCGGGCAGGCTATCGAGCAAGTCCACGTCGAGCAAACCCAGTTGCTGCTGCCACAAACTCTGCACATCGCATGCGGGTGGGAGGAGTGGTCCTCTCGGTGCGCTCATACACTGGCGCGAGCCGAGGCGGAGGTATGTGAGATGGCGTACGAGAGATTCCCACCCCAGATCCTGCCGATGGGCAGCCCGTCCGGCAGGGTGCCCTCGGCGCCGCCCGGGACGATCTTCGTGACCGGGCCGGAGGGCGGGTACGCCGTGCCGCCGCGCCGTTACACCCTGCTGTTCGGGCGGGACCGCGAGGACGTGCACGTGCCGGTCGGTGTCGACGACCCGACCGTCAGCCGTCGGCACGGTGTGTTCACCCGCGCCGACACGGAGGGCGACTGGTGGCTGGTCAACACCGGCAATCTGCCGATCGAACTGCCCGACGGCGTGCTGATGCTCACCGGTCACAAGCGGATCATCGAATCCGGGTACACCCCGCTGGTGATCAACTCGTCCAAGCAGCGTTCCCACCTGGTGGAGGTCCGCGTCGTCGACGGTGACGACCGGCACCCCCGCTCCACGAGCAGCGCGGAGACCACGGCCCCCGAGACGGTCTACGCGCTCTCCCCGCAGGAGCGGCTGGTGCTCACCGCGCTCGCCCGGCGCTACCTGGAGGGCCAGGACGCCTTCCCGCTCCCGTTGGCCTGGGAGGACACCGCCAGGCTGGTCAACGCCTCGCCCTACGCGACCAAGTCCTGGACCTTCAGGTCGGTCGCCAACACGGTCGAGGACGTGCGCGAGCGGCTGCGCCGACGGGGCGTGCGCGGACTGACGCGCGACGAGGTCGGCGAGCCGGTCGGCTCGATGCTGAGCGTCAACTTGATCAGGGAACTGTTGAGGACGGCGACACTGAACGCCCAGGACCTGGAGCTGCTGGCCGGTCAGGGCTGAGTGCGGTCCTCGCCGTCCGGGTCGGGGGCGGGCGCGGGCGCGGCGTTGTAGGTGACGCGCATGGTGCCGTGCTCCACGGCGAAGACGGCGGCGTGGTCCTCGGCCGAGTTCCGCTGGTGGGGTTGCGGCTGCTCTGGGCTCTCCGTCTTCGTGTTCGTCACGTGGTTGTTGTCGCCCACGATGAAGGTGCCGGAGACGTCTCCGGTGTGGATGCGGTCGGGGGTGGGTTCCGAAGGCATGGTCGGCCTTTCGTGGTCGGTTGAGTGGCTGGCTAGAAGGCTGTGCAGTGGAGCACCAGGCTCTGCCAGGCCGAGTTGTACGCCGAAGCCGGGCCGGCCGTGTCGTAGCTGCTGCTGGTCTTGTTCCGAAACGATCTGAACTGGCTCTCCTCCTGCTGGCGAGCGGTCTGAATGCCCTTGAGGTCGGACACCACGGATCTGTCCCGCGCTTGCGATATGGCTCCCCGCACCGTGGATTCGCTGGTGCGCAGGTCTTTGAGGATGGCGTCGATGCGGGAATTCATCGTGCTGTCGTCGGGAACGGCGGAGGTCCGTCCTGAGTTGTGCGCGTCCACGGCGCTGTTGTACGAGTCGACCGCGCTGTGCACGGTGGCCAGGTCGGCGTTGTACTGCTTGGTCTCCTGCCCCAATTTCGGTACCACCGTTGCGCACACGGGATCGACGGATTTCGACGTGACGACCGGAGACGGGTACGTGGGGTATATGGGGTGGGTGGGAACGACGGGCCTCACCGGAACGGCCGGAGGGGTGTACCTCGGGTAGGTGGGCTCGACCGGTCTCACCGGAACGGCCGCAGATGTGTCCTGCTGTTTGTTGGCGTAGACCATGGCACCCACGCCGAGCACACCCCCCAAGCCGACCACGCACGCGACGACGAGGGCTGTTCCGCCCTTGGCGGCCGCCGTTCCCGCGGTGGCGAGCGCCGTGTGGCCCGTGCCGGTCGTGGCGGTGCCCGCGGCGTGCGTCGAGTGGGCGGCGGAGCCGTGCGCACCCGAGAGGTCGATCTTCGGCGGCGTCGTGTGCGAGGCGGAGTGGGCGCCGCTCATGTGGCCGGCGGGCAGGGGCTGTTGGGCGGACTGGGACAGGTCGATCACCTGCGGTGGACTCGGCGCGTGCACGGGCGCCGGGGTGACCGCCGGGTGTGTGACCGTGGGCGGGGTGACCACCGGTTGGGCGGCGGTCGGTGGGCTGACCACCGGGCTGACCACCGGGTGAGTCACCACCGGCGGGCTGACCACCGGGTGAGTCACCACCGGCGGGCTGACCACCGTGGGTGTCGGCGCGATCGGGGTGACCGGAGTGACCGGAACAACCGGAGCGACCGGAACAACCGGAGCGACCGGAACAACCGGGGCGATCGGCGCGATCGGAGCGATCGGCGCTGCGGCGCCCGTCGCCGCCGTGGCGGCGACCTGGTGGACCACCGACTGCGCCTGCAGAGCGGCGAGTTCCTTCCACAGCACCCCCGCTTCGAGCACCAGGGTCGTCGTCAGCGCCGCCCGGCCGATGGCCTTGCGGCGCGTGCGCGCCTCGCGCAGGAAGAACTCCTCGCCCGCGCTGTCCCCCGCGCTCCTCGCCGCGGACCAGCCGGCCGCGAGCAGGCTGCCCCACGCGTCGAACTGCCGGGACAGCGCCAGCTTCGGTGAGGCGGCGCGGGCCAGTGCCGTGCCGAGCTGCGCCTGCCCGCTCCTCTCCGCTCGCAGCACCGCGACGTCCAGGGCCTGGAACAGGGCCGCGACCTCGTCCGGGGTGGTGTCCCGCGACTCGACCCAGGCGGTGAGTGCCTGGCAGAGCGGCCCGGCGGGGTACTGCGTCATCCGGCTCTTCAGCACGCACTCGGCGACGTCCGGCGGACACCCGTAGCCGGTTTCCGAGGCGACGAGCAGACCGTGCCGCACCAGGCCCTCGGCGAGCACCCCGCTGTCCGACCGGCCGAGCAGGGCGTCGAGCTGCCGGGCGGCCAGTTCGGCTCCGGAGATCGACCCGAGCAGGTACAGCAGGTCGCGCTCCGCCGGGCTGAGCCTGTTGAGCAGCGCGGGAAGCAGGGCGGGGAGATCGGCGATGCCGGGCAGGCCCTTGCCGGTCGCGGCCGCCAGGGCGATGCGCCGCAGCTGGAGCGGATTGCCGTGCAGGGCGTCGCACAGCGCCTCCACGGTCCGCGCCTCGTCGGGCAGCAGCCCACGGGCCAGTACGGTCTGCACCAGGTCCACCCCTGCCGCGGCCGTCAGTCCGTCGATCCGGATCGCGTGCACGCCGACGGCCGCGGACCGCTGGTGCGAGGTGAAGACGAACGTGGACCGCTCGGCCATGTCGAAGAGCCTGCTCAGGTCCTTCTCGTCGAGCCCCGCGTCGTCCAGGTAGATCCGCAGCCGCAGCGTCTTCAGGTGCTCCTTCAGCACCTCCAGCGAGGGTTTGTAGTTCGGCGCGTCGAAGCTGATGTCGAAGATCGCCTGCGCGAGGTCGTCGGCGGTCCGTCCGCCGGCTTCGATGTAGGCCGCGCCCTCGGGCCCGCGCGGCAGGGTACGGGCGAGGTGGCGCAGCAGCGCACTCTTGCCGATCCCGGGGGCGCCCCAGATATGAACCAACTGACGCTTCTCGATGGCCTGTTGCAGCACATCGAGGTCCCGGTGCCGGCCGATCAGCGGTTCGGCGCCGTAGCGCGGCAGGTGGGAGATCAGCCGGCGCTTGACCGGCTTCGGAGGCGGCCCGGCGTTCAGGGTGACGGCCGCTCCGTACTGGGCGGTGATGTTCAGGGTGGTGACGGTGTTCCCGCTGCCGACGATCATCGTTCCGGACACGTCGCCCGTCCGGATCCGCCCGGAGTCGTCCTGAGCACCGTTGTTCTCTGGCATCTGCTCTTCCCCGGTCTTCTCTTGCGCTCGGGTCCCGGCTCCCGGTCATGGTGGCGACGGACCGTCGTCGGAACCCGGCGCTTTTACCTGATTGGTGAGATCGGCGGCGGACCGACCGGTTCGGCCGCGGCGGCGATCCGGGCGAGGTGGTCCAGGTCGCGGATCGTGATCGTGCGGTAGCCCGTGACGACCGCGCCCGACTCCCGCAGAGCCCGCAGGGCCTTGTGGATCGACGATTCCGCCGCGCCGACCAGCGTGGCCATCTCCGGCTGTGACAGCGGGAGTTGGGCCTCATTCCGGCCGGGGTGCCCGTAGGTGACGGCCAGGTGGTGCAGGATTCTGGCGAGCCGTCCGAGCACGTCGCAGCCGGTGAAGTCGACGATCCGGCCGGTCGCGGTGCGCAGCTTGGCCACCACGCTCGCGCTGAGTGCGAGTCCGACAGCCGGGTGCTGTTTCGTGCAGTCCAGCAGTTCGGAGGGCAGGATGTAGCGGGCCAGTACCCGGCCGCAGGCGGTCACGGTGCCGATGCGCGGCTGACCGTCGATCCCGGCGAGTTCGCCGACCAGGTCCCCGGCCATCCGTACGGCGAGCAGCGCCTCCCGGCCGTCCTGCGCGTGTGCGGTGACCTTCACCGTGCCGGCGATCAGGAGCAGCGCGAAGGTCGAGGTGTCGGCCTCGCGGATGGTGATCTGGCCGGCCGGGTAGGCCACGCTGTGGCCGAGCCCCAGCAGGACCCGGCGGTCGGCCTCGCCGACCCGGCCGAGCAGCCCGGCCGGGGGCCAGTACGCCTCCGTCCCGCGCACCCTCGTGTTGCTCATCGGTCACTCCTCTTCCTGGTCGGGCCGAAGCCGGACAAGCCGTATTAGTAGCGGTTCTACCCGAGGACCCCTCCTCTACGATCTCGTCAATCATCTGGTCGGCACCGGTAGTTCGGGGCCGACGGCAATCGATCGTCGATCTGCCGGCCCCGTCGTGATCGCGGAGGGATTGTGAATCCGAGGTACGAGTACCGAGCCCTGCTGGCCTGCGACATCGCGGCTTCCGCGGGCCGTGGTCAGCAGCGGCTGCAGGAGATCCGCGGCGCGCTGCGATCCGCACTGTCCGGAGCCCTCGAGGTCGCGGACCTGGATCTGCGGGACCTGGCGTACGTGGACACCGGCGACGGTTGCCGGCTCGTCGCCCCGGCCGGGCTGCCCAAGGCCGGGCTGCTGGTCCCGCTCCTGCCGGAGCTGGGTTCGCGGATCCGCGAGCACAACCGGCAGGCCGGGCAGGACACCCGGCTGCGGGTGCGGGCCGCCGTGCATGCGGGGGAGGTCCGGATCGATCCGGACGGCACCGTCTCCGGCAGCCCGTTCGAGGCGCTCGCCCGGCTGCTCGACTCGGCCCCGCTGCGGCAGGCGGCCCTGGCCGGTCCGGACAGGGCCCCGGTGACCGCGATCCTCTCGCAGCACTACTACGAGGAGACGGTCGGGCACGGCTACGAGGGGCTCGAGACGGACGCCTTCACCGCGGCCGAGGTCCGGGTCAAGGAGTACGCCGCACGGGCCTGGCTCTGGTACCCGGGCAGTCCGGTCGGGCCGCAGAGCGGTTCCGGCCGGGAGCCGGACCGGGAGTTCGGCCGTGAATCAGGCCGGGAGCCAGACCGGGAGCCGGGCCGGGAGTCCGGCTCCGGTGAACGCCCCGTGGAAGCCGGGCCGCGGGCCGTGGAGCAACTCGTCAAGGCCACGGGGAACGGCACGGTCTTCGCCGTCGGCCGTGGTGACCAGCACATCCGCTACAACGAACGGGGCTGAAGCGCCGATGAACCAGGAACTCGCCGAGCTGGCCGCGAGCGGAGCCACCGCTCTGGTCGCCGCGATGGGCACCGACCTGTGGAACGAGGCGAAGCAACTGATGAGCGGCGTCATCGCCCGGGCCCACAGCAGCCGCCGCAGGGAACTGTCCGCCATGTTGGAGCGGCCGTCGACCGCCGCGAGGGGAGCGGTCGACGGCGTGGTCGTGGAGTACTGGACCGAGGCCCTGTTCCAGTTGCTCGACCACAACCCGGCCCTCGCCCAGGACGTCGTTGCCCTGGCATCGCTGCGGGCCCCGGAACGGCAGGGCGTCGCGGTCCAGGTCAACTCCGCCACCGACTCGGGCGAGGTGTTCGCGGTGCAGTACGGCAACCAGCACTTCGCCTCCGGGCCGAGGTCCCGCGGTTCCGAGGAACGGCCGTGAGCGGGGGCGACGACCGGAGCGACAACCGGAGGGACAGCCCGACGGACGGCCGGGTGCGGGCGGCGCTGCTCGCGGCCGTCGTCATCGGAGCCTTCGTCGAGGTCCGTGTCGGTACGCCGCACCGGCACTACGAGTGGCTGGTGGACGCGTTCGCCCTCGCGGCGGTCGGTGTCGCCGGCGCGGCGGCGGCGCTGCGGTCCGAGGCCGCCGCGGCGCCCGCCCGGCAGCAGCGGGACCGGAACGAACGGACGCCCCGGCCCGACGCGACCGCGCCGCTCTGCCGCTTCGTCGCGGCACCGGCCGTACCGGCCGTACCGGCCGTACCGGCGGCCCAGCCCGCCAGGCCCCGGCCGTACCTGCGGGAGAGGCCGACCGACCTGAGCGTTCCCCGCTTCGGCGAAGGCGCGCGGGCCCAGGGCTACCCCTGGCAGCTGCCGGAGCGCACGGTGCAGAACGGGATCGCGGCCGACGAGGCCGTGGTCGGCGCCCTCACCATCCGCGCGGCCTCGGTCGTCGGGCCCGGCCATCGCTGCGGCCTGCCCGCCGAGCCGCGGCAGGACTCCTACCGGATCGGGCGGAGCCGGGACAGCCGGTACGCGATCGTGGCCGTGGCCGACGGCCTGTCCAGCGCGGCCCTGTCCGACGCCGGGGCCACCACGGCCTCCAGCCAGGCCGTCACCCTGCTGCGCGAGCAGATCGAGACCGTGGGCTTCGACCGGCTCGACGTCAAGGAGCTGTACGGGCGGATCGCGGAATCGGTCACCGCGCACGCGGCCGGGCGTGGCGTCGGCACCTCGCAGATGGCCACCGTGCTGATCACGGCGGTGATCGCCGAGCCGGACGCGAACGGCGTGGCGCAGGCGTGGGTCGGGTGGCTCGGCGACAGTTCGGCCTGGACGCTCGACCCGCGCGTTGCGCTGTGGCGGTTCGCTGCCGGGGAGGCCAAGGACCGAGCGGCCGCGGTGGTCTCGAACGAGGTCACCGGCCGGTTGCCGGACATGCCGCACCTGGCCGTGGACCGTCACGTCGCCCTGTCGCCCGGTGCCGCCCTCGCCCTGGTCACGGACGGGGTCGGCGACGCGTGGGCGGACCCGGCGGGCAACGTCAACGAGTACTTCGCGAACGCCTGGCGCTCACCGGTCCCGGCCACCCGGTTCACCGCCGATGTCGGCTTCGACGCACCGCAGTGCCTCGACGACCGGACCGCCGTCGTGGTGTGGAACGGCAGCGGGCCATGACCGAATCCGATCTCCGCGACGGCGTCCGCGTCGGCGTCGGCGACGGCGCCCCGGCGGCGGACCCGCGGGGCTGGACGCTGCCGAGGACCGTGAGCCTCGGCGATCTCGGACCGCTCGCCGATCCGATCTCCGAACACAACGGCCAGGCCATCGCCGTACGGCCGTTGACGGCGCATCCGGGCTGGCTTGCCAAGCTCTACCGGCCGGGCCTGCAGCAGGAGGACGCCCAGCGGATCGACCTGCTGATCTCGGCTCCGGACACGCTGCCGGAGGCGGAGCGGGCAGCCCTGTACGCCCGGACGTGCTGGCCCGCGGCCAGGATTCACGCGCCCGGCAACCCGGCCGTCGGGTGCGTGATCCCGATGGCGCCCGAGCAGTACCGTTCCGAGCTGCGGCGCGGCCGGTTCAGCGAGCGCCGGTTCGTCGAGATCGACTGGCTGGCGAAGTCCGACGAGTCGATCGAGGGAGTCGGTCTGCCGAGCCCCGGCTACGAGGGCCGGCTGGTGGCCTGTCGTCAACTGACGGAGCTCGCCGCGATCCTGGAGGGCCTTGGCCTGGTCTATTCGGACTGGTCGTTCTCCAACGCCTTCTGGAGTCCGGACCGGCGTTCCGTCTACCTGATCGACGTCGACGGCTGCCAGCCGAGGAAGATGCCCGACATCCACCAGCCGAACTGGGCCGACCCGCTCACGCCGCCGGGCACCGACGCGGACCGGTACACCGACCGTTACCGGCTCGGCCTGCTCGTCGCCAAGTGCCTGACCGGCCAGCGCGACGCGCGCGCCCTCCACGGTGTCGCCGAGTCCCCCTGGCCGGAGCAGCGCGCCGCCTCCGAGGTCCTCCTGGACATGCTGCTCGCGACCGACCGCGAACGACGGCCTGCGGCAGCCCAGTTGAACCAGGCGCTGAACAACGGGCCCTACCTCAGGGCCGTGCCGCGTCCGACCCGCAGCTCGCTGCCCCAACTGCCTCCGGTGCAGGCCGCGTCGACAGGGCCGCGTACGGTCCCGCAGCCCCCTGTCAGCACCGCCACGGCCGGGAGGGCGCAGGAGCCTGCGACCACCTCGACCGGCCCGGACGCCTCGACCGGCCCGGACTCCTCGATCACCTCGAAGACCCCGAAGACCCCGAAGACCTCGAGCACCGGGTGGATCTGGGTGCTCGCCTTCGCCGTGATCCTGCTCATCATCATCGCCTCCCACCACTAGCTCAGGGGTACACCCATGTCACTCTGCCTGCCCACCTATGTGGTGATCGACGCGTCCTCGTCGATGAAGCCGCACGAGGCAGTGCTCAACGCGACCCTCTCGCGTCTGCACTACAACCTGGCGACGAATCCGCGAGTCTCGGAGTTCGCCCGGGTCAGCGTGATCGCCTTCTCCACCGACGTGCACGTGGTGATCCCGATGTCGGACATGGAACAGGTGCCGACCATGCCCGAGGTGATCTGCGGCGGGCGCACGGAGTACGGCAAGACCTTCGACCGGCTGCGGGAGTGCATCGAACAGGATGTCAGCACCCTGAGGGCGCAGCACTACAAGGTGCTGCGACCGGCCGTCTTCTTCCTGACCGACGGCGGTCCGACCGACGCCCTGTGGCGGGAGTCCTTCCGCAAGCTGACGGACCGGAGCCGGCCGCGCCACCCGCACGTGATCGCCTACGGCTTCGGTGGTGCCCAGCGCGACGTGCTGAAGGTGGTGGCGACCAAGGCACTGTTCATCGCCGACGGCTCGGACACCGAGTCAGCGCTGAGCGGGGCGATCTCCGGCCTGCTCAACAGCCTGATCGCCTCCTCGCAGACCGGCCAGATGAACATCGCCACCGACGTCAAGGGCTTCGAGTACGTCCAGGTCGCCCAGGAATACGTGGACTGAGCATGGACGCCGACCCGCGTTCCACAGCTCCCCGGGCGCTGCGCGCCTCCACCGGGCTGTCCGTGCTGGCCGCGGTGCTGCTCGCCTGCGGCGGCGCGGTCGAGGCGACAGGCAACCTCCTCGGTCCCTCGACCAGCGGAGGCGGAGGCGGCTCGCACCCGGCGACGCCGGTACAGCCGCCCCCTGACGTCTCCCCTCCCGCTGCGGCGCCGTCGCCGAGTTGCCCACCCTCGGCCTCACCCACCCAGCTGCCCGAGCCTCCGGCCACCGCCACCACGACGACACCTCCTCCAACGCGCCCCCCGAGGCACGGGACCGCCCGGACGAGGATTCCTACGACGAGGAGTGGTGCGTCGGCAGCGCCCGAGCCGTGGCCCGACAGCTGAGGATCCACGGTTCAGGAGAGGACGGAGAAGGCCGTCTCCGGCAGGCAGTAGGCGCGCAACCGGCCCTGCAGACGCTCGTGTTGGTGCGCGGTGACGGCCAGCCAGAGCGAGGTGCCCGAGTCGCAGGCGCTGAATATCAGCCGCTCCGCGCGCCAGCCCTCGGCGCCGGTCGTGTGCGGCGCGAGGGCCAGCAGCAGGGCGAACTGGCTGTCGTCGCCGGTGTCGATGGTGATCCCCGTCGCCGGGTCGCTGCGGTGGCGCCCGGCCTCCCTGGCCTGGGCGCGACCCAGGGCGAGGGCCCGCCGATGGGCGGGGACGACGGTGTCGGGCCAGGGCCTGTCGCTGAGGGCGTCGAGGCGGACGGTGTCGAGGTTGTACCGCAGAACCTCGAGGGCGGCGCGGTGGGCGCGCGAGACGTTGGCGAGGTCGAGTCCGTCCTGGAGGACCAGCTCACGCTCGGGGAGCCCGTCGTCGGTGATCATCACGACCCCGAGCTTGCCACACCCGACACGCCGTCCGTCATCCGGCCGAACCCCGGGACCGGGCGCCCCCCGAAGCCTCACAAGCGGCGCCGCCCCGTCCGCCGCTGGTAGGAGAACGAACAGACGCCGAGGAAGACCCCGAGCGAGAAGAAGGCGACGAACCCGATCACGAACACCCCGGGCGCCGGCCCCGCCAGGTGCCTCACGGCCGGTTCAGGGCGGCGAGCAGGGTGAGGCCGAGCGCGACGAGGAGCACCGTGAAGTCGATCCCGTGCCGCTCCATCCACACGAGCACCGCCGGGGCGCCGTTCTTCACGAACTCGTCCGCGATGTCCATCCCCTCCGGCTTGCCGACGGTGCCGCCCCAGGACCAGTACACCTTCATCGCCACGTAGGGCACCGTCCCGACCACCCCGGCGACGGCCGTCCACGTGACGGGACATCCTGTGCGGCATGGAGGCCGCGCAGATAGGTGGCCAGTCATGGGCGTTGTCGGGGACGTTCCAGCGGTGGGTGGTCCGAGCTCGGCGGAGCAGGCTGCGTACGGGAGCGGCCGGACGCTCACCGGGTGGGGCTGGCGTCGTGCGGGTGCGGGTGCGGGTGCGGGAGGCGGTGGCGCTTCCTCATCCACAAGGCCGCGCTCCCGGCCGCGACCAGGCCGGCGACGGCAAGGGCGGGCCCACCCAGGGTGATGATTAGCCGCAGGGAGGCGGCGGCGCCGTAGCCGACGCCGGCTTCGGCGGTGGCCCACAGGCAGGCGGCGGTGGCGCTGTAGGGGGCGATGCGGCGGTAGGGCAGGCTGGTGGCGCCTGCGAAGTGGGGGGCGAGGGTGCGTACGACGGGGATGAAGCGGGCCAGCAGGATGGCTCGGCCGCCGTGGCGGGCGGTGAGGGCCTCGGCGCGTTGCCAGAGGGGGGCGGGGATGCGGCGGGCCGCGCGGCCGGTGCGCAGCCGCTGACCGAGGAGGCGGCCGGTGCGGTGGGCGAGGAGGTCACCGGCGATCACGGCGCCGGCTGCGGTGGCGATGACGAGGGGGAGGCTGATGTGGCCGGTGCGGGCCAGCGCGCCGGTGGTCAGCAGCAGGGTGAGGGTCGGGACGAAGGCGCCGATCAGGAGGATCGACTCGGTCAGCACGGCCAGGGCCAGCACTGCGTAGGCGGCCGGCGCCGGGAGGTGGGCGAGGAGGTCGGTCAGGACGTGCATCTACTGACTCACCTGGTCCGCATGGTGCTGCTGACCGTCGGCGCAGGGCTGGGAGGGCAGCGGGGGGTGTTGCAGGTGCCAGACGTGGGCGGGTGGCAGGTTGGCCCACACGCTCCAGCGGGCGGTGGCGTAGCGGCGCTGGTAGGCGGTCATGATGTGGTCCACGGCGGCGTGCCGGCGTACTTCGGACGGTGAGGCGAGCAGGGTGCGGGCGCGTCGGGTGCCGAGGTAGGCGAAGTAGGTGAGGGTTCCGCCGGGGTGGAGCAGCTCCATGTAGCGGCCCATGACCCGTTCCACGGTGCCGGGGGTGAAGTTGGTCAGCGGCAGGCCGGAGACGATGACGTCGTAGCGGCGGTCGGTGTCGAGGTCCTCGACGAGGCTCTGGTGGACGGTGATGTCCGCGGACCGGGACGTCGTGCGGGGGTGGGTGGCGGCGAGGGTGCGCAGCCGGTCGGCGAAGCGGGGATTGGCCTCGACGATGTCGAGGCGGCTGCCGCGGGGAAGGCGGGGGATCAGGTGGCGGGTGACGGCGCCGGTGCCGGCGCCTGCTTCCAGGACGGCCAGCGGGCGGGGGAAGCGGCTGCGGACGGGCTCGGTCAGGGCGTGGGCGAGGGCCTTGCCGCTGGGGGCGATGGCGCCGGTGGTGCGCAGGTCGCGGGCGGCTTCGATGAGGAACATCCAGCCTTCGGCATGGCGCTGCGCGGTGACGCGCTGGTGCGAGGTCGTCCAGTCGTTCATGGTTTCGACGCTACGGAGCGGCGCTGTCCTTCAGATCCTCCGTTCTGCGACGGGCTTGGCCGACGAAAGTAGGGGGCCGCCATGGTCTTTCGTCTGGCCGAAAGCCGCCGTGGAATGCCTAGCATGGCGGGGTGATGTGGTGGAAGGGCCCGGTGTGGGCGGCGGTCGGGCGTACGGGGTTCGTCGCCTTCCTGGCGGCTGGCGCCGCGGTGAATGCTGCGCTGGTGTCCGGCGGCCGGTACGTGGTGCCGGTGAGCGCTGCCGCCCTGGTGTGCGCGGTGGCGCTGGTGGTGCCCCGGCTGCGGTGGTCCGTCGCGCCGTGGATGGTGGCGGCGGGGACGGCGTGGTGGGGGTGGCTGCTGGCTCCGCTGCTGGCCGTTTCCCTGTTCGACCTGGCCGTGGCCCGTCGGATGCGGGTCGCCCTCGGTGTCGCCGTCGTGGCGTTGGGCGCCAACCTGCTCGGCGCCCAGGCCACGTCGCTGTGGGCCGACCGGCGATGGGTGTCGGCCCTGTTCGTCCTGCTGTTCGGGTTCGTGGTCGGCCTGTGGCAGGGCAACCGGCGGCGGCTGGTGAAGGCGCTGGCCTCCGAGGTCGACCACCTTCGGACGGAGTCGCGACTGCGGGAGGAAACGGCCCGGGCCGCCGAACGCTCCCGCATTGCCGCGGAGATGCACGACGTGCTGGCCCACCGGCTGAGCCTGATCGCCTTGCACACCGGAGTCCTGGCCACCAGGGCCGAGGGCCTGCCCGCGCCGGTCGTCGAACGCCTGGCGCTGCTGCGTGTCACGTCCGCCGAGGCCCTGGCCGACCTGCGCGACGTTCTCGGCGCCCTGCGCGACCCGGACGCGGCGCAGGGCGCGGCGCTCGCACCCGCGATACGAGACGTACGGGAGCTGGCCGAGGAGGCACGCGCCGCCGGGCAGCACGTCGAGCTGACCGTCGACGGAGTTCCCGAGCAGGCTCCCACGACCCACCGGCTGGCCGCGTACCGCATCGTCCAGGAGGCGCTGACCAACGTCCGCAAGCACGCGGGCGGCGCCGCGGTGACCGTACGGGTCGACTACCGGCCGCCGGCCACCCTGATCGACGTCACCAACACCCCCGGCGTCCCCGGCACTTCCGGCACAGGTGCCGTCGAGTCCGGATACGGGCTCGTCGGTCTGCGCGAGCGCGTCACCGCGCTGGGCGGCACCCTGGACGCAGGGCCCGCCGGCGCCGGCGCCTGGCGGCTGGCCGCACGCATCCCCCACCCCGTCGGCATCGGACAGAACGGCACCCGCACATGATCCGCGCCATGATCGTCGACGATGACGCCCTGGTCCGCCTCGGCCTGACCGACCTCCTCGACGGCGACCCGGGCATCCAGGTCGTCGCCCAGGCCGTGGACGGCCTGGACGCCGTCGAGCAGGCCGGCGCCCATCGTGTCGACGTGGCCCTGGTCGACGTGCGCATGCCGCGCATGGACGGCATCACCGCGACCGCCCGGCTGCGGGCCCTCCCTCACCCGCCGAAGGTGATCACCCTGACCACCTTCGACCTCGACGAGTACGTCTACAACGCGCTCGCCGCTGGAGCCGACGGGTTCCTGCTCAAGGACACCGATCCCACCGAGATCCTGCGCGCCGTCCACCTGGTGGCAGCCGGCTCCGCCATGCTCCACCCCGCCGCGGCCCGCCGACTCATCGACCGCTACCACGCCGGCAACCAGCCGAAGGCCACCGCCGCGCGGGCCCTGCTGGAGCGGCTCACCCCCAGGGAGCTGGACGTGCTGGCCCTGCTCGCCCAGGGCGAGACCAACGCTGACATCGCCACCCGCCTCGCGATGCGGGAAAGCACCGTCAAAGCCCATGTCAGCCGCATCCTCACGGCCCTGGGCGTCACCAACCGCGTCCAGGCCGCCCTCCTGGCCCGCGACGCGGGACTGCCCACCTGAGCAAACGGGCAGGCGCTGAAGGACGTTGGGTCACGGACCTCATCGACGCCCCGGTGGCGGACTCACGGTCGCCGAAGCACACGGTGACCAGGACCACGACCTCGAAGATCCCGGAACCTGCTCCTTCGCCCACCTGTTCACCAGGCCATCGACGCCTGTCTGCGCGGCTTCTTACTGTGGCGCGCAGCCGCGCAGGACGGACGCGATCAGGTCGTCCAGGCCGTACTCGGCCACCTCCGGCGGCAGGACGCCGCTCACCGTCAGGCCGGCGTAGCCGTGCAGTGCCGCGACGACTGGCAGGGCGATCCGTTCGAGTGGTCCCTCGCGTACTTCGCCCCGGCGCTGTCCGTCGCCGATCAGCTCCAGGAGTTGATCGGACCATCGGTGGGCGGTCGCCCCGAGTGCTTCCGACGCCTGCGGACTGTGCTTGACCGAGAACATCAGATCGAGCAGTGCGGCGTTGGCCACGGCGAAGCCCACGTAGGCGCGGGCCGCAGTGTCCAACCGGTCGGCGAACGCCTCACCAGCGCCGTCCTGTGAGGCTGCGATGGCCTCGGCGAGCCGCTCGAACCCGGTCAGCGCCAGGGCGTCCAGCAGCGCCTGCTTGGACTTGAAGTGGCGACTCGGCGCGGCGGGGCTCACCCCGACCTCGCGGGCCAGTTCGCGCAGGGACAGCGCGGACGCTCCCCGCTCGCGCAGTGTCTCCTCGGCTCGCGCGAGCAGAGCGACGCGGAGGTCTCCGTGGTGGTAGGGGCGGTTCGTCATGCCCTCAGCCTAGCCGGGTGTATGCGATGAATACATTGTTAACGTTGCCTACATTGTGATCAGTGCATACATTGGGGTCATGGCCAAGAACACGCAGACCCAGCCCTGGAACACCACCGACATCCCCGACCAGAATGGCCGCACCGCCGTCGTGACCGGCGCCAACAGCGGCCTCGGACTCGCCACCGCCACGGCTCTGGCCGCCGCAGGCGCCCACGTCGTCCTCGCCGTACGGGACACCGAGCGCGGTGAAGCCGCAGCAGCGACGGTGAACGGCAGCGTGGAGGTCCGTCGGCTCGACCTCGCCGAACTCGCCTCCGTGCGCCAGTTCGCCGCCGACTGGCACGGTGACCTGGACCTGCTCATCAACAACGCCGGCGTCATGAACGTCCCCGAGGGCCGCACCAAGGACGGCTTCGAGACCCAGTTCGGCACCAACCACCTGGGCCACTTCGCCCTGACCAACCTGTTGCTGCCGCACATCACCGACCGCGTGGTGACCTTGTCGTCGGGGGCGCACAAGGCCCCGGGCAGCCCCCGCATCCACTTCGACAACCTCGACCTGACCGGCGAGTACAACCCGCTGACCGCCTACAGCCAGTCCAAGCTCGCCAACCTGCTCTTCACCCTGGAACTCCAGCGACGACTCAGCGCCGCCGGCTCGCCCGTCCGCGCCCTCGCCGCGCACCCCGGCCTGGCCGCCACCAACCTCCAGAGCCACGACGCCAGCCTCCTGCGAACCCTCTTCTACCGTCTCGTCAACATGCTGATCGCCCAGGACGGCGAGGCCGGCGCACTCCCCACCCTCTACGCCGCCGTCCAGGACCTTCCCAGCGCGAGCTACGTCGGCCCCGACGGCATGTTCGAGATGCGCGGCGCCCCCTGCCTGGTCGGCCGTTCGGCAACGGCCGGCGACCCGGCCGGCGCCCGCCGCCTGTGGAGCGTCTCCGAAGAGTTGACCGGCGTCACCTTCCCGGAGCTGACTGCGGCAGTTCGATCCTGAAGCCGTGGCCGACTCGATGGTGACCGCACCGGCCGCCGCGTTCGCCGGGACGCTGGCCACGAAGACCAAGCTCGCGCCGCCCCGCGACCCCGAATACAAGGGCATGGTCGAGCGGAACAACCAGTTCCTGGAGACCTGGCCCTGGCGTTGGATGTCATGCCGGACGACTTCGAGCCGCTTCCGGCAGTGCGTTCCCGTAGTGAAGGGACGGCAGTTCGAGAGCTGCTGGACTCGGCGAGAACCGTCCGGGAGCGGACCGAAGGCATCCCGAGCGGCCGCAGCCGATGATGACCGGCTGACTTGTGGTCATGGCTCAGGCAGGCGGCCCGGTTCGACGTGGTCGGCGAGGTAGATCACGACGCCTTCGGGATCCATGCCGAAGGCGGCGGCGACGAGCTTGGGGTCCAGGGTGTTCACCAGGTCGGCGAGTCGGGTGCACCGAAGCATCCGGGGTGGGACGCCGCACAGGTCCAGGGCGTGGCTGAGATCGGCCCAGCTGGCCGGGTCCAGTGGAACGGGGTGCGGCCGCTGCCCGAGACGGATGGTGCGGGCCGACGGGTTTTGTGGGTGTGCGATTGGAGTTTTCGCAGCTCAGGAGCGGTCACGAGCACTGTAGTGGATGCAACAGGTGTGGTGCGGGGGCTACTCGCCCTCGCCGTCCGCGGTGGATCGGGCGATCTTGAGAGGAAGGCACTCGGAGAGCAGGTCGACGACGTCGCGCCAGGCGCGCTGCGCGTGCCGTGGGTGGTAGCCGACGCAGGGGACCGTGGGGTGGTCGACCGGCGGGTGGTGGAAGGCGTGCAAGGCGCCGCCGTAGACCACGAGGCGCCAGTCGACGCCTGCGGCCTGCATCTCGGCGGTGAACGCGTCCCGTTGTGCGGGCGGCATGATCGGGTCTTCCGACCCCACGCCGGCCCACACCGGGCAGCGAATGCGCGCCGCCTCGCCCGGTCGGCCCGTGGTAGTTGCGTTGACTGTCCCGATCGCGCGCAGGTTGACGCCGTCGCGCCCGAGTTCCAGCGCGATGGCGCCCCCGGTGCCGTAGCCGACGGCGGCGATCCGGTCGGGGTCGGTCCGCGGCTCGGCGCGCAATACGTCGAGCGCCGCGTGGCCGATGCCCCGCATCCGGTCAGGGTTGGCGAGCAGCGGCAGGCAACGGGCCAGCATCTCCTCAGGGTGACCCAAATAGCGCCCGCCGTGAAGGTCGAAGGCCAGCACTACGTATCCCAGCTCGGCGAGGGCATCGGCCCGGTGGCGCTCGACATCGCTGAGCCCCATGCCCTCTGGCCCGAGCAGCACCGCGGGCCGACGATCGACACCGGCCGGCACGGCGAGGTGCCCGATCATCGTCAGACCGTCGGCCTGGTACTCGACCGTGCGCGTCGTAATCGTCATGGGACTGGACCGTAGTGATTGTCGAGCTCGGCCGAACCAGTGTTCACTGCTGGCAGAACAGCGCGGGGATGCCTCTGAAATGCGGCGATGGCTCACAAGATCCTCACAGAACCCGTTCCCGACAACCCGGTTCCCGGCCGCTGAGAGACCGGGAACCGGGTTGTCGCGGGGCGCGAGTGCTTACCCGGGCGGGTTGGGTGAGCGGTCGGCCTGGCGGTTGAGCTGAGCCATGAGCTCGCGGTTGGCGGTGCGGGCGGCGGCGGCCGCGAGGTCGGCCTTGAGCGAGGCCCGGCTGACGGCCGGGCCGTGACCACCAGGGGCGGTGACAGGTTCGGCGGCCTGGGCGTGTATCTGAGTGAGGAGGTCGCGGTGGCGGTAGAGGAACGTGCGGTCGACACCCGCGTGGCGGGCGATCGCGGTGACGCTGACGTCCGTGCCGTTCTTCGCGGCGTCGGCGAGGGCGGCCAGGACGCGTTGGCGGCGCCGCCCGGTGTCGGCGCGGCGGCCCTCGACCATGGCCTGGACTGCGGGTTGGGGGGCGGTCATGCGGGTCGCTCCACTCGGAGGTCGGGCAGGGGCTGACGGATGCGGGGCATGCCGAGGAAGTTCTGACGCATCTGTCGGACGGTCTTGGCGGCCTTCTGGATCTCGGCGCGTTCGGCCTCGGTGAGCGTGTCGACGTCTTCGGTGACGCGCTGGATAAGACGTCGGATGCGGGTGATCTCCGCATCCGACGGGGTGGCCTCGGCGCGGGCCCAGTCGTCGGCCTCGGACATCGATCTCAGCTTCTTCCGTTGCCGGAGCAGGTCGTCGAGGTAGGTGCGGAGGTCCGGAAGGTAGGAGATGTCGGTGGAGAAGTGGTCGCAGCCCACGCAGCGGAAGCGGAGCGGGCAGGCTCCGCCGCCGGCGGCCACGTTGGTGGGTTCGGAGCAGGTGCCGAAGGGGACGACGACCGCGCCGATGGCCCGGCGGGCGCGTTCGGCGTCGAGCACGCTGGTGACCGCGCCCCAGATGCGGGCGCCGTGGCGGTCGAACTGCAACTGGGTGACGCGCTCGACCGCCTCCCGCAGGCGTACTTCCTTCACTAATGGTGACGTCGGGTATTGGAACTGTCCGAATGCCCGAGGAGCGTCTTCACCAGCCACCACGGATCGCCGAACAACTGGGCGAACTCCCGCCGGTCCTCCTTCGTGAGCCCGAACCGGGACTCGAACAGCGCGTTCAACAGGATCAGCATGATCAGGGCCATCGAATGCCGGGCGGCGTGCGGGGTCGCGTAAGGGGTCCGCCCCTGGACCTCCGCCAGCCGGAACTTCCGCTCGATCCTGCGCTCCTTCTCGCTGAGCAGGACCTCCTCGCACCGAAGGTTCGCGGCCCTGAAGACGCCGTTCCAGCGGTCCGGTGCCATCGGCAGCCCCTGCTCGGTCAACCACAACCACGCAGGCTCGGGCCCTTCCGGCCCCTCCAGGAACAGCCACTGCCGCTCCCGCCAGCCCAGCCGGTGCAGCTCGCGCCCGCCGACGACGCCTGCCGAGTCCACCCACTCGACCTTGGGGTTCAGCCCGCGCGTCACCCTCGTCACCAGTCGCATCACCGGCAAGCGGTCGTAAGTGCCGGTCGCCTGGGCGCGCTCGATCGCCCCGGCCCGCTCCGACCGGACGTATGCCTCGGCCTGGCCGACGGCATCCACCGATGCGTAGAACGTCCGGGTGGTCTTCGACCTCGTCACCGCGCCGGCAACGCGACCGTGCAGGTAGCGGCCGTGCCGCAGATGCTGCGTCGGCAGCTCGAACGTCAGCAGCGAACCGGCCTCCTGCCGCCGCAGCCCCGAGCTCAGCAGCAGTTGCACGAACCCCGTGTTGCGGATCTCCGTCCGCGACTCCCACCCCGGAGCCGCCACTCCCGCTCGGGTGTGGCCGCGCAGACCCACGTCCGACCACAACCCCCAGGTACGCGGCGTCAGCCACGACACCCGCGAGCTGACCGAGTCCGCAGCCCGGTCCTCCCGCCGTGCCACGTCAACCGGCAGCGGGTAGACCTTCCCCCACTTGAACAACTTGGTGAACGCGGCGGCCTCGCGGTCCCACTTCGTTCCACCGATCCGCTGCGGGTTCTCCGCGGCCCTGCAGCGCCAGTCACGGAAGTCCGCGAGGTCCTGCTCGGAGGCTTCTCGCCACGTCACACCGCGAGCCGACAAGAAGTCCAGGAGTATTCGAATATCTGTCGCGTAATTCCGCTTGGTCTCCCGCTCCAGATTCCGAAATTCCCTGGACCGGACAAAGTCCAGCAGGTCCGCATCGACGGTCCCGTCGGGCCGTACGAACACCCGATCACCTGGGCGCAACCCGATCCGAGCTACCTCCGCAGGAAGGTCTTGCACACCCAAGACACCATCAGGAGGCAGCGATCCCCACTGCCCAGGATCTGGTACCCGCACCACATGCCACACGCTCAACACACACCTCTGATCGATCTAGAACACGCTCGATCATCAGGGAACGCTGCTTCCCTTCGGCCACCGGCGCCGCGACTACTTCAGCGAGCCGGGAGACGCCACCGGTCCGTCCTACTCTGCGGTCATCGCCGCACCCGGACATTCCCTGTCAAGTCATTGTGTTCAGTACCTGACTGAGGGCGTGGGTCAGTGCCGGCGTCGACGGCGGGCGGCGAGCGCCAGCACGGCTCCTGCGCCAACGGTGGCGACGGCTGCCGCGCCGATGCCCAGGGTGGCGGCACCGGTGCGGGCGAGCTGTCCACCCGGGACGGGCGCGGCCTGGCGGGTTCCGCTCTCTTCCTGCGCGGCGGGTACCGCTTCCTCACGATTGGGCTCGTCCGAGGAGACGGGAGTGGGCTCCGCCGTACCGGGGCTGCCGGGCTGGGTGGTTTCGCCGGCCGGGTCGGTGGGTTCGGTGCCGCCGCCGGGGTCGGGGCTCGGTCCGGGGTCCGGGTCGGTGGGTTCGGTGCCGCCGCCGGGGTCGGGGCTCGGCTCGGGACCCGGGTCGGTGGGCGTCTCGCCGATGATCCGGATGAGCTTCGGCGGGGCCATCTGGACGACGTCCGTGGGGCCGTAGTACGCGGTCGCGTCGATGTAGAGCGTGTCGGTGAGCGGGGTCTCGGCGGTGAAGCGGAGGCGGATCTGGATCTCTGTGGTACCCGGGGCGACCGGGTCCTCGTCGTGGATGGGCAAGCTCGTCCAGTTGTCCCCGTCGTCGTTCCAGGTCTTCGAAGGCTTCCAGTGGCCGTCTTCGAGGACCTCCAGCTCGATCATGCGCGGGAAGACTCCGACGCGCTTCAGGTCCTTGACGTTGACGAACATCCTGTTGAACTCGTCGGTGGAGCGAGGGTGGTGCAGGTTGAGGGTGAACTGCTGCCAGCTGCCGCCGGCGACGAAGTCGGTGGGCAGGCCGGTGAAGTCCAGGTCCGCCTCGGCCGCCGTCCGCGCTCCAGGGCCAGGCGTTGCGCCGGGGGCTCCAGCGGGCTGTCCTGGGCTGGTGGCCGCAGCACGGTTCGGCCGCTCCGCCGCCGCTGCGGGCAGGGCAGCCGAAGCCATCGCTGCCGTGACGGCCAAAGCGAAAGCTGTTCTTTTCAGGCGCATGCGATTCCGTTCCTCGCGAGTATTCAGGGCGGGGGAATAATAGGCATCTTTTTCCTCCGACTAATACGTCGCACCCGCCGATGGATCCATAGGGAAGATCTATGGGTGGCGCGCTGACAGTAGCCCTCCGGCTCGAGCGGGGACTGACATATGCGCAGGCCAGGAGTGCTTTGAGTGTCGTCCGAGAGATCCTCCGTTGTGGTGTGCCGCCGCTGTGCCGCTTCCGGATGGACAAGGATAAGGGCGAAAGTCCTGCCCTTTTCAGGACTTCCGACCTCTTCGTCCGGCGGTGGGATTGGCTAGTTCCTCGGGACTTAGGTCCCGTTTTCCCGGCGGAGCCGAAAATGCCACTTCCGGGCCGCGCATTCCTCGTGGCAGAGTCCAGCCCCAAGATCACTCCCGGTCGCCCGGACCCCTCTGCCTCGGCCCGGGGACACCCCAACTCCCTTCACGAAGGAAACCCATGAACCACCGTCAGCGCACCGCCAGCGGACTCGTCGCCGCCACGATCACGGGCGCGCTCGTCCTGGGAATCGCCCCGGCCGCGTCGGCCACCGACACCGCCTCCGCCGCCGAGCGCGCGGCGGCCGTCGTCGAACGCGCCACCGGCACCGGGGAGCTGGCCCCCACCGTCGACGGCACCGCCGTCACCGAGGGGCAGGCCGGCCGGGTGAGCGTCACGGTCCCCGGCACCTCCGACGGCACGGTCGAGGCGACCGCCGCCGACGGCACCACCGTCGCGCTCGGCCTGCCGCAGCCAAGGACGTCACCGGCATCCGGGCCGGCGCCGGCACTGTCGTCTACCCCGACGCCGCCCCGGCCACCGACATAGCCGTCCAGGCCACCACCGACGGTGGTGCCCGGGCCATGGTCACCCTCAAGAGCGACAAGGCCCCCACCGCCCACGGTTTCACCCTCGACCTGCCCGAAGGCGCTGAACTCGTGCCCAACGACCAGGGCGGCTACGACATCGCCAAGCGGTTGCCCGGCGGCGGCACCACCGTCATGGGCCAGGTCGACGCCCCCTGGGCCAAGGACGCCACCGGCAAGAGCCTCCCCACCCGCTACACCCTCGACAACGACACCCTCACCCAGAGCGTCGACACCGATGGCGCCGTGTTCCCCGTCGTCGCCGACCCCCACTACACCTGGGGCATCGTCACGGGCACGATCTATCTCAACCGCAGCGAGACCCGCAGCCTGGCTCAGAACGGCGGCATCGTCGGTACGATCGTCGCTCTGATTCCGGCGGGGATCACCAAGCCGGCCGGGGCGACCATCGCGTACTGGACCTGGGAAGCTCAGGGCGCGGACCGCGCCGGCCAGTGCGTCAACATCAAGGTTCCGCACCTGAAGGCCAACCGGTACACGGGAGGATACTGCCGATGACCATCGCCCTGGTGGTCCTCCTGACCGTGGTCATCGGTGTGGAGGTCTACGCCGTCAGGTCTGGCAAGCGCCGTCACTCCTGGTCGCAGGCATTGGTGGGGAACCGCTTCGCTCTCGGAACCGGTGCCGCCTGGTGGGCTTGGTGCGCGGTTGCGGCCATCATGGACGGTGAACCAGCAGGCGTCATCCCCGGGTTCTTCGGCGCCGTCATCGTGGCTTCCCTCGCGGCGGCGGTGAGCCGAGCGGTCAACCGCCGTCGCAAGCCACACGGGACTCCCTGAGCGTCAGGAACCTGCTTTCAGGCCACCGGATCAGCGTGTTCGGCAGCCTGGCTGCACACAGGGAGGAGGCCAAGTTCACCCCGGTGAACTTGCGAACGGTCGAGGATTTTCAGCCCCCTCGACCTCGCCGGCAGCCGGGACCTGTTGTTCATGGAGAACGCCGCCACGCGGGCCCCAGCGGCCGCAGTCATTCCGTTCGCCCAACAGTCGCAGCGACCGTTGGGCGAACGCTTTCCCAAGGTCCACATCTCGGGCTTTGCCAAGGTCACCGAGGTGCGGCCCGAACACACCGAGCAGGTCCTGGCGGTCTATCTGCTCGGCATCGACGGCGGCGACGCGACATTCGAGACCACCGCCCCGACCTGGGAGGTGTTCGACACCGCCGGCATGGCCGAACCCCGGCTGGTCACCCTCGACCCGGACGACCGGGTGCTCGGGTGGGCCGCCGTCTGGTCCGGTGCGTGGGAAGTCGGCCCGGCCGACTTCCTGCGCGCGGTCGGGGTGTGGGCAGTTGGGGCCCGTATCCGGGTGTGGGGCTGCTCGGTGTGTCCGGTTCGGTGTGCGGGGGGCCGGGTTCGGGGCGGGGTTGTGGGGTGTGTGTTCGGTTGGGTGGTGGGTGGGTTTGTTCCGGGCTGGGGG
>NZ_JOCF01000099.1 GCF_000720635.1 Streptomyces sp. NRRL WC-3742 | reverse complement strand
AAGGCGACGCTGAGCTTCTGGCTGCACATCGACACCGCCGAGACGGGCACCACCGCGTACGACAAGCTGACGGTCTCCGTCAACGGCACCACGCTGAAGTCGTACTCCAACGTCGACGCGGCCGCGGGCTACCAGCAGCGCACCTTCGACCTCTCGTCCTACGCGGGCCAGAGCGTCACCCTGAAGTTCAACGGCGTCGAGGACTCCTCGCTGCAGACGAGCTTCGTGATCGACGACACCTCGATCCAGACAAACTGACGCCACAGCACGGCTGAAGGCGTGGAGCGGCCCGGCGGTGTCGAAACCGCCGGGCCGCTCCGTCCGTACACCCGGTGTTCCATCGGTGTTGGCGCGGGATCCTGAAAGTCCGTCATCTGATGAACCGGAAGTCGCTCAACTCTCGTGCGTACCAAGACTTGACGCTAAGCTCGCTGAGTGAAGCCACAGGGTCTGGAGGGGCGCGAGTGACTGACCTGGATTTCGAGCGGAAGGTGAATCCCTGGCTCTTCGACGGCAGCGGGAAGCTCACCGCGGCCGCGAAGAAGGAGCACCCGGACCTGGCCGCCGCCGAGGCCGGCACCGCGGAGCCGGGGTGGGTGCCGACGCAGGCGCACCCGACCCCCGGCGCGACGGTGAAGGTGAGCCCGGCGGCGCTGCGCAAGGCGTCGGGCAACGCGAACACCCTGCACACCGAGTTCGACAAGGCGTGCAAGGACGTCTGGAAGGACCAGCCGGGCGCCACCCAGGGCATGTCCAAGGACTGGAGGATCGTCGGCGCGCTGGCCACCGCACAGGGTGTGTGGGCCGCGCAGGCCCAGGCCACCGGGGGCATGCTCGGGCAGGTCTCCTCCGCGATGACCACCTGTGCCGATCAGTACGAGCAGATCGACAGGGCGAACGCCGGCAACTTCCCGACCCCCTGAGGCAATCTGCGGCGATCTGCGGCAACGTGCGGCAAACCGAGGCGATCCGAGGCAAGGCGACATGACAACCTTCTCCAATCTGCGCCAGGAGTCGTTCCAGGGCATCGAGACCCTGGCCACGGCCTTCGAGGGGCTGGTCCGCAACTGGAGGTTCTCCGAGGAGATCACCGGCGACGTGATCACGCCGCTGCAGGCGTCCAACTGGGTCGGCGACACGGCCGAAGCGGCCTCCACGACGATCACCAAGGTGCGCAACGAACTCGACGCGGCCTTCGAGGAGGCCAGCGCGATCGCCAAGGCCCTGCGCGAGGCGCACACCGAACTCGCCGCCGCCCGGGCGGACTTGGACGCGGCTCTGAAGAGGGCCGCGGACCACGACCTGACGGTGGACGCGGACGGCTCGGCCGTGCGGTGGGCGGCCACCACCAAGGCGGACCAGCACGACCCGGGCTACGCGGACACGCAGCGGCTGCTGGTGAAGGCGGTCGCCGAGGACATCCGCAAGGCGGTGGCGCGGGCCGAGGCGGCGGACGCCGCGGCCGCCACCGCGCTCGGCGGCGCCACCGGGACGGACAAGGGCGCGTTCCACGCCTCCTCGGGCCCCGAGGAGCAGGCGCACCGGGCGGCCGACCTGCTGAAGCTCGCCGGGAACATCAACGACGCCCAACTGGACGAGCTCAACAAGCTGCTGAAGGACCACGGCAACGACCCCCGCTTCACCACCGCCTTCTACAAGGAGGCCGGCCCGGACGGCTTCCTCAAGCTCTACGGGCAGATGGCCGTCGCCTCGGGCGACAAGGGCGGCAGCCGGCCGAAGGCCATCGCCGACCTCCAGGCGAACCTGGGCACGGCGCTGGCCACCGCCACCAACAGCCACAACGTCCCGCACCTGGACGACGCGTGGGAGGAGGGGCTGCGCAAGGCGGGCTCGACCCGGCAGGACGTGTGGCCGGCGAGCAAGCCCGGCTCCAACCCCCAGCCGTACGGCTACCAGATCCTGACGAACATCCTGCGCACCGGCACGTACGACCCGCACTTCCTCCTCCCGGTCGCCGAGCACGTCACCCAGCTCAGCGTGGGCAAGGCGCTGTGGACCTCGGACGCGTGGAACTTCACCGACTTCGACCAGATGAAGCTCCTCGGCGCCCCGGACGGCAAGGGCGGCTTCAACCCGATGACGGGCGTGCTGGAGGCGCTCGCCCACAACCCGGACGCGTCGCTGGAGTTCTTCAAGGGCCCGGCCACCACCTACAACTTCGACGGCACGGTCAAGGCCGTCCACCAGCCGAACCACTACCTCGACCAGCTGACCGAGGCGGGCCCCAAGTCGCCGCTCCAGGACGTCTGGTACGACCACAACCAGCCCGGGGGCGCGGCCGAGAAGCCCGGGGCCACCGCGCTCGGCCACGCCCTGGAGGCCGCCACCACCGGCCGCGCCTACGGGTCGCAGGACCCGCTCCTGCCGCACACCAAGGAGCAGGCGGAGCTGATGGCGGAGACGGTCAAGATCTTCGGCAACGGGGAGCACCCGCACGCGCTGCACCCCGGCGGGTCGTTCGCGGGCGCCGCGCCCAGCCTCGGCCACATGGCGGCCGCCTACATGGGCGACGTCCAGGGCTCGATGAGCCCGGACAACCTGCTGCTGCCGCGCTACGGGGAGCCCGCGGCCCTGGACAAGGCTTCCACGCTCAAGATGCTGGCCGCAATCGGCCGCGACCCGGACGCGTTCGGGGCGGTCGCGAACGCCCAGCAGGCGTACACGACGGCGCACGTCCAGGACCTGTTCCGGCACCGGGGCGAGCTGGGCCCCGAGTTCGACGGGGCGGTCCACAACGCGGCGAAGGCGGGCGGCGAGGTGACCGGTGCCATCGCCGCGGGCCGGACCCTCGGGATCGTGGGCGACGGGAAGGAAGCCGCGAAGGCGTACAACGAGGGCATGAGCAGCAACGCGACGTGGTTCAAGTCGGTCTGGGCCGTGACGGGAGGCCCGTGGAAGCTCACCCCCGCGGGCATGGCCATCACGATCGCCGCGGGGTCCGGTATCGGCGAGGAGGTGAAGTCCCTCATCGACCAGACGGCCCGCACCTACTACGTCGACCCGCAGTACGCGGACAAGGCCACCCAGGCGCAGGTGACGGCCCAGGAGACGGCCGGCCACGCGGCCAAGGTCGCGGTGGTGAACGGCGCCCAGGGGAGCGGGATGAACCCGATGCAGGTCGAGGCACTGTCCGCCAACGCCTCGGAGGCCGTGAAGTCCGGCGTCACCGACAGCCTGGCCCTCATCAACGCGGCGGCCAACGACTGAACCAGCCGGGCCGGTCCTATGCTGATCCGATGATCAAGCCGATGGTGCCGATAGAACTGGTGATATTCGACTGCGACGGCGTCCTGGTGGACAGCGAGGTCATCGCCGTCCCCGTCCTGGTGCAGCTCGGGCAGGAGTACGGCTGGCCGCTCACCGAGGCGGAGGTGATCGAGCTGTTCGTCGGGCGCTCCCAGACGGCCAACCACGCGCTGGTCGTCGAACGGCTGGGGGAGGAGACGGCGCAGGTGTGGACCGAGCGCTTCCTCGAACTGCACGACGAGGCCGTGGACGCCGGGCTGCGGCCGGTGGACGGCCTGCCGGAGGCGCTGGCGCAGATCACCCTGCCGACCTGCGTCGCCTCCAGCGGCACCCACGAGAAGATGCGTCACACCCTGGGCCGCACGGGCCTGTTCGGGCACTTCGAGGGCCGGATCTTCAGCGCCACCGAGGTCGGGCGCGGAAAGCCCGCGCCCGACATCTTCCTGCACGCCGCCCGCTCGATGGGCGTCGACCCGGCCGCCTGCCTGGTCGTCGAGGACAGCCCGGCCGGGGTCACGGCCGCCCGCGCCGCCGGGATGCGCTCGCTCGGCTACGCGGGCGGCGTCACGGCGGCCGAGCGGCTCGTGGGGCCGGACACGGTCGTCTTCGAGGACATGCGCCGGCTCCCCGAACTGATCGCCGCCTACCAGGCGTAGGTGCCGCCCTCGGAGTGGAGGAACAGCCCGGACGCCCCGGCCCCGGCCTCGCCGAGCTGCCGGGCGATCCGGCGCCCGCCCTCCTCGGCGCTGGCGGGCCCGGAGTGCCCGTTCAGGTCGGTGGCGCAGTACCCCGGCTCCAGCGCGCTGACCTTGATGCCCTCCTCGCGCAGCGCCCGGGCGTAGACCAGGGTGAGGGCGTTGAGCGCGGCCTTGGAGGAGTTGTAGGCGAGCAGCGTCGCGTGCTCCCACACCGGGGAGTCCAGGTCGGACAGGAACGAGAAGCTGGCGAGCCCGCTGGAGACGTTGCCGATCAGCGCCGCCGGGGAGCGGCGCAGCAGCGGCAGCATCGCGTTGGTGACGGTGACGACGCCGAACACGTTGGTCTCGTACGTCTCGCGGACGGCCTCGACGGGCAGTTCCTGCGGGGTGCGCATCCAGTCCCGGGCGACGCCCGCGTTGTTGACGAGGGTGTCGAGCCGGCCGTACTCGGCGGCGATGAGTTCGGCCGCGGCGGCGGCCGTCGCCGGGTCGGTCACGTCCAGGTGGACGAAGCGGGCCTCCAGGCCCTGCGCGGTGAGCCCGGCGGCGGCCTCCCGGCCGCGCTCCGGGTCGCGGGCGCCGATCAGCACGGTGTGCCCGGCGCGGGCGAGTTCGCCGGCGGTGGCGAGGCCGATGCCCTTGTTGGCGCCGGTGATCAGGACGATGCGGTGGTTGTCGGTCATGAGGTCCACGGTGGCGGCGGCGGGCGGGCGGTGGGAGAGCACCGTCGAGGGTGGTATCGGCGGTCCCATGGTGGACGGGTGGGGTCCCGGGCCAGACTTGGGGGCGTGGAACACGTCGACCGGGCGGAGCTCGCCGCCTTCCTGCGGGCCTGGCGGGCCCGCGTCCAGCCCGCGGACGTCGGCCTGCCGGCCGGAGGGCGCCGCCGTACCCCGGGGCTGCGCCGCCAGGAGGTCGCCCAGCTCGCGGGCATGTCGGTGGAGTACTACATCCGGCTGGAACAGGGCCGGGGGCCGCGCCCGTCCCGGCAGATGATCGGGGCGATCTGCCGGGCGCTGCGCCTGTCCGAGGACGAACGGGCGCACCTGCACCACCTGGTCGGCGAGCCGCCGCTGCCGCCGAGCGGCCTGGAGCGCGACGTGCGCCCCGGCATCCTGCACCTGCTGGACCGGCTGGACGACACCCCGGCCCTGGTGTGCAGCGCCGCCCGCGACGTCCTCGCCTGGAACGCCATGGCCGCCGCGCTGCTCGGCGACTTCTCCGCCCTCGCGCCGGGCGAGCGCAACCTGATCTGGCGCTACTTCACCGACCCGGCCTCCCGCGCCCGCCACGAGGAGCCCGACGCGGCGCAGTTCGCCTGCAACGCCGTCGCCGACCTGCGGGCCACCGCCGCCCGCTACCCCGCCGACAGCGGCGTGCGGCGCCTGATCGAGCGGCTGCACGCGGTGAGCCCCGACTTCCGCGAGCTGTGGGCGCGCCAGGACGTGCGGGTGCGCCGCTCGACCCACAAGCGCATCCTGCACCCGGTGGTCGGTGCGCTCGACCTCGACTGCGAGGCGCTGCACGACCCCCACCGGGACCAGTGGACGATCTTCTACACCGCCGCGCCCGGCACCCCGTCGCACTCGGCGCTGCGGCTGCTCAGGGTGGTGGGCGGCCAGGACATGACGGTGCGGGCGTGACGGCGGGGGCGTGAGCGTGCGGGTGTGAGGGCGCGGGCGTAATCCGGTTGCCGGGGGCGGGCGTCCGCGGGCAGGGTCGGTTTCCATGGCGACGAACCGCAGGATGCATCCCGACCAGGTGGACGTGGACGAGGCCCTGGTGAGGAGGCTGGTCGCCGACCAGTTCCCCGAGTGGGCGGCCCTGCCCGTGGAGCGGGTGGCCTCGAACGGCACCACCAACGCGATGTTCCGCCTCGGCGAGGAACTGGTGGTGCGCCTGCCGATGCGGCCCTCGGCGGCGGCGGACATCGCCAGGGAGCAGCGCTGGCTGCCGTTCCTGGCGCCGCGCCTGACCGCCGCCGTCCCCGAGCCGCTGGGCGTGGGCGTGCCGGGCGACGGGTACCCGCTGCCGTGGTCCGTCCTGGTCTGGCTGGAGGGGGCGAACCCCGAGCCCGGGCGCCCCGCCGAACCGGAGTTGCTGGCACGGGACCTGGCGGAGTTCACCACCGCCCTGCGCTGGGCGGAGCCGGCGGACGCGCCCCCGTCGTACCGCAGCGAGACACTGACGGACCGCGCCGGGTCCGTCGCGGCCACGCTGGCCGAGCTGTACGGGGTGATCGACGTCGGCGCGGCGGAGGACGCCTGGGAGGAGGCCCTGGACGCCCCCGAGGCCGAGGGCCCGCCGGTGTGGATCCACGCGGACCTCCAGCCGGGCAACCTGCTGGTCTCCCCGGAGGGCCGGCTGCGCGGCGTCATCGACTTCGGCTGCGCGGGCCTGGGCGACGCGGCGGTGGACCTGCTGCCCGCCTGGTACGTCCTGCCCGCCTCGGCCCGCGCCACCTTCCGTACGGCGGTGGGCGCGGACGACGCGGCGTGGGCGCGGGGGCGGGGCTGGGCGCTGTCGGTGGCGCTGGACGAGCTGCTGTACTACCGCCGGTCCAACCCGGTGATGGCGGACACCGCCCGGTACGTGATCGCCGAGGTGCTCGCCGATCACAGGTTTTACCGTCCGGTCGACCAACTATCCCGGCGGCCCCGGTAGCGTCCCTGAGCATGGGTTCGGAGAACAAGAGCATCGACGTCAACGCCCGTGCGGCCCAACTGCCGGACGCCTGGCGGTCGGTGGTGCTGGGGCAGGTCGGGACGGCGGCCGTGAAGCTGCTGCGGATGGACGGGCGGGAGCTGCCGCCGGAGGTGCACGGGACGGCCGAGGTGCTGTTCGTGGCCGAGGGGCGGCTCGAACTGGTGCTGGACGGCGAGGAGTCGACGGTGCGGACGGGCGAGCTGTGCCGGGTGCCCGCGGGCTCCTGGCACGCGGTGCGGGCGGGCAGCACCGGGACGCTGCTGATCGTGGAGGTGCCGGAGGAGGACTGACGGCTCACCACTGGCGGCTCACCTGGGCACGCGGTGGCGCCACTCGCGGGTGAACACCACCGAGCCGCCCTCCAGCGCCCGCAACTGCACGACGCTGAGGAAGTGTTCGGCGTCGCAGCGCAGTTGGGTGCGGGTCTGGACGGTGACGTCCCAGCCGAGGTCGGGCCGTTCCAGCCGGACGGTGCGGTCGGTGCGGGCCTGGGCGCTGAGCGGGGCGTCGGTCAGGACGCGGTAGGCGGTGACGGTGTGCTCGTCGTGCACCAGCCCGTCGGGCAGGGTGCGGGTGCCGTCCGAGGCGGGGGACAGGTCGGTGCGCCACTCGTGGCGGCCGAGGTCGTGGACGGTGACGCGTTCGGGCCGGGCGGTGAGCGGCTCGGTGACGTGGACGTCCAGGGGCTCGGGCAGGGCCGGTTCCTCGAAGGTGACGGGCGTGGCGCCGACGTCGGCGGCGAGGTGGCGTACGGGCAGGCTCAGTACCGAGTGGGAGGGGTCCACGGCGTAGCCGGCGCGGTCGGCGGTCGGCCACAGCCAGGGCCAGTAGACGGAGGAGAGCGCCAGCCGCAGCCGGTGCCCGGCCGGGACGGCGCCCGCGCAGGCGGCGAGTTCGACCTCGGCGTCGGGGCCGGCGGCGACCAGTGCGCCGCGGGTGAGCAGCCGGGAGGTGCCGTCCGGGCCGACGGCGCAGAGCCGGGCGGTGAGTTGGGCGGGCGCGGCGGCCTCCTCGGTGCGCAGCCGCAGCCGCAGGGTCGGTGTGCCGAGCAGTTCGACGGGTTCGGGCAGCGGCTGGGAGTCGAAGCAGACCGAGCGGCCGTCCTCCTCGCGCTGGTCCGGGGGCTGGTCGGCGGGGCGGCCGTGGGGGACGTACGCGCCGGCGTTGAGGCCCGTGTGCTGCGGGGAGCGGACGTGGACGTAGCGGTCGTCGGAGGCGGTTCCGGCGGTGCGAAGCGGGCCGTCGAGGCCGTAGTGGATCTCGCGGACGTCGGGGGAGGGCCAGGTCTCCTCGGCGGTCCAGCGGGTGCCGAGGCGGCTGCGCAGGGCGGGTTCCTTGAGGGCGCCGGTGTCCTGGTCGCGCAGCCAGTGGTCCCACCAGCGCAGGGTCTCGGGCAGGGCGGCCTCGGGCAGGCCGTGGGGCCAGGTGCCGATGACGGCGCGGGCGGTGGGGGAGCCGGCGAGCAGGCGCAGGACGAAGGAGCAGGACGGGTCCCCCCAGCCGGCGACGGCGAGGGTGGGGACGGGTACGGGCACGGTGGTGTCGCCGGCGGCGAGCCACTCGTCGACGGGCGGCTCGAGGGATTCGAGGCGGGCCAGCCAGTCGGCGCGCCAGGCGTCGCCCACGTGCCGGGGGTCGGGCGGAAGGGCGGCGTCGGCGACGAGGGCGGTGAGGCGGGTGTGCAGGTCGTCGGCGAGGACGGCGCCGCCGAGGCGGTGGCCGCCCTCGGGGCAGGCGGTGACCACGGCGGCGACGGTGTCGGCGGTGCGGGCGGCCAGGCGCAGGGCGGTGGTGCCGGCGGCGCCGACGCCGAGGAGGCCCAGGCGCCCGGTGCACCAGGGGCGGCGGGCGAGCCAGTCGACCACGGCGGCGCCGTCGGCGAGCTGGGTCTCGTCGCCGGGTTCGCCGGGCAGGCCCCCGGAGTTGCCGTGGCCGCGGGTGTCGACGCGGACGGCGGCGTAGCCGTGTCCGGCGTACCAGGGGTGGCGGCGGGCGTCCTCGGCGGCGGTGCGGTCGGTGAGCCGGGCGGAGGAGTACTCCAGGAGGGCGGGGACGGGCTGCTCGCCGACGGGCCGCCAGACCCGGGCGGCGAGGTGGGTGCCGTCGGGCAGCGGGATGCGCAGGTCCTCGCGGGTGGTGTGGAAGGGGTAGGACGGCATGGCCGCTCCCATCGGGTCCGGGTCCCGGGCGTCGGTCCTTTCGACGCTACGGGAGGACCGATGTGCCCGCAGGATATGGGCGGCCTGGCGAGTTGACCCGGGGCAGGGGTTGACCCGGGTCAAGGGTTGACCCGGCCAGAAGCCTGACCGGGTCAACGAGTGGCGCCCTTACCGCAGCGCGGCGAGCACCGCGCCGGCCATCGCCTTCTCGCCGGTGGCGTTCGGGTGGAACGGCACGGCGGGCGAGCCGGGCAGCGCGCCCTCCACCCAGCGGTCGTCCGAGCAGGCGTCGTGGCCGGCGGTCGGTGACTGGGTGTCCACGTAGACGGCGCCGTTGGCGGCCGCGGTGGAGGCGAGCATGGCGTTGAGCCGCTGGAGCGTGTCGTACAGGTACGGGATGTCGCGCGGGGCGATCGGCTGGCGCAGCACGCAGGAGGCGCCGTCGGCGGGGAGCACCGAGGGGTAGCCCACCAGCAGCACCTTGGCCCGGGGCGCCTTGGCGTGGATGCGCCGCAGGGTGTCGCTCAGTTGCGGCCGGGCGCCCTCGATCCGGTCGGCGAGGTCGTCCTGGCCGTACTGCCAGGACATGCTGCTCCAGTCCCAGTGGCCGTGGTTGAAGACGTCCCGGCAGGGGGTGCCGAGCGGGTTGACCACGGCCCCGGCGACGCAGGTGGCGATGACGTCGCCCACGCCGAGGTCGCTGACGCCCAGGTCGTTGCCGCCGATCCCGAGGGTGATCAGGTCGGTGTCGGCGGTCACCGCGTCCAGCTGCGGTTCGTTGACCCGGATGAACGCGTCGTACTGGGGCTGCGTCATCGCCTTGACCTTGGCGGCGGCGCAGGTGACGTCGGTGTACGCGCCCGCCCCGAGGGAGGCGGCGACGAGGTGGCCGTAGTTGTGGTCCGAGCGCAGGCACAGGCCCGCCGACTGGCCGGGCACGCCCGCCCCGGCGGCGTAGGAGTCGCCGAGGGCCACGTAGTGCTTCGGTGCGGCGGTGGAAGCCTGGGCGGAGGTGGAGGTGAGGGCGAGGGCCGCGCCGAGGGCGACGGCGGCGAGGGCGGTGGAATTGCGCAGTCGCCGGGGCGCGCGGGAATTCCGGGCAGGGCTGAGCACGGTTCCTCCTGGGGGAGAGAAACGGGGGTGTGGGGGTCGTGCGGAGCCGTGGCCACAGCTACTCGCAGGTAAGTTACTGCCAGGTTACGTGCCCGTCCATGCTTTCGGCGCGAATTCCCGAAATTCCGTCAGACGGCGGTCGTCGGCATTTCGAATTTCGCTCCGCCGCGTATCGCGGTGATTTCCGAAACGCGTCGGAGCGGAATTCGTGCGACTAGTTGTTACTGAGCGGTTGACCGGAGCTCTCCCCAGGCCGCAGTATCGGGCGCACATCTGAGCCGCTGATGAGCCGCAGATGAGCCGCTGAGCCGCCACGGAGGACTGCGCATGGCCCTGGACGCCGACGTCATCGTCATCGGAGCGGGACTCGCCGGCCTCGCCGCCACCGCCGAACTCGCCGACGCCGGACGGAAGGTGATCCTGCTCGACCAGGAACCCGCGGCCTCCCTCGGCGGCCAGGCGCACTGGTCCTTCGGGGGCCTCTTCCTCGTCGACTCGCCCGAGCAGCGCCGGATGCGCGTGCGCGACTCCCACGCCCTCGCCTGGCAGGACTGGCTCGGCACCGCCGGCTTCGACCGGCCCGAGGACGCCTGGCCGCGCCGCTGGGCCGAGGCGTACGTCGACTTCGCGGCCGGCGAGAAGCGCGCCTGGCTGCGCGGGATGGGCGTGCGGTTCTTCCCCGTCGTCGGCTGGGCCGAGCGCGGCGGACTCCTCGCGGACGGGCCCGGCAACTCGGTGCCCCGCTTCCACATCACCTGGGGCACCGGCCCGGGACTGCTCGAGCCCTTCGTCCGCCGGGTGCGCGCCGCCGCCGAACGCGGACTCGTCGACCTGCGCTTCCGCCACCGGGTCACCGGGCTGGGTGTCACGGCCGGTGCCGTCGACACCGTCACCGGCGAGGTGCTGGAACCCAGCTCCGCCGAGCGCGGCCGGGCCAGCTCTCGGGCCGTCACCGGGCACTTCGAACTGCGCGCCCAGGCCGTGATCGTCACCTCCGGCGGCATCGGCGGCAACCACGAACTCGTCCGCGAGGCATGGCCGGAGCGCCTCGGCACCCCGCCCGGGCGCCTGCTCTCCGGCGTGCCCGCGCACGTGGACGGGCTGATGCTCGGGATCGCCGGCAAGGCCGGGGCCAGCCTGATCAACGGCGACCGGATGTGGCACTACACCGAGGGCATCGAGAACTGGGACCCGATCTGGGCCCGGCACGGCATCCGCATCCTGCCCGGCCCCTCCTCGCTCTGGCTGGACGCCACCGGCCGGCGGCTGCCCGTCCCCCTCTTCCCCGGCTTCGACACCCTCGGCACCCTCGAACACATCATGGCGAGCGGCCACGAGCACACCTGGTTCGTGCTCAACCAGCGCATCATCGAGAAGGAGTTCACCCTCTCCGGCTCCGAGCAGAACCCCGACCTGACCGGCAGGTCCGTGCGCGGCGTCCTCGGCCGCGCCCTGCCCGGCGCCCCCGGCCCGGTGCAGGCGTTCCTGCGGCACGGGGCCGACTTCGTCGTCGCGGGCAACCTCCCCGACCTCGCCCGCGGCATGAACGCCAGGACCGCCACGCCGCTCATCGACCCGTACGAGCTGCGCCGCACCGTCGAGGACCGCGACCGGCAGGTGGCCAACCCCTTCGCCAAGGACCTCCAGGTCACCGCGATCCACGGCGCCCGCCGCTACCTCGGCGACAAGCTGATCCGCACCGCCGCCCCGCACCGCATCCTCGACCCGGACGCGGCCCCGCTGATCGCCGTGCGGCTGAACATCCTCACCCGCAAGTCCCTCGGCGGACTGGAGACGGACCTGTCCTCGCGCGTGCTGCGCCCCGACGGCGAGGTCCTGCCCGGGCTCTACGCCGCGGGCGAGGCGGCGGGCTTCGGCGGCGGAGGCGTGCACGGGTACCGCTCGCTGGAGGGCACGTTCCTCGGCGGCTGCCTGTTCTCCGGCCGCGCCGCGGGCCGGGCAGCGGCCCGCGGCGTGGCGTGAGCGGCAGCCGCCCGGCGTGATCCGAAGGACACGCCCTGAGCGGCGGGGACGAACGTTCCGGCGCCCGGGCACTGCTCCTTCGGGCGCCGGAACGGCAGCGGCCGATGCGTCTCGTCCCCCGTGCGGGACGCACCGGCCGTCGCAGGCATCAAGCCTGCCCGGGCGGGAGCCCCGGGGACTATCCACTCCCGTCGGTGCCGTCCCTGACTTTTCGGATAGTCACCCGGTGCGGCGCAGCGTCTCGGAGGGCGTGCGGCCGTAGGCCCGGCGGTACTCCGCGCTGAAGCGGCCCAGGTGGGTGAAGCCCCAGCGGCAGGCGATCTCGGTGACGGTGCCGCTCGCCCGGCCCTGCGCGACGGCGAGCAGGTCCTGGTGGGCCCGGTCGAGCCGTACGCGCCGCAGGTGGGCCAGCGGCGTGGTGTCGAGGTGGCGGCGGAAGCCCTCCCGCAGGGCGGGCAGGCCGACCCGCGCCGCCTGCGCGATGTCGGCGACCGAGACGGCCTCGTCGGCGTGCTCCGCACAGAAGTCCGTCGCCCGGCGCAGCGCGCTCGGCAGGATGGCCGGCCCGTGGCCGCCCGCCGCGCGGCTCCACGAGTGCGGCTGCACGTCCAGCAGCCCCTCGATCAGTGCCTGTTCGAAGTGCCGCACCGCGAGCGGGGAGCGGCGGCCGAGCGGGGAGACGGCGAACTCCCGGAAGTGCCCGACCAGTTCGAGCCAGGAGCGGACGGCGGGATCGGCCGGGTCGAGCACCGGGCGAAAGCGCAGCGGCTCCCGGGGCACGTCGCCCGTCCGCGCGGCCAGCGCCTCCTCGATCGTCCTGCGGGCGATCACGAACGCGCTGTTGAGCGCCGGGTGGTCCCACTCCATCAGCACCACGTCCCCCGGCCCGGCGACGCTCAGCGGCGAGGGCAGCGCGGTGCCGTTGGCGACCACGGTGCCGTGGCCGGAGTGCGGGAGGATGACGTTGTAGAAGTCCGGCAGCTCCTCCGTGCGCAGGCGCACGGGCGCGCCGTAGCTGAGGTCGTACAGCGCCACCCGCCCCTCGTGGAAGGCGCGCAGGCGGCTGGCGCCGGGCGGGCCGCCCCGCCGGCCCAGGACCGTCAGCCGGTGCGGGGACAGGCGTGCGCCGACCACCTCGCGGAACTCCTCGATGTCGCCGCCCTCGTACAGGCAGAGCGGCCCGGCCTCGGCCTCAGAGGTCATGGAGGACCTCCCCGACCCGGGGTCCGCGCGCCGCAGCCGTCGCCGCGCGCCGCCGCGCCCTGGCGGCGGTCACGGCGGTGACGACGGTGGCGAGCAGCAGGAGCAGCCCCAGACCCGTCAGTACGAGCGCGCCGACCAGCTTGCCCGGCAGGTCGGGCGGCTGTGGGCCGGTGTGATAGACCACCCGCTCGCGCAGCCGGTCGAGTTCGACGGTGCCCTGCTGCCCGTCCCCGAGGTACGTCCGGGAGTCGATCGCGGCCGCGCGGCTGTCGCCGAGCAGGAACGCCCGCCCGAGGGGGACGGTGACGTCGAAGTCCTCCCCGCAGGCGCCGGCCGCCCGCCCGTCCAGGGAGAGGCGTCCGCCGGCGCAGACGAGGCGGTCCCCGCCGAGGGCCACGACGCGGGAGGCGATCCGGCCGTGGAGGTTCCAGGGGGAGTCGACGAGGTGGACCTCCCCGCGCAGGACCTCCTCGGGGCGGACCCGGTCGGTGAGCATCCGGTCGCCCGAGTGCAGCCCGGGCGCCATGGCCTCGCCGGTCATCCGGTGGACGGCGTAGCCCCCGGTGAGGACCACGCCGAGCCCGAGCGCGGTGCTCGCCAGGCCCAGTACGGCGAGCACCACCGCCGCGCGCCGTCCGCGTGTGCCGTTCCTCGGCATGGTGGCCGACCTCCCCCGGTTCGATCTTCGGCAGCCTAAGCGTTCGGGTGGGGGAGCGCCGAGGAGGGGCCGCGGACCGGCGGGTACAGTGCCGGGGTGCCGAACGCGCACCGACCAGGAGCAGGAGGGGAGCCCAGCCGATGAGCCGTCGGGACCGTGACAGCCGTGACAGCCGTAACGACCGCGCCGGCCGCGAGCGCCGGGCCGGCGCCGGCTCCCCGGTGACGGTCACCGTCTGCCGGGGCTGCTGCTGCGGCACCGAGGCGAAGCACCCGGGCGTGGACCACCAGGGCCAGTACGAGCGGCTGCGCACGGCGGTCGGTTCGGCGGGCCGGGTCCGGGCGGTGGGCTGCCTGGACGTCTGCACCCAGTCCAACGTGGTGGTGGTCGGCCCCTCCAGCGAGGGCCGCGCGGCCGGCGGCCGTCCGGTCTGGCTCGGCTTCGTGATCGCGGAGGACATGATCGACGAGATAGCCGCCTGGGTGCACGCGGGCGGCCCGGGCCTGGCCGATCCGCCGGGGCTGCTCGACCTCCAGCTGATCTCGGTCTCGCGCCGGGTCCGCGAGGCCCTGCCCGAGTGAGGCGGGAGCGAGGCGGGAGTGGCGGGGGAGTGAGGCGGGAGTGAGCGGGGGCACCCTACCGCGACGGTCCGTCAGATCGGCTTCTCCCGGGCGCCCCCGTGGGCGTCACCACTACCATGACCGGAGGCATCGGGCGGTTCCGGGGGCAGGAGGACGAGGATGACGCTGGTCTGCCGCATCTGCGCGGGCACCGGGCGGACCGCCGGCCTCAGCTGCCGGACGTGCCAGGGCACCGGTACCACCGAGATGGGCGGCGGGGGCGGCAACTGCTTCCTCTGCGACGGCACCGGCGTGTACGTCCGCTACCGGGTGGACGCGGCGGGCGCCAAGCAGGCGTACCGGGACGAGATCTGCCGTACCTGCGACGGCACCGGAAACCGGGCCGCGACCCAGTGGGACGAACCCGGCGCCTGAGAAAAGGACGCCCCCTGGCCCCCTGGCGCGGAATCAACTCGTCGCACGGGTGGGGGCCATGATGTGCGATCGAGCCGGTATGTACATGCTCTTTACCTGTTCATGGTCGAACATTGGTGTTCGAAGGGGCAGTGCGCTGCAACCCGTTCACCGCGCGTCCGTGTGCGGTCAACGCTCCACTGAGAGAGTCCCGCGCATGGATATCCCCAACATGGGCGTGCCGGCGAAGCTCGCCGACCGCATGAGCATGGCCGAGCAGCACGAGTACCTCCGTGCCCGCTTCTCCCGCCGCCGGATGCTGCGCGCCGGCGCCGTCACCGTGGGCGCCGTCGCCATCGGCGGCGCGCTCGGCACCGGCAACGCCTTCGCCGCCCCGGCCAGCCCGCAGCTGCTGACGGACGGTACGACGGCCGGCATCGACGGCGCCCTGGTCGCACCGGTGGGCCGTCACCTCCAGTTCGGCCCCGAGCCGGACACCCAGTTCCGCATCTCCTGGCAGGTGCCGGCGCCGGTCAAGAAGCCGTTCCTGCGCTTCGGCAAGCAGCCGTGGGACCTCAGCCACAAGGTCGAGGCCGAGGTGCGCGCCCTCCACACCCCGGCGCTGACCCCCACCGGCCAGCCGGTGGACCAGTACTACCTGCACGTGGCGCTCGAGGACCTCCACCCCGACACCACGTACTACTACGGCGTCGGCCACCAGGGCTTCGACCCGGCCTCGCAGCAGCAGATCTCCACGCTGCACACCTTCCGCACCGCGCCCTCGCGCGACCACCGCTGGGGCAAGGTGTACGAGCCGTTCACCTTCACCGCCTTCGGCGACCAGGGTGTCAGCGCCCACGCGGCCGGCAACGACCACATCATCAAGGCCCAGAAGCCGGCCTTCCACCTGCACGCCGGCGACATCTGCTACGCCGACCCGGCCGGTTCCGGCACCGACCCGGACAAGTCCGTCTTCAACGCGAAGACCTGGGACGACTTCCTGGTCCAGACCGAGACGGTCGCCGCCGAGATCCCGTGGATGGTCGCCTACGGCAACCACGACGTCGAGGCGTGGTACTCGCCCAACGGCTACGGCGGCGAGAACACCCGCTTCTACCTGCCCGACAACGGCCCGGACCCGCGCACCGTCCCCGGCGTCTACACCTTCCGCTACAAGAACGTCGGCGTCATCTCCCTCGACGCCAACGACGTCTCCTACGAGATCCCGGCGAACCTGGGCATCTCGGCGGGCAAGCAGACCAAGTGGCTGGACCGCACCCTCAAGGACCTGCGCAGCGACGAGACCATCGACTTCATCGTGGTCTTCTTCCACCACTGCGCCTTCTCCACCACGGTGGCGCACGCCTCCGAAGGCGGCGTCCGCGAGGCGTGGGTGCCGCTGTTCGAGAAGTACCGCGTGGACCTGGTCATCAACGGCCACAACCACATCTACGAGCGCACCGACGCCATCCTCGGCAACAAGGTCTCGAAGCAGGTGCCCAGCGGCGCCACCATCGAGCCCGAGAAGGACGGCGTGGTCTACGTGACCGCGGGCGCCGCCGGCCGCAGCCTGTACAAGTTCGACGTGCCCGACACCTACGAGGGCCACGAGAACCACCAGGACGAGGTCAAGACCTACTACTGGAGCAAGGGCCGGGTGAAGACCACCGAGACCATCCAGTGGTCGCGGGTGCGCTACACCGGCTACTCGTTCATCAAGGTCGACGTCACCCCGGCGCACCTGGGCCAGAAGTCCGTCATGAAGGTCACCGCACTGACCGAGGACGGCAAGCAGATCGACAACTACTCGATCCAGCGCAAGGTCGGCGAGGGCTGGGACTCCGGCCGCGACGACGACGGCGAGGGCGGCGGCTGGGGCTGGTAGCCCGCCGACTCCCGTACCGGGCCCCGGCGTCGAGGGTTGGCCTCAGCGCCGGGGCCCGTACATGATCACGGCGACCCCGGCCAGGCAGACCAGCGCGCCCACCACGTCGTAGCGGCTGGGCCGGAAGCCGTCCACGGCCACGCCCCACAGCAGCGACCCGGCCACGAACACCCCGCCGTACGCGGCCAGCACCCGGCCGAAGTTCGCGTCCGGCTGCAGTGCCGCGACGAAGCCGTACGCGCCGAGCGCCACCACGCCCAACCCGGCCAGCCACCACGGCCGTTGCTCGCGCACGCTCTGCCAGACCAGCCAGCAGCCGCCGATCTCGGCGAGCGCGGCGAGGACGAACAGGGCGATGGAGCGCAGGACGGTCATGCGGCCGAGCGTAGGCGCTCAGACCTGCCGGTACGTCGCCAGGAAGCGCCCGATCCGGTTGATCGCCGTCTCCAGGTCGTCGGCGCGCGGCAGGGTGACGAAGCGGAAGTGGTCCGGGCGGGGCCAGTTGAAGCCGGTGCCCTGGACGACGTGGATCTTCTCGCGCAGCAGCAGGTCCAGGACGAACCGCTCGTCGTCCACGATCCGGTGCACGGCCGGGTCGAGCCTGGCGAAGGCGTACAGCGCGCCCTTGGGCTTGACGCAGCTGACGCCCGGGATCTCGTTGAGCGCCCGCACCGCGATGTCGCGCTGCTCGGTGAGCCGTCCGCCGGGCAGGACCAGGTCGTTGATGGACTGGTGGCCGCCGAGTGCCGCCTGCACGGCGTACTGGGCGGGCACGTTGGGGCACAGCCGCATGCCGGAGAGCATGGTGAGGCCCTCGAGGTAGTCGGCGGCGTGCTGCTTGGGGCCGGAGACGACCAGCCAGCCGCTGCGGAAGCCCGCGACCCGGTAGGACTTGGAGAGGCCGTTGAAGGTGAGGGTGAGCACGTCGTCGGCGAGCGCGGCCAGGCAGTGGTGCTCGGCGCCGTCGTAGAGGATCTTGTCGTAGATCTCGTCGGCCAGGACCATCAGGTGGTGACGGCGGGCCAGGTCGAGGATGCCCTCCAGCAGCTCCTTCGGGTAGACCGCGCCCGTGGGGTTGTTGGGGTTGATGACGACGATGGCCTTGGTGCGGGCGGTGATCTTCGCGGCGATGTCCTCGAGGTCCGGGTACCACTCGGCCTCCTCGTCGCACAGGTAGTGCACGGCCTTGCCGCCGGCCAGCCGCACCGCCGCCGTCCACAGCGGGTAGTCGGGCATCGGCACGAGCACCTCGTCGCCGTCGTCCACCAGCGCGGTGACGGCCATCTGGATCAGCTCGGAGGCGCCGTTGCCGAGGTAGACGTCGTTGACGGTGACGCCCTGGACGCCGCGCTGCTGGTAGTACTGCACGACCGCGCGCCGGGCGGGCAGGATGCCGCGCGAGTCGCTGTAGCCGTGGGCGCGGGGGAGGTTGCGGATGATGTCCTGGATGATCTCCTCCGGCGCGTCGAAGCCGAACGGCGCCGGGTTGCCGGTGTTCAGCCGCAGGACGCTGTGCCCGGCCTCCTCCAGGGCGTTGGCCTGGTCGACCACCGGGCCCCGGATCTCGTAACACACGTCGTTCAGCTTGCTCGACTGCCGAAACTCCATCTGCGGCCTCCCGACCGTCGTCAACCGCCAGATTCGCTGCTGATGCTTTGTTCTACCAAGTGAGTACTTGGAAAGTCCAACCTCTTGGCTATGCTGATCCTCATGTCACGCCGAAGCTACGACCAGTACTGCGCCGTCGCCCGCGCCCTGGACGCGGTGGGGGAGCGCTGGAGCCTCCTGATCGTCCGTGAACTCCTCGACGGCCCGCGCCGCTACACCGACCTGCACGCCGACCTGCCCGGTGTCTCCACCGACATCCTCGCCACCCGGCTCAAGCAGCTCGAGGGCGACGGGCTCGCGACCCGGCGCAAGCTGGAGCGCCCGGCCAGCGGCACGGTGTACGAGCTGACCGGGCGAGGGCGCGAACTGCGGCCCGTGATCGAGGCGTTGGGGCAGTGGGGCCTGCCCGCCCTGGGTGAGCAGCGGCCCACCGACGCGGTGCGCGAGCACTGGGTCACGGCTCGGAGCGCGGTCGCCACGGGGTGAACACCGGGGCGGAGCGGCAGGGCAGAGCGGCGGGGCAGATCGGCGGGGCAGAGCGGCGGCAAGGCCCCCGTCGCCGGCCGCCGCCCCGCGCGTCCAGGATGGCGCGAGCCGATAAACGGACACTCGGCGCCGAATGAGCGCGCGCCTCCCCGCTCGCGCCCCGGCACGTGCGCCCGCGTACGATCGTCGGACCGTCGATGCTTCCGGGCGTCGAAACTCCCGGGGAAAGAAACGGAGCCGGCCCGTGCCCACCACGCACCGCAGCTACGCCAGTTACGTCGCGGTCGGCGACTCCTTCACCGAAGGCATGTGCGACGACCTGCTCGCCGACGGACAGTACCGCGGCTGGGCCGACCGCGTCGCCACCGAACTCGCCGCCGAGACCCCCGGCTTCCGCTACGCCAACCTCGCCGTCCGCGGCAAGCTCATCGGCCAGATCCACGACGAACAGCTCGCCCCCGCCGCCGCCATGGGCGCCGAACTCGTCACCCTCGCCGGCGGCCTCAACGACGTGCTGCGCCCAGGCTGCGACCTCGAGCGGGTGGAACGCCTCCTCGGCCACTGCGCCACCGAACTGCGCGCCACCGGCGCCACCGTCGTCCTGTTCACCAGCACCGACCCCACCCGCCGCCTCGCGGGCAGCGCCCGGCTGCTGCCCGCCATCCTGCGGATGAAGTCCTTCGTGCAGGAGATCTGCCAGGAGGACGGCTTCGCCGCCGTCGACCTCTTCTCGGCACCCTGCTTCGACGACCGCCGCCTCTGGGACGAGGACCGTCTCCACCTCTCACCCGAAGGCCACCGCCGCGTCGCCGCCGGCGTCCTGGAAGCCCTCGGCCGCCCCGCCGCCTTCGACTGGCGCGCCCCGCTCCCGCCCACCGCCCCCGCCGGCCGCACCGAGAAGCTCCGCTCCGACGCCCGCTGGCTGCGCACCCACCTCGGCCCGTGGATCGGCCGCCGCCTCACCGGCCGCTCCTCCGGCGACGGCCGCCCGCCGAAGCGGGCGGAGCTGCTGCCGTACTAGTGCCGCGTCAGGGGGTCCTCCGGGAGCGTCAGCCCTCGTCCGTCAGGACGAAGCTCGCCATCGGGGAGCGGGTGGCCCAGCCCATCGTGCGGTAGAGCGCCTGGCCCTCGGGGGTGCCGACCAGCACCCCCGTACGGGCGCCGCTCTCGTACGCGGCGGACTGCAGGGTGCGCATCACCAGCCGGCCCAGGCCCCGGCGGCGGTGTTCGGGGGCGGTCGTGATCTGGTCCGCGACGGCGATCGGGCCGGCCAGGCCCACCTGGCCCCGGGCGGCCTGGTGGCCGTCCGTCGTGCGCACCAGCGCCCGCAGGACGCCGCCGCGCTCCCAGGTGGTCACGGTGTAGCCGGCCGGGGTGAGGGCGCGTTCCGGGGTGAGCGAGGTGGTCATCAGGAAGCCGGGCAGGTCGAGCTTCCACCGCGGGTCCAGCCACGGGCGGACCACGGCGTCGTCGGTGAACAGCTTGAGCCAGGTGGTCGGGGCGGTCGTCTCCTCGGCGATCTTGCGGACCTCGGCCTCGGTGGGCTCCGGCAGCACGTGCCGGCCCACCTCCCGGTCCGGCGCGCCGACGTCGATCGACCAGCCCCAGGGCTGCTCGACCGGATCGGAGGCCCCGCGCGAGACCGTCCAGCCCGAGATCCAGGCGTGGACCAGCTCGGTGATGTTCGCTTCCAGCATGCTGTCGCCCCCGATGAGGTAATGGTCGCCTTAGCTATTCAGACCTTACTCGGAAGGGGGTGCTCCTGCCCAGTAGGATTTGTGGGTTCATGGCGCCGGGCCGGCGCCTTCGCAGGTGGAAGGACCCCGGACCATGCCCGAGACTGCCCCCGAGACCGCGCCCGAGACCGCGCCCGAGAGCGGCCCCGAGAGCGGGGCGACCCCGCTCGACTCCGACTGCCGCAACTGCTTCGGGCTCTGCTGCGTCGCCCTGCCGTTCGCCGCCGGCACCGACTTCGCGGCCGACAAGCGGGCCGGCAGCCCCTGCCACAACCTGCGGGCCGACTTCGGCTGCGGCATCCACGAACGCCTGCGCGGCGAGGGCTACCCCGGCTGCACCGTCTACGAGTGCTTCGGCGCCGGGCAGCGCGTCTCCCAGGTCACCTTCGGCGGGCGCAGCTGGCGCGAGGAGCCCGGGAGCGCGGCGCCCATGTTCGAGGTCTTCCCGATCGTGCGGCAGCTCCACGAACTGCTCCGCCACCTCACCGAGGCCCTCACCCTCGACGCCGCCCGCCCCCTGCACGGGGAACTGCGCGCGGCCCTGGAGGAGACCGACCGCCTCGCCGGAGGGACCCCCGAGGAGATCCGGGCCGTCGACGTCCCCGCCCTGCGCGGCCGCGTCGCCGAACTCCTGCTGCGCGCGAGCGAGCTCGCCCGCGCCGGCGTACCCCGCCGCCGCGAGCACCGCGGCGCCGACCTCTTCGGCGCCCGCCTGCGCGGCGCCGACCTGCACGGCGCCAACCTCCGCGGAGCCCTCCTCGTCGCCGCCGACCTGCGCGGCGCCGACCTGCGCCTCGCCGACCTCACCGGCGCCGACCTCCGCGACGCGAACCTCGCCGGCGCCGACCTGGGCACGGCCCTCTTCCTCACCCAGTCCCAGCTCACCGCGGCCCGCGGCGACGCCACCACCCGCCTCCCCGCCGCCCTCGCCCGCCCGGCCCACTGGTCCACCGCC
>NZ_JOCF01000098.1 GCF_000720635.1 Streptomyces sp. NRRL WC-3742 | reverse complement strand
TCCTCGCACCACCGCTCACCAACCGGCCCGCTGTCCTCGGACACCAGCCCAGGCTAGGGCTCCAGGCTACCCAAACCGGGGGTTCAGACACAGGTACTAGGCCCGGAACGGGGGCGCCGACAGGCGCCCCCCGTGCGCGGCGGGCCGGGCGGCCGGCGGCGGCATCGAGCCGCCGCCGGCCGCGCTGACGCCTGCCCAACCCTGGCCCGCCATAGGACAAACCGGAAATATCAGGCCGCAGAGCCCATCAAACCCCCGCGGACTCAAAGAAAGTCCCGCGCCACGCCCAAAGATGCTGCATGACTCTCTCCCGCTGTGGGAGGATCATGACCATGAGAGATCGTCGAGGAGTGGGCGGACCCCCGCGAGGTACGCGGTACCGCGCGCCGTCCTACGATCCGTCAACCGGCGAGCCCTACCGCCCCGGCAGCAACTTCGTTCCCGCGCACGCGGTGAAGCTGCTCGGTATCTGCGAGGCGCTGGACACCTCGGTGGCCGGCTTCCTGAATGACGTGGTGGGCCTGATCGAAGTTGACCCGGAGACAGGGCGGCCGGTTGGCTGGCCGACAGCGATTCAGCTCAAGGAGGCCAGCTGATCTAACCCCGAGCCCAGCGGGCTCCTGACTGCTGCCCGGCCGTCCTGGCCGGGCGAAGTGTCAGAGTCCGTCGAGGAGTCTCAGTCGCGAAGGTGGGGACCGGACGCTGAGACCCCTTGATCCCAGATAGAGCATCGAGCGTGCTGCTGACCTAGGTCAGTGGCGGGGCTTCGTGCTGTCTCTAACACCGAGGAGCGTTGCCATCGTAGCAGCGGCCTACGGTGGCGGTACCCCCTTGCCTGAGGCTGGCGTGTCATCCGGCCTTTATCGACAAGGCGACTTTTTCTCCGCCGCCGTGCCCGAAATGCTCCCTAAGTCCGCAAACGGGCTTGGGGGCTTTAGCGTGCACACGCTAGAGTCGACCGCGCACGCTGCGACGCTGGCTCAGTTCCTCACCCTCTCCCCCCGCGCCCAGGTGCGCGCGGTGTCCGGCGAGTCCGGCCGTTGGCGCAATACGTACGGCGACACGGTGTCCGTGGACAAGGTGGACCCGGCCCGGCCGGTAGCCATGTACCTGACCCGCCGCCACCGGGGCGTCTACCGCTACGTCCTGGTCCCGCTCGACCTGGACGCGAAGCACCAGGCCGACGCCCAACAGGCCGCCACGGATGCCGAGTTGCTGGCCGCCGCCGCCGCCGCCGAGGGTATCGAGCCCGTTCCGGCCCGTTCCGGTCCGACCGGTGGCCGTCACGTCTGGCTCGGGTGCGCGGAAGGCGTGTCGAGCACGGTCGTGCAGCGGATCGCCCGCGCCGCGCGGGTGCTGGCCCCCTCGCTGGACGTCGCGCCGTTGATCAACCCGAAGTCCGGCGCCGTCCGGCCGCCGGGAGCCGCCCACCGGTTCGGCGGGTACAGCGAGCTGACCGCCCACAGCGCCGACCAGGCGGTGACGGCCCTCGGCGCCGCCTCGGCCCCGGCCGAGGCGTTCGCGCGCCTGGCCGTCCGGCTGGAGACCATGGCGGCCGGCCGTCCCGTCGAGCGCCGCCCCGAGGCCGCTCCGGAAGACGCGACGGCCGCCCCGGTGCCGCCGTCGATCGCCGCCCGGGGACCGGTCGTCCGGCCCGTCGAGCAGGACGCCACCGGAGCCCCGAAGATCGCCACCCCCTGGCGGCCCCTCGGCGAGCGGGCCGTCCGGTCCCTCCGGCGCAATCTGACGAGCCGTCAGAACCATTCGGACTGGGCGCACGCCCCGGCCAGGGCCATGGCCCTGGCCGGGTGGACACAGGCCGAGGGCCTGGCCGTCGCGCTCGACCCCGAGTCCTCCCCCGCGCTGGAATGGCTCCGCACCGAGCGGCAGGCGGACGGCACCCGGGCGCCCCGCGCGCCCGAGCAGACCACCCGACTGTGGGCGAGGGTGTGGTGGCTGGCCGTCCAGGACGCCGCCCGGATGCCGCGCAGGCCGCAGGACGACGGAGCCAGCCACGAGCGGACCGACGCCGAGCGGGCGGTCGTCGACCTGTTCGCCCGGATGCGGGCAGCCGGCCCCCGGCGGTGGGCGCGCGCGTCCGGACCGGCGGACGCCGCCGTTCTGGCCGCCCTGGCCTGGCTGATGCTCAGCGCCGCCACCACCGACGTGAGCGCCAACGTTCGCAGGCTCGGAGTCCTGGCCGGCTACACCCACCAGACCGCCAACCTGGCCCTGTGGCGGCTCATCAGGGACGGGTGGCTCACCGTCACCGCCGAGGCCGACCGCCGGGCAGGGAAGGCCCGCAGGGTCACCCTCGCCACTGCCCACGAGTGCCCGGACCACGACGGCCACCGATGCGCCATCTACGACGTCTCCGCAGGTCACGCGGGGTCTGACAGAAGGCGGAACGCCGCCGCCCCGTACGGGCCCCTCGGGGTGCCCACTACCGATGCCCCGGCCTACCTCCGGGCCCTGATCACCCACCAGCAGGCCGACGTCTGGCACGACCTCGGCCACCACGCCGCCCGCACCCTCCAGGCCGTCCGAGACCTCCCCCGCCCCACCCTCCGGGCCCTGGCGGCCGCCACCGGCTACAACACCCGCACCACGGCAGGGCACCTCCAGGACCTCCAGGGCCTCCGACTCGTCACCGCGGAGTCGCACCGGGGCCGCACCGTCTTCAAGGCCGCCAGCAGGCCCCTGCACGAGGCCGCCCAGGAGACCGGCGCGGCCGGGCGCCTGGCCGCGCTGGCGGTTCAGGCCCGCGTGGACCACGAGCGGCACGTGTGGTGGACGGCAGAGGAGGAGTGGAGCGCTCTGCCCCGCCAGGAGAAGCGCGCACGCGGACTCCGGCCGGGCCCGGACCAGCAGGTCATCCCCAGCATGGCATCGGGGGCCCGCGCCTACCCCCGGCGCCCGGACGGTCGCCCCGACCACGCCGCCGCCCGCCGCATCGAGGCCGAGCGCATCGGCGCCGCCGGCATGCTCGCTCACGCCCAGCAGCTCGCCCAGGCCGGCGACCTGATCGACCCCGCGCACCTCAGCGCCACCGGGGCCGACCAGCCGAAGAGGGGCCCCCGCCGTGGTCCGGTGCTGCCCGCCCGCCACCGCTGCCCGCACTGCCACGCGGCGCCCGGCGAACGGTGCGTCACCTGGCGCGGGGAGCTGACCGCCCGGTGGCACACTGCCCGTCGTACTGCCGCCGAGGAGACGGCCGAGGTGACACGCCGACAGCACCGCCGTAGCGCCTGACCGGCGAGCCGCCGGGGTAGACTCCCACCCACGACGAAGGCTCCGCCTCACACCGCCCTCCAGCACCTAGGAGGAAGGCGCCAGGCGAACCGAACCCAGTCGTCACCGACAGACCGGACGGCCCGCAGCAGCGAGGCACCCCCACCCGAGAGGGACGGGGGGAAACCGGGAATTCCTAGCGTGTGCACGCTAGGAATCGGTGCCAGGCGGAGAGGTCCCCGGCCGCAGTCAGCAGGCGGGGCGAAGCCCCGCCGAGCAGGACCGGCCGGCGAGACGCCGGCGATCACCCGCAGAGTTGGCAGCGCCGAATCAACTGCGCCAATTACTGGAATACTGGAAATGGTAATCCCGAAATCGAGCTATACTGAGAGGCATGACGAGGATGCGCATCGTGGTCTCGATCCCGCCGTACGCCCCGGCGCCGGGGCGCCTTGAGGCGGAGCTGACCTTCCCCGCTGCGGAGAAGCGGAGGGCGGCCGAGCACCGCAGGACGGCCGCGGATCTGGCCGGCCTGTTCGGCGTGGAGTACCGGACGCCGTGGAGGCTGACGCCGAATTGGACCGTCTACCAGGAGATGACGTACGGCACGAAGTTCGGGACGCTGGACGAGCGCCGACTGATCGTCACCGGCGCCGAACGGGCCGTCGCCCGCTACCTGGCCGCGCTCACCCGCGTGCTGGACGAGCTGGAGGCCGCCGCCACCCGCGCCGCCAGGGCGTTCGGCCGGTGGCGGCGGTCGCTGATCGCGACCCTGTCCGGGCACCTGGACTACGAGGACCCCGGCACGCTGCGGGTGCGGGCGCGGGAGTTCCGCACCCAGGTGCTCGCCCACCTCGGCGGCTACCTGCTGACCCCGCCGGCCCCGGACGCGGCCCGCCGCGACAGCGCCCGCCCCCTGTGGGAGCAGGCCGACGCCGTGGCCGCCGAGGTCTGGCACGAGCGCCCGGTGGAGCCGTGGGACGTGCCCGAGGACGAGGTGGCGTCCGTCCTGGCCGGTGCCGTCCGGGCTGTCGACCCCGTTGTACTGGTCGACGCCGACGCGGAGCCGGCCGCCGTCGACGACCAGGAGCCGGAGCCGGAAACCGCTCGACTTCCGGTCGCGGAACCGCTGTCATTCGATCGGATGACCTGCGCTTTTCCCGGCATCGCGACTACCAGAGGAGTCCCGCGTGGACACGATCGTCCTGTTCGTTCGGATCGCCGCCGTCGTAGCCTTCGTCGCCGCGCTGGCAACCCGCTACAGCGACCGGCGCAACGGCCGCTTGACGGCCGCCAGCCTGCTGCCCACGGCTCCGGTCCTGGCCGGCCTCGGCGTGCTGGCCGCGTTTGGGGCGCCGGCGCTCTACTACGCGATGATCGGGTGACGACCACCTCCCCCCTGCCCAGGAAGGCCGCCGCGTGACCGACGACCCGACCCCCGACCCGTTGGCCCACTTGGGCGGCCGCCTGGCCAACCTCGGCATCACGCTCCCCGGGCCCGGCACTGGTCCCGAGGGAGAGGACGAGGAGGCGCCGTACGGCTACTGGCCCGAGCCCTGCCGGTACTGCGGGACGCCGATCGCCCGCAAGAAGCCGGCCAGTGAGGCGGGCCGCCCGCCGGAGTACTGCGACACGAAGTGCCAGAACGATGCCAAGGCGGCGCGTGCCCGCGAGCGCAACGCCCCCGGGCTCCCCGGCCAGATTGGCCGCGTCGAGGAGACCGTGACGCGGCTTGAGCAGGTCGCTTCGGACATGCGCCTCGAACTTCGGAAGATCAACTCCCCCGAGGGGATCGAGGCGAGGTTGGCGGCTGCGCGCGCCGCCAACGCCAGCGACGTGGCCCAGGCCAATCAAACCGCCGTGCAGGCCCAGGCCGATGCCGCCGCCGCGCGCTCCGAGGCCCAGCAGGCGCACACCGATCGGGAGGCTGCGGAGGCCGCCGCTGCCCGCGACCGTGCGGCGCGCGAGGCCGCCGACGCCGCACGGGAGGACGCCCAACAGCGTGCAGCCCCGGCGTGCCGAGGCGGCCGCCGTCGAGCGCGCGGACCTGGCGGTGGCCGAGCGGGACCAGGCCCGGCAGCTCGCTGCTGCCGCCGACGCCCGCGCCGCCGACGCCCGCGCCGAACGCGACCGGGCCGAGACCCGTGCCGGCACCGCAGACGAGCAGCGCCAGCACGCCGAACGCGCCCAGGAGGCTGCCGAGCGCGAGCGGGACCCGGCGTGCCGAGGCGGCCGCCGTCGAGCGCGCGGACCTGGCGGTGGCCGAGCGGGACCAGGCCCGGCAGCTCGCTGCTGCCGCCGACGCCCGCGCCGACGCCGCCGAGGCCCGCGCGGAAAAGGCCGACGCGCGAGCGGAGAAAGCGGAGCGCCGCGCGGACGCCGCCGAGGAGGCCCGAGGCCGAGCCGAGGCCCGCGCCGACCAGGCCGAGGAGCGACGGGACAAGGCGCTCGTCGGCCTGGCAGAGATGAAGGAAACCGCCCAGGCTGAGACAGCCCGAGCCGACGCCGCCGAGGCCGAGCGTCACCGCCTCCAGCAGGAAACGGAGCGCCTGGCTGGAGAACTGCGAACGCTGCGGGAAGCCCAGGAGCCGAAGAAGCCGGCGGCGAAGAAGACCGCCGCCAGCCCCAGCCAAAAGCCTAAGGGCAAGGGCCAGGCGGGGGCGACGGCAGAGGACGAGGAAGACCCCGGGCCGATCCCCGGTCAGACCGTTGTCCCGATGCCGGGTGACGCCCAGGAAGCCTGACAGAAACCCCCTAGGGTGTGAGCCCAAGGGCGAAGCTGGAAACCCTCTTAGCTTGTGCACGCTAATGCTCGCGAAAGGGTCCCCGACCGCGGTTCCCCTCGGCGGCTGACGGAGGCCCGGGTTTCGGCCGGCCTCGGCCACACCCCGGGGGCCGGGGGCGGGGTCTTCCTCGGTGTGGACAGCTCCGCCCGATCCGGGTTCCGGGGGTTGGTCAACTCGCCGTGCTTTTTGGCGAGTTGACCAACCCCCGGGTTCCGGATAGCCCGTAGGGTGGCCACTCCGAGGGAGGGCGCGTCACCGGCGGGTGCAGCAACCACCCACCTGCCCGCACCCGACGTCCCTGCCCCGCCCCCCTTCCTTGGGCGGACCGGGGTCCGGGGCGGAGCCCCGGGGGTGAAGCCCCGGCCGTCGACGACGGCCAGGGCGACGACGGACAGCAGTCGGCCCCCGTACCGAATCGGTACGGGGGCCGACTGATTTTCCGGCTCAACCGGCGGCGGTTTCTGCGAGGCGGCGCAGGAGGTAGAGGAGACGGTCAGCGGTGCCGGGCGGGGTGGGAGTGCGGAGGTGTCCGGTGCGGGGGTCGAGGTCACCCCGCCAGGCGGCGACGGCGTGGCACGCGCTGTTGACACGACCGGTGGGCAGCAGGGAGGTGGTGCCGATCTTGAGGCGGCTGCGAGCGTCGTTCAGCGCCTTGAGGTCGGACGGGGACCAGAGGACCACGGTGCGGTCCGCGAGCAGGTTGGTGAGGTAGTCGAGGGTGGGGGCCGGGTTGACGGCGTCAGCGGGAGCGCCGGGGGTGCGGGGGCCCGTCAGCCGCACGGTGCGGCTGTAGAGGGTGGCGCCGTTGCGGTCGAGTGCGACGATGCGGGCGGCCGCCGGCGGTCGAGGAAGGCCCGAGGGCGTGGGCTCCCCCGGGATGTATTCCACGGCGAGGACGACCAGGAGGTCATCGGCCAGGAGCGCGGCGGCGGTGTCGGCAGCGTTCCGGGCCTCCTGAGCACGGGTTTTCTGACGGTCCCGAAGGCGGCGGATGTGCGCACAGGCTTCACAGACCTCCACTCCGTCGATGTACTGGCAAGGGGTTTCGGGACGGGCGCCGCACTCAGTACAGGCGCGGGAAGCGGACCGACGGGAGGCGGCTGCGGCGAGCTGGGGACCGGTGGCGGCGGTCGGCTCGGACTCGTTCACGTCGTACAGGTCCCACTCCCCCTTCCTGCCAGCGGGGTTGCGGGCCTTGATGATGGCGCGCACAGGTCCGCCGGGTTGACGAGGGAGGTCGAGGGCCGCGAGCTGCGTCGTGGTGCGCAGGTGCGCGGGCAGCTCGCCCCACCAGGTGTAGACCCTCAGCGGCGCGCTGTTGTGAACCGGAGCCATGGCCAGCCTTCCTCTTTTACCCTGCGGGATTTAGCACGCAATACGTTACCCGACCAAGCGCGTCCACTCGTGGGAATTCACTCGATTGAATGGCCGCGATCCAGTGAGGCCGCCGATAGTCAAACTGTAACAACCTTGTTTGATGGCTTAACTCATTTTACGGGCCAACGATCATGGTGATGGACTCTCGGATCACGCGGCCGAGGGTCCAGATTTGGGCTTGCAGTTCGAGTCGTCGGGCGGTGGCCTTTTTAGATCGAGAGCGGTCGGGGCCGACGAGGTGTTCGGCCCTGAGGGCGGCGACGATCGGTTCGCTGAGCCGGTAGGCCGCCAGCTGTGCGGAGTCGACGAGATCGACCGGGAGATCAAGGGCGAGCTTGTCCCCGAAGCGCTCGTCCGGGGTACCGGTTCGGCGGCCGGGCAGACGTTGCGCCGCGCGCTCTTGTGGAGTGAACGGCTCCCAGTAGCCGGCCAGCGGTTCCGCTGCCATCCGGCGGCGCATTGCTGCCGCGACCATGAGCGATTCTCCAGGCCAATTGTCGGGCCGAAGGGCCATCATTTCGATCCGAATGTGTTCGGGTGTTGGCTCATCGTCTCCGAGCCCGAGAGTGGCCCGTTGGTCGAGTAGCCAGGAGTATTCGAGGTCGGCGTGAAGCCTCGCCATCTCCCGGAGTTTGGCGGCTTGATCACGATGGACCCAGACGAAGGTGTTGGCGGCGTTTGATGGCATCTGTAACTACCTTGTTTCTTGGCACAGCGGGTGGCACCCCGGAGTTTTGGCGCCACCTACTGTGGAGTTGTCGAAGTGTCAGTCCTTGTCGGTGGCCGGGCGGGATGTGCGCGATCCCTTCGGCCGCCCGGCCGGTCGGCGGGTCGGGGTGTGAGCGCCCATCTGCTGGAGTTCCTTGTCCGTCCAGCCAGCTGCGACAGCGCTCGCGTAGGCCGCGCCGTACGCCTTTTCGATGTTGGCCAGTTCCGCGCTGACTTCCGCGTGCCTGACGATGAGTTCGGCCAGCGGACGGATGGGGTCGATCCGGGAGGCGAGGAGGTTTTGTGCCTGCTCCAGGATGGGGTTCGCGGCATCGCCGGGAGGTGTGGTCATGTCGGCATGGTAGCGCCGATCGCACGGTGGTGGCGGTCCGTTTGCCCGAGCTTGAGTGGCAAGGTGGCTGACCACTCAGCGCGGCGTCCGCCGCGCGCCGCCCTACCCCGGCACCCACCCCCAGCGGCCTCCTTCGTCGGAGCAAGTTAGTGGATAAGGTAACCTTATCCATCCTCTACGGCGGCTGGCGCTCGCTATGCTCGACCTTGTTGCCGCCGTTTTGGTCCGGGGACGGACCAAGGGATCGAGGGGTTTTGGACGAGAAGATGCCACCCGTTCGCCGTCGCGCTCGCCGCGCCGACGCTCCGCGAGACAAGCGCGTGAACCTGCGGCTCAATTCGCTGGAGTACGCCGTCCTGCTGACGGCGGCAGCGAAGAAGCATCAGCAGGTTGGCGCGTACGTCGCGGCCTCTGCCCTGGCCGTCGCGAGAGAGGAGGTCAGTCCGGCGCCGGTCGAGACTAAGGACAGGCTCCGGACGCTCGCCGAGGCGCGGGTTTCGGTGAACCGGATCGGCAACAATCTGAACCAGATTGCGCACGTGCTCAACGGCGGCGGCGAGGAGACCCCCGAGCGCCTGGCGGCGGTTCTCGCTGTGGTGGAGCGTGCGGTGGCGAGTCTGGACGCAGCGACCATCGCGACCATGCAGGGCGAGCGGTGATCCCGAAGAAGGCGGCCGCCGGCGGCAGGACGGCGGGCTTGCTCTACTACCTGTACGGGCCTGGCCGGGCGAACGAGCACACCGACCCCCACATGGTGGCCGCGTGGGATGCCGGGGTGCTTGACCCGGCGGTGAGTTCCGGGGCGACCATCCCGACGTTGGCCATGCTGCTGGACGCGCCGGTGGCCATGCTGGAGGGCAAGGCTCCGGCTCAGCACGTCTACCACGTGCCGGTGCGCAATGAGGCGGGTGATCGGCGGCTCAGCGATGAGGAATGGGCGGACGTTGCCCGCGAGATTATGGACGCGGCAGGGATCGCGCCGAAGGGCGACCCGATGGGCGCCCGGTGGGTCGCGATCAGGCACGCGGACGACCACATTCACATCGTCGCGACGCTGGCCCGCCAGGACGGCAGACCGCCGGATCTGTGGCGGGACCGAGTGAAGATGCAGGCCCGCGCCCGCGAACTGGAGGTGAGGTACGGACTGCGCCGACTCACCAGCGGCGACAAGACCGCGAGCCGGTGGCCGACCACGGCCGAGATGGAGAAGGCCAAGCGGCACGGCCGCACCGAGACGCCCCGGGAGACCCTGCGCCGAGCCGTGCGCGAGGCCGCCGCCGCAGCCGGATCGGACGAAGAGTTCTTCGCCGCGATCGAGCGCGCGGGTCTGCGATTGAACCGGCGGATGGCGCCGGACGGAACCGTGACGGGGTACTCCGTCGCGCTGCCCGGAGACCGGACCGCCCAGAGCCGCGCAGTCTGGTACTCGGGCACCCGCCTGGCCCCGGATCTCTCGCTGCCCCGCGTGCGGGAACGATGGTCGGGGACGACGGTTTCCGCAGCACCCGCACGGCCGCAGAGTCGAGCCGAAGCCTGGCAGAGGGCGGCCGCGCACGTCCACCAGGCGGCCGCGGTTCTCGGTAGCGCCGGAGACGAGGGCGGCGCCGCCGAGGTGAGAGCTCTCGGGGATTTCCTGGCAACCTTTGCGGCTCAGGCCCCGGCCGAAGTGCGGGACGAGCTACGTGCGGCAGCGACGGCCTACGAGCGGGCCGGCCGAGCACCGACGAGCCGCAGACTCGACACCGCCGCAGCGACCCACCTCCGGACCGCCGCTCAGCTCGTCGCCCTTGGGGCAGCGGTGGCGGCGGACGGTGGAGAGAGCACCGCCGCGCTCGCCCTGCTGGTCGCCGCCGCCCTGGCGGTGACCGCCGCCATGCGGTGGCACCAGGCCCGCCAGCACGCCGCCCAGGAGCGCGCCGCCGCCCAGGCTGGGAGCCACCTGCGGGCAGCAACCGAAATCGCCTACGGCGCCGCCGGCCGCCGCAGCGCCACGAGGGCCAGCAACAAGCGCGCGGCACCGGAGCCGTTCGCCGCCGAGCTGACGGCGAGGTACGAGCAGGCCGTTCGGACGGCGATTCCGGCCCTGGCGGACCGGGTGCTCAGCGAGGAGGCATGGCCCGCCCTGGCGGCGGTCCTGCGCCAGGCCGAGACTGCTGGCTACGACCCCGGCCGGGTGCTCGCCGAAGTGGCAGCGATCCGGAGTTTCGGGGACGCCGACAGCGCCGCCGAGGTTTTGGTGTGGAGGCTCGGGCGACGGATGGACGAGGACGCCCGCAGCGCGTCCGCCGTGGCCGGTCAGCCGACCGTCACCGCACTGTCCCCGCCATCGAACATCACGCCGGAAGCACCAGCGGCCGCCTCGCTGAACGGCGAGCCCGAGGCGTCCACAGCAGGGGACGGACAGGCTGTCGTCTGGCGGATCGCGCACTCGGAGTTCAACAACGACGTGTTCGTGAGCAAGGTCGACGGCGAGGAAACCGGGGTGCTCCCGGCCGGGGTCGACCCGCAGGTTTTTGCCCGCGCTCGGTTCGACTTCTTCGCATCGAGCGGGGGCTACACCGACTCGACCAGCGAGGTCTACCTCTACGCGGCCGAGCGAGGCCCCGATGGTCGGCGCGTGCTGCTCGCCCGATTCGAACCGCCGAAGAAGCCGGCCACGACCGCGCCGACCCCCGCCGCGCGGACAGCCGCAGCCCGGCAGCGCACAGAGGACGTGCGGTTGGGCGGAGCGGAGTCGCCGACCTTCGGGACTGTCGTCCGCAGCGCGGTGCCGGACCACGCAGCCCAGGTCATGGCGGACCCCGCCTCGGCGACGCTGACCGCCTACCTGATCAAGGCAGCCGGGGAAGGGCACGACCCAGCGGCACTGCTCGCCGAGGTGGCCGGTGCCCGAGACCTCGGCGACGCGGCGAGCGTTGCCCAGGTGTTGACCTGGCGTCTGCAAGGCCGGCTGCGGCGGGCACCGGAAACACCTGCGCGTGCGGTCGCGCGCAGGGCCACCAGGCCGCCGGTGCGGCCGACCGGTCCCGCCCGTCTTCCGGGCGAGCAGTCGGCTGCGGAGAGGGCCGCACAGGAGGCCGCCCGGAGGCGGGGCCAATCCCCCGGGCCACGGCGGTAGGTGACGCGAGAAAAGGGCCGCCCCGGACGAGTGAAACCCGGCGCGTCGGGGCGGCCCAGCCGCTAGCGTCGTCAGTGCACCGACCCCAGAAAACTGGGGGCAGATTCTCGCGAGAGGTGACGCAGATGAGCGAAACCCATCCGATGGAAGCGGCGTCCGCCCAGACCGGGCAGACGGCCGCCGCCGCACTCCAAATTTTGATCATGGCCGCGCAGGCGATTCGGGAGGACCACCAGCGCAAGCAGCCCCCGGCGTCGGGGCCGCTGCCGCCGGTCGCCCAGCAGTCCCCCGACCAGCACCAGCGGTACGCTGACATGGTGAGGGCCACGGTGCAGCCGCCCGCCGTCGCGCAGGCGATGGTGACCTCCCCGCAATGGCCGCAGCTCGCCACTGAGCTGGGCCGGCTGGAGGGGGCGGGCGTCAACGTGCAGCAATTCCTGTCGTCGGCGGCCCCGGTGATCGCCCGCGTCGACGCCGAGGTCCGGGCGCTCGCCACCGTCCAGGCCGCGCCCGCGCGGGGCCAGGACAAGAGCCTCGGCGAGAGGATCGGGGAGATCATCAGGAAGGCCGTCGACGGCATCGCCGAAGGCTGGGCGAAGCTCACCGGCAAGGACAGGCCGACCACGGCGGTCCCAACCCGGGTCGGCGCCGAGGTGCTGGCGGTGATGACCGCGCGCGACGCGATCGCCGATCAGCGGGTGGTCGCGGAGTTGGTCAACTCCGAGCGGTGGCCGGCCATCGTGGAGCAGATGCAGGGTGCCCACGCCGCCGGGCACAACCCGGCCGCAGCCCTGGCGGGAGTTCCGCAGCGCATCCAGCAGGCGGCGGCGGCCGGCATCACACTGTCGGCGACCGAGGCCGCTCAGGGGCTACTGACCGAGCAGGCCAAGGCCCCGGCGGCGGCGAACTTCGCCACCGCGGCCGCCTCGGCGTCGGTTTCTCCGCAGGCGCCGGCCGTTTCGACGACGGCCGGCGCCGCCCCCGCAGCGACCGCGACGGCGAGCACCCCGGCGACCCCGGCCAACAACGCGGCTGCGGCCGCCGCCACGGCGACGTCCACCACGTCCACCCCAGGGGCGACCCCCGCGCAGGGCCCGGCAGCAGCCCGAACCACCCCGAACGCCCCCGCCGTCAACGTCTCGCACGGCCGGGGGCGGTGACGAGGTGACCGTAGACGCCAGCACCATGGCCCGGATGAGAGTCGAGTTCGCCGGGCTGCTGCCGCACTTCGCCGGCGGCGAGTCCCATGCTGGACTAGCGGCGGTTGATCGGCTGATCGACCAGTTCGGGGCGGCCGCCGTCGGCGCTCTGGTCGAGGAGCTGGAGACCCCGACCGTCCGCATCACGGACCGGTGGTGAGCCAAGAGATGGAGGAGACCACCACCGACCTGCGGCAGGAGGCCGCGACGTCCCGCAGCGTCGACCACCTGTCGACGGCGGACGCCGCCCTCGGCGAAGCCGACGCCGCACGCGGCCGGGCCGCAGAGGCAGCAGCCCGCCGGGACCTCGGCACCGCCGGAGCCGAGTGGAGCGACGCCGCCGGGCTGGACGGCCAGGCCGCCGCCAACGTCGACATGGCCGCAGTCGAGGCGCGCGCCGAGGCCGCCGTGACGACGTCGACCACGGTCCAGGCCACGGCCGCGCGCGGCCCCGCGCCGGGCAGCTCTGCGACGCCCGCGCCGCAGGGCCGGGCACCGGCACCCGCGCCCGCAGCGGCACCGCGCCGCACCCGCTAACCCTCTCCGACGCCCGGCCGGGAAGCCCCCCGGCCGGGCGTTGAGTGTTCCCGCCCGGGGGCCGGCGAAGGCCCGCCGGCCGCCCCAAATGCACAACGTGAAGGGCCCTCGGGGACGTACCCCGAGGGCCCTTGGCGTGTGCACGCTAATTCAGTGGACGAGTGGCGCGTCGATCAGCATGTGCTGTGGCCGGTCCGGCATCGTCATGCAGGCGACGAACGGCCCAGCAGGAGAACGGAGTTGGGCGATCATGGGGTCTAGATGATCACGGTGCCAGACGGACGGCCCGGTGAGCCCGCACACCTTCGGATCGGTCAGCTCTTGCCACGCGAGCCAGCAGGCGTGCAGGCGGGCCACGGCGGCGGGGTGCAGCTGCCAGCTCGCGCACCAGGGCGCCGAGGACGAGACCTCGGAGAGGTAGGTGGGCACCAGGAACTCGTTCACCCAGAACCTCAGTGCGCCGAGTTCGCCCAAGTAGGCGTCACCGGCGAGCCGCATGATGAACGGCGGGGCGGAAGGGGCTTCCTTCTTCTTCCCCGCTCCGTCCCCGGACTCGGCGAGCCGGGCGTCCAAGTCGGCTACGGCGTCGCCGAGTTCGCCCAGTTGCCTGGTGTTGGACTCCAGCTGAGTGGCGAAGTCCGTGATCGTGCCGTCCAGCTCGTTGAGCTTGGCCTTGGCGTCCTCCAGGTCCTCGGCGACGGCAGCGAGCGGCGGTGTGGTGTCGGTGCTCACAGCGCCATCGCCTTTTGTGCGGCGCGGTCGGTGATGGCCTGGACCTCGGCCTTGGTGGCGGCGCTCAGCTCGGCGGCGCCGGGGTCGAGGTACCAGGGGCGAAGCCGCACCAGGGCGACGCGCGCGCCGGTGACCAGCAGCAGCGCGCGCCCCTTGGGCAGGGCGCGAACCTGTGCGGCGTCCATGATCCTCTCCTTCCGGCGGGAGACGCTGACGCTCCGCCCGCCGGAGCCGTGCGAGATGCTGGATTCGGTGACCTTGTGGTCTCCGATCAGTCGGCTGATGTCCTCGGCGAAGTCGGGGTCATCGAGGCCGGCGCCGAGAACCTTGACGGTCGCGGCGGACCACATCGCGTCCATGCCCGCCTCTCCCCAGACCCGTACGCCCTGCCGGTAGCTCTGGAGGATGGTCAGCAGGTTGACCCCGCGCGAGCCGAGGTGGCTGTACAGACTGGGGAGGTCTTCGATCCGGCAGACGTTCGCCGCTTCGTCCAGGACCGCGACGAGGGGGGCGTCCAGACGGCCGCCCGCCTGCTCGGCCGCCGACATGCCCGCCCTGAGCACGGAGTCCGCGACGGCGGCGATCACCCCCGCCGCAGATCCACCGCCGTCCTTGGACAGCAGGTAGAGGGTGTCACGGCCGCGAACGAACGTCTCCGGGCGGAACTGCGGGGTGTCGGGGTCCGGGGTCACCCACTCCAGGATCGCGGGATCGAGGAGGCAGGCGACGCACTGACGTGCCGTCTCATAGATGCCGTCCCTGGTGTCCTGTGCCCCGGCGACCGTGCTCGCGAGCTGCTGCGCGAGGGCGGTCTTCCCGGCGGCCTTGAGGGCGGAGACCGGGGAGCGGTCGGCGGGCGTGGACAGCCAGGCCAGCACGTCCGCGAGACTGGCGCCGGAGAGGGCGGCGGCGTGGAACAGAGCGGTGAGCAGGTTCCGTGCCGCGTTCATCCAGAAGTCGCCCCGGTTGCGCTCATCGACGGTGGCGGCAATGAAGTGGCCGGCGAGCCGACCGGCGCCTTCGACGGTGCCAGCCAGGGCGAGGAGGTCAACCCACATCTCCCGGTCGCTGTAGGCGATCCCCTGCGGGTCGAACGTCCAGGGCTTGCCGACCTCGGCGCGCTTGGCCTTGGTGGTCGCGTACACGTCGGGCTTGTTGCTGGTGAGCAGGACCGCTCCGGGCGACCTGATCACGGCCTGCACCGCGAGCGCGGTGGACTTCCCGGCCCGGGGTGCCATGACGGCGAGGCCGACGTCCTCCCAGCTCGACCGCAGCTCAGGCCCGCCGGCGGAGTCGAGGTCCCCCACCAGCAGCCCCGCGTCATCGGGGGCGATGTGCTCCACCTCGGCGAGCGAGGGCCGCAGCTGGCGGGCACGCGCGGCTACCGCCTTCGGGGTGAGCGCCGCCATGTCACGCACGCTCGCGAACCCGGGCCGGTGGGAGAAGTACCGGCGCCAGACCACCCAGCCGACGACGCCGACGAGCGCGAGGACCAGGACCAGGAGGACGGACATGCCCACCGCGGCCGCCGTCTCGTGCCCCGGCCACAGGCGGGCGGGTCCGCCGCCGACGAGGTCGAACAGGGACTTCACGGTGAAGGCCGGCGGCGCCCAGCCGCCGCCGACCAGCAGCACGCCGAGCGTCCCGCCGATCCAGGCGCCGACGTACAGGGCGCCGCCGCCGAAGATGACTCCGAGGATCGCCAGCGGGGCGGCGATCCCGGCCTGTCCCCTGCTCTCATTCACTGCTGGTCCTCCGTCGCATCGCGGTGTCGGTGTCGTACATCCGGATCTCTGCCTCGGTGAGGTCGAGTCTGGCCGGTGAACCGGCCCGTGTGCCGATCTTGATCAGGTATTTGCCCCGGCCGGGGTGGCGTTGGGTGGTGCCGTCAACCCCGGTGATGCCCGGGGCACTCCACGAGCCGACCAGCGCGATCTCTTCGGAGGTCAGCGGCTTCTGACCGTTGACCCGCTCCAGTTCACCGCGCGAGAGCGCGCCCAGTACCAGCGAGTCACAGCGCTCCATCAGGCCGAGCGCCTTGGCGCGGTCCTCCGGGGTGGACAGCGACTCGGGGTCGCGCAAGGAGTGCGTCACGAACAGCGTGACCTCTCCCTTTGCCCGGTTGAGCCTGGTCATGGCGTCCATGGCGTCGACCATGCCCGGTCCCGCGCGCAGGGCCCGCCACATCTCGTCCAGCGGGAGGACGAGGGGGCGGTCCATCATGCCGAGCGCCCTGGCCGAGTCGATCGCCCCGTAACTGTAGGACCAGGTGGCCAGCAGGCCGGTGGCCACGACCTGATCGCCAGCGGTCAGCAGGCTGGAGAGGTCGACCGACACCGCCGGGGCCGTCAGGTCGAGGGGACGGGTCGTCGGCCCGTCGAACAGTCCGGCCAGCGGGCCGGCGCACAGGTTCTCCAGGGCCAACGTCACCTCCCTGACCTGGGCCCTGTAGTCGTCCACGGTGTCCACCAGCAGCCGCGACCAGAGTTCGGCCGGCCCCTCGCGCAGCACCGCCACGACGTCCGGCACCACCGGATCGTCCGCGAGCCGTTCGGCGACCATCGAGACGGCGGCGCCGACCACGTTGGACTCGGCGGCGGTCGGGCGGCGGCCGAGACCGTGGGGCGTCGCCAGGAGCGCGTGAAGCAGCTCCGCCCGCCGACCGTTGATTTCGGCCAGAAGCGTTTCGCGCTGGTCGGGCCGCAGTCCAGCCAACTTGCCCCGCAGCGGCCCGCTGTCCAACGGGTTGATCTTGTCGAGTCCGCGCCCGATCCGGACGACCTGGCCGCCCAATCCCTCCACCAGGACCCTGTACTCCCCCTTCACGTCTCCGGGAACGAGGATCATGAACCCGTACGACGAGTAGACCAGGCAAATCCTTTTGACCAGCGCCGACTTACCGCATCCTGGCTGTCCCTGAACCCAGACGCCGGGGTTTTGGACCAGCCTCCCGACCCAGCCGGCCGGGTCGAAACACACCAGCTCGTTGGTCAAGAGGTCTGGACCAATTGGGATGCCCTCGGTCGGCAGAGGGGCACCCAGAACGTACGGGAAAATCCCGGCAACCTCATCCGTCGTACCGAGGTAGACGGCGCCTCGGTCAACATGCGCCGCACGGCCGGAAGCGGCCCCCGGCCATCCCTTCCGAGGGGCCACTACACGCCGGTTGAGCTGCCACGGGGTAGGCTCCGCCGCAGCGGCGGGGGTCCCGGCTTCGTCGAAAAGCCGGGAACCCCGTCGCGCGCCGCGCTTCGTCTTGCGCACGGTGTCTCCTTTCCTTCCTGGCCGTCAGGCCGCGAGCGGGTGGACGCCGACCGGCAGGCCGGCCGCGAACGCCGCCGCCTGGCTGTGGTAGGCGAACCTGAACCGCAGCCCGCCGGACTTCTTGGCGATCTGCTCGACTTCCCGCTTCGCCGCCTCCAGGTCCTCCGGGCGTGCGGTGGTCGTCACGTGGATGGTCCACTGCACGAGCCCGGCACCGTGCGCCTCCTGATGCGCGGTGCGGTCGGCCGCCTCGGCGTCCGCGCGCTCACGCCGGGTGGTGCTGCGGCGGGTCTGCGTGCGGTACTCCTGGCGGGCGTCAGAGGCGTTGACCTCTCGCTGCACCACCGCGGCCGCTTCCTCGGTCGGCAGCACGCGGTAACCGATCGTGATCCTCCGGCTGAACCTGCCGGGGGCGAGGAGTGGCAGCAGCACGGAGTACGGGACCGCCTTGCGCGGTGCTTCGCGCAGGACCCAGGTCACCGACGAGTAGCCGTCGTGGTCGTACCGGGTCTGCCAGTCGTCCGCAGCGACGGGGCCAGCCTCATCCCAGGTCAGTTCGGCGATCTCTGCGGCGGGGGCGTCCAGTTCGTGAGGACGGAACGCGCCGCGCACGATGCGGATCAGGTCCGTGTCGGTTGCCCGCCGGAGCACGTCCGCGCCGGCGCCGCCGAGGTCCACGCCGTCCAGGCACCGAAGCGCCTCGGCGGCGGCCTCGGCCGGGGTTGAGGGCTTCTCCGCCGCCTTGGCCGGGTTCATCACGAGGGTGAACCAGGCCGCCATCGTGGCACTGGCCCGAGGGGTGGCATCCACCAGCTCGCGCAGGGTCGCCTTCGCGAGGGCCGGTGCACCGGAGGCCATCCGCTCCCGCGCGTGATCGGCGAGCGCCGCCCCGGAGGCGGGGGTGATCTGCATCGTCACGGTGGCGGCGTCCACCGCGTCCTCATCAGCGAGACGGGCCAGGGTGTCAGCCCAGGACGACACCTGACTCTCAGCCTGGCCCCGGGCCGACAGCAGCGTGCCGTTCGGCGACAGCAGCAGGGTGGCAGCGAACTGCCCGGTGGCCTGGTTCCAGATCAGCCCGGCACGACCGCCGCCGCTGCCGGTGTCCTCCACCCGCAGCAGCTTGGTGGGCGCGAGCACGCCGGGCAGGTCGAGCACCCGGGGGTGCGGCAGGTAGAGGCCCCGGTACGACGTCTCACCGCGCCAGTGCGCCCACTGCCAGCGCACGCGGCCCACCGCCAGATCCAGCAGCGGCATCCCATGCCGCTGCCAGCACGCCAGGGCGATGACGACCAGGGCGACGGGCACCGTGACGACGAGCGTCGTCATCCCCGCCGCGTTGACGATGAAGATCGGCAGCAGGATCGCGACGACGACAATCACGGTCTGACCCGTGTTCAGCAGGCCGATGCCCATCGTCTTGCTCTTGCGCCACCCGCCGTACAGCCTCGCCGGTGTCTGCTGTGTGGTGCTCACGGATTCTGGCTCCCTTCGCTCATGGTGCTTCCGGCGCCCTTGGCGGCCTGGCGGCCGGCTTCCGCCGCGACGATGGCGACGTTGACGCCGCCGGTTGACCGGGGCGCCGCAGCGGCGTTCGGCGTGCTGCCGGACCCGCCGGGCCCGCCGCCGTCCGCTCCGGTGGTCGAGGCCGAGGACGAGCCGCCGTCCTGGCCGCCCTTCCCCTTCCCCTGGTCCTGGCCCTGGCGGGTCTGCTGGGGAACGCCGCCGCCGTCCTGGCCCATGGCGCCGCCGGCCTTGTCCTTGGCCGCCTGGACGGCGCCAACACCGGCAGCAGCGGCCGCCGTTGCGGGGTTCGCGGCAGCCGCAGCGGTGCCACCGCCGCCGGCCGGGCCGCCCTTGGCCATCGCTGCTGCGTGGTTCACGGCGGAGGCCGGCTCACCGCCGCCACCGCCGCCACCACCACGGCTCATCATCACCGACGACGCGACGCCGGAGAGTGCGCCTGCGAATCCGCCGGCCGTCGCCCCGGCGGTCGCTGCCCCGAGCGGTGCGAAAAGCCCCATCAGGGATTTCAGGGCGATCACGGAAAGCGCCAGCGTCACCAGGCCGCGCATCCAGTCGACCAGTGCAGTGGAGTTCTGCATTTCGACGAAACCGGCGCAGATAATCAGCGCCGCACACGGCTTGTAGGCGATCACCGTGAAAATCGAGGTGTAGAGCCGGGGGAGCCATTGCCGTGACTTCTCGCCACCGATCTGGCCCGACCCCGCGATGGGCAGCAAAAGCGCTTGAATCGGAATCGCAGCCTGACGGACGAACAGCATGCAGAACTGCACTACCCCGATCAGCGCCACAATGAGTGCCATCAGCAGCAGCGCGAAGGGGTTGAAACCGCCGACAGGAATCAGCATTTTGATCATTTTGTCGCTCAGCACGTCCGTACCGTCAAAGGCGCCGTCGACGATGGCGACGGTGAGTTGATCGGAGGCCAGGAGCATGGAGTCAATGACCACGACGCCGACTGTGCAGACCAGGGCATTGACTACGAGGCCCTTCACCGCGTCGGCCAGCGGTTTCCCCTTGCGCTGGACGATCGCGCGGATGCCCTGGCCCATCACCAGGAGCACGGCGATCATCTGGCCGACACCCAGGCAGATCGCTTGCAGCGAGAACTTCACCGTTCCGCCGCCCTCGGTTTTGACGTCCTTTGTCGCCATGACTCCGGAGTCCTTGACCTGGACGCTCGGTGTGGTGAGCCACCAGGTGAGGGAGGTTTTGACGATCTGATTCGCGAAATCCTTCGCACCGTCAGCCATCGGCTTTACGACGGTGCTTTCCAGTGCATCGGAGACGGCTTTTTTGCCCGCGTCGACGACGGCCCCCGCCCCTTCGGCGAGCTTTTTGGCGCCCTGGCATCCGAGCTTTCCTGCCTCGGTGTTGCCGCCGACGAGGGGCGTCAGGATCGCCGAACAGGCGCCCTTGGGGACAATGTCCCACTTAGGCGCCGCCGAGGCAGAGGACATTGGCAGGAGAAGAGCCAGCGACAGGACGGCTAGCAGAATTCGGCCGACCCTCATCGGGCGTCGCCTTCCTGAATCGCCCGCCACCCGGCCGAGTTGAAGGCGGGGTTGCCGAGGTCGAACGGTTCCGGCGCCTTGCCCGGGTTCCCGGCCTTGGTGTGCCAGTCCCCCTCGCTCCAGACGATCGGCGACAGGACGGAGATCAGGTGCGTCGTGTCGGGCGAGCCGTTGCCGGTGGAGTAGGTGACCCGGGCGAGGACGGCCACGTTGACCTCATCGGCGCTGACCGGGGTCCACTGGACGCCGATCACGGCCGGTGCCAGGCGGGCGCCGGGGGGCAGGTCCCCGGTGCGGGGCAGGCCGGCCGAGGCCCGGGATTCCTCGGTGGACTGCCGGGCCAGCTCGCGCATCGCCGCGAGGTCGGCGGACGCCGAGTAGACGCCGGCGGCGCGTTCGGCTGCGGTGGGGTCCCAGGTCCACCCGGAGCGGACCGCCGCGACGGCGACGGCGGCGGCACCTTCCGGGGTGTGGGCGAACTGGACGGGCAGGCCGTCCCGCTTGGTGGCGCCCGCAGGCAGGTTGACCCAGATCGTGGGTGCGGTGTAGGTCGTGGCCGGGGCCTCGGTGGGCAGGGGCACCGGGGTACCCGAGGCGGCGGGGGCGACGGCGGGCGTGGTCGGTGCGGCCGCCGGCTTCGGGTCGTCCCGGCCGAGGACCAGGGCGACCACGCCGCCGACGAGGATCAGGACCAGGGCGACCAGGCCGGCGATGATCCGGCGCATCCGCCGTTGTGCAGCGTGCTGGAGTTCCAGGGTCATCGGCCTGTCATCCCATCATCGCGGTGACGACGGACACGGACAGGGTGATCGCGGAGATGCCGGCGATGACCCAGACCAGGCCGGAGGCACCCTCGGCGGACAGGTGGGCGCGGTTGCGGCGGCCGATCGTCATCATGATGCCGCAGGCGATCAAGCCCAAGATGCCGCAGACCATCCCGACGTACTTCGCCCAGGACACCCAGTCCGTGAACGTGCCCTCCATGCCCGGCGGGGCCTTGGGCGGGGGGTTCTCGAAGAGTGGCGCGGGCGTAGGGGTCGGTCCGGCCAGCAGGGCCGTCGCGTGGTCGTAGGCGGCGTACAGCAGGGACATGCGGTGTCCTCTCAGGTCAGGCGGTGACGCCCAGTTGGGCCCGCAGCGAGCTGCTGGCCCGGGCGACGGGGCGGTGGGTCAGGGCTTCCTCGGGGGTGTCCACGAGGCGGAGCCGGTACAGGTAGGGGACCGTGGCGACGCCGAGCGTCCGGGCGCCGAGGACCCGGGTGCGGTAGCGCGCCGGCAGCGGCGGCCGGAGAGGCGCGTCACGCACCAGCACCAGGTACGGCCGAGGCAGACCCGGGTGCCAGCGGCCCAGCAGCTCGCTGGCCTTGAGGAGGCCGTACGCCGTGGACCTGGCCACCACGATTGGGATGTAGGAGTGCGGCAGGGCGGCGCCGGGTTGGAGCTCAACCGCGCTGCCGTCCCTGGACGGGTCGAGGAGTCGGGTCACGGTCGTGACCCCCGCCCCGCCGTGGGCCCCGATCACGGCGTACCACCGTGTCGGGAGGCGGGAGGATTCGGGGGCCTTGAGGTTCTGATCTTTCATCACATCCCCCAATGTGAGCCTAGGTTGAACTCTTCGCAGACTACCATCTGCTACTGAGGCATCGTACTGATAAAAGTTGGGAACCGATGGGGAAGCGAACAAGCGAGTTCCGGGGAGACCGTATGCAGGCGCTCCGACAGGCGTGTGGTCTCAGCAGGGCTCAACTCGCCCTGATCGCAGGGGTTTCGCCCGAAACCGTCCGAAATGCTGAGACCGGGTCGCGTCACCCGTCCGCCCGGGTGACCCGGGCCCTGGCGGTCGCCCTCGGCGTGCCGATCACCGATCTCTCGCCCCCGGGAGGGGCCGTCACCCTTAGGGTGCTGCGACGGCGTACGGGGTTGACGCAACGGCAGGTTGCGGAGGCGGTCGGGGTGTCGGCGGGGATGGTGAGCAAGGTTGAGGCCGGCATGTACGGCGTGCGTGCGCTGGCCCGGTGGGCGGCCGCGTATGGCGTCAGCGCGAAGGCGTGGACGGCCGCGTGGCGGGCCGGGCGGGAGGCGCGCAAGACCGAGGCCGTACGGACGAGGGGGGAGCGGACGTGAAGAAGCTCGCGGCAGGGGTGGGGGCGGCGGGGGCCGGGTTCGTTCTGTTGGTGGTGGTCGGCACCGCAGCCATCGGCGGCAGCGGTACCAGCGCCTCGGCGGCCGCCGTGCCCGGAGGCATCAAGGAGGGCGCCATCCCTGCGGCCTATCTGCCGTGGGTGCAGCGGGCGGCCGCGCTCTGCCCGCAGGACGAGTCGCCGGCCCTGGTCGCCGCCCAGCTCTGGGCGGAGTCAGGTTTCGAGGACAGGGACGGGCCGCCGACAGCGAGCGGGACGGCGAAGGGTCCCGCCCAGTTCATCGACAGCACGTGGGCGACGTACGGACGGGACGACGACGGGAACGGCACCGCTTCCCCGCACGACGTCGGAGACGCGGTGATGGCCCTCGGCCGTTACATGTGCAGCCTGTTCGGCCAGGCGCGGGCGAGCGGGTACCCGGGCGGGAACGTGGCGCTGGCCCTGGCCGGCTACAACGCGGGGTGGGGTGCCGTGCAGAAGTACAACGGTGTCCCGCCGTACCGGGAAACGCTGGACTACGTGGCCAAGATCAAGGCCAAAACCGCGGAATGGGTCGCCGTCTCAGCGCCGCCCCCGGTGAACGGAAGCGGCGCCGGCGCGGACGCCGTACGCAAGGCCGCGACCTACGTCGGCCTCCCGTACGTCTGGGGCGGAGGCTCCCCCAGCGGCCCCACCAACGGTTACTGCGACGGGGCCAACGGGATGCTGGGCGGCTCGTGTTTCGCGTCGTCGCACTCGGGTTTCGATTGCAGCAGTCTCGTGCAAAACGCCTGGTGGCAGACCATTCACCTCCCCCGGACGGCGGGCGACCAGTACACCGCGACGGCCTCCCGCCCGGTCCCGATGGGCGCTCTGGTTCCGGGCGACCTCATCTTCTACAGCCACAGCGGCAGCGGTGCCGACTCCTATCACGTCGTCATGTACTACGGCGACGGGCAGGTGATCGAAGCCCCCAAAACGGGAAAAAACGTGCAGATCGTCCCGCTCTACACGAGCGGGGGTCTAGTCGGGGCAACCCGTCCGGCTTAGCGTGCACACGCCAAATTACTCGAGGTGTAGCACTGCGGCCCCCGGAACCGACTGGTTCCGGGGGCCGCATCATGGGACCTGGCGGACGGTCAGGCCGCGGAGCTGTCGGTGAAGAAGTCGGCACGGCCCGGCGAGTTCAGCGCCGAGCAGATCGCCGCCAGGTCCTCGGCGGCCGGGGCCGGTACGAGCGCCCAGCCGGCGGGCGGAGGAGTGAGCGCCGGGCGGTCGGCGGCGACGGGTGCGGGTGCCACGTAAACGCTAAGGTCGGTGGTCATGGTCCCTCCAGGGGGATCGAGGCCGGCGGGCGGACAACAGGCGCACGACGGCCAGACGGAGAGGGATCGGGGTCGCACCCCCGGTCCCTCTTTCTGTTTGCCATCGTGGAGTACGGCTGACTTGGAGTCAAGGAACCTTGGTACCAAGGTTCCTTAGTGTCATACTGATGGCTCGACATGCACCAACTTCGCGTGTGCACGCTAGGTGTGCCGCTAGGGTGCTAGGTACCAAGGGCGCAAGGCGCCGTGAGGTCAAAGAGGAAAGGTGGCAGCCATGGCAGCGCCACGGGTCCGCCGGCTCACGAAGAAGAGGGCGTACGCCAACCAGAAGGGCGGTGTCGGGAAGACCACGTGGGCGATGTTCGTCGGCGCCGCCGCCGCCCACCACTTCGGCGCGAGGGTGCTCATCCGGGAGATGGACCCCCAGGGCAACGCGTCGACCGCGCTGGAGGTGGAGCCCGGCGAGTACAGCATGGCCGACGCGCTCACCCCGGACCGGAAGACCGGTGAAGTCGTGGCCGGCGGTCTGGCCAGCGCGATCCGCCGGACCGGTCCGAAGTGGCCGAAGGCGCTCTACATCGTCCCGGCGGACGTGACGCTCCAGTCGGTGGAGGCGGACGGCAGCACCGGCACCCCGCGTGAGCGCCGCTTGGAGATCGCGAGCCAGGGCGCGCTGGACGGGTTCGACCTGGTGTTGACGGATTGTCAGCCCTCGGTGGGGCTGCTGACGATCAACGCGCTGACCGACAGCGACGACGTCGAGATCCTGTGCAAGCCGGAATCGTGGTCCGTCCAGGGAGCCCACGAGGCCCACAAGACCATCCGCCGGGTGCAGCGTTTCCACAATCCCGACCTGCGGTTCGCGGGCGTGTGGGTGAACCAGTTCCTCATGGCGGGGGCGGTTCCGCGCAAGGAGAGCCGGGCCAGGGTCGCCGAGCTGGAAGCGGCGCCCCACTTCACCGGCAAGGTGCACGAACCGCACGTGGTCGACAACGAGGCCATCCGGAAGGCCGCCGGGGCGCACTGCCCCCTGTGGGAGTACGGGGCGGAGGCCGAAGAGGCCGACAATCTTTTCCGGGGCATCGCCGAACGCGCGCTCAACGACTGATCAAGGAAGGACGAACACCATGGCCGCATCCAGCCCCAGCCCCGTCGCCGCTCCGGTGCCCCAGCCGGACGACGAAGAGGAATTCGACCCGGCCGCCGGCGCCCCCCGCCCCCCCAAGGCCAGTAACGGCCACCCCGTCCAGGGGAACCAAGACGGCACGGCCCCAGGGGGACAAGGTCCCACATCGGGGCGGGACCCCGCCCACACCAACGGATACTCGGGCAACGGGGTACCAAGGGGGCATGGTGCAGAGGGGGAAAGGGGACAAGGAGCCCTTTCCTCGGCTGAGCGGCCGAAGCTGGGGGCCCGCGTCGACCCCCCGCTCAAGACCGCGCTCAAGGTCTGCGCGGCCCTGGAGGGCCGGCCCGAGGAGAGGCTGGTGGAGGAGGCGTTGGTGGCCTACCTGTACCAGAACCACCCGGGGGTCGCCGCCGGGCTCATCGACAGCATCGCCCAGCGGATCAACACCGAGCGCCGCAGCACCCGCCGCTGAACAGACAGCGGCCCCGGACCGCCTACCACGACTCGTCCGGGGCCGATTCACGCAAGGAGATAACCCCTATGCACCACAACGGTAAGGCCAGCCGGCACCCGGCCGCGACCACCGTCGTCAACATGGCCGGAAGGCGGTCCCGGTGAACGTCTCGCAGGTCACACAGTGGATCACCAATCACCAGCTCATCACCCTGGCCACGTCCTCGGCTTTGATGCTGGTCCTCGCCGTCACCATCCTGCGCGCCTTGAAGCCGACCCCCGGCACTCGTGAGCGCCGGAAGCTGTCCGCCGGCGTCGTCTCCGCGATCATCGCGTTCGTCTGCTGCACTTCTCTGAGCCTGAACACGTCCTACGGCTTCACCAAGGACGGGTTCAACATGGACGGCACGTTCGAGCGCGTGATGACCTGCGCCACCTACGAGGCGCTGATGGCCATGTGCGTCCTCGGTGCCCGGGAGCGCATGGCCGCCGAGGACGGCGACCGCAGCCCCGGCGTCTTCGGGACGCTGGTGTGGGTCCTGGCCGGTGCCGCCGCCGTACCGGCCTGGCACGAGGGCCACGGCCTGACGGTCGGGACCTTCGGCCGGATCGCGTTCGGCGCTGTGGGCAGCGCGGTCGCCGCCCACGTCGCGCTCGGGCTGGAACTCCGTCACCGCACCGGAGACGTCTCCCAGTCCGTGGGCGCCCAGATCGCTCGCGAGCTGCGGGAGCGGGCCATGGCCCGCCTCGGGCTCGCCCAGCGCGGCCGGGACGCACAGACGATCGCCGAGGAGCGCGCGCTGACCAAGGCGGTGGGCCTCGGTGACCGGTACCACCGGCTGGAGGAGGACGACCAGAAGGGCTGGAAGGGGCGCCGCCTGGCCCGGCGGATCGCCACGTACCTGGATCGGGCCGGCTGTGCCACGGACCCGCAGCGGCGGGAAGAGTACCGGACCAGGCTCGCCATGCGCCGGTACGCGGCGGAGATCGACGTCACCAAGGAGATGTCCCCGTTGCACGAAGGCGCCCCGGAGGGCCCGTTGGCCGACCTGGCGGAGCGCGTCCGGCGCATGGAGGACCTGGCGGCCGAGGTCGAAGGCGAGGTGATGGCACAGATCGGCACATCCCGCAGCGGTGCGGTGCCCGCACCCCGCGCCGAGCTGCCCCCGGCCGACGAGCACGACGCCGACGAGGAGCCGACGGATTGCCTGGACGAGGAGAAGCCGGCGGACCCGGACCCCGAGCGCGTGGCGGCGGCACATCCGAACCGAACCGTCGTCAATGCACGTGTGCCGGTCGACGGCGACCAGGAGGACGAGGAATCCGACGATCAGGACGACCCTGACGAGGACGACGCCGAAGCTCGACTCATCCAGGCCATCAAGGCCACCAAGTACAAGAAGATCGCGATCAAGCTGCTGTACGACGCCCGGAAGACGGACGCCGACAAGGGCCGGAAGACCAACGCGATCACGGATGGCCTGCTGACCGAGCTACGGCAGTTGGGCATCAACCTCGACCGGGGGGCGGCTAACCGGTACGTCGCGGAATTCCGGGGTCCGGACCACTACGCGGCCGAGGCCGCCAGCGAGACCGAGCAGCCGCAGCCCGAACGGGAACTGATCAACGCCTAACAGCCACCATCCCCCGGGGGCCCGCGCCCCCGGGGCACCACCGGACCCGAAGGGGTAACGATGGACCAGCACAGCACCCGCGGAATCGCCTTGGCCGCCAACCTGCCGGCACAGCGTGCGGAGGCTTTAACAACCCGCCTGTCCGGTGCCGAGGAGCGGATGCGAGTGGCCCTCACCGCCCGCGCCGCCGTCCAGGCAGCACAGGCCGAGGCCGTCCGGGCGGAGGTCGACGACCTCCGGCGCCAGCTCGCCGAGCTTCACCGCGCCGTCGAGCAGGCCGAGTCGGCACAGCACGAAGCGGACGGCGGACGTACGGCGGCGGTGCAGCTCGCGGAGCAGGCACAGCGGGCGGCTGCGACGGCGACCGAGCAGGCCGGCGCCGAGCGGGCGGCCCGGGAGACGGCCGAGGCCGAGGCCCAGGCCGTCCGGGCGGAGGTCGACGACCTCCGGCGCCAGCTCGCCGAGCTTCACCGCGCCGTCGAGCAGGCCGAGTCGGCACAGCACGAGGCGGACGGCAACGGGCCAGCGCAACCGGCGGCACAGCAGGGGGCGGGATCTACTCGCGGCCGGGTGCAACCCAAGCGGACACCGAGGAGCAAGAGGCGCTAGATATGTGCCAAGGTGCCAAGCCCCCTAGGAGCCGTGGAACCATGTAGGGGCACTTATGTGCCGTCTACCAGCAGAACTGATAGAGCCAAGGTCCCAAGGGCGCATAACCCCTTGGGACCTTGGCATACCGTCACCCACGCATCTTGCGCGGTCGGCACAGCACGCGGCTGACTGCGGGCGGTGTCGTCGAAGGCGCCCCGGCGGCGAGCCTGGCACCTAGGCCGCACCAGCCAGCGGCCCCGGCCAGACGTGCAGCACCGTACGGCCGCGCTCCTTCCCGCGTCGCCCCGTCAGGCGCGGGGGCGGAGTCGGCACAGCACCGAAGCGGATGTGCCAGGGAACCCAGGTGTCAAGGTCCCAAAGTGCCAAGGTGCAGATCTGGGCATGAATCCCTGCATCTGCCGCCCCGGTCTGTGTCGCCATGGTTCCAAGGACACCAGGTCCCTTGGAGTCATGGAAGAATTCTGGCGTGTGCACGCTAACCGTGAGTGTGCCCCAGGGCGTTGCGGCACAGCCGGGCCTGTGTGCTGTCCGGAGCCCAGCCGCCGTACTGCTCGCCGGCGGCACACACGTCCAGGGCCGGGGGGCCGCCGGGGTGTGCCGCCGGCTGACCGTCCGTCGCGGGCGGTGCCGGGCGGACCTGCGGCGGTGCGGGTCGCGGTGGTGCGGGGCGGCGCGGGCGGGCCGGCTTCTGAGAGGAGACGGCGGCCTCCCCGGCCTCTCCCCCGTCCGTCTCGGGCGCCTCGGCATCGGGTACGGCCTCGGACGCGGTGGCCTGAACCGAGGGCGGGACGGCGGGTGGTGGTGCTGTCGACGGGGCGGCCGGGGTGGACGGCAGCGCGGTCGGCGACGCGGAGGCGCTGGAGGCCGGCGGCGCGGGCGGCGGGAGGTGCCGGGCCGCCGGGGTCGGGTCGTTGCTCAGCAGCGACCAGGTGAGGCCCCCCGCCACGAGCAGCAGCACCAGGGCGGCCGCCACGGCGAGACCCCACGGCCGGCGGCGGCGGGGTGGATCGGCCCAGGCCGGTGCCGGGTGCGGGTCTGCGTCAGGCCACGGACGGTAGGCGAGGGGCGGAGGGGGCGGCGACGGATCGTCAACGGTCATGCTCTGCGGATAGCACAACGGGCCGCCCAACCGGGCGGCCCGTCGAGTTCCGGCGTGTCACACCTCCAGCGACGCGGCCCACGTCACGAAGGCGTTCCAGGCGTTGGCGTCGAAGGCGAGGTTAGGTCCCTCGGGGTCCTTGCTGTCGCGGACGAACACCCCGGCCGCCTCGGCGATTTCGACGCACTCTGTCTGAGACCCGCCGGAGTAGCTGCTCTTCCGCCAGGTCAGTTCGGTGCGCATTTGCTCTGCTCCTTCGCGGCCTTGGCGTACCCTTCGGCAGCCCCGGCGATCAGTTCGGTTGAGTCCGGCGTACTCAGCGCGTCCGCCCGGAGGTAGTCCCAGGCGATTCGGTAGCGCTCCAGGTCGGCCGGCTTCTCCAGGTAGACGGAGGAGGTCAGCTGACCCAGGTATACGACGTCAAGGGCCTGGTCAGCGCCTCTGACCATGACAAATCCGGTGCACTCCGCGCTGTTGGCTCCCCGTGCGAAGGGGAGCACCTGCACGGTGATCCGGGGGTTCCGGGCGCACTCGGCGAGGTGGGCCATCTGCTCGGCCATCACGGCCGGCCCGCCGACCTGGCGGCGGATCACCGCCTCATCGAGGATCATCCACACGTGCGGCGGAGCCTCCCGTTCCAGGATGGACTGCCGCCGGATGCGCACGTCCACCATCCGCTCCAACTCGCTCTCGTCGGCGCGCGGTTCGGATGCCCGGTGAGCCGCTATCGCGTACGCGCGCGTCTGCACCAGGCCGGGGACGTAGCCGGCGGAGAAGAAGTGCAATTCGGAGCTTTCATCCTCCAGCATGATCAACGTGCGCAGGGCATCGGGGATATCGGCGTCGGTGTACCAGCCCAGCACCTTGGCGTTCTTCGCCAGTTCGACGGCCAAGGCGCGGTCTGCCTCCGATGCGCCGTAGAAGCGGGCGAGGGCGTCGACAACAGGCCACCGGACAGGGCCGCTTGGCCCTTCGTAGCGCTGTGCGGTGCTGCGGCTGGTGTCCGCCGCAGCACCCGCTTCCTCCAGCGTCGCCCCGGATGCCTCACGGAGCCGCCGCAGCAGCGCGCCGAGCTGTCGCCGGCGGGTTGTCGGTCCTGTTGGCGTCATCTCACCCTCTCTGCCGCGCATAGTCTCCCCACTCCGTCCGAGCAGGGCAACTCTCCTCCGGGCTACGGCCATCGGCATGCTCGCTCCTACTGATTGCCCATCAAGAGATGTTCACCATGAGATTCCCACAGTGGGAATTTCGGTGCCATACTGCAAAGGACAATCACCGCACGCTCCCAGATGATCACCTCTGGTGATCATTTGCCCGGGTGTGTTTCCCCAGGTCGCACAGCTGCGGCACCGGAAGGAGGGGCACATGGCAACCACTGTGCTCCAGTTGGAGAGAGTCCCTGCCCCGATGGCCGACGCCGCCCGGCACCGCCGACAGATGGTCTGCATGGTCGAGCTGACGCCGCAGACCGCCCGCGCCTTCCGCGACGTCGGTCGCCTGATTGGCCGGATGTGGCGCCTGCCGGCCCCCGTCGAGGATGCCGCGCTGGTGATCGTCTCCGAGTACGTGGCCAACGCCTGGCAGCACAGCGGCACCAAAGAAGTCGCGCTCCGCCTGTCCGCGAGCGCCGCCGTTCTGTCCCTGGCCGTGCGCGACTACGGCACGTGGCACCCCCGGGCGGACCGCCCGGAGTGGTGGCATGAGAACGGCCGCGGATTGGCAGTCGTCCGCCGCCTTGCCCGGGAGGCGGGGGGTTCGGCCGGGTGCCACCACCCCGCGTCCGGCGGAACGATCGCGTGGGCCCACCTCGGCCTGGCCGTCCGCAACACGACCTGAGACCCGGCCCGCCCGGTGTTCGCGCCGGACGGGTCTTCCTGCGGCGTGCCCCCCGACGCCGCGCGGGCCGCTCCCCCACCCCCTGGCCGGCGGGAGCGGCCCGCACCCCCGGAGCTACCCCGAAGGAGAGTCGTGGTCACCGTCCGCCGAACCCTCTACACGGTCCGGACCCCGCACGACTGGACGCCGCCCCCGCCCCGCCGCCCGGACCACGAGCACCAGGACGAGCCCGGCGTCTACTACACCTCCCCCATCGTCGGCGGCATCGCCCTGTCGCTGCTGCTCGGCGACGACACCGAGACGTGCCGCGCGCCGATCGCCCGCAGCCACGAGAGCCGCCCGAGCCAGGCGATGCGCTGGATGTACCGCGCGGCCGGTAAGTACCGTTCGCGGATGACCGCCCGCAGCTTGCTCGCCGTCGACCTCTGGCAGGCCGACCGTCCCGAACTCCGCCGCGCGCTCTGCGAGTTGTCCGCTCACCTGCCCTACTCGCGCCGGTGGGCCTTGCGGAGCGGGCTTACGCTCACCGCCCTGGCCGTGCCCGTCCAGCTCGCCGCCGCTTCGCCGCAGCAGCACCGAGAGGCACCGTGATGGACCACCTTCCCGCGCTTCGGGCGCCTGAGACGGCCGCCCGTCCCATCGCCGGACCGCCCCCGGTGCTCGCCGGCCTTGTCCGGCCGGGAGACTGGGCTCTCCAGCTTGGCCCCGGCCCGGTGGCCTCCCAGATGGTTCGCTGGACTGGTCAGACGGTGGTCAGCCTCCAGCGCACGGCCGCCGACGTCGAAGCCGTGCGGGCCGCCCTCGGACCGGCCGGCCGGAACGCCGGCCTGGTCGACGTCGAGGCGGGCGACCTCTACGACGGGCGCCCGGAGGCGGGACCGTACGACGTGATCGTGGTGACCACCGCCGTGACCGGGCTGTCCCTGCGATGGCTCGACCAGCTCAGGGCCGGTGGCGTCATCGTCGCGCCCGTCACCCTCGGCGGACTCCACCCGTGGATCGTCGCCGGACGCGACCCCCGCGACGGCCGGCTGTGCGGGCGGGTGATCGGGTGCGACCTCCCCGCCGCCCTGCCCACGGCCGGCGGCATCCTCTACAACCAGCCGCCCGCCCTGCCCGGTGCCAGGCCCGCCCCGGAACTGCGTCAGACGAGTGCCCTGCCCCACCGGATGACGCCCGACCAGTACCCCGCGCTGTGGATGTTCGCCGCCGCGACGGACGACACGATCACCGGCGTCGTACCGGACGGCATGCCGACCTGGGGGCCGACGTGCGCGCTCACCACCGGCGACAGCGCCGCCTACCTGCGGCCCGATGGCATCTGGCCGACCGACACGAACCCCGCCACCGAGACACTGGCCCACTGCCTGGCCGATCTGGCCTTGGAGTGGGGAGGACGGCTCAGGCCTGACGTCACCGACTGGACGTGCCGACTCGACCAGATCCCCGGCGAAGACCCCGCCGTCCTGGTGATCCCCACAGGGTGGAGCATGGCCCGCCCCGCGATCCTGCCCAGGTAGGCGCCCCAGAGCGGCAGTTCGGACCCGTTCGACGCGGGCCCGAACCGCCACCTCGGAGGCCCGGACGACCCCGCGTCCGGGCCTCCCCCACGTCCCGCCGGTACGAGAGGATGGACCCCATGGCCCACGACGATCTCCGCGAACACCTGCTCCGGCACTCCACTCCGCCGGTGACGACCCCGATGGAAGCCCTCCGGCTGATGGCCGATCTGACGGCCGAGTCAGACCGGCTGCGGGTTCAGGCTCTCCAGGGCGAGAACGACCCGGAAGCCCTGGCCGGGTACCACCGCCGCCTGGCGTACGTACTCGTCCACCTGGCCGAGTTGGCCCCCGAGTTCCGCGCCGCCGCGGACACCGCGCTCGGCTGGTGGCACGACTCCGACGCCGCCGCGATAGTCGCCGCCGTCGAGGGGCGAACGACCCGTTAGCGTGTGCACGCTGAACCTGGCCCGTCCCCGCCCTGGGGCGGGCCTTCTCCGTTCGTGGTGGCCCGATCGGGTGAACGCCGCAACCCGTCCCCCGGTGCCGAGGTTCAACCCGGTACCCGCCCCACCACGAGGGGCAGATCGCCAGGGGGCCACCATGACGCCAGCTCGCCGCTTCACCACCGCCGCCGTCGCGGCAGGAGTGCTCCTCATGACCACCATGGCGGGCCCCGCCGCCGCCCAGAGCCGCACCACCCACCGCGGATCGGACGCGTGCTTTAACTGGTCGTGGGACGACAGCGGGTGGTGGACGACAACGGTCTACTGGCACAACACCTGCTCGGAGCGGCGGAAAATCAAGATCGTTTGGAAGTGGAGCGGCCTTGAACCGTCCATCATCACGGTGGACGGCGACGGGAAGGGGCACGAGGCCCGACGCTCGGAGCCCGAAGCGATCTACGACGCAGGCGCGGCATAAGCCCCCGCGGATTCGCCGGGGCCGACGAACCTCCCGGCCCCGCACCGCGTTGACCGGGCATGGCTGACACACCATCACCCCCCTCTGCCGGACAGCCGGCCGATCGGCGCCGACGTCACGTCGGCGCCTACAACCGCGCCCGCCGGGTGCTGCTGTCCGCCCGCCTCTCCGGACAGTGGGACGTCCCTCCGGTGGACGTACTGCTCGGCCAGGTGGAGGCCGGAGCAGTCGAACAAGCAGCCGCCGACCTGCGCAGGCTCAAGGCGCCGCCGGGGCTCACCCGCGCCGAACAGGGGGCTTGGCGCCAGGCCGTCACCGCCGCCGAGGCCGCGATGCGCCAGGCCGCCGACGACCGGGCTAGACCCAGCGGCGCGTGACGCCGTCACACCCCCGGGGCTCCGCCCCGGACCCCGGCCCGCCCAAGGAAGGGGCGGGGGCAGGGACGTCGGGTGCGGGTGGGTGGGTGGTTGCTGCACCCGCCGGTGACGCGCCCTCCCTCGGAGTGGCCACCCTACGGGCTATCCCGGAACCCGGGATCGGCGGAGCCGTCCACACCGAGGAAGGCCCCGCCCCCGGCCCCAGCAGCATGGCCGAGGCCGGCCGGAACGCACGCGCACGAGCGCGGCGACCATAGGGCGAGGAGGAGGACCGTCCGCCCCGGCGGCGGCCGTCCCGCCCGACCATCCTTAGCGTGCACACGCTAGGAAATTTCCCGGAAGAGATTCTGACACCCCCTCTGACCTGCGGTTTTTCCGCGACACGAGGGGGTGTTGATTTTGGCGTGACGCTCTAGTGTTGTATTCTAGTTCTTGTCAGGGAGTGGAGGGGAACGGCACCCCACCACCTCGGACACCACCAACACCCAACGAAAGGACCCGAGATGATCCCGAACTCGGAGCGCGTTGCCCAGGGCGCCCAGGCGCTCAACGTCTTCACCGTGAAGGCCGACAGCGTCGGTGCCGGGTGCTTCTGCCTGGCGGAGCGCGCGTACGTCGGCCAGATGATGGCCGCCGAGTACGTCGTTCGGACCTTCACCCCGCAGGAGAGGGAGGAGCTGGGCAGCGACCTGATGGCGATGGTCCTCGGCGACCTGGCCGCCGACCTGTTCCACGCCGCCCACGGAACCATCACCCCGGGAGCGCTGATCAAGTACTCGCTCATCGAGTTGACCCGGACGGTCAACATGGTGCCCGTCCTGTGCCGCCTCGGCGACGAGGGCCGCGCGGAACTCTTCGTCGGCGCCCTGGCCTCTGTGCTCGCGTTCGCCGAACTGGAGGGGATCGCGCCCAGCGAGATCACCGACCATGCGTTCTCTTGCTTCGAGCAGGAGATCAGCCAGGAGGACTGGCTCCGACGCCAGGAGAGCTAGCAACCACCCCGGGGGCGGCGAGTTGGAAGCGCCGCCCCCGGGCGCATCTCCCGGCATCAGCAACCAGACACCGAAGGGAGCCCCCAGCATGGGCATCAGCGCAGAGCACGCCGCCCACGGCGACCGGATCACCTCCGTCCTGATCGAGCAGGCGATCAAGGCCGCCAAGGCCGAGACGAACGGATGGTTCCTCGGCTTCGAGGAGAGGGCCGACATCGGCGAGGCCATGGCCACGGCATACCGGTGCACCCGACCCGGCATGGCCGTGGTCGAGGGCGCCGTGACGGCACCGGTCGTCACCGACATGGCCGCCGACCTGCTCCACAGCGCGCGATGGACCGTGACCCCGGACGCCCTGTTCGCGGCCGCCGTGGTCGAGATGAACAGCGCCGTCAACGTGGTGCCCGTCCTGTGCCGCCTCGGCGAGGACGGACGCCTCGGCATCCTCGCCAGCGCCCTGGCCTCCGTGCTCGCCCTCGGCGACACGGAGGGAATCAACGCCGACGAGATCCAGCACGGCGCGGAGACGCGCTTCTACGAGGAGGCCGGGCCGAGGGCGAAGGCCCGGCAACAGCCCCGCGAGGGCTGACCCCTCGGGGCGGCGGCGAGTCGAACGTCGCCGCCCCGTCCGCCACGGCACCCACACCGAGCACCAGGAGAAGCACCGTGACCACCATCGACCGCACCAGCCAGGCGTACGCCGCAATCGAGTCCCTGGAGAGGCAGCAGGCCCGCGCCCGGCGGGCCGCCGAACAGGACCCGGGGCCGGAGACCGCCGCCGCGCTCGCCCGCGCCGAGGAGGAACTGAGGGCCGGTCTGCTCGCCTGCGACCGCGCGGAGCACACCGCGACCTGATCAAACAGCAGCGGGCCGGTGGTACACCCCGAGGGGTGACGGCATCCACCGGCCCGTAACGCTGCATCCCACCAACACCCAACGAAGGCAGCAGACGGGAAAGCAGGACCAGTGTACAGCCGGGGCGGGCGCCGGTACCCCGGCCGGCTGGTGGAGCCGCAGCCGGCCCCGCTGCCTTCCCGGGGCCGCGCGTGTCCAACCACCCCCCGTGACGAAGCAACGCGGCAGCCTGCCCGTAGCCTCACCACCAGCGACAACACACCGCGCGCCGCGCGGCCCGACACACCGAGGAGAGCGATGATCCCCCAGGGGCGCCCGACGTACGAGCTGGAGGACGTCGCGAGGGCGGCCGGAGTCTCAGAATCGACGTGGCGACGGAGCCACCATCAGGCGTTCAGCCGCACGGTGAAGGCGCTCCCGGGCTCCGCGCGGCCGATCCTCTACGACGCCGCCCAGGTAGATGCCTATCTGGCTGGCGAGCCGATTCCCCCGCTGCCTACCGAGCCGGCCCCCACCGATCTCCTGAGCGACAAGGAGGCCGGCGCGGTCGCTGGCCTGGCACCGTCCACGATCCGTGCTGACGCCTCGGGTGGTCGGCTGAACGAAGGTGTCGAGCGGCACGGTAGGCGCTGGTGGACCCGCGCCGCCGTCGAGCAGCACCGGGACCGGCCGACCGAGTACAAGGGACGCACGACCGGGGCGAAGGACCGCAAGTCCCGGCTCAAGCCGGACCCCCGCGCCGCGACCGTCGCGGAGCAGCTCGACGCCCAGGCCGACGCCGTGACCGCCGCGACCGTCGCGGAGCAGTACGAGGTCAGCGAGCGCACCGCGCGACGCATCATCACCAAGGCCCGGAGCCTGGCCACAGACCAGAGCGGCACAACCGGCGCCTAGCCGACGTCGAGGCCGGAGCCGGTTGCCGCCGGTTGCCCGCGATGGCTGATCGCGCTTCGCGTGCGGCTCCGGGGCCGGTGCCCGTGCTGACGCGGCCGGACGGCGGACCGTAGTGAGCCCGGAGCGGTCCTGAGACTCGGCAGCAACGAAGGCCGAGACGCAACAACGGAGTTGGGGCGGTTGCTGCCCGTGCTGGGCGGGCGGATCATGCCGCACGCTGCTGCCCGGCCTGCCGGTTGCAGGGGGTGACCCCGCCCGGGTTGCTCATCTCCTCCAGGCCCGATCCGGAGACCCACAGAAGGCGCCAGCGGCCCACCGCGACGGCCGGCCGGGGGGAACACGGCGACCAGGGCGAGGAGGAGGACCGTCCGCCCCAACGGCCGCCGTCCCGCCCGACCATCCTTAGCGTGCACACGCTAGGAAATTTCCCGGAAGAGATTCTGACACCCCATCTGACCTGCGGTTTTTCCGCGACACGAGGGGGTGTTGATTTTGGCGTGACGCTCTAATGTTGTATTCTAGTGCTTGTCAGGGAGTGGAGGGGAACGGCACCCCACCACCTCGGACACCACCAACACCCAACGAAAGGACCCGAGATGACCGAGGACCAGCAGCCCACCCCGGGCCAGCCCTCCGAGCCGACCATCCGCATCCCCCGGCAGCGCGACCGGCGCGCGAGCTAGCCCCTCGCACCCCGGGCGGGCACCCCGCCCGCCCGGGTTCTCCCCCCAACTCCGGCTCGAATCCGATAGGAAAGCACTGATGACCATCACCACCGCCGCCATCCCCGCCCAGCCCGCCCCCACCGACCGGGAACACGGCAGCCGCACGATCGCCGCCCTTGAAGCCGCGTGGGCAGCTATCCAGGCCAACCACCCGGACGTCCCCAACGTCGTGATGATCACCGGCATGGGCAGGTCGGGTAAGGGCATCACCTGGGGCCACTTCGGAGCGGACTTCTGGACGGTGCAGCAGGGCGAGCGGAACAAGTACACCCCGGAACTCTTCGCGGGGGGCGAGCTGCTGTCCCTCGGCGGCGAGCGCACCGTTCAGACCCTCCTGCACGAAGCCGCCCACGGCGTCGCCTACACCCGGCGCATCAAGGACACCAGCAGCAGCGGCCGCTACCACAACCGGCGCTTCGCGGCCCTGGCCGCCGAGTTGGGACTGATCCCTCCCGTCACCCCCTGCACCATCCGGGGGCTGTCCGAGTGCACGATCACCCCGGCCGCCGTCGAGCGGTACGCCGACGTCATCAAGGCACTGGACGAGGCCCGCCTCCCCTACATCTACGACCCCCAGGTGATCGCGCTCGCTGGAGTCGGCCGTCCCGCCCCGACCACCGGCACCGAGGGCAAGGGCGGCGAGCCGACCAGCACTCCGGGCACCGGCGGCGAGGGAGACGACGAGGGCAGCGAGGGCGGCGACTACATCCCCACCCGCCCGAAGAAGCGCGCGCCGACCCGCTTCCTGGTGATCTGCGGCTGCACCAAGCCGGGCAAGGGCGGCAGCGAGGCAGCCCGCCGCATCCAGATCAGCCAGGCCGTCTGGGAGTTCGGCGGCGAGGACGGCGGACTGAACTGCGGTCGCTGCGGGCAGCCGTTCCGCAAGGCCGACGAGGACTAGGTACCTGTTTCCGATGGCATGCGAATCGTCTTCCTGGCCCTGGAATCGAACAGAGCCCGTGTGAAGGTGTGCTCTGAGCTGGGGAGAAGGCTGTTTCGG
>NZ_JOCF01000097.1 GCF_000720635.1 Streptomyces sp. NRRL WC-3742 | reverse complement strand
GATGTTCCTCTACCCCCTCCCCAGCATCATCGCCGCCATCGGCTGGCTCACCGTGTACGGCTACGCCGACAAGGCCAACCCCGACATCCACCCCATCGAGTGGTCCCTCGCCTGGGTCGTCCTCGGCGCCGTCGTCTTCCTCATCTGGTCCCGCGTCGAGAAGGTCTGGCCCTTCGGTCCCAAGGAGGTCCGCGAGCAGTACCTCACCGAACAGAAGGACCACGAACACGCCGACACCCCCGCCTGAACCCACGATCCGCGGGGCCCCGACCGGTCGTACCTCCCCCACCACCGGCCGGGGCCCCGCGTGTCCCACCTGGCACGTGTCCGCCTCCGTTGCCACAGCAGGTCGCGTCCCGGTGGAAGAGCAACCACGACGCCACTGCACGACCGATCAGGACCGCGGTCGCCACCATCGGGGCGGCTGAGCGCCGCCACGCCGAGGTTCCGGCGGACTCCTCGTTCGCATGTGCTCCCTCGAGGAACCGGCAGGACGCCCTGGCGCGGCATCGTCAGCGGAGCAAGGCACAGACAATAGGTGCTCCGCGTGAGGGCCAGGAGCCGCTCGGGGCCGCGAATCCGATGGTCGGGGCCGTCGCGGCGGCCAGGCCCGCGATCCGATCGGACGTCAACTCCTCCTCCATCGCCACGACTTGGCGCCGCGCGCTCGATGGGACGGAAAGCCCGGCGCGAGGCCGGCACCGCCCAGGGGTGCGGCACCGCCCTCGCGCCGGGGCCGGGGTACATCCGACGTTTGACGGACAGGAGTCCGACCGACGTCCCTCCGGGTGCGCGTGCGGCGTCCCCGGCCCGGAGGGAGCGCCGCCGGACCCTCATCTCGGCCGACGCTCGGTACGCACAGAAGCATGGCGGCAACAGCCTGAGGTTTTGATGAGGGGAGACCTCGTACTTGGAATCGGGCTCGACGCCTCGCGCTTGAAATCTCCGGCGCCATTGGCATTGACATACATCCGACCAATACCAATACTCTGCCTCAAGTTAAGGAGCTTGCCGAAAAGATTCGGCTTAAACATCCGAGGACAAGGTGGTGGTGGATGTGATTCCACGCAGTGCGGTCGCGCTGCTGGCGGGCGCGATGATCGCCACGTCGATGGCGGGGGTCGCCCGCGCGGCCGAGGTGACAGAGCTCTACGCCGCGCCCGGCGGTGACGGGTCGGCGTGCACGCTTTCCGCTCCGTGCAGCCTCACGGGTGCGAGGGACAAGGTGCGGACGCTCGTCGAGGGGATGAGCGGCGATGTGGTGGTGAATCTCGCCGACGGCGTCTACCGGCTCAGCGCCCCGCTGAAGCTGACCCCCGAGGACTCCGGGCGCAACGGGTTCAAGGTGGTGTACCGGGCCGCTCCGGGGGCGAGACCGGTCCTCAGCGGCGGGCAGGCCGTGACCAACTGGCAGCAGTTCGACGCCGAGCACAACATCTACCGGGCTCCGGTAGCGCCGGGTACGCAGTCCCGGCAGTTCTACGTGGACGGTGTCCGCGCGGTGCGGGCGCGCTCCGAACTCAATCCCCCCGGGTTCGAGAAGAAGAAGGACGGCAGCGGCTTCACCTCGACCGACAAGGCGTACGCGTCCTGGACCAACCAGACCGACATGGAGATCGTCAGCCGCCAAGCCTGGAAGCACATGCGGTGCCCGGTGAAGTCGATCACGACCAGCGACACGGGCTCGCAGATCGACGCGGTGCAGCCGTGCTGGGACAACACGGGCACACCGAAACGCCCGGACAACTACTTCCCGTACAGCGGGTCCGGCACGGTGGGCATGAGAACCGTTGCGTGGCTGGAGAACGCGCTGCCGCTGCTCGACCAGCCGGGCGAGTGGTACCTCGACCGCGCGGCCGACTACGTCTACTACATGCCGCGCGCGGGTGAGGACCTGGCGTCGGCGAGCACGGAGCTGGCGGTGACGGAGAGCCTCGTGGAGATGACCGGCACGCCCGGCCACCTCGACGTCGTCAACGACAACGACCCGCATGCCGTCTACACCGGCTCCTCCTGGGCCGTGGACACGAACCGGCCGTTCGGCGATGTCGGCGACGACGTGCACGCCACGTCGAAGGACGGCGACGCGGTGGAGTTCTCCTTCACCGGCACCGGGGTCGACGTCCTGGGCGAGAAGGACATCGACCTCGGCGACATCGACGTGTACATCGACGGGCAGTTCGACCGTACGGTCAGCGCCAAGGGCGAGGGGCCCCGACTCGCGCAGCAGGTGGTCTACACCAAAACCGGCCTGCCGAAGGGGCCGCACACGGTGAAGCTGGTGAAGAAGTCCGGCTCGTCCATGGTGGTCGACGCCTTCTCCGTCGTGCCGGAGGCGATCGAGCCGGTGCACGACATCGCGCTTCGCGGCATCGCCTTCAGCTACGCCACCTGGCTCCAGCCCTCCGGGCCCGAGGGCTACGCGGACAACCAGGCCGGGGTGCTCTGGGCGGGCAAGGAACAGCGCATCGCCAAGATCCCCGGTGCGGTCCGGGTGACGCGAGGTCAGCGGATCGAGATCTCCGGGTCCGAGTTCAGCCGACTCGGCGGCACGGCCGTGGAGTTCGGCAACGGCACGCAAGACTCGCAGGCGGTCGGCAACCGGATCACCGACGTCTCCGGTGCCGGCGTGTCGGTCGGCGAGTTCGACGACCACTGGCTCACCGACCCGAACCGCCAGACGGCACGGATCGCCGTGTCGGACAACTACATCAGTCGCATCGGCCGCGAGTACGAGGACGTGGCCGGCATCTCCGCCGGGTACACGCGCAACCTTGCCGTGGAGCACAACGAGATCAGCAACCTGCCGTACTCCGGCATCTCGCTGGGCTGGAGCTGGGGTTGGGACTCGCCCTACAACACCGAGAACAAGCGCCACGGCACCAACTACGCGCAGGGCAACAAGATCGTCGGCAACTACGTGCACGACGTGATGAAGGTGCTCGCCGACGGCGGCTCCGTGTACACCCTCGGCGGCCAGGGCGACGGCAGCGTCAAGTCGGAGCTCTCCGGCAACGTGTTCAGCAAGGGCGGCTCGAAGGCCCCGGGGTCGCAGGGGATCTACCACGACGAGGGCAGCTCGTGGTGGGACACCCACGACAACGTGGTGAGCCAGACCGGCCAGACCTGGCACAACGAGTGGACCAAGTCGATCCACGACATCACGATCCACGACAACTTCACCGACAACGCCCGGGAGGACAAGAACGGCACCGACGTCACCATCACCAACACCACCCTGGTGGAGGACGGCAACTGGCCGCAGCGGGCCAAGGACATCGTCGCCGCCGCAGGCATCCGCGCGCCGTACCGCAACACCGTCCTGCCCACGAACCACCTGATCAACGACGGCGAACTCGCGCCCCTGCTGGCACCGGCCACCATCAGCTACACCGGCGACTGGAGCATCTCCCGCTCCCGGACGTTCGGCCACCTCGCCGAGAGCGATGACGAGGACGACGGTGCCGTCTACTTCGGCGAAATCGACCCACTCCGACACCATCGTCCCGCAGGCCGTCGTCTACCAGGTGTCCGACCTCCCCTACGGGCAGCACACCGTGAAGCTCACCAAGGCCGGAGGCTCGGTGGCCACCATCGACGGATTGCGCCTCGACCGCTCGATCGACCAGGACGACCCGGCGATCAGCTACAGCGGCCCCTGGACCACCTCCGCGAACCGCGGCCTCGGCGACTTCAACGACGACGTCCGGATGACCGCCGAGAACGGCGCCTCCGTCACCGTCCCCTTCACCGGCACCCGCATCGAGGTCCGCACCGAGACCAACAGCGACCAGGGCCAGGTCGACGTCTACATCGACGGCCGCTACCGGAAGACCGTCGACACCTACTCTCCGACCCGGGTGGCGCAGCAGCCGGTGTTCACCGCCGACCTGCTCGACGGTTACCACACCCTGCGTCTGGTGAAGAAGTCCGGCCAGTACCTCGTGGTCGACCGCTTCACCATCCGCTGAACAATCCTTCGGTTACGGTCGAGCTAGACCGTGCCGTGGAACCGAGCCTTCAGGAGCCGGGCCGGGCGACAGATCGCCCGCCGGCTCCTGAAGGCTTTTCCATCGAGCCACTTCCGGGAGCGCGCCGTCCGCCGTTCCGCTCAGCGTAGGTCGCGCTCGCCTCCCGCCCGCGGCCGCAATGATCCGGGGTGGGTCTTCCCGGAGTACGGATCGGCCGGCCCGCCGCCGTCAGACACGCCCTAAGGCCGCGCGTCGCACGGTTTCACGGTCGTGGCGGACCGCTGGCCCGCCCGCCGTACCGAAGGGGCGGTGCCACGGAATCGTCCGTGGCACCGCCCCTTCGGCTTTGCTGAGTGAGGTTCAGCGGATGGTGAAGCGGTCGGCCACGAGGTACTGGCCGGACTTCTTCACCAGACGCAGGGTGTGGTAGCCGTTGGGCAGGTCGTCGGAGGTGAACACCGGCTGCTGCGCCAGGCGGCCGGCCGACGAGGCGTTCACGGTCTTCCTCAGGCGGCCGTCGATGTAGACATCCACTTCGCCCTGGTCGCTGTTGGTCTCGGTGCGGACCTCGATGCGGGTGCCGGTGAAGGGGACGGTGACGGAGGCGCCGTTCTCGGTGGTCGCCCGGATGTTTGGTGAGCTTCACGGTGTGCTGCCCGTAGGGGAGGTCGGACACCTGGTAGACGACGGCCTGCGGGACGATGGTGTCGGAGTGGGTGTCCACCGTGCCGACCGCGTCGTCGTCGAGGGAGACCGTCAACTTGCCCTGGTCGCTGTTGCGTTCGCCGAGGACCTGGATGCCGGTCCCGGTGAAGGTGATGCTCGCCGAGGCCCCGTCCTTCGACGTCAGGTGGACGTCGCCGTTGACGTCGCCGAGGTCGCCGCCGATTTCGCCGAGGTTGGCGGAGGAGCCGTCGTCGTCGGCGGGGCGAGCGGCGAAGTCCCGGGAGCGGGCGATGCTCCAGTCTCCGGTGTAGGTGATGGTGGACGGTGCCAGCAGCGATCCGAGTTCACCGTCGTTGACCAGGTGGTTCGCGGGCAGGACCGTGTTGCGGTACGGCGCGCGGATGCCTGCGGCGGCGACGATGTCCTGGGCGGCCTGCGGCCACCTGCCGTCCTCCACCAGCGTGGTGTTGGTGATGTCGACGTTGGTGCCGTCGTTGGCGAACCTCCCGTCGTCGGTGAAGTTGTCGTGGATCTTGATGTCGTGGATCGACCTGGTCCACTCGTGCGTCCAGAGCTCGCCGATCTGGCTCACCACGTTGTCGTGGGTGTCCCACCACGAGCTGCCCTCGTCGTGGTAGATCCCCTTCGCCCGCGGGTCCTTCGAGCCGCCCTTGCTGAACACGTTGCCGGACAGCTCCGACTTGGCATTGACACCGCCGCCGCCCTGGCCCCCGAGGGTGTACACGGGGCCGCCGTCGGAGAGTACTTTCATCACGTCGTGCACGTAGTTGCCGACGATCTTGTTGCCCTGCGCGTAGTTGGTGCCGTGGCGCTCACCCATGTCCTTGTTGTTGTAGGGCGAGTCCCAACCCCATCCCCAGCCCATGGAGATGCCGGAGTACGGCACGTTGCTGATCTCGTTGTGCTCCACGCTCCCGTTCCGCGTGTAGCCGACGGAGATGCCCGCGCAGTCCTCGAACTCACGGCCGACGGCGCTGATGTAGTTGTCCGACACCTTGACCCCTGCCGTCTGGCGGTTCGGGTCGGTGAGCCAGTGGTCGTCGAACTCGCCGACCGACACACCGGCACCGGAGACGTCGGTGATCCGGTTGCCGACCGCCTGCGAGTCCTGCGTGCCGTTGCCGAACTCCACGGCCGTGCCGCCGAGTCGGCTGAACTCAGACCCGGAGACCTCGATCCGCTGACCGCGGGTCACCCGGACCGCGCCGGGGATCTTGGCGACCTGTCGCTGATTGCCCACCCAAAGCACCCCGGCCTGGTTGTCCGCGTAGCCCTCGGGCCCGGACGGGTGGAGCCAGGTGGCGTAGCTGAAGGTGAGACCGCGAAGCGCGATGTCGTGCACCGGCTCGATCGCCTCCGGCACCACGGAGAAGGCGTCGACCACCATGTTCGCGCCGGACTTCTTCACGAGCCGCACGGTGTGCGGCCCCTTGGCCAGGCCGGTCCTGCTGTAGACCACCTGCTGCGCCAGACGCGGTCCCTCGCCCTTGGCGCTGACGGTGCTGTCGAACTGCCCGTCCACGGACACCTCGATGTCGCCGAGGTCGGAGTTCCGCTCGCCCAGGACGTCAACGCCGGTGCCGGTGAAGGAGAACTCCACCGCGTCGCCGTCCTTCGACGTGGCGTGCACGTCGTCGCCGACATCGCCGAACGGCCGGTTCGGGTCGGAGGTCCAGGAGCCGGTGTAGACGGCCCGGGGGTCGTTGTCGTTGACGACGTCGAGGTGGCCGGGAGTGCCGGCCATCTCCACCAGGCTCTCCGTCACCGCCAGCTCCGTGCTCGCCGATGCCAGGTCCTCACCCGCGCGTGGCATGTAGTAGACGTAGCCGGCCGCACGGTCGAGGTACCACTCGCCCGGCTGGTCGAGCAGCGGCAGCGCGTTCTCCAGCCACGACACCCTCTCCATGCCCCCCGTTCCGGACCCGCTGTACGGGAAGTAGAAGTTCGGCCGGTTCGGGTTGCCCGTGTTGTCCCAGCACGGCTGCACGCCGTCGAACTGTGAGCCCGTGCCGCTGGGCTTGATCGACTCCACCGGGCACCGCATGTGCTTCCACGCGCGGCGGCTGACGATCTCGACGTCCTTCTGGTTGGACCAGGAGGCGTAGTCCTTGTCCGCCGCGAGGAAACCGCTCTTGTTGAACTCGAACCCGGGGGGATTGAGTTCGGAGCGCGCCCGCACCGCGCGCACACCGTCCACGTAGAACTGCCGGGACTGCGTACCCGGCGTGACCGGGGCCCGGTAGATGTTGCGCCCGGCGTCCCACTGCTGCCAGTTGTTCACCGCACGCCCGCCGCTGAGGACAGGCCGCGCCCCCGCAGCGGCCTGGTACACCACCTTGAACCCGTTGCGCCCGGAGTCCTCAGCCGTCAGCTTCAGCGGCTCACCGAGCCGGTAGACGCCGTCGGCGAGATTCACCACCACATCGCCGCCCATCCCCTCGACGAGCGTCCGCACCTTGTCCCTCGCACCCGTGAGGCTGCACGGAGCGGAGAGCGTGCACTCCGACCCGGAACCCTCCGGCGCCGCGTAGAGATCCGTCGCCCCCGCCGCCTGCGCGACACCGGACACCATCGCGGCCGTCACAACACCAGCCGCCAACGTGGCCACAGCACGCCACGACACATCCACCACCACCTTGTGCTCGGATGTTTCACATGGAATTTTCCCGAAAACCCAGGGAATCTGCCCAGAGCTTTGGCTATTGATCGGATGTCTGTCAATAGTCGCGACACGTGAAGGACACATCCCTGGAAAGAAGCTCTCCGCCCCGCGCACCTTCGAAGGCCGACGCCGACGCTGACCCGACGCCGTCGCCGTCGCTGTCCCCGTCGGGTCAGCGCGCGTACACCTCGACCTCGGCCAACGACAGGGCCGTTCCGTTCGCCTCCAACTGGACGCGGACGAAGCGGCCCCGGCCGTTCAGCTGCACGCCGCGGCTGTTCCCGGCAGGCCCGTCGATCCGGACCGCTGTCACGTCGGGCGCGGTGCGGGATTCAGTCAGGTTCCCGGAGGTGAACTCGGTGTCCGACGTCATGACCCAGCAGTTGCTGAGCCGCAGGCTCTCGGGATTGTCGGTCCGGTTGTACAGCCACACCTGCCCGATGTCGGCCGACGTACCGAGATCGACCTGCCACCATGCCTCGTTCGCGTCCTCGGCGGTGTGCGTGGTGGTGCCGGCCGACCAGGCACCGTCGGTGTTGCCGTCGACGGCGCGCTCGGGCACACCGCCGTAGGCGGTCGAGTGCTGCTTCACGGGCCTGCCCTTGGCGAGGTTCGTGCCGGACGCCTTCTGGGGCTCCCACTCGATCGCCCTGCGCGTCGCGTACTCGACGGTCAGCGGCCGGTCGACGGTGAGTTTGAGGACGAAGTCCGGCGCGGTCTGGTCGAAGCCGCTCAGGTCGACGAGCAGGTCACCCTTCGCGTCCTCGGTGAACGGTACGGAGCGGTCGTCGAAGGTCGTGATCGAGTTCGCCTTCGCGTTCAGGCAGGGAAGCCGCAGCTTGCCCGCCGACTGGCTCTTGGTGAGGTGCACGAAGATCGTGTCGCCGCGGTAGGTCGCCCCGCCGAACTCGGCCGGCCGGTACGGCCCGCCACGCGTGCCGACGATCGTCTCCCCGTACGTGGCCATCCACTCGCCGACCCGGCCCAGCGTCGTGGTGACCTCGTCCTCCAGGTAGCCGGTCTTCATCGGCGGCACGTTGAACAGCAGGTTGCCGCCCCCGGTGGCGGTCGCGACGAGGGTGGCGACCACGGTCGAGTAGTCGGACTTGGGCTGGTCCGGCTGCCAGGACCACTTACCCGGGGTGACCGTGATGCAGGACTCCCACGGCCGGATCACGTCGAAGCTTCCGACCCGCTCCTCCGGCGTGTCGTAGTCGCCCGCCAGGGTGGCCTGCTTGGGCTCGAACCCCATGGTGGCGTAGGCGCGGTCGTTGACCAGGATGCCCGGCTGCAGGTCCCGCGGGACCGTGAGGAGGAGCGGCGGGCGGAACGGCGACATGTCCGTGAAGGGGATGTGGTCGTACCAGAGGAAGTCGACCTTCCCGTAGTCCGTGAGCAACTGCCGGAGGTGCTCCGTCATGTAGCCGAAGTAGGTGTCGTAGTCGCCCTTGACGTAGTCGGGCTGGGTCCAGTCACGGCCGGAGTAGTACAGGCCGAGCTTGAGGCCCGCGGCTCTGGTGGCCTCGGCCACCTCCCGGGTGAGGTCCCGCCCCGAGCGGCCCATCGGCGTCTGCGCGTGGTCGGGGTAGGCGGAGCGGGTGACGTTGGCCGTTCGGAAGTTCGGGTACCCGTCGTGGTGCTTGGTCGTGAAGACCAGGTAGTTCATCCGGGCGGCCTTGGCCGAGGCGACGAGCTTGGCCGCCCAGTCCGCCTCGGGCAGGAAGTCGCGGTAGGCGACGTCGTAGACCGGGTCGGACTTCACCGACGGATCCTTGTACTGGTTGCCGGGACCCTCCCCCGCCCGGTAGGCGTTGCGGCCCCAGCCGATCTCCCGGCCCACCACGGACGACGGGTTGAAGTGCACGAACATGCCGAACCGGAGCGAGGCGAGGATGTCGCCGGCGTTGCGCGGGTCCAGGCTGCTGACGGCGCCGCCGCTCGCGGAGGCGGTCCGGTCCTGCGCCGCGCCGTCGGCCGCCGCCGCCGCGGAAGATCCGATCGCGGCGATGACGGGCACGCCGAGGATGGCTCCGAGCACTCCGCGGCGCCCGGGTCCTCGGCGATCGGAGGGGTCCGGTAAGGCGTCGAGGGGTCGTTCGTCTGACATTCAGTTCTCCTGTGGGTTTCCCGGGTTGCGGACGGGTTTTCCTGGGTTGTGGACGGCGAGTCGGGGCCGGGAGGAGCGGGCGGCGGGCGAGCCGCAGGGGCCGCAGCCGCCCGCTGCCCCTGGTCGTCACGCCGGGGCGGCGGGAGGACCGCACGCGGTTCGACAGACACGCCCTAGCCGTACGAGACCGTGGTTCCGGCCGAGGTGGGCAGCGAGCCGGTGGTGACCGTGTACTCCTGCTTGTCGGCGTCGTAGGAGGTCGAGGACGGGGCGGCCCCGTTGACGCTGACCTGGGTCGGTTCGGCGGTCACGTGGTGGAACTTCACCGTCCAGGTCCGGTTCGCCACCATGCCGTCGAAGGTGCCGGCCGCCGGGTCGATGGTCAGGGTGTGCCCGGCGTCGCGGTAGCTGATCCGGGTGGTGGTGGACGGCGCCGGGTTGGCCGGGGTGGTCTGGCTCTTCCCGTCGTCCTCGTACAGGCTGAACCGGCCGTCACCGCCGGTCGCCACGTGGACGGTCACCTGGGACAGCGGCTTCGCGTTCGCGCTGTCCACGTCGTCGGTGCGCATGGTCAGGATGCCGCCGTTGCGCAGGAACACCGGCATGGTGTCCAGCGTCGTCTGCACCTCGTGGTTACCCGGCCCGGTGTACGTCCTGCCGGTGAAGTAGTCCGTCCACGACCCCGGCGGGAACCACACGTTGGTGGTCACCGTCCCGGTCCCCGGCGTGGTGACCGGGGCCACCAGCACGTCGTCACCGTAGGTGTACTCCGTCGGGTTGGTGTACGACTCCTCCAGCTTCGGCCAGTTCAGGTAGAGCGCCCGCGCCATCGGCAGACCGTCGGTGGTCGCCTGCTGCGCCAGGGTGTAGGTGTACGGCACCAGTTCCTCTCGCAGCCGCAGGAACTTCTCCGCCGAGTCGGCCGCCGCAGGCGATTCGTACTTCTTGTACTTCGCTTCCGAGATCGCGCGGTACTCCCACGGCAGCCGGTGGCCGTGGTCGGAGTGCAACCGGTCGATCGGCTGGAACGCGCCCAGTTGCACCGAACGCGCGTACAGGTCGGGGTCGTCCCAGCCGGCCTCGGCGTTCGCGGAGTTCTTGCCGTACCCGCCGATGTCGTGGCTGACGTACGGCAGGCCGATCCCGGCGCCCAGGACCGTGGTGTACTTCGCTTCGAAGGCGAGCATCGCCCAGGTCGGGTCGATGTCCATCGTCTGGTGCATCACGTACCGGTGCTCGGCCCAGCCCCGCGAGACGCCGGGGGCGAACTCCCCGTAGTAGGAGCCGGTGCTGCCGATCCGGGCGAAGGTGTAGGCGCGCTGGCCGAGCGCGTTGCCGTACGCCTGGTACCGGGAGGAGTTGTAGGTGTCCGGGGAGACGTCGACATCGGGCGTGCCGGTCTCGCCGTCGGAGCTGTCCAGCCACCACAGCGGATGGCCGTAGTTGTCGTCGATCTTCCGGTGGAGATCGAAGTACGCCTTCTCCTGCCTGGCATCGCGCAGGTTGAACACCTTGCAGGGCGTCTCGTCGCCGTCCCCGCAGGTCACGTCCTTCAGGGAGCCGCCGGCCGTGGCCAGTGTGGCCTCGAGCTGTTCGTCGGCCGGGTACTTCCCTCCGTCGCCCGTCCCGATCGCGGCGTGGACGTTCAGCACCGGTTCCAGCCCCTCGGACTTCTCCCAGTCGAACAGCGCCTTGGGGTCGGGGAAGTACTTGGAGTTGAACTCCCACCCCGCCCAAGGGCTCGGCGACTTCCAGTCGGTGTCGGTGACCAACTGGTCGAGCGGGACCTTGTTCTTCCGGAAGGCCGGGAGCAGGTCCTTCTGGTAGTCGTCCAGGCTGTACTCCGACCAGCGGCTGTACCAGACGCCGAACGCCGAGCGGGGCAGCAGCGGCGCGGGCCCCGTCAGGTGGCGGAAGTCCTTCAGCGCCTGCTTGTAGTCCGTGCCGTAGCCGAAGAGGTAGCCGTCCTGGTAGGGCTGGTCGCCGTGGCCCGGGCGCGGGTCGACCGTACCGTCCGGCTTGATCAGGCCGGTGTCGGTGTCGTCCAGCACGAACCAGCCGTCGCGCGACAGGATTCCGTCGGCCACCGGCGCGGGGCCGGCCAGCAGGTCCAACGAATTGCGGTAGCCGCCGAGGTTGTTGGACTTGGCGGGAGCCGGGTAGGACGCGCCGAGCGGCGTGACGGCGATCGAGTCGATGTTGCTCTGACAGGTGTCCTCACCACAGGAGAGGGACAGCTTCGAGGTCCCGGCGCGCAGGGTGACCGCGGTGGTGGAGACCTTCCAGGAGTCCCAGGTCGAGGTGGGCGGCAGCTTCACCTTGGTCTCGTCGCCGTTGACCTTCAGGGTCACGGTGCGGTCCGAGGTCTTCTCGACCCTGATCTCGTCCTTCTCCTCGAATCTGAGGTCGGCGTTGGTGTAGCGGATCTGCACGGCGTACTGGCCGTCCGCCGGAACGTTCGCCACCTCCCACTTGACCGAGGCGCCCTGCCGCTCGAAGCCTCCCACGTACCCGTTGCCGGTGAAGCCGTCGGAGAAGTTGAGAACCTGCTTGGTCGTGGAGTCGGGCTTGCCGGAAATGGTCGCGTCGCCGTGCAGGGTCAGCCCTTCGGCCTCGCAACCGGTGCCGAAGTCACAGGTGCTCGGGAAGCTGGGGGTGACGTCGGGAGCACCGTTGCCGAGTTCCAGACGCAGGTTGGCCGCGTTGAACGAGCCGGAGCCCTGCCGGTAGCGGAGCGTCAGCGCCGAGGTCCTGATGATCCGGTAGCCGTCGACGACGGAGGTGGTGAACTCGGTGGCGGGCATGGACCGGTTGACGGCGTTGAAGGTCGGCCGGTCCTGGAACGCCCCGTCGCCCGCGTACTCCAGCCGGATCAGCGTGGGCGACTCCACGGTGAACCGGGCGTTGCCGTCCACCACGGGCCCGCTCGGGTCGGCCGCGTGCGCGGCGCCGGTCGAGCCGACGGGCACGACCAGCCCGATCGTGGCCAGGACGGCGGCCCATGCCACCCTCGGCTTGATTGATCTCTTCATGACGTCCTTCCTGGGACCTGATTTCCTGAGGTCTCGTACGGCCGGTCCGCGCTGCGGGCACCGAGGCGGTCGCGCGAGGGCTTGGTGGGGGCGCCCGGGGCAGCAGAGCTCCCAGGGCCGGTGCGCAGCCGGTCGTCCCACGGTCGGGGGCGTCCGAGGCCGGCTGGTGCCGCAAGCCCGCTGGACGTTCGAACCATCGGGTGCGTCAAGACAGTTGGCGAGGCCCGCACCGCCGCTCGGTCACCCGGCGGGGTCCGGCTGCGCCGGACGGAGGCAGGTAGGCGTCTCCCGCGTGGAGGAGCGGAAGCAGGCCCTTGACGTGCACGGCATACCCGGTGGACGGACGGGAAGCCTTGCGTGAGGAGTGGCTGCGAGTGGACCGCTGAATCTGGTAACGCAGCTTAACTATTTCCCTACATCAGCACAACGGGCAATGCACCGGCATCAATACCGGCGTCCGGCGCGGCCGCGCCCTGGCGGCGTCCATGCCCGGGCGCTCCGCGGGAGCACGTGATTTCACGAATTCACGAGCACGCACCGAACGCACGACCCGAGGGGCCGGTAAAGGTGGCGAACGCCGAACCAGGGTGCTGGACTTGGCACACCTCGGGTGACGTGACGGAAACCCCTGGGTCCGCACGGGCAGGTCTGACACACACCGGCCCGACCCTCAAGAGGAACCTTCCCGCATGAGCGAACACCACCAGCCCACCACCGACGACGTCGCCGCGATGTACGACCGGCTCACCGACCTCTTCGTCCAGGCACTCGGCGGCAGCATCCACCTCGGCTACTGGGACCCGCCCGAGGACCGGACTCCCATCGCGACCGCCGCCGCCCGGCTGACCGCGCTGGTGGGCGAGCGACTCGCTGCCGCCCCCGGCGACCGACTGCTCGACATCGGCTGCGGAACCGGCCTGCCCGCCCTCCAGCTCTCCCGGGCACTGGACGCCACCGTCACCGGCATCACCCTCAGCACCCGCCAGCGCGACCTCGCCCTCGCAACCGCCCGGCAGCACCCGCACCCCGACCGGGTCGACTTCCAGCTCGCCGACGCGATGCACCTGCCCTTCGCCGACGCGTCCTTCGACGGCGCCTGGGCCATCGAGTCCCTGCTCCACATGTCCGACCCGGGCGCCGCCCTCCGCGAGGCCGCCCGGGTCGTCCGGCCCGGAGGCCGACTGGTCATCGCCGATGTCTGCCTGCGGACCTCCCCCGCAGGCGACGCAGAACACGCCGTGGACGCCACCGCCCGGATCTTCCAGGTCGCCCGCTTCCTCCCCGTCGCCGCGTACGAGCCGATGCTGACCGGCGCCGGCTGAGCCCTGCAGGACCTCACCGACATCGGCGAACACGTCCGACCGGGCTACGCACTGGTGAGCCACCTGCTGGTCGAACTCGCCCCCGCGGCCGGGCCCATCGGCAGCCAACTCGCCGCCGGCGCCGCCGCACTCGACGCCTTCGCCGCGCTGCCGGCCGTCGGATACGTCCTCGCCACCGCGCAGCGCCCGTGACCCGGGCCTCACCCGCTGCCAGCTCACCAGCCCCGGTCTCCCGCCGCAGCCTGGAGCAACTCCGGCACGACCTGCCCGTCATCCTGCGCGGTGTCCGCGAACGACCCAACTCCCCTGCCACCAGGCTCGCCTGACACGTCTCAAGGTTTCCCGTGGCTACGGGCAGCACCGGCCTCGTCGGCGTTCGTCCGTGCCTACAGCACGGCGGCCAGCCGGGCTGACTCGGTGTCGAACAGGTCGTTCTCGACGTGGTCCAGGGCGAGCCGGACGGCGCCCAGGGCGACGGCGTCGTGGTCGAGGGTCGAGGGGCGGATCGGGATCGAGAAGAGGGTCTTGGCGTCGAGGCGGCTCTGGAGCGGGTCGATCAGTGTCCGTCCGGCGCGGCTGAGTCCCCCGGAGAGGATCACGCATTCGGGGTCGACGGAGAGCACGACGGCGGCGATGCCGGTGGCCAGGTGTTCGGCGAGTTCGTCGATCCGGGCCTGGGCGGCGGCGTCGCCGCCGAGGGCCGCCGTCACGGTGGCCTCGCGGTCGTCCGGCCAGGCGGCCATCGCACGCAGCGCGTCCTGCCAGCGGGATTCGGCCAGTGTGCCGATCTCCCCGGCGGCGCCGTGCACGCCGCGCAACAGCCGCCCGTCGAGAAACACGCCGGCGGTGATGTGGCGCCCGGCGACGATGTTGACGAAGTTGTCCGTACCCCGGGCCGTACCCAACCAGTGTTCCGCGAGCGTGGCCAGACGGGTGTCATTGCCCACCACGACCGGCACTCCCGGAATCGCCGCGAGGTCTTCGGCGAGAGCGCGGCCCTCGATCTGGGGAAGGCGGGTACTCCGGACCACCCGCCCGGCGTGGTCGACGATGCCGGTGGTGGCGGCACCCACGGCCATCACGTCGCGACGGCGGACGCCCGCGGTGCGAAGCATCGCGAGCAGCGCCTCGCGGGCCGCGGCGATCCGGTCCTCGGCCGGGGCGTGGGGATCGAGGTGGCGGCTCAGCCGGGTCCGCTCGGCTCCGCGCAGGTCGACGAGCAGCATGCTGACCTCGTGGACCGCCAGGTCGACGCCCACCACGTAGCCGGAATCGCCGCGGAAACGGTAGCGCTTGGCCGGACGGCCGACCCGGCGCTGGTCCTCGACCTCCGGCACGACCTCCTCGGCGAGCCCCGCGGAGACGAGGGCGACCGCAGCGTCCTCCGCCGTGTTGCGGGAGACGCCCGCCTCCGCCGCCAGATCCCGCAGCGTCAACTGCTCCGCGCCGTGCAGGGCCCGCAGCACCGCCACCGTGTTGATCTTCTGAATCAGCGTTCGATCGCCACCCGCCGGCTTCATCCCGCTCCTGCCCCACCTCTTGACAGCGCCCCAGCACGCTTGCAGACTCACGCTACCAGTTATTTTATTCAGTGATTCAAAAAATAGTCGCTGATGGGTTCCGAGTCGCGACTCCCCATCGGCGGTCGAGTCGTCGCAGGTTCCGGACGGCCGAGTCCCTCAAGCAATCGACTGGTCTCCACCTGAAAGCCGTGCCCGGAGCCCTGGGCCGTCCGATCTCAGGAGTGACCGGAGCAACCCCACCGTGAAAGGCAGGCCACCGTGCGCACCAGAGCGACGATCCTCGCGACCGCGGTCGCGACAGCCACCGCGCTGGCGCTGTCCGGCTGCGCGGCCGGCGGCGCCTCCGCCTCCGGCGACAGCGCGGACGGGAGCGTCACCCTGACGTTCCTGACCTTCGAGACGCCCAACCTGACGGCGAAGTACTGGGACGACTCGATCGCCCGGATCAGCGCCAAGGTTCCGGGGGTCAAGATCAAGAAGCTGGTGTCGCCGAACGCCGACTACACCGGATACGCCAAGCAGCTGCTGGCCTCCGGCCAGCTGCCGGATCTGATGATCGCCGTCACACCGACGGACTTCGTCAAGGCCGGTGCCCTGGCGCCGTTCTCGGACGACCAGCTGAGCGGCTTCGTGGACCCCATGGCCGGCGCGATCAACGGCAAGAGCTACCAACTGCCCTGGAACACACAGGCCATTCCCCAGGTGTATTACAACAAGGACGACTTCGCCAAGGCCGGCATCGCGAACCCGCCGACCACCTGGGCGGAGTTCCTCGCCGACTGCGCCAAGCTCAAGGCCGCCGGCATCACCCCGATCGAGATCGGCGGCGGCGGCACCGACACCTGGGCCGACCAGTACCCTCTGATCGCCGCCGTCAGCACCGACCTGGTCTCGGCGAATCCCTCGTTCGAAGCGGACCTCGTGGCCGGCAAGGCGTCCTTCACCGACCCCCGGTTCGTCGCCGCAGCGCAGAAGGTCGCCGACCTGGCGTCCAACGGCTATCTGGACAAGGCGGGCCTGAGCCGCAGTTACGACAACACCGAGCAGGCGTTCCGCGACAACAAGGCCGCGATGTACCCGATGGGCAGCTGGTTCCCCTCCTCGGCGGACAACAAGCCGCCGTCGTTCCCGGTCGGGGTGTTCAGCTGGCCCAGTGACAGCGGCAAGGCCCTGATGCCGGTCGTCACCGGCGGTGGGATGGAGGTCAGTGCCAAGACCAAGGACATCGCGTCAGCCCAGAAATGGGCGCTGGCGTTCTGCACCGACAAGGACAACCTCGACGCCCTGGCGAAGGCCGACGGCGAGTTCATGACGGTCAAGGGCTACACCCCGCCGACCACCCTGGGCCCCGTCTACCAGGCCGGCTACGACCTGTACCACCAAGCCCGGACGACGAACGCGACGGTCAACGCCTTCGCCTCCGGGGACACGTTGCCCTCCGGTGTCGTCGACGCCATGCAGAAGGCTCTCGTCGACCTGATCAACGGGGGTACGAGCCCCGCGCAGTTCGCCCGAACGCTGCAGGACTCGCTCAGGAAGAACACCGGCGGCTGACGGCCGGCCGGCACCGTCGGTACTGATTCAGGGAGGGGAACCTGTTGAACACCATCCTCGACGGCGGGGTCGCCGAATTCGTCTCCGGCGATCTGAGCGGTCCTCTGAACCGCCCCTTGACGTTGGCGATCCTCGGCGCCGGAGCCCGTGGTACGGCCTACGCCGAACTGGCTGCCCGAAGGCCCGCGGTGGCACGGGTGGTGGCGGTGGCCGAGCCGCGTACGCGGGTGCGCGAGGACTTCGTCGCCCGGCACGGCATCGATTCGGCGCTGAACTTCGCCGACTGGCGTGACCTGCTCGGCCGCCCGCGTCTGGCCGACGTGGCGGTGATCGCGGTGCTGGACGCCGATCACGTCGCCGCGGCGGTCGGCCTGGCCGATCTCGGCTACCAGATCCTGCTGGAGAAGCCGATGGCGACCACCGAGGCCGACTGCGAGGCCATCGCCGCCGCGGCGCGGCGCAACGGCACCGCCCTGGCGTTGTCGCACGTCATGCGCTACACGCCCTACACGGTCAAGCTCAAGCAGCTGCTGGCCGAGGGCGCCATCGGCCGGACCGTCTCGGTGCAGCACCTGGAGCCGATCGGCTACTACCACTTCGCGCACTCCTTCGTCCGGGGCAACTGGCACCGCGAGGACGAGTCCGCCCCGCTGCTCCTGGCGAAGTCCTGCCACGACCTCGACTGGATCGCCTACGTCGTCGGGGACAGGGTGCGGCGGGTGTCCTCGTTCGGGTCACTGACGCACTTCCGGCCCGAGGCCGCGCCGACCGGCGCCACCGAGCGGTGCCTCACCTGTCCGCTGCAGGACACCTGTGCCTACTCGGCGACCCGGCTGTACCGCACGGGCCTGCGTGAGGGCGGCACCAAGCAGTACTTCGCGAGGATCATGACCGCCGGTGCGTTGACCGAGGACGCCGTCACCGCCGAACTGGCCGAGGGGCGGTACGGGCGCTGCGTCTACCACGCGGCCAACGACGTCGTGGACCACCAGGTGGTGAACCTGGAGTTCGCCAACGAGGTGACCGCCTCGTTCACCCTGACCGCGTTCACCCCGCTGGAGAACCGCCACACGAAGATCTTCGGGACCCGTGGCCAACTCACCGGCGACGGCCGTCACATCGAGATCTACGACTTCCACACCGAGACCCGCACCGTCCACGACACCTCGCTGGACGGCTCCTCGGCTGCCGAGGGCCACGCCGGCGGGGACGCGGCGATGTTCAACGCCTTCCTCGACGCCCTGCACGGCGCCCGCCCCGAACTGATCGTCTCCGGCATCGAGGCCAGCCTGGCCAGCCACCGGGTCGTCTTCGCCGCCGAGCGTGCCCGTCGCAGCGGAACGGTGGTGACCCTGTGAGCGACCCCGTGAGTGAGCGGGCAACTTCCGACGGCCCGGTCCTGGAGACCGAACGCCTGGTCCTACGGCCCTTCACCGAGGCGGATCTCGACGAGTACGCCGCGATCATGGCGGACCCGAAGGTGACCCGCTTCCTCGGCCCGGGAACACCGCTCACCCGCGAACAGGCGTGGGAGAGCCTCGCCCTCCTCGCCGGCCACCAGTGGATGCGGGGCTACACCCACGAGGCGGTGGTGGAGAAGGCGACCGGGCGGCTCCTCGGCCGGGGCGGGCTGTGGAACGCCGAGGGCTGGCCCGGCCCGGAGGTCGGCTGGATCCTCGGGCAGGCCGCCTGGGGCCACGGGTACGCCACCGAACTCGGCACGGCCTGGCGGGACTTCGCGTTCCGCTCCCTCCGCGCACCGCAGCTGTTCTCGGTCATCCACCCGGACAACACCGGCTCGATCCGGGTCGCCGAGCGGATCGGCCACCACTACCTGCGCGACATCGGGATCACCGGGATCCGCTGTCTGCTGTACGGCCAGCTCAACCCCGGCCACTGAGACCCGCACCACCGTGCGCCCGTGGCCCGCACCCACCGATCGGCGCATGTCATCACCCAGGAAGGTTGTCGCTCCCTACCGGAAAGGATCACTGATGTTCCACGTCACCAGATCGGCGCGGCTGGCCGCGTCGGCCGTGGCCGCAGCACTGGCGGCCACGACGCTCACCGCTGTGAGCGCACCACCCGCTGCGGCGGAGATCGGCCCGGACGGCTCCGGCGGAATCGCCGTCGACGCCGGCTACCTGCACCTGAACCTGAGCTCGACGGGCCTGGTCACCGCATTGACCGACCTGCGCAGCGGGAAGAACTACATCGCGACCGGTCAGGGCACCGCCCCGCTGGTCAGCCTGATGGTCGGCGGCCGGCAGGTGACACCGCAAGCGGTGACGCTCAACGGCGGCACGCTGGTGTTCACCGGCTCCGGGGGGTTCGAGGTGGACGTCGCCGTCCAGGACATGACCACGTACACCACCTTCACGGTCACCAAGGCCACCGCACCGGACGGCGGAGACCTGCAGACGCTGCTGTGGGGGCCAGTGCCCACGAACATCACCCGGACCGTCGGAGAGGCCGTCGGCATCGTCCGCGACAGCGACTTCGCCATCGGGATGAAGCCGCTGACCGACCGCACCGAGGGCGGATGGCCCCGTGAGGAGCGGAGGACGACCATCGGCTGGCAGAACCAGGTCGCTCCCGACCCCTACAGCCTCGGTGACCAGATGGAGCAGTGGAGCGTGGGGGCCAGGACACCGTGGGGCTCGCTGTTGCGGGCCTACACCTTCGACTACACGACGCGGCGCAACCGTGTGACGAACCACGATGCCGACGAACCTGACCTCGTCGTGCCCGTCGGCCCGCTGCCGAACGGTCAGGGCAGCGTCGTCGGCTCGAAGGTCGCCCTGTTCGGCACGGCTCCGGACCTGGCACCGACCGTGCTCTCGAACATCGCGAAGGGCCAGGACCTGCCCTACCCGACGATCAACGGGCAGTGGCAGAAGACGGCCCAGGCCACGTCCCAGACGTTCCTGGAACTGGCCGACCTGAACACCGACACGGTGGACACCGCCGCCGATCTCGCGAAGGCCGGCGGGATGTCCATGATCTACCACCTGGACTCCACCGACGGCCCCTGGCAGAGCGACGGCCACTACGAGTTCAACCGCGACTTCGGTGGCAACGACAGGGCCGCGACCGACCTGGTGAACAGGGCCGCGGCCAAGGGCGTCCAGGTGGGCACCCACACCCTGTCGGACTTCATCAGCCAGGAGGACCCCTACGCGAAGGGGGTGGCCAGCCCCGATCTCGCCTACGGGGAGAGCACCGAGTTGACACGGAGCCTCACCGCCGACGCTGGGACCGTCTACCTCTCCAGCTGCGATCCGCTGACGGCTTCCGAGAAGAACTACCTGAGGATCGACGACGAGGTCGTCGAGTACTTCGCCAAGAAGTTCCGCAAGGTCGGTGACGAATGCGAGGTCACCGGGGTCAACCGTGGCTGGTTCTACTCGACGGAGAAGGCCCACACGGCGGGCACGACGGTCACCCGGCTGCTGGGCAACGAATACGGCGGCGCCGTAGGCGGCCTGAACATCATCAACGCCATCGCCACCCGCTTCGCCTCCATCTGGAACACCACCGGGATCAAGAGCATGTCGTTCGACGGCCTGGAGTCGGCGTCGGATGCCGGTTGGGGCAGCTACGGCTTGGCGAGCCTGGTCAACGGCACCTTCCGCCGGCAGAGCAGCAAGGACGGCCTTCTGTCCAACACCAGCCGAGAGGGAACGAGCATCTGGGACGGCATCTCCCGGCCCAGTTGGGGCGAGTCGGGCGACATGGCGGAGATCGACCGCTACAACGTCTACTACCGGGCCAACTACCTGCCCGGAATGATGGGCTTCATCGGCCTGGGCGGCAAGACGAAGCTGCCCGTGCTGGAGGACATCCTGGCTCGCGCCGCCGGATGGAACGCCGGCATCGAGTTCCGGACGCGGGTCTCCGACCTGGCCGGCGGAGCCAACACCAAGGCCCTGCTGGAAGCCGCCAAGCAGTGGGACACGGCGCGCAACCTCGGCGCCTTCACCCCCGCGGAGCTCGACTCCTTCCGGGACCGGTCCACCAAGTGGCACCTGACCGTGGTCACCCCGGGGCAGTCGTGGTCACTGCAGCAGACGGACGCCGACGGCAACCCGATCGGAGCCCCGCAGTCCGTCGTCGCCCCGACCCCGGAGTTCACCACCACCGAACTTCCGCCCCTGACGGCCGGCAGCCTCTACGAGGCGCGGGTGAGCACCAACACCCCGCAGACCATCCGCTACAGCGTCACCGGCGGAACGCTGCCGGACGGGCTGACGCTCAACGCCGACACGGGCGGCATCACCGGCGTCCCGGCCTCCTCGGCGCCGGCCACCTTCACCGTCACCGGCACCGGCGGCGCACAGAACGGAGTGCAGACCGCCGACGCCGTACGGACGTTCACCATCGCCTCCTCGGACACCGGTCGGGTCACCGGCTGAGCCGCCTTCTCCCGAAACCGACAGGGCCCGGCTCCCCGGGTGCGGGATGCTGTTGGCGAATGTGATTGATTGACTGCGGTAGGTGACGTCGGTCTTCGAGACTTGTCTCGGAGGCCGACGTTTCGCTGTTGTGGGGGTGCGGGTTGTCAATGCGAGCGGGTGCGCTTGGGGAGGTCCCGGCTGAGACCGTGCGGGTGGCGAGGGCGGCGTTCCCGAGAGGGAGTGTGGCGATCCGGGTCCGGGACGAGCTCGGAGTGCTGTTCGAGGACGCGGACTTCGTGGCGCTGTTCCCGGCCCGGGGCAAGCCCTGCCTGGGCGCCGGGCCGACTGGCCGTGGTGCTGGTGCTGCAGTTCGCGGAGGGCCTGACCGATCGGCAGGCCGCACAGGCGGTGCGGGCACGGATCGACTGGAAGTACGCTCTCCGGCCTGCCGCTGGAAGATTCCGGGTTTGACCACTCGGTGCTGTCGGAGTTCCGGGATCGGCTGGTGGCGGCCGATGCCGGTCGGGTGCTGCTGGACGGCATCCTGGTGACGGCGAGGGAACGCGGCCTGGTCGCCGGCGGCGGCAAGGCCCGCACCGACTCCACGCATGTGGTCGCCGCCGCCCGGTCGCTGAACCGGCTGGAGCTGGTCGCCGAAACGCTGAGGGCCGCGCTCAACGCGGTGGCCATGGCGGATGCGGCCTGGCTGGAACAGGTAGCCGACCCCGAATGGCTGCAACACTACGCCTCACGCGTCGACGATGCGCGGCTGCCCAAGTCCCGCGCGGGACGCACCGAAACCGGCGAACGGATCGGGACCGACGGGATGTGCCTGCTGAAAGCCCTGTCCTCGCCCGACACGCCGGCCGGGCTGCGGGCATCAACTCCCCCAACGGCAAGCAGCGTGAGCTCAGCCTGCGGCCCCGCGAGGAGTATCTGGCCCTCCAACAGGCCCGCGCCATCCAGGCCACCGATGAGTGGAAGGCCCGCTACAAGATCCGCGCCGGGGCCGAGGGCACCGTCTCCCAGGCGGTCCACGCCTGCGACCTGCGCAGATCCCGCTACTACGGCCTACCGAAGACCAGCCTCCAACACCAGCTCACCGGTGCCGCGATCAACCTCATCCGTATCGACGCCTGGCTCACCGACACACCCCGAGCCCGCACTCGGACCAGCCCACTGACAGCACTTCGCCCCGTCGCATAGCGACGGGGCGAAGCAACCGGGCCCGAATTAACCAACAGCATCCACCGACGGTGCCGGGCCCTCTCAGCGGTCGGCGCCCGGCCGGTTCAGGGGGTGTCGTAGGTCAGGGTGTAGGAGCCGGCACCGGTGACGGAGCGGACCAGGTAGGTGTAGTAGCCGTCGGCGCCGCCGTACGACAGCCGGCCGTCGGCACCGCTGGTGGCCACGGTCTGCCAGGCGCTTCCGTTCCACGTCATCAGGTCCAACGCGAACTGGGCGCCGGCGGGTGCGGCCAGACACGCGCGGTGCGTGCCTGCCGCGGCGTAGAAGCTGCCGCCGTCGGGCTGGTAGGCGCCACCGCCGCTGGTGAGGCTTCCCGAGCGGGTGTTCGCCTGAGCGGCGCAGCCGGAGCTGCCGCCGCTGATCCTGGAGCCGATGGCGCGGTCCATGGCGGCCAGGCTGGGGAGGTTGAACGGCTTGTCGAGGCTGCGCATCAACGAGTCCGACGAGGGCCGGTAGATGCCGTACTCGTACTGGCTTCCGCCGAGGTAGGCGCCTATCACCCCTCCGTCGGGGGTCGAACGGCCGAGGTAGGAGGCCCACTTGGAACCGCCGGGGTCCCTGGTGACGTTGGGCTGGGTGGGCTCGTCGCCGGTGTAGGTGGTACCCGGCGTGAAGTACTCGTCCGCCAGGCCGCCGACCGAGTGGCCGAGTTCGTGGATGGCGATGCGTCCCGACCGGGGGTCACCTCCGGAGACGGTGGAGAGGCTGGGATAGCCGGCCCCGCCGTACTTGTAGGTGTTGCCGACGGCGACGATGGCGTCCACGCCGGGGGCCTGCGCGGCGTACGCCTGGGCCTTGGACTCGTTGAGGCAGAGCAGGCGCTCGACGCCGCCGCAGAAGAAGTACATGCCGAGCGCGGTGTCCCGACTGATGCCCTGGGAGGGGTCGTTGCTGACGCCGGACTCGTTCGAGACGACGTTGACCAGCCAGACGTTGATCGAGCCGGCGTACTTGCGCCACGGATCGGTGGCGGATATCTCGGCCCACTTCTGCTCGGCGTGCCGGCGCAGCAGGCCCATCTCACCGGCGGTGTAGCCGTCGCCGAGGATGACCATGTTGAAGCGGGTGCTGGCCGGTCCGGTCTCCTGCAGGGCCACGACACTGGTGGCGGCCGCGGCCCGGAGGTCCTCGCTCTTCGGGGCGATCTTCGGCTCGACCGGTATCCGGACCTTGCTGATCGTGCCGTCGGCGGAGAAGACCTCTCGCCATTCCGACGGGGTGGCGGGTGCCGCGTTGCCTGCGGGGGCCGCAACGAGAACTGCCGCCAGTACGGCGGCTGCGGAGAGCAGAGCGGACACTTTTCGACGCATGAGCGTCTCCTTGTGGCGTCAGGCCGGCGGGTGCGGGAAGCAGTCGGCGACTGCGTCGACCGGCCGGTTCAAGTGGGGGTGCTGCGCACGGAGTTCAGCGGGCAGGGCAGGGCGGAGCCGGGCCAAGTGGGTGGGGGATCGGCCGGGCCGCCCGGGCGGGGCATGCCTGGAACCCGGAGCGGATCCAGGCGCATAAGCAGTGAAGTAACTTTACTTATGCGAGTACTTAAGCTAGGGGAGCCGCCGGAGCTTGGCAAGCCCCTTGTCATGACCAGGCGGGCGGACCGCGCTAGAAGGGCTTGGCGGGGGCGGGTCCGAGGGTGGTGGTGCCGGGTGCGGACCGGTGGCCGAGGCCCGTCCGGTACGCGTCGAGGGCGGCCTCGACCCGGCCGGTGCGGCGCAGGAGGTCGCCCAGGAGGCGGCAGACGTCCGCCAAGTCGCCTGCGGCGCCCGCGTGTTCGAGCTGACCGAGCGCCATCGTGTAGTGCTCCTCGGCCTGCTGGTCGGCCCCGCGCCCTTCGGCGATGAGGCCGAGCAGCCGGTGGGCACCGGCCGCGTGAACCGCCCCCTTGTCCGCGCCGAGACCCGCCAGGGTCTGCTCCAGCAGGGCCTCGGCCTCCGCATCCTTGCCCTGACGGTGCAGAACGTCGGCCAGTTCGACGCCGACCTGGTGGACGTAGAGGGTGGCGTGCCGGGAGGCGAGCACGTCGCGCGCGGTGCGCAGGGCGGTTTCGGCCTGGGGCAGGTCGCCGCTCTGGGCGAAGACGTAGCCGCGCATCCAGTGGCAGTGGGCGAGTTCGGTCCGGATCTGCAGCTGCCGGTAGCACTCGGCGGCCTTCAGCAGCGAGGCATCGGCCTCCGCGGCCCGGCCTTCGGCGAGCAGGGTCCGGGCGACGCCGCGGTGCATCCTGGCGACCAGGGCCGGGTCGGAGACCTCCGGGGCCAGGGCGAGGGCCAGCTCCGCCGCCTGCGCCGCCCGCGCGTGCGCCCCCATGTCCATGTACGGGGCGATGAGCGCCGTGTAGAGCAGGACGAGCACCTCGGGGTCGCGGAGCCCGGCGGCGTTGAGCTCGTCCAGCGTGGACTCCAACAGGTAGCAGGCGTACCGCAGTTCACCCGCGAGAAAATGGGTGAGGGCACGACCGCGGATCGCCGGTACGCGGTGGGTCAGCGGCACGCCCGCCCCGGCCAGGACGCCCTCCCCCGCCTCGAAGTAGCCGCGTGCCCCGACGAGCTCCCCCGCCTCCAGCGCGCACTGGCCGAGCCCGACGAGAGCGGCGCCGTGCTCGGCGGCCAGGCCGTGCCGCTCGGCATCGGCCGCGACCGCGGCGTACCCGGGGACGGCCTCCTCGGGGTCGCCGGTGGCCAGGGCCCGCTGCGCCTCGGCCAGGCGCATCCGCAGCTCGGTGGCGAGGTGGGCCGGGCGGCCGCTGGAGAGCTCCTCGTACGTGCAGCCCAGGCGCTCGGCGATGTGCCGCAGGGCCTTCTCCGAGGGCTGGATCTTTCCGGCCTCGACGGTGGAGATGTAGGCCGCCGTGTAGGCCGGCTCAGCCACCTGACGCTGCGTCAGGCCGAGTTCGGTGCGCAGGCGGTGCACGCGGTGCGCCACGGACTCCACACCCGTCACCGCGCCGGATTCCGCCGCATTCCTCGGGCGTCGGTCCATGGCCATCGGCACTCCCCTCTCCCTCGGCCCACGCTGATCCGCCGGCGTCGGCCAGGCGGAGCTTGATCGTCAGCGTATTCCCTGAACGGTTCATCGGGAGAATCCCTGCCCGCGAGTCAGCCCCGGCAGAATCCCTTGACGGGGCATGAGTAAAAGAGATTAACTTTCTCCACCCGGCGGACCTCCCTCCCCCAGCACGCAAGACACCCCCCATCTTGCTCACCCTTCCAGGAGGCCCCCATGGCCTTGCACGGAAAACTCGTCAGCCGCGGCAGCGCGGTGTTCATCGCAGGGGTCCTGGTCGCGGCAGCCGCCGTTGGCACGACCCCCTACCGCGCCCGGGCGGCGGCATCCCCCACGGTGGCAGCGGTCGCCGCCACCACGGTCCCCGACGCGGCCGGCTCGACCACCGCCCTGACCGGCTTCGCCCTCCAGTCCTCGGCCAAGGTCACCGACACCCCCGAGACCATATCCAGCCCCGGCTACCAGCCCACCGGCTGGCACCCGGCCGGCGCCCGCTCCACCGTCTACGCCGCCCTCGTCGCCGACAGGACCTACCCCGACCCCTTCTACTCCGAGAACATGAAGAAGCCCGACCCCAAGGACTTCCAGGTCCCCTGGTGGTACCGCTCCGACTTCACCGTCAACGACACCACCGCCCACAGCTCCCTGAACGTCACGGGCATCCTGTCCGCCGCCGACGTCTACGTGAACGGCACCCGGGTCGCCACCGCCGACCGGATCGGCGGGATGTACCCGGTCTACGAGCTCGACGTCACGCCCTACGTGCGGGCGGGGCTCAACTCCGTCGCCTTCCGCGTCCAGCCCAACGACCCGGGCAGGGACCTCACCACCGGGTGGATCGACTGGGCGCCCGGCGCGGCCGACAACAACATGGGCCTGTCCCAGGACATCACCGTCCGGCGCACCGGTGCCGTCGCACTCGACGACGCCCACGTGAGCACCACCGTGGCTCCTTCCCTCAGCTCGGCCGAGCTGACCGTCAGGGCCAAGGTGCGCAACGACTCCACGCGTGCCGTGACCACCACGGTCAGCGGCACGATCGGCGACATCGGCTTCGGCAGGGACGTCACCCTCGCTCCCGGCGAGACCCAGCAGGTCACCTTCGCCCCGGCCGACACCCCGCAGCTCGCGCTCACCGATCCGAAGATCTGGTGGCCGGCCGGCATGGGCGACCAGCCGATGTACGACCTGCGGCTGACCTCGACCGCCGGCGGTGCGGTCAGTACCTGTGTCTGAACCCCCGGTTTGGGTAGCCTGGAGCCCTAGCCTGGGCTGGTGTCCGAGGACAGCGGGCCGGTTGGTGAGCGGTGGTGCGAGGAC
>NZ_JOCF01000096.1 GCF_000720635.1 Streptomyces sp. NRRL WC-3742 | reverse complement strand
CTCGTCCAGCTCCGACAGGAGGCCGTCCACGCCCTCCCGGTCGGTGGTGTGATCGTCCGAGAAACGACGGTCACCCGTCGCGTCCGGCACGTACTTCACGCAGACGACGATCCTCAAGCTCATGAGCGGTCTCTCCTGTCCCGGGTGCGCGGGTGCACTGATCCTCGGCCTCACGTCGAGACCAGGGTACTGAGTGCCAGCCCTGGGCTCTCGTCGACTGGCGTCAGAGGCCCCATCGAGAGGATACGGCACTCAGTACCCCCCGTAAAGGAACTCAGTACCCTTCCCGCCGTCAAGGGTGCATCGTGCACGGACAAAGCTTTCACGCCAAGGTGAAAGCCGCTCTGTCGCCCACCCCCGCGGCTCTGCTAGAAACGCCGGTGGCGTCGCCGCCGCGCCGCCGTCGGCCGTCATCGGGAGGGGGGAGACACATGAGCCGCAAGGACACCGGGTGGATCATCTGGCCGTAGGACCCCCTATCCGAGGAGCGCGACGGCCGCCTCTCCCGTGTACACGCGGAACGTGAGGGACTCCTGCAGGTACAGCCGCACGGAGTCGGTGTCATGGGAGAGGTAGCCGAGCGAGACGTCCTGGCCGAGGAAGAGCTCGAAGTCGCCGCCCCGGGCGGAGAGCAGGAAGGCGCCCTCGACGGCGGGGGCCCAGATGATGTCGCCGTCCAGCAGCCGGGCCAGGTGGTTGTGGACGGGGTAGCCGTGGTCGCTGGTCTCGTTGACGGCGGTGAAGGCCGCCGCGCCGAGCAGCAGCGAGTACGGGCCGCCGACACCGGCCAGGCGCAGCGCCGTCAGGGCGCGGCTGACGGCCTCGGGGTACTCGCGCACGTCCCCCGGCAGCTGCACCGGCGGGTTGGCGGCGGCGGACCGGATGCCCTCGATGGAGGCGGCGGCGTACCCCTCGAAGACGGCGCGGTCCTCGGCGGAGGCGAGGGTGCGGGCGGCGTCCTTGACGGGCTGCCAGTCGGAGTCCCGGGAGCCGCGTTCGACGTCGTCGACGGCCGCGCGGGAGACGGTGAAGGGCACCCGCAGTTCGACCACCGGCCGGGAGACCCGGGCCCGGGCCCGGACGCCGTCGACCGGCGCCTCGATGTCGCTGAGGTGGCCGGTGCCGACGGCGGCGAGGGTGGCGCCCTCGGGGCCGCGCAGGTCGACGACCCGGCGGCCGGCGATGTGCAGCCGGAACGTCTGGCGGGCCTCCTCCTCGATCTCCTCCCAGGCGGCGGCGGAGACGGGGGCGAGTTCGCGGTGCAGGTTGTTCACGGGCGCGGTCCTGTCTGCTTGAGGCTGCCGATGCCGAGTGAGCCGTCCCCGGCGGCTTGCGCCGTAGGGGCTGCGGGGGCGGCCGGCGGGGCGTCGAGGAGGTCGGCGGTCGGGACGAAGAACAGGGAGCCGGTGACGGCGGTGGAGAAGTCGAGCAGCCGGTCCGTGGTGCCGGGCGGGCGGCCGACGAACATGTTGGTCAGCATCTCCTCGGTCACCGCGGGGTCGGCGGCGTAGCCGATGAAGTAGGTGCCGTACTCGCCGCCGTGCCCGAAGGAGCCGAAGGGCATGTTGAAGCGGACGATCTCCCGGGCCTCCCCGTCCGGTCCGCTCAGCGAGGTCAGCGCGACGTGCGCGTCGGCGGGCTTGGCGTCGTCGTCGAACTCGATGTCGTCGAGCTTGGTGCGCCCGACCGCGCGCTCCTGCTCGTCGACGCCGATGCCGTTCCACTTGGCGAGGTCGTGCAGGTACTTCTGCACGATGACGTAGCTGCCGCCCGCGAAGCCCGCGTCCTCCTCCCCCACCACGGCGGCGCGCACGGCGTCGGCGCCCTCGGGGTTCTCGGTGCCGTCGACGAAGCCGAGCAGGTCGCGGTCGTCGAAGTACTTGAAGCCCTGGACGGAGTCGACGACGGTGGCGGCGCCCGCGAGGCGGTCGGTGATGCGGGCGGCCAGCTCGAAGCAGAGGTCCATCCGCTCGGCGCGCAGGTGCAACAGCAGGTCGCCCGGGGTGGCCGGGGCGCGGTGGCGGGTGCCGGCCACCTCCCGGAAGGGGTGCAGGCCCGCGGGCCGGGGGCCTGCGAAGAGCCGGTCCCAGGCGTCCGAGCCGATGCCGGTGACGCAGGTGAGGCCGCCCTCGGGGGCGCGGAAGCCGATGGCGCGGCGCAGCCCGGCGAGGTCGGGGAGCAGCTCACGGACGGCCTGTTCGCCGCCGGGGTCGATGGTGAGGACGAGGAAGACGGCCGCGCCGGTGAGCGGGGAGAGGACGGCCTGCGGTTCGGGCATGGGCACGATTACACCGCTACACCGCACAGCGGACAATTCGGCGCGGCCGACACAGCGGCCGACACAGCGGCCGACACGGGGGCCGACACGGGGGGCGAACGGCCCTGCCGGGGCCTTCCCCGGCAGGGCCGTTCGGGTGAGCCGTCAGGCGCTTCGGCCCGTTCGCCCCAGTGCCGTCCGCCTCAGTCCCGTGGCGGTCACCACCGCTCCCAGCACCGCCGAGGCCACCGGCACCACCAGCGCCGCCCGGAAGCCCTCCAGGGCGCTCGCCCCCGAGCCGAGCGCGGAGGCGTTCACCGTCGTCACCGCCGACAGGCCCAGCGCCGCGCCGAACTGGAAGGCGGTGTTGAGCAGCCCGCCCGCCAGCCCCTGCTCCTCCTCCGCTATGCCATCGGTCCCCGCGATGGTCAGCGGCCCGTACGCGAGCGCGAAGGCGAGCCCGGTGAGCAGCATCGTCGGGAACATCATCGGGTACGTCCAGTCGGCGCCCACCGGCAGGAAGAGCCCGTAGGAGACGGCGGCCAGCAGGAAGCCCCCGAGGATCACCCGGACGTTGCCGAAGCGCTCGACCAGCTTCGGGGTGAGGGTCGGCGCCAGCACCGCGTCCGCGCCGACCGCGAGCAGCGCCAGGCCCGTCTGGAGCGGGGACCAGCCGCGCAGGTCCTGGAGGTAGAGGGTGGCGACGAACTGGAAGCCGAAGAAGGAGCCGGCGAACAGCATCGCCCCCAGGTTGGCGCGCACCAGCGGCCCGGAGCGCAGGATGCCCAGGCGCACCAGCGGCGAGGCCGAGCGCCGTTCGACCACCGCGAAGACCGCCAGCAGCGCCAGCCCGCCGGCCAGGACGGCGGCGGTCGGGGCGGGCGCCGCACCCGGCTCGCCGGTGTGGACCACGCCGTACACCAGCAGCAGCATGGCGCCGGTCGCGGTCACGGCCCCGGCCAGGTCGAAGCGCCCGCCGCGCTCCCGCGCGGGGGCCTCCTCGCGCGGGATCAGCGGGACGGCCGCGGCCAGCAGGGCGGCCGCGAGCAGCACCGGGGCGAAGAACACCCACCGCCAGCTGACCGCCGTCAGCAGTCCGCCGACCACCAGGCCCAGCGAGAAGCCCGCGGCGGAGGTCCCGGCGTAGACCAGCAGCGCCCGGTTGCGCGCCGGGCCCTCGGCGAAGGTGGTGGTGATGATCGACAGCCCGGCCGGGGTCATGAAGGCCGCCGACAGGCCCGTCACGAACCGGGCCAGGACCAGCACCCAGCCGTCGGTGGCCAGCCCGCCGAGGCCGGAGAAGAGCACGAAGACCGTCAGCCAGAGCAGGAACTGGACCGGCGGTCGCTGCGCTTCACCGAGCTGCGCCGGGCGATCGACGGGGTCAGCCAGCGGATGCTCACCGTCACCCTGCGCCAGCTGGAGCGGGACGGCATGGTCGAGCGGACCGTCCACCCGGTGGTGCCGCCCCGGGTGGACTACGCGCTGACGCCGCTCGGGCGCACGCTGCACGCCACCATCCAGTCGCTGGTCACCTGGACGGAGACGCACCAACGCGAGATCGCGGCCGCCCGGGCGGCGTACGACGCCCGGACGGCCGCGATGTGAGTCGGCCTCCAGCCCTCCGGATCAGACTTCGGGTCAGACCCTGAGCGCGGCCAGCTGCTCGGCGAACGGCACCACCTGTTCGGGCAGGGCCACCGCCGGGGCCGCCGGGGTGCGGCCGGCCAGCAGCGCCGTCAGGTCCCCCGCCGCCCGGTCGATCCGGCGCGGCAGGTCCTCGGAGAGCCCGTCGCCCGTGGCGCCCCAGTCGTCGGTGGCCGCGTAGACGGCGGTCGGCAGCACCACCGCGCGCAGGTAGGCGAACATCGGGCGGACGGCGTGCTCCAGCGCGAGCGAGTGCCGGGGCGTGCCGCCGGTGGCCGCGATCAGCACCGGCTTGCCGGCCAGCGCGTCGTGGTCGATCACGTCGAAGAACGACTTGAACAGGCCGCTGTACGAGGCGGTGAAGATCGGCGTCACCGCGATCAGCGCGTCCGCCTCCGTGACCGCCCCGACGGCCTCGCGCAGGGCGGCGCCGGGGAAGCCGGTGACGAGGTTGTTGGCGATCTCCACGGCGAGGTCCCGCAGTTCGATCACCGTGGCCTCCACCTCCCGCCCGTGCGGGGAGAGTTGGCGCACCGTCGACTCGGCGAGCCGGTCGGCGAGCAGACGCGTCGAGGACGGCTTGCTCAGGCCGGCGCTCACCACCGCCAGCTTGTACGGCTTGTACGGCTCGTACGTGGTCACTTGGCCGCCTCCACCTTCTCCTCGTGGCTCGACTCGCTGCCGGTCTTCTCGTCGCGGGCCGCGACCAGCGCGGCGTGGGTGGGCCCGTCCGGCACCTGCGCCGGGCGGTTCTTCGCGAACTCCTCGCGCAGCACCGGCACGACCTCCTCGCCGAGCAGGTCCAGCTGCTCCAGGACCGTCTTCAGCGGCAGGCCCGCGTGGTCCATCAGGAACAGCTGGCGCTGGTAGTCGCCGAAGGTCTCGCGGAAGGCCAGCGTCTTCTCGATGACCTCCTGCGGGCTGCCCACGGTCAGCGGGGTCTGCTCGGTGAACTCCTCCAGCGAGGGCCCGTGCCCGTACACCGGCGCGTTGTCGAAGTACGGACGGAACTCGCGCACCGCGTCCTGCGAGTTCTTCCGCATGAACACCTGCCCGCCGAGGCCGACGACCGCCTGCTCGGGGGTGCCGTGGCCGTAGTGGGCGTAGCGCTCGCGGTAGAGCTCGATCAGCTTCTGGAAGTGCTCCTTGGGCCAGAAGATGTTGTTCGCGAAGAAGCCGTCGCCGTAGTAGGCGGCCTGTTCGGCGATCTCGGGGCTGCGGATCGAGCCGTGCCAGACGAACGGCGGCACGCCGTCCAGCGGGCGCGGGGTGGAGGTGAAGGACTGCAGCGGGGTGCGGAAGCGGCCCTGCCAGTCCACCACGTCCTCGCGCCACAGCTGGTGCAGCAGCGCGTAGTTCTCGATCGCGAGCGGGATGCCCTGGCGGATGTCCTTGCCGAACCACGGGTAGACCGGGCCGGTGTTGCCGCGGCCCATCATGACGTCGACCCGGCCCTCGGCGAGGTGCTGGAGCATCGCGAAGTCCTCGGCGATCTTCACCGGGTCGTTGGTGGTGATCAGCGTGGTCGAGGTGGAGAGGATGATGCGGTCGGTCTGCGCGGCGACGTAGCCGAGCATGGTCGTCGGCGAGGACGGGACGAACGGCGGGTTGTGGTGCTCGCCGGTCGCGAAGACGTCCAGGCCGACCTCCTCGGCCTTGCGCGCGATGGCCACCATCGCCTTGATCCGCTCGTGCTCGCTCGGGGTGCGGCCGGTGGTCGGGTCCTGGGTGACGTCGCCGACGGTGAAGATTCCGAACTGCATGGTGCTCACCACACTCCTGGTCTGGCCGGGGCCCTCGCCCTGGTTCGTTCAACTTTCAACCACCCTAGCATCCGGGCGGCGGCTTGTATTCCCCCCGCCGACAATGGGAGGAGGACCGACCCGGCCCGGGAAGGACGGCGGAGCGATGGCGGCGTACATCGCGGTGAGCGCGCTGAGCCACGAGGGCCTGGTGCGCGAGCACAACGAGGACAGCCTGACGGTCGGCCCGTGGACGCTCTGCTCCACCGTGACCAACAACCCGCAGACCCTTCTCTTCCCGCTCGGCCCGCCCTGCGTGGTCGCGGTCGCGGACGGGCTCGGCGGCCACCCCGGGGGCGAGGTCGCCAGCGCGCTGGTCGCCCGGCGGCTCGCGGCGGCGGGCGGCGGGCTCGACGGGGAGGAGGCCGTCCGGGCCGAGCTCCAGGAGTGCAACCGGGCCGTCTACGCGGCCGCCGCCGAGGAGCCGGAACTGGCCGCGATGGGCACCACTGTCGCCGGGCTGGTGCTGCTGCCCGAGCAGGTGCTCGCCTTCAACGTCGGCGACAGCCGGGTCTACCGCGTCACGGCGGACGGGCTGCGCCGGGTCAGCGTGGACGACAGCCCGCCGCTGCCGCCCGGACGGCGCACCACCTCGATGGTCACCCAGACCCTCGGCGGCTCACTCGGGCTCACCTTCGTCGAACCGCACGTGCGCGCCGAGCCCCTGGCACCCGGGGACCGGTACCTGGTGTGCAGCGACGGCCTGACGGACCCGGTGCCGGAGGAGGAGCTCGCCGCCCTGCTCGCCCGGCCGCCCGAGGGCGCCGACCGGGCGGACGCGGGCGACCGCTCCGACGGGAAGGCGGCGTTCGAGCTGTGGCGGGCGGCGATCGAGGCGGGCGGGCCGGACAACATCACGCTGGCGCTGGTGCGGATCGGGGCCTGAAACGGCCGTGGGAGTGGTGCCGACGTGTCCGTCGGCACCACTCCCACGGTGGAACTACTTCCGTAGTGGCACTACTGCAGTAGTGCCACTACGTCTGTAGTCGCCCGGCCGTACACCCGGAGGGGTTACTTGCGCAGCAGCAGGATGACCCCGGCCGTCGCCAGGCCCACCAGCACCGCGGCCACGCCGTACGCCAGCCGGTGCGCGCGCACCACGGGCAGGAAGCGGTCCACGGCGTAGCGGCCGGGGCCGGTCAGGGCGAGGGCGGCGGCGCCGGCCGTCAGCAGGTACTCGTACTCGCCACCCTTGGGGGCGAAGAAGCCGCCGCCCCAGGTGACGGCGATCGCGTTGACCATGGTGCCGACGATCGCGGCGCCGGCCAGCGGGGTCAGCAGGCCCACGGCGAGGGCGAGGCCCCCGAAGGTCTCGGTGAGGCCCGCGACCACGGCCATCGTGTTGCCCGCCGGGTAGCCGCTCATGGTGAAGAACTGGCCGGTGCCGTCGATCCCGCCGCCGCCGAACCAGCCGAACAGCTTCTGGCTGCCGTGGGCGGCCATGGTCAGGCCGAGGACGAGGCGCAGGAGGAGGAGTCCGGCGTCGTAGGCGTGCGGGGAGGTGGGGGCGGTCGTGCGCGGGCTGCTGCTCGGCATGCGCGTCTCCATCGATCGGGGTCGTCGGTCGTCAAACAGGGGGGTTCGCGGATTGTTCAAATTTGAACCGGCCGCTCCCCGACCGTACCTTGAAGTTCAAATTGGAACAACTGACGGCCCTGAAGCTCCTGGGGCTCCTTGGACTCCTTGGACTCCCGGGCGAGTAGCGGCCCGCGCCAGGGGCGGGGCAGGGTGGAGGCATGACCCGACACCGGCAGGACCCGGACGCGACGGCCGCCCCCTACACCGAGGCGCTGGCCGCCTTCGGCGAGCGCGTGCGGCTGGTCACCCCCGAACAGTGGGACTCCCCCACCCCGTGCGCCGACTGGTCCGTTCGCGACCTCGTCAACCACCTCACCGGCGAGCAGCTGTGGGTGCCCGAGCTGCTGATGGGCTCCACCATCGCCGAGGTCGGCGGGCGCTTCGACGGCGACGTCCTCGGCGAGGACCCGGTCGCCGCCTGGACGGACGCCGCCACCGCCGCCGAGCGCGCCTTCGCCGTTCCCGGCGCCGCCGACCTGACCGTCCACCTCTCCTTCGGGGACGTCTCCGGGCGCTACTACCTGGACCAGCTCACCACCGACCTCGTCATCCACAGCTGGGACCTCGCGGAGGGCATCGGCCACCTCACCCGGCTCCCGGAGAGCCTCGTCGACTTCGCGCTGGAGCAGATGGCCGGCTACGGCGACCTGTCGGGCAGCGGCCTCTTCGACCCGCCGGTGCCCGTCCCGGCCGACGCCCCCGCGCAGACCCGGCTCCTCGCCGTCGCGGGGCGGCGCGACGGCGGCTGATCCGTCCCCCGGGTGTACGGGCGCGCGGCGCCGGATACTGGACAGTACGGAGGCCACCGGTCGTCGGCGGCCCCCGATGAACCAGTGGGGACCGCGCGAAAGGCGGGAGCGCCATGAGCCGCAAGCCGGACATCCTCGGCGAGTTCGCCGCCGACCACCGGGAGCTCCTCGGGCTGCTGGAACGCATCGAGGCGGCGCCCGGGGGCTCCGCCGAGCGCGGCGACCTGCTGACGCGGCTCACCGACCTGCTCTTCACCCACTGCGCGGCCGAGGAGGAGCACCTGTTCCCGGTGGTGCAGCACGACGTCCCCGACGGCGGGGCGCTGGTGTTCAGCAGCATCCACGACCACCTGGCGATCGGGCAGTACCTCTCCGACCTCCAGGGCGTGCAGCCCGACGACCCCGCCTTCGCCACCCTCCTGCGCGGCCTCGCCGACACCCTGCGACGGCACCTGGCCGACGAGGAGAAGGCGCTCTTCCCCGCGGCCCGCAAGGCCCTCCCGGCGACCGCCCGGGCGGCGCTCGGCGACCGGCTGCGGCAGGCGCGGGCGGAGCTGGGCTAGTCACCTCGGTTCTTCGCGCTTCACCTCTCAGCGCTTCACTCCCGGCGCTTCAACGCTCCGCGCTTCAACGCTCGGCGCTTCAACTCCCAGCGCTTCAACTCTTGGCGCTGATCACCGCGAAGCGACCGCCCTCGCGGTCCCGCAGGCGCGCGACCCGCCCGTACGGGGAGTCGAAGGCCGGGCCGAACGCCGCGCCGCCCAGCTCCACGGCCTGGGCGAGCGCCCGGTCGGCGTCCGGGACGGCGAAGGACACCTCCCAGTGCGGCGGCAGGCCGCTCGGGGCCTGCGACTCCTCCTTGGCCAGCGCCGCGACGCTGTGGCCCTCGGCGCGCAGCACCACCCGGTCGTGCTCCCAGCGGACGTCGAAGCGCTCCGGGTCGCGGCCGTCCCAGCGGAACACCTCGCCGTAGAACAGGGCCGCCGCGAACGGGTCCGGGGTGCGCAGCTCGATCCAGACCGGGGCGCCGGGCAGGTCGAGCCTGCGGGCGCGCCCGAGCGGGCCCTCCCAGATGCCGAACGCCGCACCGGCCGGGTCCGCGGCGTAGGCGACCCGCCCGGCGTCGAAGCCCAGCGGCCCCACGGCGAGGGTGGCGCCGCGCTCGCGCACCGCGTCGGCGGCGGCGTCGGCGCTCTCCGTACCGAAGTAGCAGGTCCACGAGTACGGGATCGCCCCGCTCTCCGCCGTCCCCAGCCCGGCCACGGCCTCGCCGTTGGTCACCGCGTGCACGTACGGCCCGAGGCGGTCCGGGCCCCGCTCGAACTCCCAGCCCAGCAGCGGCCCGTAGAACTCCTCCGCCCCCTCCAGGTCCCGGGTCATCAGGCTCACCCAGCAGGGCACCGCCGCCACACAACGGACCCGGGCAGCCATCTCACCGCCGACCATCGCGAACCTCCTCGCCCACCCGGCCACCCCACGGCCCTCCGGCCGCCCGGGACGCCCCCACCCTAGGCGCCCACCCGTACGGCCCCGGGGAAGGCAGGCCGACCTCAGCGCACCCAGCTCTTCAGCGGCTCGGTGTCGAGCGGGATGCCGACCGGGTCGGGGAGATGGACGGTCTTGCCGAACGGAAGCGTCCGGACGGTCTCGTAACGGACTCCAGCAGGATCGCTGTGGACGACGACCTCGGCGGAGTCCCGGTCGATCAGCAGATAGACGGGGATCCCGGTCTCGGAGTAGGCGCGGGGCTTCTCGACACGGTCGCGGCGGTCGGTGTCGGAATCGTAGGAGGTGACCTCCACGACCATCAGGACGCCACCCGCATCCGCCCACTCCCCCTGGCCTTCGAAGTGGCCACTGGGCGCCAGCACGCCGTCCGGACGCGCGTGCCCTGTGCGGTACGTCTGAACCCTCAGGCCCTGGTCGTAGACCCACAGCTCGGGACGAGCCTGAATGCAGATCCGCATCAGCCACTCGATGATGCGGCCGTGATCGCCGTCCGGCACCGGCTTGGCCCCCAAACTCCCGTTGATGAACTCCGGCCGGACGCCTTCAAGGTTCCGGGTCACATAGCGAGCGAGATCCTCGAACTCTTCGAGCGGGATCTGCGGGCGGTCGGAGATCGCGGTCATCGGCTTCGCTCCTTCGCCTGAAACTCTCCCCCGTGCGAACGAGCGCATCGGCGAGAGGTCACGGGGGTCATCTGGTTTCGACCATAGCGAACCCGGACCCTCCATCTTGATGTGATGCAGGTCACAGGAGTGGGGGAAATTCCGGGGACAGATTCCCCGTTTGTGAGTACGTTGGCAGAAGCGGGGAGAAGTTCCCCGGTATGTTGGAGGAGTCGTCGTGACCACCGTCGCCGCCGGATCGGCCCGTGTTGCGGGGAGTGTGCGTACGCCGAAGCTGCGTGCGGATGCGAGCCGGAACAGGGAGCGGATCGTGCTGGCGGCCCGGGACGTGTTCGTCGAGGACGGTGCGGATGCGCCGCTGGACGAGATCGCGAAGCGGGCGGGGGTCGGCAATGCCACGCTGTACCGGAACTTTCCGGACCGGGCGGCGCTGATCCGCGAGGTGGCGCTGCTCGTCAAGAACCGTATCCTGGCGCTCGCCGAGACGGCCACGGCGGAGGCTTCGGCCCCCGGCGGGGGCGGTCCGTTCGAGGCCCTGCAGCGGTTCGTGCACGGGGCCGTGGCCGAGAAGGTCGGCGGGCTGTGCGCGCTCTTCACCGGCCATGTCGACCCGAACGACCCGGAGTTGGTCGAGATCCGGGAGCGCCTGAGGGCCGCCGTGTGCGGGCTGATGGACCGCGCCCGGGACGCGGGCGAACTGCGGCCGGACGTCGACCACGGAGACCTGTTCATCGCGATCAGCCAGCTGACCCGGCCGCTGCCGGGCACCAGTTGCGGGCTGCTCGACGAGTTCGTCCCCCGGCACCTGCAGCTGTTCCTGGACGGCATGCGCGCGCCCGCCCGCTCGACGCTGCCCGGCCGGGCGGCGACCTTCGAGGACTTCCAGTCCAAGCACTGACCCAGCACTGATCCAGAACTGACCCAGCACTGACGCAGTACTGACGCGGCACTGACCACGTAACGACGCAACGACCCGACCGGCCGGGCGCACCGACGCGCCGAGGCCACGTTCCGGCACGCCCGGTATCCGTACGGCGCACCGCCGTTCTCGCACGCACCACGCACCGTGAAGTGAGTACCCCCATGCCCAAGACCGACGCCCTCGCGGCGACGTCAGCCGATCCGAGGCGCTGGAAGGCGCTGATCTTCATCGGCCTCGCCCAGCTGATGGTCGTGCTCGACGCGACCATCGTGAACATCGCCCTGCCCTCCGCCCAGCGCGACCTGGGCATCTCGGACGGCAACCGCCAGTGGGTGATCACCGCCTACGCGCTGGCCTTCGGCGGCCTGCTGCTGTTCGGCGGCCGCATCGCCGACCTGTGGGGCCGCAAGCGGACCTTCGTGGTGGGCCTGACCGGCTTCGCCCTCGCCTCCGCCCTCGGCGGCGCCGCGGCCAACACCGCGATGCTGCTCGGCTCCCGCGCGCTGCAGGGCGTCTTCGGCGCGCTGCTCGCCCCGGCCGCGCTGTCGCTGCTCGCGGTGACCTTCACCGAGGCGAAGGAGCGCGCCAAGGCGTTCGGCATCTACGGCGCCATCGCCGGCGGTGGCGGCGCGATAGGTCTGATCCTCGGTGGCCTGCTGACCGAGTACATGAACTGGCGCTGGACCTTCTTCGTCAACATCCCCTTCGCCATCGTCGCCGCCGCCGGCGCCGTCCTGGTGATCCGCGAGCCCGCCGAGGGCCGCAACCGCAACAGGCTGGACGTCCCCGGCGTCGTGCTGGTGACCACGGGCCTGGTCTCCCTCGTGTACGGGTTCACCCGCGCCGAGTCCGACGGCTGGCTGGCCGGCGGCACGCTGGGCCTGTTCGCGGCGGCCGTCGCGCTGCTCGGTGCCTTCGTGCTGGTGGAGAGCCGGGTCAAGGCCCCGCTGCTGCCGCTGCGCGTGGTGCTGGACCGCAACCGCGGCGGGGTGTACCTGTCGCTGGGCCTGGCCGTGATCGGCATGTTCGGCCTGTTCCTGTTCCTGACCTACTACCTGCAGGTCGTGCGCGGTTACAGCCCGGTCCTGACCGGTGTGGCCTTCCTGCCGATGGTGGCGGGCATGATCACCGGCTCCACGCAGATCGGCGCCCGGCTGATGACCCGGGTCCCGGCGCGCTACCTGATGGCGCCCGGCTTCCTGACTGCCTCGGCCGGCATGTTCCTGCTGACCCACATCGGCACCGACACCTCGTACCCGGCGCTGATCCTGCCCGGCCTCGTCCTGATGGGCCTCGGCATGGGTACGGCCTTCATGCCGGCGATGAGCCTGGCCACGCACGGCGTCCAGCCGCGCGACGCGGGCGTCGCCTCGGCGATGGTCAACACCTCGCAGCAGGTCGGCGGCGCCATCGGCACCGCGCTGCTCAACACCATCGCGGCCAGCGCCACCACCACCTGGCTGACCTCGCACCACGTCACGGCCGCCGGTGCCGAGGCCGCGGCCAAGGCGCTGCAGCTCCAGGGCATGGTGCACGGCTTCACGACCGCGATCTGGGTGTCCTTCGGCATCCTGGTCACCGCCTCCCTGATCGCCTTCACCCTGATCAACGCCGGCCGGCCCGGCGCGAGCAGGGGCGCGGTCTCCGGTGCGGAGACCGCCGAGCACAACGACGTGCCGGTGCTGGCGCACTGACCCCTCGGACGGCCCCTCGGGGCTCACTCGGGTGCGAACGCGGCCCGTCCGGTGTCCACGAACACGTGGGCACCGGGCGGGCCGCCCGCATTGGCGCCTTCCGCTCTCGATGCGGCGGCCCCTCTCGGTGAGAATGGGAACCACCCGTCGCGATGCCCGAGGGAGGTCGTCGTGCACCATCGAACGGACCAGCTCGCCGACAGCAGGTACCTGCTGCTGACCACCTTCGGTGACGACGGCAGCCGGCTCGACTCCCAGCTGTGGGTGGTGGCCGACGGCACCGCGCTGGGCCTGTGGGCGCCCGCCCACTCCGGCGAGGCCGACCGCATCCGCCGCCACCCCCGCGTCCTGATCGGCCCCTGCGACGCCCACGGCCGCCCCACCGGCCGCCGCCTCCCGGCCCACGCCCGGCTCTGCGACGAGGACGACACCGCCCGCTACCGCACCTCGCTGATCAACAAGTACGGCCTGACGGCACTGTTCCGGCTCGCCCGCAGCCGGATGCGGCTCGGGCTGGCCGGGACGGTCGGCATCCGGATCACCCTCAACGAGCTGGAACAGCGGCTCGTCGGGCCGGAGTGGCTGCCGCCGGAGACGTACTGCCCCAACTGACCGGGTCGACCGAGCAGGTCGACCGAGCTGACCGGGTCGACCGAGCAGGTCAGCCGACCGGACGGAGCGCGGAGCTCAGGACAGCGGGTGGGTCGGAACGGGGCTGACCTCCTGGATCTCGCCGTGGGCCTTGGTGAGCAGCTGCGAGGCGAGGTCGTTGAGCGCCCTGGCGCCGGCGATCTCCTCGCCCACCCGCAGCTGCTCCGGGTCGGACGGGTGCCGGCTGCTGTAGCCGTGCGCCCGCATCTCGGTCCCGTCGCCGAGCCTGAGCAGGGCGGCGGCGGTCGTGCGTGCGCCCTCCTCGCGGAACTCCATCTCGATGTGCCAACCGACCAGAGTCTGCATGGCGGATCACCTCCATCGGTTACCCCTCAATCGGTTACCCCTCCAGAGTGCGCCGCGCCCAGGGTGAACACCAGGCCGGCGCCCCGGCCCCGAATCCCGTGGCGGCCGGGCGGGGCCGTCCGGCATCATCGCCGCATGATGCGGATGCAGCCCGTGCTGGAGGTCGGCTCCCCCGCGGACTTCGCGCTCTGGCCCACGGACACCGGCCGGTCGTACGGCCTCCTGGTGCTGGACGGCCGCACCGGGCCTCTGGACGTCGCCACGGCGGTGTGGCAGCTCGCCGACGACAACGGCGGCGATCCCGAGGAGGGCGGCGGCCCGCGCCCGCAGGACCCGCTGGGCGACTTCCTGCACGGGCTGAGCGCCGGGTCGTACCTGCTCGCCCCCGGCGGGTTCCGGGTGACCGACACCGCCACCGGCACCGTCTTCGACCCCGGCTGCTGCACCGGCCTGGAGGACCGCCACGAGTGGCTGGACGTGACGGACGGGCCCGGCGAGGGCTGGTTCGGCCACGACCCGGACGCCAGGGCCGAGAGGGTCGGCCCGATCGTCCGACTGACCCCGGACGCCTCCGTCGAGGGCGGCCCGGTCATCGAGCTGCCCGTCGACGAGCTGCGCCGCCTGGTCGCCGGGGCCGAGCAGGACCTGCGCGACTTCGTCCGCCTGGCCGGGAGTTGGGCGCGGCGCCAGGTCCCCGGGCACGCCGAGGCCCTCACCGCCGCCCTCACCCGGGCGCTCGCCCCGGAGCCGGGCGCGTGACCAGCTTCCTGACCCACCGGGCCCGGGTGCACGACGCCGGGCTTCCGCTGTACCGGCGGCACAGTGCGCTGCGGACCTGCCTGACGGAGTTCGCCCCGTACGGGCTGCGGGCGACGTACCACCACCTCACCGTCAGCGCCGCGATGCCCCGGCGGCTGGAGGCCGACCCGGCGGCGCTGGGGCGGGCGGTGGAGGAGCTGCACGAGGCGCGGGTGCTGTGGCTGGCTCGGGCCGGGGAGTACGACTCGCAGCGGCGGGCGGAGAAGCGGGCCGGGCGGCGGCGGCCTTCGGTGACGCCGTGGTGGCGAGTGCCTCCGCGGGAATCGCCGGACGCGGCCTGGCGCTGCGACCCGTTCCTGCACCCGCCGTTGAACCTGCCCGCGTACGTGCGGCGGCAGAACGCGCTGCTGGACGGCGCGGAGCTGCCGGGCTGCCCGGCGTGCGGGGAGGAGGGGCCGGCGGTGCCGGTGCCGAACGCGCACGGGGGCATCGGGCTGTGCCGGGCGTGCGCGCGGGTGCTGGCGGGGTGCCCGTGCGGGGAGTCGCACCCGTTCCGGGCGACGGGGCGGGCGGGTGACGGCGGCTGGGAGGGGCTGTGGCGGCGGCAGCACCGGGCGAAGGAGGGCGGGCCGAATCCGCACTGGCCGGTGGAGGGCGGCGCGGCCCGGGTGGGGCGGCTGACCGTGTACGGGGCGTAGCCGTCAGGACGGGGCGTGGCCGTCAGCTGTGGTGGGTCGGGATGGTGACGAGGACGGTGCCGGTGGGCTGGACGCGGACTTCGAAGTGGTCGATCTGGGCGGGTTGGAGGCCCGTGCCGCCGTCGGTGCGCAGGGTCGGGTAGCCGCCCGGGGGGACGGTCCAGGTGGTGACGGGCTGGGGTTGGCCGGTGGTGGGGACGGCGACGAGGGTGCAGGTCAACGGGCCCTGGACACCGGCGAGTTGGAGGGTGACGCGGCTGCCCCAGGTGGTGGGGCCGAGGCCGACGGTGGCGTGGGCCCCGGTGGTCGGGTCGGTGGCGGTGAAGCTGTCGGCGAGGGCGACGGCGGCGGGGCCGGAGTCGGCGGTGATCACGGCGGCGGTGACGGCGGGGCCCGCGACCAGCATCGCGGTGGCGGCCAGGGCGAGGGCCAGGCGCCGTACGCGGCCGCGGCGGCGGACGGCGGTGGTCTCGGCGACGAGGCGGTCGAGCAGGTGCCCGCCGGGGAGGGGGGCGGGGTCGGCCGGGTCCAGGCCGGAGGCCCGGGCGGAGGCCGCGTACTCGGCCAGCAGCGGCTCGACGGGGGAGAGTTCGCGCACCTGGCGGGCGCAGTGCGGGCAGGTGGCGAGGTGGTGCTCGAAGGCGGCGCGCTCGGCGGGCTCCAGCAGGCCGAGGACGTACGCACCGGCGTCGACGTGGTCGGTCACGATGTCACTCCCCGTTCCTCCAGCGCGAGCCGCAGCGCGCGCAGCGCGTAGAACACCCGGGACCGGACGGTCCCGGCCGGGATGCCGAGTTCGGTGGCGGCCTCGGCGGCGGTGCGGCCCTTGAGGTAGGTCTCGACGATGATCTCGCGGTGGGCGGGCGTGAGGTCGCCGAGCGCGTCGGTGATGGTCATCATCCGCAGGGCGCGTTCGAGTTCGTCCTCGGCGGGCAGCAGTTCCAGCGGGGCGTCGCCGACCTCGCGGGGGCGGGCGAGGGCGCCGCGGTGGCCGTCGATGACGATCCGGCGGGCGACGGTGACCAGCCAGGGGCGCAGCGAGCCGGCCTTCGGATCCAGGTGGTGGAGGTTGCGCCAGGCGCGGACCAGGGTCTCCTGGACGACGTCCTCCGCCCGTTGGCGGTCACCGGCGACCAGGTGGAGCACGAAGCCGAACAGCGGGCCGGCGTGCTCGTGGTACAGGGCGCGCATCAGCTCCTCGTCCGGCGGCCCCGCGCCGTGTGCGGCGGTGCCGTCGGCGGGGTACTCCTCGGTCACCGTTTCATCGTGGCGCACCTGTGGGCCTCCGTCGAGGACGGGCCGCCGCCGTCGCGGTCAGTAGCCACTGGTCGGCGGCGGGGTGGGGTTCGCGGGCATGGGCTTGGTCGGTGTGGGGTTGGCGGGCATGGGGTTGGTCGGCATGGGGTTGGTCGTGGCGCCCGCCTTGTCGCCGGTGGGCGTCAGCGCGAACCAGGTGCCCGCGACGCCCTGGCCCTTGGTGTCGCCGGGCTTGGAGTCCGGCGCGTACCGGTAGACCGGCCAACCGTTGAGGGTGACCTGCTTGGTGCCGTCGGCGCGGGTGACGCTGCCGACGAGCTTGGAGTCGATGCCCTTGACGGTGACGTTGCCGGTGTCGTGCTCGGCCGGCCAGATCACGGCGCAGCCGCCGTTGCAGTTGGACATGGACGGCTGGCTCCGGTCCTGGTCGAAGCGGTAGAGCGTGAAGCCGGCGCTGTCGGTGACGATCGTGCCGAGCTTGGGGTCGTTCGTGGTCTGCAGGGTCGCGCCCGACGGGGTGGCCGGGGCGCTCGGCGGGCTGGCCGGGGCGCTCGGTGTCGAGGGCGGCGCGGGCTTGCTGTACGAGCCGCCGGACGAGCCGCAGCCTGCGATCAGTGCGGCCGCGGCCGCGCCGGAGGCTGCCAGCACGGCGACCCGGCGGGTGCGGGGTGTGGTGCGCATGGGACGTCTCCCGCGATCGGTGGGGACGGAGGTGGACGCCCTTCCGTACGTGCGGCGGCGCCCGGGTGCTCAACCGCGTGCGGAATACCCCGGCACGGGCGGCCGTTGTCCCGGGCACATGGCCTGAACCGCCGCCCCTCCGGAAGGGAAGGAATCGAGAGATGAGCAGCACGGTCGAACTGACCAAGGAGAACTTCGACGAGATCGTTCCGGGCCCGGAGGGCAAGGACTTCGTCTTCATCGACTTCTGGGCGGGGTGGTGCGGCCCGTGCCGCCAGTTCGCGCCGGTGTACGAGAAGGCCGCCGAGCGCCACCCGGACCTGGTGTTCACCAAGGTGGACACGGAGGCGCAGCAGGAGCTGGCCGCCGCGTTCGGCATCCAGTCGATCCCGACGCTGGCGATCATCCGCGAGGGCGTCCTCGTCTTCTCCCAGGCCGGTGCGCTGCCGGAGGCGGTGTTCGAGGACCTGATCGGCCAGGCCCGCGGGCTGGACATGGCCGAGGTGAAGCGCAAGGTCGCCGAGGAGAAGGTGGAGACGGAGACCCAGGTGTGACGGGCCCAGGTGTGACGGTGCCGCGAGGGCCCGGGGAGCGTGGTGTGCTCCCCGGGCCCTCGCGCGCGTCCTAGAGTCGGTGGCGACAGCGACCCCCGATCGACGACGGGAGTGATCCGCCGTGAGCACGTTCGTACTGGTCCCCGGTTTCTGGCTCGGCGCCTGGGCGTGGGACGGGGTGGTCGCGCCGCTGCGCGCCGCCGGACACGCGGTGTACCCGGTGAGTCTGCCCGGCTGCGCCGAACGGGCTGGTGAGGTGGGCGAGTTCGGTCTGGAGGCCCAGATCGCCGACCTGGTCGAGCTGCTGGTCCGCGAGGACCTGTGGGACGTGGTGCTGGTCGGCCACAGCGGTGCCTGCGCGCCCGTGGGCGGGCTGGCCGACCGGATGCCCGAGCGCATCCGCCGCCTGGTCTACCTGGACGCCGGGCCGATCCCCGACGGGGGTTCCGTCTACGCCATGTGGCCGCCCGAGTTCCGGGCCCGCGCGGAGGACGCGGCGGTCGGCGGTCGTCTGCCGCTGCCGCCGTGGGAGGACCTGCTGGCGTCGAACGGCGCCATGCTGGACGGCCTCGACGAGGCGGCCCTCGCCGGCTTCCGGGAGCGCGCCACGCCGCAGCCGCTCGCGGCGGCCGAGGACGCGCTGCGGGTGACGGGCGCGCGGGACGCGCTGGCGCACGGGCTGGTCTGCTGCGCCATCCCGCTGGAGCAGGTGCGGGCGCTGATCGCCTCGGGCCACCCGTGGTTCGCCGGGATGGACGGGCCGAACTGGGAGATGCGCGAACTGCCCACCGGGCACTGGCCGATGTTCTCCCGCCCGGCCGACACGGCGGCGGTGCTGGCCGAGTTGGCCGCCCTGTCCCCGGAGTGAACAGGCCCTGGTCCCACCGGGCCCGGTTGCGCGTGTTCGGCTGCGCGAACGGGCCCGGGCGGGCAAGGATGGTCGCCACGCCGCCCCCGGTGACAGTGTCCGCACACAGCGGCCGGGGGCATCGAGCGGGCATCGACGAACACGGAGGACCGGGCCATGACCAGCAGCGCCGAGGAGTACGACGTCATCGTCCTGGGGGCCGGGCCGACCGGCGAGAACGTAGCCGACCGGACGGCGGCCGCAGGGCTGCGCACGGTGATCGTGGAGGCCGAACTCGTCGGCGGCGAGTGCTCGTACTGGGCCTGCATGCCCAGCAAGGCGCTGCTGCGCCCGGCGGCGGCGCTGGACGACGCCCGCGCGGTGGCGGGCAGCCGGGAGGCGGTGGGCGAACGGAAGCTGGACGCGGCCGCGGTGCTGGCCCGGCGGGACTCCTTCACCTCGCACTGGAAGGACGACGGCCAGGTGGAGTGGCTGCGTGACACCGGCATCGAGCTGGTGCGCGGCCACGGCCGGCTCTCGGGCGTGCGCACCGTCGCGGTGGAGACGGAGGACGGCTCGGAGCGGGTGCTGACCGCCCGGCACGCCGTCGCCGTGTGCACCGGCAGCCGTCCGGTGCTGCCCTCCGGGGTGCCGGGCCTGGCGGAGGCGCACCCGTGGACCAACCGGGAGGCCACCGGCTCCCCCGCCGTGCCCGGGCGCCTGGCGGTGGTCGGCGGCGGGGTGGTGGGCGTGGAGATGGCCGCCGCCTGGCAGGCGCTGGGCTCGCGGGTGACGCTGCTGGTGCGCGGCGAGGGGCTGCTGCCGCGGATGGAGCCGTTCGCGGGCGAGCTGGTCGCGGAGGGGCTGCGGGAGGCCGGGGTGGACCTGCGCTTCGGCGTCGAGGTCTCCGCGCTGGAGCGGGCGGACGGTTCCGGGCCGGTGACCCTCGTCCTCGGTGACGGGGAGCGGCTCGTGGCCGACGAGGTGCTGTACGCGACGGGCCGGGCGCCGCGCACGGCCGACATCGGGCTGGAGCAGGTGGGCCTGCGGCCGGGCGACTGGCTCGCGGTGGACGACAGCTGCACGGTGCTCGGGGTGGACGGCGGGTGGCTGTACGCGGCCGGGGACGTCAACCACCGGGCGCTGCTGACCCACCAGGGCAAGTACCAGGCCCGGATCACCGGGGCGGCCATCGCCGCGCGCGCCGAGGGGCGCGCGCTGGACACCGCGCGCTGGGGCGCGCACGCCGCGTCCGCGGACCTCGCGGGCGCGCCGCAGGTGGTGTTCACCCGGCCCGAGGTCGCCGCCGTCGGGCTGACCCTGGAGGCCGCCCAGCGGGCCGGGCTGCGGGTGCGGGCGGTGGACCACGAGATCGGCGCCGTCGCCGGGGCCTCGCTGTACGCGGACGGCTACCGGGGCCGGGCCCGGGCGGTCTTCGACCAGGACCGCGAGGTGATCGTCGGCGCCTGCCTGGTCGGCCCCGGGGTCGCGGAGCTGCTGCACTCGGCGACCGTCGCGGTGGTCGGCGAGGTGCCGATCGACCGGCTCTGGCACGCGGTGCCCGCGTACCCGACGATCAGCGAGGTGTGGCTGCGGCTGCTCGAGGGCTGCCGGGGGTAGTCCCCCTCGGGGGTGCTCGGGGTGCTCGGGGTGCTCGGGGGTAAACGACCCGGCCGGGTGATCGGCGCGGCGAGATGTGACCGGGGGTCGACGGCGGGACACTGGCGGTCGGGGGCCGTCCAGGACGGTCGGGGCCGTCCACGCGCGATCAGGTGGTGTCAGGCATGACCGAGGTGCTGTTGGCAGTCGGAACCGAGAAGGGCCTCTTCCTCGGCCGCAGCGGCGACCGGCTGGACTGGGAGTTCACCGGCCCGCACTTCCCGATGAACGCGATCTACTCCGTCTCCGTCGACCGCCGCGACGGCCGCACCCGGCTGCTGGTCGGCGCCGACAGCAGCCACTGGGGGCCGTCGGTCTGGCGCTCCGACGACCTCGGTCGGAGCTGGCAGGAGCCCGCCAGCCCGGCCGTGCGCTTCCCCGAGTCGACGGGCGCCTCGCTCACCCGGGTCTGGCAGCTGCAGCCCGCCGGGCCGGAGGCGCCCGGCGTCGTCTACGCGGGCACCGAGCCCGCCGCGCTGTTCCGCTCCACGGACGGCGGGGAGAGCTTCGCCCTCGTCGACTCGCTGTGGAACCACCCCCAGCGCACCGAGTGGGGCGCCGGCTACGGCGGCCAGGGGCTGCACACGATCCTGACCGACCCGCGCGACCCGCAGCGGCTGCTGGTCGCCGTCTCCAGCGGCGGCGTCTACCGCAGCAAGGACGGCGGCGACAGCTGGGAGCCGTCCAACAAGGGCCTGCGCGCCGAGTTCTTCCCCGAGGAGCGGCAGTACCCCGAGTTCGGGCAGTGCGTGCACAAGATCGCCCCGGACCCGGCCCACCCCGACCGGCTCTACCTGCAGAACCACGGCGGCGTCTACCGCAGCGACGACTGGGGGGCCAGTTGGCGCTCCATCGTGGACGGACTGCCCGCCGAGTTCGGCTTCGCCGTCGCCGCGCACCCGCGCCGGGGCGACACCGCGTACCTCTTCCCGCTCGGCGGCTCGGGCGACCGCATCCCGCCCGGCCGCCGCTGCCGGATCTTCCGCACCAGCGACGGCGGCACCAGCTGGGAGCCGCTCGCCCAGGGGCTGCCCGGCGAGGACCACTACGGCATCGTGCTGCGCGACGCGCTGCGCACCGACGACGCCGACCCGGCCGGGATCTACTTCGGCAACCGCACGGGCGAGGTGTACGGCAGCCGCGACGAGGGCGAGAGCTGGCGGCTGCTCAAGTCCCACCTGCCGGACGTGCTCTGCGTGCGGGCGGCGGTGGTGGCCTGACGGGCCGGGCGGTCGAAAACCGCTTGCCCCGAACGCCCGTCCGTGATGAGCATGAGCCGCCGACGAACGATCTCGTAGGCGCGGATCTCGACAGGACAGGGGTGGGCCATGGCGGAGCCGGACAGGGTGATCAGGCGCGACGGCGAGGGCGTGCCGGCGCTGAGCTACCTCCCGGGCGTACGGGAGGGCAGGCCCTGGGCGGACCTGCTGGAGGTGCTGGACGGCCCGGCGGGCGGCCCGGCGAACAGTCGGGTGAACAGCCCGGCGGCCGCGGCGGCGTTCATCCGGGCCGAGCTGCCCGGCTGGGTGGTCTCCGGCGCCCCCGAGCTGGGGCGGGAGCTGGCGGCCCAGGGCGCGACCGTCCTGCGCCACGCCCACACCATGCGGCGCGACCTGCGCGCCGATCCCCCGCCGGCCGACTGGGCCGGGGCCCCGCTGCGCGAGGGCGTACGGGCGGTGCCCAACGACCGCGCGCCCGAGGAGCTGCTGCCCGCCTGGCGGGCCGCCTTCGCCCCCGGACACGTGGACCACTTCCCCGGTGACGACGCCCGGGCCGTGGCCGAGCGGCTGGGCCCGCTGCTCGCCGGAAAGGTGATCGGCCCGGTGCTGCCCTCCGGCCTCCTCGCGGTGGACGCCGAGGACCGCGTGATCGCGGGACTGACGCTCACCGACCGCGACGGCCGCCCGTGGGTCGCCGAAGTCTTCCGCGACCCCGGGCGCGGCTACCGGGGCCTCGGCGGGGACCTGCTGCGCCTGGCCGTCGCCGACCTCGCCGCACGCGGCGGCGAGCACCTGACGCTGGTGGTGTCGGAGGGCAACCCGGCCCGCAGGCTCTACGAGTCACTGGGCTTCGACCTGGTCCAGACCTCGCTGACGGTGCTCGTCCCGGACGCCGACTAGATGATCGATTCCAAGGGGTGGGAGTTCTGAGCCGACCGCTACGATCAGGCATGGGATGCGGGAGCTCTGGGGAGGGCAGTCTGTGGGTGACACGG
>NZ_JOCF01000095.1 GCF_000720635.1 Streptomyces sp. NRRL WC-3742 | reverse complement strand
CCCCCGCCCCCAGCCCCGCACCCGCACCCGCCCTGGTGAGCACCGACCTGACCGTCGGCGGGATGACCTGCGCCGCCTGCGTGGGCCGGGTGGAGAAGCGCCTGGCGCGGATCGGGGGCGTGAGCGCCGGGGTGAACCTGGCGACGGGCCGGGCCCGGGTGCTGCACCCGGCCGACGTCCCGGTCGCCGACCTGGTCGCGGCCGTCGAGCGCGCGGGCTACACCGCCGAGACGGCCGCCCCCGGCGCCCCACCGACGCCCCGGGAGGAGGAGCCGGAGGAAGGCCGTCTGCTCCTCGCCACCCTCCTCGCCCTCCCCGTGCTCGCCCTGTCGATGGTCCCCGCCCTGCAGTTCCCCGCCTGGCAGTGGGTGTGCTTCGCCCTGGCCGTCCCGGTGGTCACCTGGGGCTCGGCGGGCTTCCACCGCCGGGCGCTGCGCGGACTGCGGCACGCCACCGCCACCATGGACACCCTGGTGAGCCTCGGCGTCGCCGCCTCCTTCGGCTGGTCCGCGTACGCGCTGTTCCTCGGCGGCGCCGGGGCGGTGGGCATGCGGATGCCGTTCTCCCTGACGGCCACCGGCGGCGCCGCCCACGTGTACCTGGAGGCGGCGGTCGGCGTCCCCCTGTTCGTGCTGGCCGGTCGCCGCCTCGAGGCCCGGGTGCGGCGCAGCGGCGGGTCCGCTCTGCGGGCGCTGGCGGAGCTGGGCGCCAAGGAGGTGTGCCTGCGCGGGGAGGACGGCGCCGAGCGGCTGGTGCCGGTCGAACTCCTGCTGCCGGGCCAGGAGTTCGTGGTGCGCCCGGGCGAGCGGGTGGCCACGGACGGGGTCGTGGTCGAGGGCGGTTCCGCGCTGGACCTGAGCCTACTGACGGGCGAGAGCGTCCCGGTGGAGGTCGGCCCGGGGGACGCGGTGGCGGGTGCGACGGTGAACGTCGGCGGCGCACTGGTGGTGCGGGCGACGGCGGTCGGCGCGGACACCCAACTGGCCCGGATCACCGCCCTGGTGGCCGAGGCGCAGGCCGGGAAGGCCAAGGCGCAGCGGCTCGCGGACGCGGTGGCCGGGGTGTTCGTGCCGTGCGTGCTGACGGTGGCGGCCTGTGTGCTGGGCTTCTGGCTGGGCGCGGGCGCGGCCTCTCAGACGGCGGTGACGGCGGCGGTCGCGGTGCTGGTGGTGGCCTGCCCGTGCGCGCTGGGCCTGGCCACGCCGACGGCCCTGTTGGCGGCGACGGGGCGGGGCGCGGAACTGGGGGTGCTGGTGCGCGGCCCCGAGGTGCTGGAGAGCCTGCGCCGGGTGGACACGGTGGTGCTGGACAAGACCGGCACCCTGACCACGGGCCGGATGGCCCTCACCGACGTCACCACCGTCCGTGGCACCCCCGCCGACGAGGTGCTCCGGCTGGCGGGCGCCGTCGAGCACCGCTCCGAGCACCCGATCGGACGGGCCGTCGCGGCGGCGGCCCTCGAGCGCTGCGGCGCCCTGCCGCCCGTGGACGGCTTCGCGGCCACCGCCGGGCTGGGCGTCCGCGGCACGGTCGAGGGCCGCGCCGTCCGCCTGGTCCGCCCGGACGCGGCCGCCGCTCCCCTCCCGCCCGAGCTGGCGCGGGCCGTGGCGGCGGCCGAGGAGGCGGGCCGCACGGCCGTCCTGGTGGAGGTGGACGGGCAGGCCGAGGCCCTCCTGACCGTCGGCGACACCGTACGGGCGGGCAGCTGGCGGGCACTGCACCGGCTGCGCGGGCTGGGCCTGGAACCGGTGCTGGCGACGGGGGACGGCCCGGGGGCGGCGCGGGCGGTGGCCCGGGAGCTGGGCATCGAGGAGGTGCACGCGTCCGCCTCTCCGGAGCGCAAGGCGGAGCTGGTGGCCGAACTGCGGGCCGGGGGGCGGCGGGTGGCGGTGGTCGGCGACGGCGTCAACGACGCGGTCGCGCTGGCCTCCGCCGACCTCGGGGTGGCGCTGGCCTCGGGCAGTGACGCGGCGATCGGCGCGGCCGGGCTGACGCTGGTGCGCGGCGACATCGAGACGGTGGTGGACGCGGTGCGCCTGGCCCGGCGGACGCTGGCGACGATCCGGGCGAACCTGCTGTGGGCGTTCGGCTACAACCTGGTGCTGATCCCGCTCGCGGCGGTCGGCCTGCTGAACCCGATGCTGGCGGCGGTGGCGATGTCGCTGAGTTCGCTGCTGGTGGTGGGCAACAGCCTGCGCCTGCGCACCTGGCAGCCGGGTCGGGGACGGAGGCCGAAGCGATGAGGCTCCCCGACCGCGTCACCGCGATCGCCCCGCCGCTCGGGGCCGCCGTGCTCGCGCTGGCGCTGCTGACCGGCTGGACGGCCGTCGGCGGCGCGGGCCGCGCCCGGCCGGTGGAGGCCGCCGGCCCCGGCTGGGTGCTGCTGCCCACCGCCGGCGCGGCCCCCGCCACGGCGGCGTTCTTCACGCTCCGCAACCCCGGGGAAATACCCGACGAACTCACCTCCGTGGACTGGCAGTTCGGCGGGCGCCCCACCCTCAAGCGCCACCTGCACCAGGGCGCGGCCGGCCGCTGGGAGCCCGTGCCCGCCCTGCCGGTGCCGCCCGGCGGGGAGCTGGCCCTGACCCCGGAGGACGCGGACGTGCTGATCGCCGACCCGCCGCCGCTGACGGCGGGCCAGTGGGTGGAGTTCACCCTCCACTTCCGCCACAGCCCCTCGCTGCGGGTCTCCGCCCAGGTCCTTCCGCCGGGCGCCCGCCCACGATGACGAACCGGGGCCCGGCGTCCACTCCCCTGTGGTGGACGCCGGGCCCCGATCACACACCCCGCTGGGCCCGGACAGGGCCTACCGCAGCGCCGTCACCACGGACGCCAGGTCCAGGTCCGCGATCGCCGGGTCCGCGAGCAGAACCTGCCGGGCGGCCCTCAGCACCGGCCCGCCGCCGGCCAGGCCCAGGTCCTTGGCGGCCAGCCGCACCGGGAAGTCCGACTCCTTGTTGCGCGCCCGCGCGACCGGCCCGGCGAGCGGGCCGTTCGCCAGCACCTCGAGGGCCAGCTCCTGCGGGACGCCCAACCCCTGGGCGACGTCCAGCACTTCGGCGACCACCGTGACCGAGGCCACAATCCCGCTGATCACCACCACCTTCAGCGCCGCCCCCGCGCCCGGGCCGCCGCAGCGCCGCACCGTGCCGAGGTGTTCCAGCACGGGCTGCGCGCGCTCCAGGTCTGCGTCCTCGCCGCCGACGCAGACGGTCAGCTCACCGCGCGCCGCCAGGCCGACACTGCCGAGCACCGGCGCGTCCACCATGCCGACACCGTCGGGCAGTTGGGCGCGCAGGTCGGCGGCCGCCGCCGGGCCTACGGAGGACATGTCCACCCACAGCGCACCCGGCGCCAGGGAGGGGGTGAACCTCCCGGCGACCTCGGCCACGGCGGCCGGGTCGGACAGCATCGTGACGACGAGGTCCGCGCCCTGCACGGCCTCGGCCGGGCTTCCGGCCTCGGTGAGGCCCTCCGCCCTGCCCGCGGAGCGGTTCCAGACGGTCAGTTCGTACCCGGCGGCGGCGAGGCGACGGGCCATCGGCAGGCCCATGCGGCCCAGCCCCAGAAACGCGATCTTCTTTCCCATGGCCACCACGCTAGGCAGGGCCGAGCCAGGCGACAAGCGAATGTCCGGCATGGTAACCATGCGGGATGGACATGGCTTGGCTGGACGTCTTCCGCACCGTCGCCCACACGGGCTCCTTCACCGCCGCCGGGGAGCGGCTGGGGTACACCCAGTCCGCGATCTCCCGCCAGATCGCCACCCTGGAAGCCGAGTTGGGCACCCCGCTCTTCGACCGGATGGCCCGCGGAGTGCGGCTGACCGACCACGGACGCGCCCTCCTCCCCCACGCCGAGGCCATGCTGGAGCGCCTGGACACCACCCGGCGCGACCTCGCCGCCCTCACCGACCTCAGCGCCGGACGGCTGCGGGTCGGCGCCTTCGACAGCGCCAACGTGGCCCTCGTCCCCAGCGCCCTCGCGGCCTTCCGCTCCGCCCACCCGCAGGTGGCGATCAGCCTGACCGAGGGGCTCTCGACGCCCCTGCTGGAACTCCTCGGCGAGGGCGCCATCGACCTCGCCCTTCTCGCCACCTTCCCCGAGGCCGCCGAAGAGCCGTACGACAGCGGTCAGTTCGAGCTCAGGCTGCTCACCGAGGACCCGGTGATGGTCGCCCTGCCGCGCGGGCACCGCCTGGCGAGGCGGCGGCGCCTGAGGCTGGCCGAACTCGCCGACGAGTCCTGGATCGCGGCCCGCCGCAACCCCGAGACCACCCTCCTCGCGGCCTGCGTGCGCGCCGGGTTCCGGCCGAGGATCGAGTACGCCGTCGCCAACTGGACCGCCAAACTCGGCCTGGTCGCCGCCGGCCTGGGCCCGACCCTGATCCCGTCCCTGGCCGTCCCCGCCGCCCGCCCGGACATCGTCCTCCTGCCCCTGCACCCGGACGACACCCCCGTGCGGCACGTGTTCACGGCGGTGCGGCGCGGGCAGCGGATGCCCCCGGCGGTGGCGGCGTTCACGGAGTTCCTGCGGGCCGAAGTGAGCGGCCCGAGGTAGGGACGCGTCACTGGAGAACGGCCACCGTCACCGGCTCCAGCCGTAGCCGCCGGAACCGGCCGGGCGGCGGCGCCTCCGCCGTCGGGCCGAACCAGACCCGCACGTCCTCCCCGGTGCGGACGGGCAGCGCCGGGAAGTCGTTCTCGGCGTGCTCGGCACGGTGCAGCGCATGCCCCGGGCCCAACTGCCGGGCGGCGTACGCCTCGAAGGCGTCCGCGTCCGAGGGGTGGCAGACCGTCGCGACCACCTCGCGGGCGCCCGGCTCGGGCAGGAAGCCGGGGCCGCGCAGCAACAGGACGTCGTCACTGTCGACCATGGTGGCGTTGGCGACCTCCCGGTGCGCCCGCCAGATCGGCCCGGTGTAGAACGCCTCCAGCGCCCGCCGCCGGGCCGCCATGTCGGGGAAGGAGCGCAGCCAGACGAAGCGGTCCGGGTCGTCGAGGTCGCGGAACCGGCCGCCGAGGGTGATGCCGACCGCCTCCTGGCCCGTCACGAACTCCCGCTCGAACAGGGCGATCAGCGTCTCCCGGGCGCCGGGGTGCAGGGTGTACTGCCGCAGTTCGACGATGCTCCCGCTCATGCGCCGGCCGGCCCGGTGCGGGTGAGGTCCATCGTCCAGTTGAGCTCCCAGGTGCGGCCGCCGTCGCCGGAGAACTCCTGCTCCCAGCGGGCGGCGTCCGGGCCGAGGCGCAGCCAGGTGAAGTGCACCCCGATCGGGCGGCCCTCGTAGGTGTCCTCGCCGTGGAAGTCGCCGCGCTCGCCCGTGAAGCCGCCGACCACCGGGGGGTCGAGCCGTCCCGTGCGGCTGTCGGACCAGTGGATCGACCACTGCCGCGCGGCGCGGTCGAACAGCCGCAGGGTCGCGCCCTGGCGGCCGAGGGTGGGGAAGGTGATCTCGTCGATGTTGCCCGCACCGCCGAACAGCGGCCGCACCACCGCGTGCCCGGGGAACTCCACCCAGGTGCCCGGGCCCGTTCCGAGCGGGGTGGTGAGACGGCGGTTGGCCACGTCCCAGGAGCCGTGCAGGAAGTCGAAGTCGTGCGGGAGGTCGAGGTCCTGCGGGAGGTCGAAGTCGTTCATGCGCCGCAGGCTAGGGCCACTCCACTGACATCTCCTGTCAGTGGAGTCGTGGATCACGTGGATACTGGGCGGTATGCGCGCGAGTCGGCTGGTCTCCCTGCTCCTGCTCCTCCAGAACCGGGGCCGGATGACGGCCCGGCAGCTCGCCGAGGAGCTGGAGGTCTCCGTCCGCACCGTCTACCGGGACGTCGAGGCCCTGGCCGCCGCCGGCATCCCGCTGTACGGCGAGGCCGGTCACGCGGGCGGCTACCGGCTCGTCGACGGCTACCGCACCCGCCTGACCGGGCTCACCGCCGACGAGGCGCAGGCCGCCTTCCTCGCCGCGCTCCCCGGCGCGGCCGACCAGCTCGGCCTCGGCGAGGCCCTCGCCACCGCCCAGCTCAAGCTGCGCGCCGCCCTCCCCCCGCAGTTGCGCGAGCACGCCGGACGCATCCAGGAACGCTTCCTGCTCGACGCCCCCGGCTGGTACGGCGACGCCGACGCCACCCCCCACCTGGCCGCCGTCGCCACCGCCGTCTGGACGCGGCGCGCCCTCGTCCTGCGCTACCGCCGCTGGCGGGCCCCCGAGGAGATCGAGCGCCGGGTGGAGCCGTACGGTCTGGTCCTCAAGGCCGGCCGCTGGTACCTCGTCGCCGCCGGGCCGTCCGGCAACCGTACGTACCGGGTCGACCAGATCGGCGAAGTCCGGCTGCTGGAGGAGGAGTTCGACCTGCCGGACGCCTTCGACCTGGCCGCGTACTGGACCGGCTACCTCGCCGACTTCCAGGCCCGGCTGCACACCGGGGAGGCGCTCGTCCGCCTCGGCCCGGAGGGCGCCCGCCGCCTCGGAGTCACCCCGACGGGCACCGACGGATGGACGACGGCCCGGGTGCCCATCGAGTCGATCGACCACGCGCACGGCGAGTTCCTGCGCCTCGGCGCGGAGGCCGAGGTGCTGGAACCGGCCGAACTGCGGGAGCGCATCGCCGCCACCGTCCGCACCCTGGCGGCCCGCTACACCACGTAGGACGGCGGCGGAGCCCCCACGACCCCGCCGCCGAACCCCGCCGAACCCCGCCGAACCCCCGGCCCCGGACCCCGCCCTACCTGAACAACTCACCCCTGAGGCACGACCGCCACCGGAGCCTCCGCGTGGTGCAGCGCCGCGTGCGCGACCCGCCCCAGCCGCGGCCCGAACTCGATCGGGCGCCGCCGCCGGCCGACGACCACCAGCGCCGCACCCGCCGACGCCTCCACCAGCCCGCGCGCCGCGCCGAGCCGCACGTCCTCCACCACCTCCACCTCGGGGTGCTGCTCCCGCTGCACCGCCACGGCGAGCGACAGCAGCTTCGCCTCCAGGGCCTCCAACTGCTCGACCTCCGTCGCCGGCACCGCACCGCCCGCGTAGCCGAACATCGGCGGCAGGTCCCAGCCGTGCACGGCCCGCACCCGGGCCCCGCGCAGCGCCGCCTCCCGGAACGCGAAGGCGAGCACCTCCTCCTCCGGACTGTGCGCGTCCACCCCGACGACGACCTCGCCCGCGCCGCCCTCGACAGTGCCGCCCTCGCCCGCGCCGCCCTCGTACGGCTCCCGCACCACGACCACCGGCACGGCGCTGCGCCCGGCCACCGCCATGCTCACCGAGCCCAGCAGCAGCCCGCTGAACCCGCCCAGCCCGCGCGAGCCGAGCACCAGCAGCTCCGCCTCGCCCACGGGCACGGCCGCGACCAGCCCGTCCACCGGGGCGTCCAGGACGGCGTCGGTGCGCACCTCCAGTCCGGGGTGCCGCTCGCGGACCTCCGCGGCGGCCGCCTCCAGGGTCTGCAGCGCGGCGGCCGGCAGGTCGCCCGGCTCGGCGAAGGACGACACGCCGTCCGTCAGCCACGGCCAGGCGTGCAGCAGCCGCAGCACGGCCCCGCGCCGCAGCGCCTCCCCGGCCGCCCAGTGCGCGGCCGTGGTGCTCGCCGGCGATCCGTCCACTCCGGCCGCAACGATGCGCGTCATGACTTCCTCCACTGTCTCGGTCACCGACCCGGGCTCCCCGGCGGCCGTACGGCCTGACGGCCCGTCCATTCGTCCGCCCCCACCCTCGCGCCCACGCGCGGCCGGGCACCAGAGCCGCAGGACCCGGGCAGGACGGGACGAAAGGCCCGCCCGCCGCCGTACGCCCGCACCGTACGCCCCACCCGCGCCTACCGCCCCGCGACACCCGGGCACTACCGTGAACCCGGCGATCCCGCTGGTCGGACGGCTCCTCAGCCCGTCCCGGCTGCGCCTGGACGAGCCGCAGGGGCACATGGACGCCGCGCGCGGCACCCGCCTCATCTGGGAGGCCCCGACCGGCCCGTGAGCGGCGCCGTACTCGGCCGCCGTGCTCAGCGGCCGTACGCCTCCGGCAGGCGCACCCAGACGTCGGCGGGCCCGGTGACGGCCCGGGCGTCCTCGGGCTCCAGACCCGCGAAGGCGCAGGCGTAGGCGACGGCCCGGCCACGGTAGAGGTAGGCCGCGAGCACCTCCTCGGGCCCGTCGCCCGGCCACGGGCCCCCGCCGGGGTGGAGGTCCCAGCTCTCCACCTTCCCGTCGCGCTGGATCATCCCCTGGTTGCCGCTCTTGGGGTTGGCGTAGAGGGCGTACCCGACGGTGCCGGGGGTGAGGGCGGCCGCGGCCCCGGCGGTGTAGGGCGCGTAGCCCCAGGGCTGGGTGACCACGCACCCGCCGGGCACGGTCGTGACCCCGGCGAGGCGCAGCCCGTCGCCCATCGGGTACGCCCACGGCTGCTCCAGGAACTCGTCCATGTACTCCTCGTCCTCCACGGGCTCCGCCCCCAGGCGCCGGATCGCCTCCGTGGCGTCGATGCCCGCGACGCAGGCCAGGCCCGTGCCCTCGACGTGGAGCTTCCCGAGCGAGGCGGTGAGCCGCCGGGCGCGCTCGACGGCCGCCCGCTCGGCCGCCGACAGGCCGGGCTGCCCGTCGGGCAGCGGGAACAGGTCCGGAACGGGCCCGGCGAGGGCGAGCCGCCCCGGGGACCATCCGCCGAGCTCCGCCTTCCAGGGATCGGCACCGGCCGCCACCAGGGCCCGGGCGTTGTCGGGACGGTCCGCCGTCACGGCCTCCCAGAGCGCCGTCGTCCCGCCCTGGTCGGTTGCCCCCAAGTCCGGGACATGGCGGGCCAGTTCAGCGACGCCCTCCGGAGTGCCGTACACGGCCACCTGGCGCAGAGGAGACCAGCTCCCGCCGGTCGGGTCCGGGTCGGCGCCCGCCGCCAGCCGGGCGCGGATCTCGCCGACGTCCTGCCGGCCGCCCCGGTGCAGCCCGTCCCAGTTCGCTGTCATACCCGGACGGTGACACAAGGCTCTGACAACCGCCCTTGCGCGAAGTACCGTAGCGGGGTGGACGAGTTGAAGCCGCCGACCGAGGGCATGACCATCAGCGTCTGGTCCCGGCAGGACGTGGTTGTCGTCGATCCCGAGCGCTTCATGGCGGCCGCCCGGGCGGCCTTCCGGCAGCTCTACCCCGACGTCCCCGAGGAGGCGGTCGCCGACCACCTCGCCGACGTCCACGACGCCGCGTTCGCCCTGTTGGATCTGCACGGCCGCCTCACCCCCGACCCGCCCGGCACCACCGCGGGCCTGCCCGGGCGCCGGCTCACGGACCGCGCCGACGGGCTCTCCCCGGCGGGCGACCGCGTCGAGATCGTGCTCAACCTGCCGCGACCGCTACAGGATTACGGCTGCTTCGGCCCCGAGGACGCCTTCGCCCGGCCCACGGACCCGCCCTCCTGACCCCGCCGTAACGCCGGGCCGACGGGCACGGGGCACAGGGCACGGGGCACGGGGCACAGGGCACGGGGCACGGGGCACGGCACAATCGGGCCGTGGGAACGGATGTTCATGGCTTCGTGGAGTGCCACACCTGGGGCCGGACCGGTCGTCTGGTTCGAGGAGTAGGCCGCAGCCTCCCCCGTCCTCGGGCGGACCCTACGACAGCCGGCGGCCGAGGACACGCCCACAGCGCCGACAGGGCCCGGCCTCCGGCACCACCGGAGGCCGGGCCGAAAGGGCAGGAGCCGACGCCCGCTACCCGGCGGCCAGCCTCAGGATCTGCCCGCGTTCCAGCGCCGCGTACACCGTGCCGTCCGGCCCGACGGCGATGCCGTGCGGCTCGGCACCCTCGCCCGGGACCGGGTACCCGTCCAGGCGCCCGTCGGCGTCCAGCACCCCGATCCGGCCGGCGCCCCACTCGGTGAACCAGAGCCGCCCGTGCGCGTCGGCGGCGATCGCGTGCGGCTTGGCGCTCCGGTCGGCCAGCCGGTACTCACTCACCTTCCCGTCCACGGTGATCCGCCCGACCAGCCCGCCGCCGATGCCGACGTACCAGAGTGCGCCGTCCGCCCCGGCGGTGATGCCGACGGGCGCGGTGCCGCCGGTGGGCAGCCGGTGGAGCACCACCTCGCCGTCGGTGCCGATCCGCGCGACCGTGTCGGCCTGGTTGAGCGTGCACCACAGCGCGCCGTCCGGCCCGGCCGTGATCATCGACGGGAAGGCCCCGTCCAGCGGCAGCGCGTACTCCGTGACCTCGCCCTGCACGGTGATGCGCCCGATCCGGCCCGCGTTCAGCTCCGTGAACCAGAGCGCGCCGTCGGGCCCGGCGGCGATCCCGTACGGTCCCGCGCCCTCGGTGGGCAGTTCGAAGGCGCTCGCCTCGCCGTCGACGGTGATCCGCCCGATCCGGTGGTCGCGCATCCGGCTGAACCAGAGCGCGCCGTCCGGCCCGGCCGTGATCACCGCCGGGCCGCTCCCGGGCGCGCCGAGCGCGTACCGCGTCACCGTGCCGTCCGCCGACAGCCGCCCGATCTCCCCGCCGTGCACCAGCGTGAACCAGACGTCGCCGTCCGGCCCGACGGTGATCCCGTACGGCCCCGCACCCTGCGGCGCGGCGTCGATCAGTTCCAGCACCCGTCGCATCCCAGCCCCTCCCGATGATCCGATCCCGCGACCCTCACACGACGGCCCCGCCCCCGGCAACGACTTAACCCTCCGTACGTCCCGTACGTCCCGTACGTCCCGCGCGCCCCGGTCCGCCGCGCAGCACGGAGATCACTCCGACCCCCGCCGCGCACACCGGCACCGCCAGCAGCGCCCCGATGATCCCGGCGATGCCCGAGCCCGCGACGACCGCGACCATGATGGTCGCCGGGTGCAGCTCCACCGTCCGGCTCTGGATCACCGGCTGCAGGATGTTCCCCTCGATCATCTGCACGGCGAGCACCACCCCGAGCGCCCACAGCGCCGTCCCGAGGCCCCCGTCCGCGAGCGCGACCAGCACGGCGACGGTGCCGGACAGGAACGCCCCGACGAAGGGGATGTACGCGCCGATGAACACCAGCGCGCCCAGGCCCGGTGCGCCGGGCACGCCGAGGGCCACCAGGCCGATGGTGATGAAGCCCGCGTCGATCAGGGCGATCAGCGTGGTGCCGCGCATGAAGCCCGCCATCGCCTCGAAGGCCCGTTCGGCGCAGGCCGTCACGGTGGCGGCGGCGCGTTCGGGCAGGTAGGAGCGGATCGCCTCGGGGGTGCGGTGGCCGTCGCGCAGGAAGAAGAACACCAGGGCGAGTGCCAGCACCCCGCCGGTGACCAACTGGGTGAGCAGCCCGAGCCCGGAGAGCACGCCGCTGGTGAGGGTGGAGACCAGCGAGTTGGTCTCTCCCTTGGCGTTGCCCAGCGCGTGCTCGACCTTGGCGCCGAGGGGCCCCAGCCAGTCGGCGAGCCTGCGCCCGGACTCCTGGAGCGACTCGGCGATCTGCGGGGCGCTGTGCACCAGGGAGTTGACGAGCAGGGCGATCACCCCGCCGACGGCCACCACCAGCACGGCGCAGGTCAGCCCGGCGGCCAGGCCCCGCCCGACGCCCCGGCGCACCAGCCAGGGCACCACCGGGTACAGCAGCGAGGCGCCGAGCAGCGCCAGGACGAACGGCACGGTGGCCGCCCGCAGTTCGACGAGCGCGAACACCGCCAGCGAGGCGACGGCGATCAGCAGCACCACCGCCGCCGACCAGGCCGCCGCCTGCCGCAGCGCGGGTGGCAGCATCAGGTACGGTCGGCGGCGGTCCTCCGGGGGCCTGCCGGGCTCCACGGTCACGGGCCACCTCCGCCGGGCGTCGTCGACTCGGTCCGAACCGACTCAGCTCAGCAGACCCGGCCGCGCGCTGCCCGCCGAAACCCCCCGAACGGGTGTCAGAAACCCTCAGGGGCCTTCAGGGGCCCTTCAGGTCAGGGCCCTTCGAACCGCACCGAGCCGCCCACGCCCCCACCCCCGCCCGCGAAGGCCAGCACCCGCCGCGCCTCCGCCTCGGCGGCGTCCAGGTCGGCGGCGCGCAGCCGGACGAAGGGCTCGACGACGACCTCCTGCTCCCCCGTCAGCCGCCAGGTGCCGGCGACCGTCCCGTCCACCAGCAGGGTGCCGGACACGATCCCGTTGACGCTCATCACCCGCGTCCGGTACTCCTCGGGCAGCACCCGGCTGCGGTCGGCGTGCGAGAGCACCAGGTTGTCGAAGGGCGCGACCAGCCGTACGGGCGCCGGCGCGTCCTCCCCCGGCCGGGGCGCGTCCGGCAGGTCGTACAGCAGCCGGCCCTGCTCGTCCCGGAAGGTCAGCAGCCCGGGCGCCAGCCTGGTCAGGACGGCGCCGAGGCCCGTGAGGCCGCACCACTTCTGGACGTCCTTGACGCTGGCCGGGCCGAAGGCGGCCAGGTAGCGCAGGACCATCGCGTCCAGCGAGGGCTGCGGGTCGAGCGGGCGGCCCAGCCAGGCTTCGGCGGTGGTGTGCGCGGCCGCGCCGCCGCGCCCCCAGATGCCGCGCGGCGGCACCTGGACGAGCGCCAGCCGGCAGCGGGCGGCCTGGGCGAGCGCCGCCGGGTCGCGGTCGGGGCGGGTGGCGGCGAGCAGGTCGCCGAGTTCCTTGAAGGTGCGCGGCCGCTCCTCGACCAGGGCCCGGGCCTCGGCCGTGACCTCGTCGAGGTCGAGGCCGACCAGCCGTTTGCCGTGGTTGCCGCCGAACCCCTGGTCCAGGACGGGCTGGAGCAGCGGGCGCAGGCTCAGGCAGTCCTCGGCGATGACGAGGTGGATGGTGGCGCGCTGGAGGGCGATCCGCACCACCTCCCGCTGCTCGATCAGCTCGCTCAGCTGCTCGGCCCGGAAGCCCTCGAGCCGGGAGAGCAGCCCGAGGTAGGGCGGCTGGGGCGCGGCCTGGGCCTGCAGCCCGCCGAGGTGGTGGATCATCGCGGCGGGCGGCAGGTCGCTGCGCTCCAGCAGGTGCTGACGGGCCAGCAGGGCGCGGCCGAGTGCCCGGGTGGAGAGCGTGGGTTCGCTCACCGGCGGCCGTCCAGGACGGAGCGCAGCACGGAGATCCGGTTGCTGGTAATGGAGGCGGCCCCGGCCTCGCGCAGCCGGCGCATGGTGCGGCGCAGGTCGGCGGTCCAGGTGGAGACGGCGAGGCCCCGGTCGGCGGCCTCCCCGACGAGGCGCGGGGTGACCAGTCCGAAGGGCGGGTTGAGGAAGCGGGGGCGCAGGTCGTCGAGCAGGGGGCGCCCGGGCAGCCGGGGCTGCTTCCAGGTGAGCGCGATCTCGGCGTCGGGGCTGAGCGCGCGCACGGCGAGCATGGCGGTGGCGGGGCCACAGAAGGCGACGTGCCGTTCGGCGCCGAGGCCCGTGACGACGGACCAGGTGGCGGCGGCCGGGCCGGGTTCGTCCAGGTCGATGAGGAGCCTGGGCCCGTCTGCGGCGGCGATGGTCCTGAGGGCCTCGGCGAGGGTGGGGACGGCCAGTTCGCCCCGGCACAGGTCCTCGAGCTGTTCGGTGGTGACGCGCCCGATGTCCCGGGCGTCGCCCCAGAGCCGTTCCAGGGTGCGGTCGTGCAGCAGCACGGGCACCTTGTCGCGGGTGAGCTGGACGTCGATCTCGACGGCGTCCGCGCCGGCGGCGATCGCGGACGCGATCGAGGGCAGGGTGTTCTCGCGGTACCGGTACGGGTCGCCCCGGTGGGCGACCGCCAGGGGCTTCGGGTTCTCGGGGCTCATCGGATCCTCCCGGCCGGCCAGGGGGTGAGGTCGTGGGCGCCGATGCCCTCGCGGTAGCCGTCCTCGCCGGGGACGGTGACGACCGGCCCGGCGAAGGTCCGGTCGCGGCCGATGTCGTGCTGGGCGCGGACCTCGCGGCCGGGGCGGGCGGCGAGCTCCTCCAGGGCGAGCACGGCGCTCTGGGTGGTGGGCAGGTGCGGCATCCGGGCCTCTCGTTCGAAGGTGTCTGCGCGACGGCGTGAGCCGAAAGACACGGCCTAGCGCGGTTCGACCATCACATTGGTCGACTTGATGACGGCCGTGGCGGGCGCGCCGGGCACCAGGTTCAGTTCCTCGGCCGACTCCCGGCTGATCAGGGAGACCACCCGGAACGGCCCGGCCTGGATCTCCACCTGGGCGGCCACGTCGCCGAGCTTCACGTCGGTGACGATCCCGGGGAAGCGGTTGCGGGCGGAGGAGGGGCGGCCCTCGGCGCTCTCCTGGCGGGACAACTCCCGGGCGAAGGCGGCGAGTTCGGCGCCGGGGATGATCCGGTGGCCGTGCTCGTCGCGCTCGGCGGCGAGCCGTCCGGCGTCCACCCAGCGGCGCATGGTGTCGGCGCTGACGCCGAGCAGCGCGGCGGCCTCGCCGATCCGGTAGGGGTTGACCGCGCCGGCCTGGCCCATGTGCGACTCCTGACGGTGGTTCTCGGGACGGGGGGTGCGCGCCCCCGCTGCCATCCTGCCGTAAGCGGATCAGGGTTCGCCGAAGAGGTCCCGCCGTACGGCGTCCCCGGCGGTGAGCACCGCCCCGGCGAGGACGGCGCCTCCGCCGGCCGTCCCGGCGCGGACCTCGGTGCGCAGCGGGGAGAGCCCGGACAGGCGCGCCTCGACGCGTCCGGCGAGTTCGGCACCGCCGGCCCGGCCGATCTCGCCGCCGAGGACCACGCAGCCGGGGTCGAGCACGACGCACACGGAGGCGGCGCCGATGGCGATCCGCCCGGCCAGTTCGTCGAGGAAGGCCCCGCCGGGCCCGTCGAGGCTCTCCAGTGCGGCCCGGACGGCGCCTTCGGCGGCGGGCGCGTCGTCGGCGGGGTCGGCGGGCAGGCCGTGGGTGCGGGCGAGGGCGCAGAGGGCGGCGCTGCCGACGAGGCCGTGGAAGCCGCCCTCGCAGCTGTCGGCGCTGGGCAGGGCGGTGGTGCCGGGGACGGGCAGGAAGCAGATCTCGCCGGTGCCGCCGGAGAAGCCCCGGCGTAGCCGCCCGTCGATGACGACGGCGGCGCCGACGCTGTGGCCGAGCCACATCAGGACGAAGGTGTCGCGGTCGCGGGCGGCGCCGAGGCGGTACTCGGCGCGCCCGGCGAGGTTGACCTCGTTCTCCAGGATGACCTCGGCGTGGGGCAACTCCCGTAGGGCGGCGAAGAGTTCGCCGTGCCAGGCGGGCAGGTCGCCGGTGCTGACCAGCCGCCCGGTGGCCGGGTCGACGAGCCCGGGGGCGCCGACGGCGACGGTGTGCAACCGCTCGACCCCGGCGCCGCGCGCCGTCTCCCGCAGGACCTCGACGATCCGCGCGGCGGTGTCGGCTGCGGCGGTGTCGGGTGCGCCGCCGCCGTCGACGGGCACCTCGGCGGTGGCGAGGGCCCGCCCGGCGAGGTCGGCGACGACGAGGCTGACGCCGCCGGAGCGGACGTCGAAGGCGGCGATGTGGGCGCGGGAGGCGACGAGGGCGTACACCCGGGCGTTGGGACCGCGCCGCCGTTCGCCGCGTTCGCCGACGACGGCGACCAGGCCCGTGCGCTGGAGGCGGTCGAGCAGGTCGGCGACGGTGGGCCGGGACAGGCCCGTGAGGTCGCGCAGCTCGGTGGCGGTGAGGGGGCCCTGTTCGAGCAGCAGGTTGAGGGCCAGCCGGTCGTTGATCGCCCGGGCGGTGCTCGGCGTGGCCGTGCGCGCGGTGGTCATGGCCGGTCATCCTTCCAGAGGCTTTTTATCAGGATCCCTTCCTGATAATTTAGCGAACCGTCGCCCGAACGGGAGGGAACGCCGGATGACACACCCCACCGCCCCCGCACTCGAACCCCCGCAACCGCTCGACGCCCCGCGCCGCGCCCGGACGGGCATCGCGCTCGTCTTCGCCGTGCACGGAGCCGTCGGCGGCACCTTCGTCACCCGCATCCCCTGGCTCCAGCACCGCCTGGACCTCTCCCCCGGCCAGCTCGGACTCGCCCTGGTGATGCCCGCCATCGGCGCCTCCCTCGCCATGCCGCTCGCCGGCCGCATCGTGCACCGCTACGGCGGCCGGGCCGCGGTGCGGGGCCTGCTCGCCCTGTGCTGCCTGACCCTCGTCCTGCCCGCCCTCGCCCCCTCGCTGCCGGTGCTGTGCGCCGTCCTGCTGCTGTACGGCGCCGCGGCGGGCATGGCCGACGTCGCGATGAACGCCCAGGGCGTGGAGATCGAGGAGCGCCTCGGCCGCTCGATCATGTCCGGGCTGCACGGCATGTGGAGCGCGGGCGGGCTGGTCGCCTCCGCCTTCGGCATCCTCGCCGCCCACCTCGACCTCGACGCGCGCCTCCAGTTCCCCGCGACGGCGCTGGCGCTGCTGCTCCTCGCCCAGCCCGTCTGCGCGGGCCTGCCCGACATCCGCGCCGGGGAGGAGGCCGAGGCGCCGCCGCGCTTCGCCCTGCCGCCGCGCAGCTCGCTGGTCATCGGCCTGGTCGGCTTCTGCGCGGTGTTCGCCGAGGGGGCCTCGATGGACTGGAGCGGCGTCTACCTGCGCGACGTCACCGGCTCCTCCGCCACCGTCGCCGCCGCCTCGTACACGGCCTTCGCCCTCACCATGGCCGCGGCCCGCCTCGCCGGGGACGCGGTGATCCACCGCCTCGGCGCCGTCCGCTCCACCCGCCTCGGCGGCGCCGTGGCCACCGCCGGGGGCCTGCTGGTCGTCGCCGCCGACCACCCCGCCCTGGCGATCCCCGGCTTCGCGCTGATCGGCGTCGGCGTCGCGGTGATCGTCCCGCTGGCCTTCGCCGCGGCCGGGCGCATCGGCACCAACGCCAGCCAGGCCATCGCCGGCGTCGCCACCGTCACCTACACCTCCGGCCTGATCGCCCCCGCCGTCATCGGCGCCCTCGCCCAGGCCACCTCGCTGACCGTCTCCTTCGGCCTGGTCACCCTCCTCGTCCTCGCCATGGCACTGGGCGCCGGTGCGCTGCGGCTGACGGAAGAGCCTTCCGCCCCGGACCTCCTGGCCACGGCGCCACCGGACATGCCTTCCAGAAAGGACGTCGACGCACGGTGAGGGGCACTCCCACCGGAATCCCCCGGCGGACGGTACGGGGCGGGGTCAGCTCCAGTCGAAGGTCAGGAGGGCCAGTCGTTCGACGGGCTCGAAGAAGAGCAGAATCCAGTCGGCGCCCGTGCGGCGGTAGTGGTAGCCCGGCACGGCCGCCACGAAGCGGAACTCGCGCCCGGCCGGGCTGACCGGCCGCGCCTCGTCCTCGGCGTACTCCAGCGGGAAGAACCCGGTCTCGGACCAGTTGCCGCCCTCGTCGGCGCCGCCGAGCTGGTCGAGCAGGGCCACCGCCTCGTCGGACCCGTGGAGCGGCGCGCCGTCGGCGTCGAGCATGAGCAGCCTGCCCTCGCGGCGGAACGAGTCCCGGTGCAGGCGATAGCTGTGCTCCTCCCCGCGGCAGTGCTCCTCCAGCTGGGCACGGAAGCCCTCGCGGGGATCGGGCAGTTCGTCGGAAGTGGTCGCCCGGGCGAAGTAGCGGACGTCGCCGAGCAGCCGGTAGCGGTCGCCCTCCAGTGCGAACCCGATCCAGTTGGTGGTCTGCAACGGTGAGTGGAAGGCCCCGGTGTGGTCGCCGAGGTAGCCCTCCGCCGGCTCCAGCGGGCTGAGCAGGTGGATCCACCCGTGCCAGGCCGGGTCGACCCGGGCGAGCTCGATCGAGATCAACGGGTGCAGGTGCTCGGCCAGTTCGACCTGGTCGGCGACGAACACGTCCGTGGGCTCGGGGTAGACCCGCAGGCCCGGCCCGGCCGTCATCACATCTTCCGGCATCCCCGGATCCTTCCACGGCCGGTCCGGTCGCGGCGAGGAAACGTGCACGGTCCGCTCCGCCGCGCCGGGACCACCCTGTCGCACGGCCGGGTCACGCTCCCGCCCGCCTCATCTGAGCGCGTACCCGCAGGTACCAGACGAGCGTCGCCGTCCCGACGAGCAGCATGACCACCGAGGCCACCAGGGCGAACCAGTCCACCGCGTTCCGGCCGAGGGTGTTCCAGAAGCCGATGCTCGACGGCAGGGCGACGAGCCCGGTGTCCTGCGGGTCGTACACGACGGTGACGGACTGGCCGTTCCTGATGTCGCTCGTCACATAGGCCAGTTCCGCTTCGACGGACCGCCCGTCGGATGCCGCGAAGCGCACCCGGCAACGGGAGTTGGCGGAGGCGGAACCGTCGTCGTTGCTGCCCACCGACACGCACTCCGTGACGGCTCCCCGCACGTGGACACCGCGACCGTTGAGGACCGTGGCCACATGGCTGTCATGCGGTATGAGGTAGGCCACCGCCAGGACGAACAGCAGCAGCCCGCACCCGAGCATGGCCATGGACGCGCGTCCCATGCCCCGGTGGTAACTGCGCACGAATACCGGTACCGCGTCCATGCCTCTACTCCCCCTTCGGAGCTGCCGTTCCGGCTCGGCGCCGGGGATCGGCTCGGTGAGGGCGCACCCTCCCGGCTGATCGTCTCAGACGTCACCGAGCGGGCCGCAGCGGCGAACCGGGGAACGCGCGTGCGTCGAACGGGGCCCGCTCCGGCGCGGGAGCGGGCCCCGGGGTCCTGGCCCGCCGGTCAGAACCCGATGATCTGCAGGCTCGCGCCGGAGGTCACGTAGAAGGTGTGGCCGTCGGGGCCGAGCGCCAGCTCGCCCGCGCCGCTCAGCCCCGTGACGCCCTCGCCGGGGACGACGGTGTTCGTGTCGGTGTCGATGGAGAGGACCTTGGAGCCCTGCGCGACCGTGTAGAGCCGGGAGCCGTCGCCGCTCGGCAGCAGGGACCACGTCGAGCGGCCCGACTCGACGGTGAAGGTCGAGTCGACGGTGCCCGTGGCGAGGTCGACGACCGCTCCCGCGCCCGCGGAGTCCACCTGGTAGAGGCGCGAACCGTCGGGGGACGCGGCCAGGGCGGCGAGCCAGCCGCCCGCACCGGCGAGGGTCTTCTCCAGGAGCGGGGTGTCCGTGCTCGTGTCCAGGAGCGACAGCCCCTCGTCGGTGGCGATGTACGCGTCGCGGCCGCCCGGCCGTACGGCGATGCCCCCCGCGTACTTGCCCGGCACCGTCACGGCGGCGGTGTACGCCAGGTCCTCCGCGGAGAACTGCAGGATGCGGGCACCCTCCAGGATCGGGCGGTTGGGCGGCTTGGGGCCCGCCTGGGCGACGAAGACCCGCGACCCGTCGTCGCTGACGGCCAGCGCGCTCAGGCGCCCGGTGGTCGTCCGTTCCGGGTTGGGCCGGGGCTGGTCGGGGGCCTCCACCCTGGCGATCACGGTGTTGGTGGCCGTGTCGACGACGGCCAGCATGGACAGTTGCAGGTGCCGGCCGAGCCCGTAGAGCACGTAGGCCCGCGAGCCGTCCGGGCTGACGGCCACCTGCCCGACCTGGACCTCGAACCCGGAGTTCAGCACCACCTCCGCGGTGACGGCTCCGCTCTGCGTGTCGACGACGTCCAGACGGGCGCCGCCCGTCTGGCTGCCGACCGAGACGTACGCCTTGCGCCCGTCCGGGCCGACCGCCACCGAGCGCGCCCCCAGCTTCAGCTGCACGGTCTGCGGGACGCCCCGCACCGGCCCTTCGCCCCCGTCCGTCGTACGCGCACCGGCCGTGCCCGCACCAGCCAGCAGCAGCACCCCCGACGTGACCAGCGCACCTAACCAACGAGCCTTTGCAGCAAGCGAGTTCACGTGCTTCCTCCCCTTGGAACACCGCGCTGCCCGCGGTGGAGGGCACACCCTACGGGCCGGGTCCGGCCCCGCCAAGACCCGCTGCCCACACCGCCTCCACACCCCGGCCATCGGGCGGGCACAGGAGCCGGGTTAGGCTCGGCGGGTGCCCGCGACCGAAGCTCCCGCCGCCGAGACCGCACCCGCGCCCTCGGCCGACCCGCTCGCCGAGGCGCCGCGGAGCCGGGCGGCCGCGTGGTGGCGGCTCGGGGTGCTGGTGGTGCTGCTGGGCGCCGCCGCCGGGTCGCTGCTGCTCTGGAGCCCGGCCGAGGTGCTCGACGGCGGGCTCGCCGACCGGCTCCCCGTCTACTGGTTCGCGCCGCTGTTCGCCCTCGTCTACGCCGTCGGCACCCTGGCCTTCGTGCCCCGACCCGCGCTGAACGCCGCCGCCGGACTGCTGCTGGGCATCCAGGAGGGCGTGGCCCTGGCCGTCGCCGGGACGACGGTCGGCGCGGCGATGGCCTTCGGCCTGGGCCGGTGGCTCGGGCGCGAGGCGCTGCGCCCGTACCTGCGGGGCAAGGTGCTCGGGGCGCTCGACCGGCGCTTCACCGAGCAGGGGTTCCGCAGCGTGCTGGTGCTGCGGCTGCTGCCGGGCATGCCGTTCCAGGCGGGCAACTACGGCGCCGCCTTCTCGGGGGTGCGCTTCCTCCCGTTCGTCCTCGCGACCCTGATCGGCGTGGTGCCGACCACCGCCGTCTACGTGGCGGCGGCGGCCAGCGCGAGCCGCCCGGGTTCGACGGCGTTCCTGGTGTCGGCCGGGGGCGTGGCCGTGTTGGTGCTGGGCACCCTGGTGGGGCTGTGGCGCGCCGCCGTGGCCCGCCGCCGGAGCCGACACGCCGCCGCGGCCTGACCGAAAACCGCTCGCCGGGCGGGGGCGCACCCGCCAGGATGACCAACCATGACCGAACTCGAGAAGCGGATCGATCCGCCGATGGCGGCCGACGAGGCCCCCATGCTCCACGCCTGGCTCGACTACCACCGCGCCACCCTCGCCCTCAAGTGCGAGGGCCTCACCGACGACCAGCTGCGCCTGCGCTCCGTTCCGCCGTCCAACCTCTCCCTGCTCGGCCTGGTGCGGCACATGGCCGAGGTCGAGCGGTACTGGTTCCAGGTGATCCTGCTGGGCGAGGACATCACCGTGAGCCACTACTGCACGCCGGAGAACGAGGACGGCGACTTCGACGACGTGGACACCGCGGACGTCGCCGCCGACCTCGCCGTCTGGCGCGCCGAGGTCGAGGCGTCCCGCCGCGCGGCGGCCGCGCTGTCGCTGGACACCTTCGGCATGCAGCTGCGCCGGGGCGAGGAGGTGACGCTCCGCTGGATTCTCGTCCACATGATCGAGGAGTACGCCCGGCACAACGGACACGCGGATCTTCTGCGGGAACTCGTGGACGGCTCGACCGGCGAGTGAGCCGTGATCCAACGTGGGTGAAATCGTTTCCGCATTGTTGACAGAAGGTCAATTAAGCGGTGACCGTGACCGATATGGTCTACGCGCGCAACCGTACGGTGCACCTTCGCGTCGCTGATGGTGCCCGGGCTCGCCCGGGAATCCGGCACGGCGCGACTCGTACGGAGGCCGCGAGCGGGCACAGGACCGGTGAACAGTGCGATACTCGGACAGTTCCGACGAGTGGATGACGTGTCAAAAAGGACACGCACCCCCGGGGGACCAGGACGGGACGAGGCAGGGAGGCGCGGCATGGGAGCACTTCGCGACGAGCACCACAACGGGTGGCTGATGCCCTCGGGGAACTACCCGGCCGCGGTGTACGAGGACGAGTGGGGCGATCAGGACACGATCCCGGCGGTGCCGGCACCCGCGAAGATCGTCTCCCTCCGGCCGACCGGCTTCGAGGCCGCGCGGACGGTGGGCGAGCACATCCGGGCGAGCATCCCGGTGGTCATGGACCTCACCGAGATGAGCGAGGCCGAGGCCAAGCGCATGGTCGACTTCGCCTCCGGGCTGATCTTCGGCACCCGCGGCGGCATCGAGCGGATCGCCCGCCGGGTGTTCCTGCTCACCCCGGCGGACGTCGAGGTCACGGTGATCGACCGGCCGCTGGACGACACGGGCTTCTACAACCAGAGCTGAGCCACCACCAGAGCTGAGCGAGGCCGCGACCGAGCGGCGCCCCACCGGGGACGGCACACCCGCCGTCCCCGGTTTTTTGCTGCCCTCCCCCGCGGCCTCACTACGCCAGTAGTGGCACTACTTCCGTAGTGCCACTACTGGCGTAGTACACACTCACGGGCCAGATGAGATTCACGGGGTAATTCTGAGACATCCATGTCTCATTTGCTCTACACTCGACCCATGGCCACCGACCGCGACACCGTCCTCGAAGCCGCCGTCGGCGTACTCTCCCGCCGCCCGGGCGCCCACCTCGACGAGATCGCCCGCGCCGCCGGCATCAGCCGCGCCACCCTGCACCGACTGTTCCCGGGCCGCGAGGCGCTGATCCGCGAGGTCGGCCTCCTCGGGCTGCACCGCTTCGCCGCCGCCCTGGACACCGCCGCCGTCGACGACGGCGACGCCGAGGCCGCCCTGCGCCGCCTCGTCGACGCCTCCGTGCCCGACGCCGCGCTCTGCGCCTTCCTGGCGGGCGAGAACCAGCTCTACGAGAACGAGGACATCAACGACCTCTGGGAGGTCCAGATCGCCCGGCTGCACGCGCTCTTCCTGCGCGGCCAGCAGCAGGGCGTCTTCCGGATCGAGCTCAGCGCCGCCTGGCTGAGCGAGGCGTTCTTCGACCTCGTCGCCGGCATCGGCTGGTCCATCCAGGACGGACGCCTCGCCCCCCGCGACGCCGCGTTCTCCCTGGCCGAGCTCTTCCTCGGCGGCGCCCTGCGCCACCCCGGGGCCCCCGGTGTACCCAGTACACCCAGAGCCCCCGAAACCCCCACCCCCCC
>NZ_JOCF01000094.1 GCF_000720635.1 Streptomyces sp. NRRL WC-3742 | reverse complement strand
ACCACCCCCGCCCCGGCGGCCCCCACCACCCACGGAGCCCCCGCCGCCACCGCCTTCGCCGACTGGGTCCCCTGCGACGCCATCGGCGCCGACCAGCAGGACGCCGCCAAACTGCGCCCCATGCTCCAGCGCAACGTCTGCCTGGGCGCCACGGTTCGCGAATGGACCACCCCCGACGGCACCCGCACCCAGATCCGCCTGCTGCGCTTCGCCTCCGCGGGCGAAGCCTGGGACGCCTACACCACCGTGCGCGCCCGCAGCGTGCCCAAGGCCGTCCCCGAGTCCGACACCATGTCCCTCAAGGACTGGGACAGCGTCGACGGCGTCACCCTCACCGCCCTCAACGGGCGCAAGAAGGCCGCCAAGGACCTGCCCACCGGCCGCCTGGCCTACCTGTGCGCCTCCGACGTCATGGGCGTGGTCACCATGACCAACCCCGACGGCGTCCCCCTCGCCTCCTTCCGCCAGGTCGCCACCCTCCAAGCCGACCTCCTGGGCTGAACACCCGCGCGTCATCCCGTTGTTGAGCAACAGCACCCGCCGTTCCCCACCGTCCACCCCCCACCCGCCTGCCGGCGGGTGCCCGCCCCCGGCCTGGCCGTGCGCCGCACGGCCAGGCCGGGTGGCACACCGGGACCGCACCGCACGCTCGCGCCGTCATGCCCCAGGCCGAGCTGGCGAAGCAGGAGTCCGAGCAGCAGAGGGCAACGCACCGGGGCCACACGGGGGAGGGGCCTCGCCGCGCTTCGGACCCGCAGTCAGTCCTTGCGGTGCCGCCCGCTCCCCTTGCGCAGCAGCGCAACGGGGGTGTCGTCCTGCGGCGGAGCGAAGTCGGCGCCGCGCCGGACGATGACCGGGTACGCCTCCGAGTAGTTCTCGGCCACACCGACCGGCTGCCATTGGGCCCCGTCCCATTCGACGACCAGACGGGGCGTGTCCTCGAGGAGGCATCTGCGGGCGTCGGGGTCGAGGGCTATGGCATCGCGCGTGCCCGCCGGCCGGTATCGGCTGCGTCGGGCGGTGTACCAGGCGGACACGCTCTCCTCGTCGGGGTCGAGCACCGTTGCCCACCTCTCCTTCGCCGTCCCCCAGAGGCTAGTGGCCGAGCCTGCCCGGTGGTGGGAGCCAACAGGGCCTTCCGCCAGGTCGTCACCCTCCAGGCCGACCTCCCGGCCCGGCCCCGGGGCGAACGCCCGTGCGTGGCCTCCATGTTGAGAAGTCTCGCCGCCGTTCCCCACCGCCCACCCCCACCCGCCTGCTCCGTCCGGGGCCCGGCGGGCTTCGCCGGGCGCCGGACCACCGCCCGGGGCAGGGGCGGCTGGGCGGCCGTGGCCGGGCGGCTACTTGCTTCCCGGCGTCCACTTCATGCCGAGCCGGTAGGCCCGGGAGATCGCGTCGTGGATGATCGGGCCGTCCTTGGGGGTGAACCACCTCACCTCGCGCCCGACGACGAGTTCGCCCTTCTGCCGCTTGATCAGAGCGATCGCACATGCGTGTGCCTGCGGCGGGCACTCGTCGAGACGCACCTCGAACCGGTCGCCGCGGTCGGAGGTGAGGGTCACCACCGCGTCGAGGCCGCGGAAGTCCCCGGACCCGCCGTAGATGTAGACGAAGAGCAGCAGCTTGGAGAACTCGGCCTGGTGATCCAGATTGATCACGAGGTTCTCGCCCGCTGCCTGCGCCCCGGTCCGGTCGTCCCCGTCCAGCGCGACGTACGGGAAGCGATTCACCGCGCCGAACGCATTGCCCAGCGCCTGGACGACGGTCTTGCTGCCGTCACTGAACCTGATCATGCAGCCGAGGTCGAGGTCCACGTCCTTGGTGGTTCCCGCTCGCAGCGAGGCCCGCATCTTCTGGAACAGCCCTCGCGGTTCCCTGGCCCCCTGTTGGGCGGAGTCCTGGGGTGAGGTCCAGTTCAAGTTGACCCGGATGAGACCGGATGTCACACCGTGCTTGTCCAGGGAGACGGTGGGAGACGCCTTCGTCAGGACTACTTTGCCGGAGGCCATAGGGGGCAGCACCTTTCCGGGAGAACGGAATCAGGGCAGTGGGGGCTTCCGGGACCTGAGGCCCGGGGCCCCGGGGCTGAGCTTGGTGGACATCAAAGCCCCGGCCCGTTCCGGCGGGATCGACGTTCGCTGATTCGTGATCGCCCTGTCACCGGATCGCTCTCCGTGCAGGCGGGTGGTGCGGACAGCCGCCCCTGCGAAGAGCCTGCACATCGATCCTGCTGCAGGAGGTGCTGCCCGGGTGGGTGCTGGTCGTCGTGGCGGTTGACTGCGGTGCAAGGAGCGGTCCAGCGCCGCACGGGCCTCGGCTCCAGAACGACCCGGGGCGAGAGTCCGGAGTCGGAGTCGGAGACGGCGCCGAAGTCGTACCGTACCTGCTGATGAGCGAGGGCGAGCAGGGAGAGCGACACCGCCCCCCAGGCCCGGCCGCTCGACGACTCCAGACGACGTATCAGCGCTGCCGGATCGTCAACCGGGAGACCGTCGCCGCACGCAATCGGCAGCCACTGGCCCCACGCGTCGTCCGGCCGTCCGCCGAGTGGCTCAGGGCGCTCAACCGCTCGCAGCCGTGCCCGGAAGTGTGTTGCCCGGGCGGCCATCGTCGCGCGGATGTGGTGCGGGCAGGGCTGGGCACCCGCCCGGCCGTCCACGCCGTCGTTGAGGACGACGCTCAGACCGGCGGGCAGTTCGTGGTCTTCGAGGCTGTTGCCGGTCCAGCTCGTCACCCGCACCCCGGAGGGCCTGGCGACGATCAGGTGGAACGGGTCGTAGCACTCCAGCCGGAGGCTGTTGACCGGCCGGCCGCCGACGGCGATGAGGGGCAGCCCACCCCGGGAGAGTCGTTGCCGCGGGGAAGCGGTTCGGCCGAACCCGTTGAGCAGGCAGGCCGCCACCGGCTCGGCACCGGCCCCGGTGGCGACGGCAAGCCAGGCACCGCCGCCGCCCAGGTCCAGGCCGCCGACGACATCGGGCTGCTCCGGCCAGTGGAGGCCGGGCGGTAGCCATCTGCGGTCGGTATATTCGTCCCGGACGGAGAGCAGGAGCACCGGCGCCGCCGAGTCCGGCGCGATGCTGACGAACGCCGTGCACACGTTGCCTCGCCTTCCTAGCTCGTGGGGTTCTCCAGGTGGCGGGCGGCCATCAGGATGCCCAGCGACGCGCCCGCCGCCAGAGTGAGCCGGCCGCCGTACGCGGCCTCAACCGCCTCCGCCAGGTTCCACCACTCCAAGGTCATCCCGGCCTCCGAGCCGGTCAGCTCCTGCTGCCCGTACGTCAGGCCGGTCGCCAGGAAGACGTGCAAGCGGGAGGTGTGACGGGTCAGCAGGGCGACGCTGCCCAGCGGCGTCCAGGTGCGGGCGGTCAGCCCGGCCTCCTCGCGCAGCTCCCGACGCCCGGCGGCCAACGGGTCCTCGCCGGGCTCGACGGTGCCTCCCGGCGGGGTGACGACCTCGCCGTGGACGTAGGTGACCGAGCGGACCATGCCGATCCGGCCGTTCTCGCCCACCGGAACGATCAGCGCGCCGTCCGGCAGCTCGGTCACCCATACCTCGTCCGGCTGCCCGTCCGGCCGGGTCACCCGGTCGCGGTGGACGGCCATACGGGACGCGGCGAACACCGTCTCGCGGCCGTGCTGCCGCCAGATCACATCGGCCTGCCGCAGTGCAGGACGATCTGCTGCTCGTGCGCGAAGGCGGCGACCAGCGCGGTCAGCCGGCCGTGCATCGTGGGCGACACCTGGCCCTCCCAGTCGGATAGTTGATGGAACTGGTGGTCGTCGTGCTCGTCGGAGAGGGCGATCGAGTCGACCTGCTCCCAGGTGAGCGGCCCGGTGGAGAAGAAGTAGCTGCTGACCGGCGGCCAGCCCTCGGCAGGCGGGACGAAGTCCACGCCGACCGGGACCAGCGGCTCGGCCAGGTGCAGGCCGGTCTCCTCCAGCGCCTCCCGCCACGCACCCTTCGCCGGGGCCTCGCCCTCGCGCAGGAGCCCGCCCGGCGCCCACCAGCGCTGCGGCCAGCCCTTGGCGGCCCGGCCCTCGCTGGAGGAGTCGTGCAGGAGCAGCAGCCGCCCCTCCGGGTCGAAGAGCAGCACGCTGGCGCTGTGCAGAGCCCGGGGCAGCGTCCGGACGAACTCCTCCCGGGGCATCCAGGTCTTCGCCACCGGGTCAGCTCGCCGACGAGAACAGGGCGAGCAGGTGCTCCGGGTCGGCGGTTCCGGGGATCGGCGCCACGTGCGGCCCGAGGTCCAGCAGCCACCGCAGCGCCTTGTCCGGGTCGAGCTTGCCGGCGTTCAGCGGCCGGTACGGCACGTACGGGATGCCGCGGGTCCGGCAGTGATCCACCGCCGGGTCGTCCGGCTCGGTGACGTTGAGGACGTTCTGAACCGCGGCGACGGGCACCACCGCGGCGGCCTCCTCGATCTGCTCGACCGTCACCTTCGACAGGCCGATGGCGCCGATCTTGCCCTCGGACCGCATGTCCTCCAGTTCGCCGACCTGCTCGGCAAGCGGCACCGCGGGGTCCACTCGGTGCAGGTAGCACAGGTCGATCCGCTCGGCGCCCAGGCGGCGCAGGGACGCCTCGGCGGCGGCGCGCAGGTACGCGGGGCGCCCGAGCGGCTTCCACACGTTCGGGGCGGGCCGCACCATGCCGACCTTCGTGGCCACCAGCAGCTGCGCCGGATAGGGGTGCAGCGCGCGGCGGACCACCTCCTCGACGGTGTGCGGGCCGTAGGCATCGGCGGTGTCGATGTGCAGGACGCCCAGATCGTGCACAGCGGTGCGCAGCAGGGCGACGGCCTGCGCCGGATCGGCGGGGTCACCCCAGGTGCCGGGGCCGGTCAGGCGCATGGTGCCCAGGCCCAGGCGGGGGACCGGCTTGCCCGCGATGGTGATGGTCTCGCTCACGCCTTCGCCTCCCAGGCGACGGTGATCGCCTCGACGGCCATCTCGACGGTCTCCGCGTGGCCGTCGTTGGGCACCGGGACATACGGGACGCTGTGCGCCTTCAAGGCGCGGTGCAGCTGCTCGTCCACGCCCGCGCGGAACGCGGCGTCGGTCCAGTCGGGGTCCTTGCCCGGGTGCTGGGCCAGCGGCAGCGCCGGGTCCAGCACGGTGGCCAGGAACACGGCCGGCCGGGGGCTGGCCAGCTGCGCCATGCCGGTGAGGCGGGACAGCTCCTCGGGGTCGGGCCGCCCGTCGCGGTGCCGGAGCGCGGCCAGGTAGTAGGCGAGGGCGTCGAACGGGGTCCGGTCCACGATCACCACGTCGGCGCCGAGTTCGGCTTCCAGCGCGGCGGCGCAGGTGGAGCTGATGATCCAGGCGGTGGACTCGAAGGTGTGCCGGGTCATCTTCGGGAACCCGAGCCCGGCGGCCCGCTTCGCGAAGCCCCCGGTGCGGGCGACGGTGAGGCCGGTGGAGCGCAGCTCCATCTCGATGCGCCGGGCCAGGGTGGTCTTGCCGGTCGAGTGCGTACCGGCGATGTAGAGGCGGACGGGTTTCACCACAGTGTCGGTTCCTCCGGTTTCGGCGCAGGCAGGGCGGCGCCGGGCAACCCGGGCGGGACCGCGGCAGCGGTCAGCGCGTCCCAGGTGTCGTAGCGCCCGGCGAGGTCGAGCAGCAACAGGGCGGTGGCGTAGGCGTCGTAGGCGGCGCGGTGGCGCTGGCCGGGGACGGCCGACAGGTCGATGCCGGTCATGGCGATCAGCGCGTCGAGGCTGTAGCCGCCGGCCTTCGGGTAGGTGGCTCGGGCCAGTCGCAGGGTGTCGAGCACCCCGGCGGGCTTCCAGCCGGGCATGTGCCGCAGCAGCACGCCGTAGTCCACGTGGGCGTTGTGCGCGCAGACCCACGCGCCCTCCAGGTCCGCGTGCACGCGCGGACCGATCTCCTCCCAGGTCGGCGCGTCGGCGACGTCCTGGTTGCGGATTCCGTGCACCCGCCGCGCGAACGGAGTGATCGGGTGGGGCGGGCGGAGCAGGACGGAGCGGACGGACGACGGCACCAGGGCCCCGTTCTCCACGGGGACGGCCGCGACCTCGACCAGGTCCGGCGGCTGGGCGCCGTTGCCCTCCACGTCCACGACGAAGATGCGGGGCCAGGTGCCGAAGTCCATGGGTGCTCCTACGTGTTGTCGGCCCAGCCGATCTCGGCCCGGCCGTGGCGGCGGTGGCGGTGCGGCTTGTCACGGTCGTGGACCTGGTAGCCGAAGCCGTGCTGGAGGAAGTAGCGCGGCGGCTCGTTCAAGCCCTGGACGATGATGGCGCGTTCGTCCACCTCAACGTCCCCGACCGCCCCGAGAGCACGGGCCTGCTCGGTCGCCTCCTCCAGCGTGGGGGCCTGCCAGGCGTCGCGGCACAGACCCAGCTGCGCGACCGGGCAGATGTCGCACAGCTCGCGGATGCCGTAGTGCCCGTTGTAGTCGGGCACCTTGTGGGCGTACGCGACGCCGCAGCTGGTCTTGCGGAACAGCGGCCCGTACGGCTCGCCCCGGTCGTCGGGGCGGCGGAAGGCGTCGAGGATGCGCCGCTCGGACTCCTCCGGCATGATCTTGCGCCGGGCGGTGTCCGAGTACGGCAGCGGAAGCCCGTGGTCGGCGTAGTACCCGGCGATCTCCTCGCGGAAGAAGAGGCCGGTGAACACCGTCGCGTCGGCGTGCCTCGACAGCTCCAGGGCACGCTGGATGTGGGTGTCGGAGTCGTTGAGGCCGGGGACGATCGGGCGCCAGTACAGCACGGTGCGGTAGCGCTCGGCGTGCTGGTGGAGGGTCCGGAGGCTGGCGGCGGCGATGTTCGAGTCCACCGGCTCGATACCCGGGTGGTCGATGCCGGAGTGCGTGACCAGCATCGTCAGCCGCAGGTTGCGGAAGCTGTTCAGCACCGCGCAGTCCTGCGGCGTGACACGCCACCGGGTGATGACCAGGACGTGGTTGGTGAGGCCCTGTTCGTCGAGCAGCCGCAGCGTGTTGAAGGTGTGCGGCTTGACGACCGCCAGCATCGGGTCCGTCGCCCGGTTGAAGATCTGGATCGGCGTGCGGTGCGGGCGGAAGTACCGGTGACCGGTCAGCAGTTCCACCGCCGCTTCGTCACTCATCAGCGCCCGGGGCGTCTTGAGCTCGAAGTTGCCGAACAGGTGCCGCACGCAGTACCCGCAGTCCAGCGGGCACCCGACGATGTGGTTCAGGCTCAGGCCCGACTTGCGGTATTCGATGACCTCGGCCAGCTCCGGCTTGAGCCCCGCGGTCTGCTCGGGGGTCAGCAGGGGCAGCGGCCGCCGGGCCCCGGGGGTGGTGGTCGTCATCGGTGTTCCTCCTTGATCTCCAGTAACCGGTGCCGGCCGGCACCGAACCAGGTCCCGAAGTCCCTGCGGGCGGCGCGGGCGTGGTCAGAGGTATGGACCAGGTTCTCCACCAGGCGCTGCTGCGCCCTGGCGGCGGTGAGGCTGTCGTCGCCGAGGTCGGCGCGGATCGTGCCCGCCTCGGCCTGCGTCGGGTCGAAGTGCCCCAGCAGTGCGCGCAGCCGCTGGGGGGTTCCCGGTGCGCCGTGGGCGAGCGCCACGACGACTGGCTTGCCCACGTAGGTGCTGCGCAGGCAGACGGGAACGTCCACCTCGAAGAGGTCCTGGCCGACCAGCAGGTCCCAGTAGTGGACGTGGATCTGCCAGTCCTGCACGACGACCTGTCGCTGGTGGACGATCCGCGCGGCGCGCTCCAGCCGGGCCAGTACCTGATCGGTCAGGCCCCGGCGCAGGCAGTCCGGCTTGAGGAGCACCACGCTCCAGCGGGACCAGTCGACGCCGCTCAGCGCGTTGCCCCTCACCCGGCGGCCCCGACCCGAGCCGGCCAGCGCCGCTCGAACTGCCAGCGGGCGCCGGGCTCCAGCGCGTCGAGCAGCTGCGGATCGACGTCGTCCGCCGGGCAGTGGACGATCTGCCTGTGCGCCTCGAACAGCAGCAGCACGCGCTGCCAGTACCGGGGCAGGTCCAGCTCGGCGACGTCCCTCGGGGTGTACTGAACCTGGTTGGTGCGCAGCAGCGCCTCGTGCTCCAGTACCGTGCGGATGTGCTTCAACGTGCTGGTGGCGGGCATCACCGGGGCGATGAAGCGCGGCGGTGCGTCGGGGCTCACGAACTCGGCCTCCTCCAGCACCTTGCCCGCGCGCTCCAGGTCCTGGAGGCCGACGTGCATCGAGCCCACGTGGTGGGTGTAGGAGCCCAGGCGCAGCCCGAGCAGCGCGGCGGCGAACTCCTGGATCAGGGTGAAGGAGTAGACGTCGCAGACCATGCCGCGATTGGCGTCGTTGGCCCGCATGTAGGTGACCATGTGTAGGTGGCCGTCGCGGGCCAGCAGGTGGAGGCCGGCCAGGCACGGCAGGTCGGGGTGGCCGATCTCGTCGAGGTCCCGGGTCTCGAAGGCCGGCATGTAGGCCCGCTTGCTGTCCTTCTCGGCGCGCAGCAGCGCCAGCGCCTGCTCGAACGCCGAAGGCATCCCGCCCAGCCGGGGGGCGAAGATCCGCGCCCCGTAGGACGAGCCCTCGATCGTCGTGCCGTTGCGCGAGTCGGCCCGGCGGCGGTTGGCGTAGTGCCCGATCAGGTCGAGGTTGCGCATGCCGCCCAGGTACCAGAGCGCTTCCGCGTGGTGGTACACGGGGTTGACCGGCCGGCTCGTCAGGTACAGGGCGCGCCGGCGGGGGTCGGTGAGCCGGAAGCTCGCGCCGATGATCTCCCGACTGTCGTTGCCACGAGCCGAGTTGACGAACTCATGGTTCTGGGTGACGTGCTTCAGTACGGCGGCGTAGGCGCGCTGGAAGGAAGGGAAAACGGCGGGGGCGATCACACTGAACTCCGCTTCTCTGGAGTAGCTGTGGAAGAAAGGAAGGAGCCGATGGAGCTCGGCACCTACCAGAGGGCCCGGTCTGGGACGGTGGTCGCCGCGGCCGGGGAGCAACGCGCCGGGGACCTTTGTCCGGGCGGGGGCCCGGTCTCAAGGGGGGAAGGCCGGGCCGTGCACCGGAGGCCCAATTCGTCAACGGGCCACCGGGATCGGCCGATCCTGCGCCCCGACGGGCGCGGTCCGGTTCGCGGCAGGCGCGGCAGGCGCGGCACCGGTCGGAGCGGCAGCACGGTGCCCTGGCGCGACCCGCCCTCGCCGGGCGGGTGCTGCGGGGCCCGGCAGCGACCGGGCCTTCTACGGCCGGACCGTCGTGCCGCCCATATTCGCTCCGGCGCCACCGGGCCCGGCGGCGCCGACACCGCCGCCCGGCGCCGCTGCGTCCGCGCGGCGACACGCAGGCCCGTCACCACGGCCAGGCCCGGGCCAGGCAGGTCGAACTCGGCCCATACCGACTTCCCGCCCTCGGCAAGGGAGTCGACGCCGAACCGGTCCGCCACGGCCAGGACGAGCGCGAGCCCACGGCCTCCGACGGCCTCCCCGTCCGCCGCCCGCAACTCGGGCCGTTCGGACCCGGGATCACTGACGCACACCCGCAACGCACAGTCCCCGGTGAGCCCCATCGCCGCGTCCAGCACCACACCCGGCTGGCCGCCCCCGCAGCCATGAACGACCGCATTCGTGGCCAATTCGGACAGCACAAGCCTCACGTCATTCACAAGACCGTCCAACTCCAGTGGATCCAAGCCGAGTTCTGACACCGCCTGCTGCGCCCAGCGGCGGACGGAGCCGATGCTCACCTGGTTGGCCGGGAACCCCATCGTGACGGTTCGTGATCTCGGTTCCATGGGGAGCCTCACTCGCTCGGGGTCGGACAGGGTCTCTGGGATGCCGACGGGAGTCGCCGACCTCCCGGCATGCGGAATCCCGCTGTCGGTGATCGCACGCTTGCGTTCGGTGACGCTGGTAATCGTCGCCGCCGCGGCCAGCGCCATGAAGGGCTTGCAGAGGACTCATGGAGGACTTCTTTGGCGGCAAAGGGTCCAGGTGAGTCCCTAGAGAGTCCTCGCCGTCATAGAGTTGACTCACCATCGGCTCGCGCGGAGGACCGTATGCCCAACATCGCGCTCAAGGCGGCCCGTCAGGCCGCCGGCTACACCACGCAGCAGGCCCTCGCTGACGCCCTCACTAAAGCGGCACGCCAGCTCGGCCTGCGCGGATTCGAGGTCGGCGTCCGCCAGATCCGCCGCTGGGAGTCCGACGCCCCGCCATGGCCGGGTGAGGACAGCCAGCGCCTCCTCGTCCACGTACTCCACCTGCCGGTCGAGAGCCTCGGCTTCCGCCCTCCCTGGGACAGATCGCAAAGCGCCCCGCATGCCCTTCCCGTGCCGGCGCCCGCCGTCCCGGTGACGCTGCGTGGTTCACTGCCGCGACCCCACGGCGTCGCCGGGGCCCAGCCCGGAACGGTCGGCGCGGACTACGCCGTCGTCACCGAGGCCCACCGGCGCCTCTACCTCTCCGTCGCCCCCGCCACCCTCCACCGGGCGGTGACCGAGCATGCCGCGCTCGGCAGCGCGCTCCTCGGCGAGACGTCCGGCGTGGCGCGGCACGTCCTCGCCGCCGCTCTCGCCGAGTCGCTTCTCCTCCTGGCGCGGATCGAGTTCTTCGACCTGCGGCAGCCGGACAGCGCCGATACGACGCTCGTGTGCGCACTGCAGGCGGCGGGCGAAGCGGGCGACAGCCTGCTCGGCGCCGCCATCCTCGCCCACAGTGCGTTCGTCCCGGGCTGGGCCGGGCGCCTGCCGGAGGCCCGCGAGCGGATGCAGGCCGCCCGGGCGTACACCCGCAGGGCTCCCGCCGTCGCGGGCGAGGTACTCGCCTGGCTGGACGCGGTCGAGGCCGAATGCCTCACCCGCAACGGCGACCAGCGCGGCGCGCTGGCCCTCCTGCGGCACGCCGAGGACGTGCTCGCGGCCGGCGGCACCACACCGGCGCCCGAGTGGTTCACCTGGTTCTCGGCCGCGCGGCTGCGGGCCTTTCGCGGAAACACGGAACTGACCGCCGGGCTCATCCCCCAGGCGCGCACGACCTTGGAACAGGTGCTCGCCGAACTGCCGCAGACCGACGGCAAGCAGCGTGTCGTCGTACTCGGCGACCTGGCCGCCGTCGAGGCGGCGGCCATGCGCCCCGAGCAGGCGTGCGCGCTCCTGGAGCAGGCCCTCGACCAGCTCGCGGCCACCTGGTACGCCACCGGCATGGACCGGGTGCGCGAAGCCCGCCGGGCGCTCGCCCAGTGGCAGGACACGGCGGTGGTGCGGGCCGTGGACGACCGGCTGTACTCCTGGTCGGCGACGCTCAACTCGCTGCAGCGTTGAACTCGGCGATCAGCTTCGGCAGTTCCACCAGTGAGTCGATGCGCATCGTCGCCTGCCCGGCGGCCGGGTCGTGCTGCTGGATCCAGCCCCACGGCCCGCGACGGATCAGGGCCGTGCGCATCCCGGAGCGGGCGGCGGGCAGGACGTCGTTGTCGAGCCGGTCGCCGACGTAGAGGATCTCGTGCGGCGCGGCCGGTACGGCCTCGGCGAGGCGGGTGAAGAACGCCGGGTCCGGTTTGCTGGCACCCCAGTCGTCGGAGGTGGCGATCAAGTCGACGTCACCGGTGAACAGTTCACGCAGGATGGCGCCGGCCCGCACCGTCTGGTTCCCGGCGACCGCCAGCCACAGGCCGTCCGCGCGCAGCCGGGCGAAGGCGTCCCGGACGTCGGGGTAGAGGTCGTCCTCGCCGAACGTCTCGGGCCGCCCCGCGGCCGCCCGCTTCTCGCGCTCCTCGTACAGGTCGAAGCCGGGCCTGAAGACCTGGAACGTCTCCCGGTAGTCGAGCCCGCGCGCGATCGTCGCGCCGAACTGCGCCACGAAGGTGTGCCTGGGCACCCCGAGCCAGTCGGCCCAGGTACCGTACTCCCGGGTCTCGTCGACCAGGCACTCACCGACATCGAACACCACAGCGCGAATCATGTCCGCAGCCTATCGGCGTGAGGACGTCCTTTCCGCGTCCTCACGAAACGACGGGTCAACGCCCAGCGAGCCGGGACGCCGCCTGCCCCGGTTCGCCCCGCCGCCGGGCGAGCTGGGGCACACTGCGGCCCAGGTGGCGCTGGCCTGGACGCTGGGGAAGCCGGGCGTGACGAGCACGCTGCTCGGCGCCCGCACCCCCGCCCAGCTGGAGGACAACCTGGGCGCCCTGGCGCTCGAGCTGACGGACGCCCAAGTGGCCCGGCTCGACGCGGCGGGCGCGATCACCCTGGGCCAGCCGCACGACCTGCTGGCGGGCGAGCCCATCCGCCAGGTGACCACGGGCGGCCTGCGGATCGAGGCCCGCCGCTGACGGGAGCCGGCGGGCGCGGGCCGGTGCCGCCGGACCTGGTCGCCGTGGGGGTCGGGACCGGCGTCCATCCGCTGCCCGCCGGCGCCGACCCGGCCCGGCGGCTCGACGGTGGCCGCCGACTGCGCCTTCGGCACCTCCCCCGCGCTGCCGGGCAGGCAGCGCACGAGCGGGACCCCCGAACGAGTTTGTCGCCCGGTGGACCTGCCGCAGACACGCAACAGCGGTACACGGCAGTGGGACCGGCGCCGGCGGCGAGGCCCCCAGAGGTTGGCGGGGCGCCCCGACGTGCAGGCCGCCAAGGGCGCCGGCCCGGCGGTGTCGCCGCGCGGGTGGGGTGATGCGGGGCCCCCGTGGGGGTGGTTCGGGTGCGAGCGGGGCTCGGGGCGGGCTGTCGTGCGCCGGAACTCCCGGGGCCTGCCGTCCGGATGACGACCTGTTGCCTCGACCCTCGAGCTGTGGAGCACCGTTGCCCGGACAGTCCCGGCAGCCCCGCGTTGCCGCCGCCCGCGCTCCTGGCGCACCTGCCCGCCGCCACCTGACGCGGCCGGGCCCGCCCGCCGCCACCGCCGTCACCGTCACCGGTGCCGGTGCCGGTGACGGTCAGTGGTCGCGGGCCACGCTCCAGGCGGGCAGGTGCTCGAAGAACGCCACCGCCTCCTGCCGCCAGCGGCCCCGCCACGCGGCGGCCTGGCGCGCAGCCCGGTGGGCGTGGCGGCGGGCGTCGTCCCGCAGGGTCCGGTCGATGTCGTGGGTGCGGGCGATGCGGCGGACGCGTTCCAGGGTGTCCCCGTCGAAGGCCGGGTCCGCCAACGCGGCGTCCAGGACGGCGCGTTCGGCCGGGTTCGCGGCGGCGAGCAGGGCGCGTACGGCGTAGCTGCGCCGGCCGGCGCGCAGGTCGGAGCCGCAGGGCTTGCCCAGGCGGGCCGGGTCGCCGAACAGGTCGAGCCGGTCGTCGTGGATCTGGTTGGCGGTGCCCAGGGCGGTGGCGTAGGCGCGCAGTTCGCCGTCGTGCTCGGCGGGGTCGGCGCCGGCGGCGAGCAGGCCCAGGCGCAGCGGGGCGAGGACGGAGTAGCGGGTGGACTTGAACTCGGTGACAGTGTGCAGGAGTTCGAGGTCGGGGTCGGGGTGGAAGTCGCGTTCCAGGTCGAGGATCTGCCCGGTCACGGTGGCGGCCGCGGCGTCGGCGTGGACGGCGGCCATCTCCAGGGCGCAGGCGGGCGGCAGGGCGGCGGTGAGCAGGACGCGCACCGACAGGAAGGCCGCCAGGTCGCCGGCGAGGACGGCCAGGGCCAGGGCGGTGTCGGGGCGGTCGGGGAACTGGTCGCGGTAGGCGTAGTAGGTGGAGGGGCCGGCGCGGCGCACGGGTGCGTCGTCGATGATGTCGTCGTGGATCAGGCCGTGGGTCTGCAGCAGTTCGATGGCGACGGCGGCCTCCTGAAGCCCGCTCACCTCCTCGCCGGTGACCAGGGCGGCGGCCTCGTGCAGCAGCACCACCCGCAGGCGCTTGCCGCCGCGCAGCGACAGCTCGCGCACCAGGTCGAGCGCGCGGGCGGGGAACGCGCCGTACGGCGGGGTCTGCAGGGCGCCGCCGGCGGGGTCGGTCAGGGAGTCGAAGTACGCGGCGAAGTGCGCTTCGAAGCGGCGCTGGTGGCCGGCGGCGCGCTGCAGGGCGGCGGTGAGGGCATCGTTCACCTGGCAAGACTTCCACACGCCGCCGCCCCCAAGGCCCGCAGGTCGCAGCGCCCGCAGGCCGTAGCCCGCAGCACTCGCAGCACCCGCAGGCCGTCAGGCGCTCAGGAGTCGTCGATCGGCACCCCGACCTTCCAGCGCGTGCCGGTGAACGGCGGGTCGGTGGTGGGCGCCAGGCCCACCGTGCCGTCGCCGGTGCGCCCGTCGAGGAAGCGGTTGCCCGGGGCGTCGCCCTGGCAGACCAGGGTGACGACGCCCTCGAAGCCGCCGTTCATCTGCCACCGCGTCCCGCTGAACGGCTCGCCGGAGTGCGGGGCCAGGCCCACCGACCCGTCGCCGGTGCGCCCGTCGAGCAGGCGCGGGCCCTGGACGGTTCCCAGGCAGGTGATCAGGACGTTCATGACCGGCTCCCTTCCGTCGCCGCCGCGTGGCGGTGACCTGGGCCGAAGGGGGCGCGGTCGAGGAGGCGCGATGAGGCGCGATGCCCCTGTTGCCAATCTGCGCCCGCCGCCGGGGCGGGTCAAACGCGCCGCCCCGCCCCGGCCCGGCCGTACGCCCGCGGCCCGCACCCGGTTGTACGGCCCGCCCGCGGCCCGTCAGGCGGCCCGGTAGGCCCGCAGGAACGCCGCCACGCCGCCGGTGATCTGGCGCCGCGTCTCCTCCTCGGGCAGTGCCAGCACCCCGTAGTGCGTCAGCTGCACGATCGAGTGCGAGGTCAGCGCCATGAAGTGCGCCGCCGCCAGCGCCGCGTCCCCGTGCACGTCGAGCAGCCCGGCGCCGGCCAGGGCGGCCATCGCCTGGGCGAGCGCGCGCCCCACCGGGCCCGGTCCGGCCTCGCGCCACGCCTGCAGCACCTCCTGCGGCACGTGGTCGGCCTCGGCGTGGATGTGGCGCACCAGCGCGAAGTGGTCCGGGTGCTCGGCCATCAGCGCGACGAAGGCCCGCGCCAGGGCGACCAGGTCGCGCTCCAGGTCCTGCGGCGCCGGCGGGTGCTCGGTGTCCAGCAGGGCGCCCAGGCGGGCGATCTGGGCGTCGCGCACCTCGCCGGAGGTCCACGACACCACCGTACGGAACAGCTCGGCCTTGCCGCCGGGGAAGTGGTTGTAGAGCGTGCGGGTGGAGACGCCCGCCGCCGCGGCCAGCGCGTCGACGGAGGCGCGCGCGTAGCCCTCGCGGCCGAAGACGGCGCAGGAGGCGCTCGCGATCGCCGTCCGCCTGGCCAGCGCGCGCGGCGACAGCCCGGCGGCCTCGTTGCTGCTGCTCACCGTGAACCCCTCTCAAGAATTACAACGAGCGTTGCACTTTTTACAACGCACGTTGTACTTTACCGGAGGAGCGGCCGGGACCACCGGCCGACCGCCGCAGGAGGGGAATCCGCCATGCCCGACACCACCGCCACCGCCACCACCACCGACGCCGACACCACCGCCACCACCACCGACGCCGACACCACCGCCACCACCACCGACGCCGACACCACCGCCACCGCCACCACCACCGACGCCGACACCACGGACGCTGCTGCCACCGCCGCCACCACGGACGCCGCCGCCACCGCTGCCGCCGCTGCCCTGCGCGTCGCCGTGATCGTGGGCAGCGTCCGCGAAGGACGCCTCGGCCCCACCGTCACCGACTGGTTCCTCAAGACCGCCGGGACCCACGCCCCCGACCTGCACCTCGACGTCATCGACCTCGCCGGCGTCGACCTGCCCCTGGCCATGCCCGACTGGGGCGGCGCCCCCACCCCGCAGGCCGCCGCCGCCCTGGCCGCCGTCAGCCCCCGACTCGCCCGCGCCGACGCCTTCGTCGTCGTCACCCCCGAGTACAACCACAGCTTCCCCGCCGCCCTGAAGAACCTCATCGACTGGCACCGCGAACAGTGGCAGGCCAAGCCCGTCGGCTTCGTCTCCTACGGCGGCCTCGGCGGCGGCCTGCGCGCCGTCGAGCAACTGCGCCTGGTCTTCGCCGAGTTGCACGCCGTCACCATGCGCGACTCGGTCAGCCTGCACGGCCCCTGGTCCGGCATCGGCCCCGACGGCGAACCCCGGGACACCGCCGTCAGCGAAGGCGCCGCCAAGGGCATGCTCGGCCAACTCCACTGGTGGGCCCGCGCCCTGCGCACCGCCCGCACCCAGCACCCCTACGGGGCGTGAACCCCGTGACCCTCCGACCCGCCACCCGACCGGCCACCGCCACCGCCACCGCCACCGCCACCGCCACCACCGCCACCGCCACCGCCGTCACACCGCCGCCGCAGCGGAGCTCCGCCGTGGGACGCACCGTCGCCGTCGTCGTCACCGGCTCCATGCTCTCCGTCCTCGACACGACGATCGTCAACGTCGCGCTGCGCCGCCTCACCGAGGTCTTCCACGCCCCCGTCGCCACCGTCCAGTGGGCCACCACCGCCTACACCCTCGCCCTGGCCGCCGTGATCCCCGCCGCCGCCTGGGCGATGGCACGCATCGGCGCCAAACGCACCTACCTCCTGGCCCTCGCCCTCTTCACGGCCGGCTCGCTGCTGGCGGCCTGCGCCTGGGACGTCAGCGCCCTGATCGCCTTCCGTGCCCTGCAGGGCCTGGGCGGGGGCCTGCTGATGCCCGTCGGCATGACGACGGTGATGCGCGCCGCCGACCGCACCGGGATGGGACGGGCCATGGCGCTGCTCGGACTGCCCGTCCTGGTCGGCCCCGTCGCCGGACCCGTCCTGGGCGGATGGCTGCTCGACACCCTCTCCTGGCGCTGGATGTTCCTGGTCAACCTGCCCGTCGGACTGCTCGCCCTGGCCCTTGCCTCGCGCCTGCTCACCCCGGACGCGCCGAGGGCGGGGGACACCGCGCACGCGCCGAAGCTGGACGTGCCCGGACTGCTGATGCTCTCACCCGGCCTGGCCCTGCTGCTCTACGCCCTCGCCGGCGAGCACCCCGCCTGGCCGCCCGCCGCCGCCGGCGCGCTCCTGGTCGCCGGATGGACGCACCGCTCCCTGACGATCCGTCAACCCCTGCTCGACCTGCGCCTGTTGCGCGACCGCACGTTCGCCGCATCCGTCGCCACCCTGGCCCTGTTCACCTGCGGCTACTTCGGCTCGATGCTGCTCGCCCCGCTGTACTGGCAGCAGGTACGCGGCCACGGCGCCATGGCGGCCGGACTGCTCGGCGCGCCCGTCGGCCTCGCCGTCGGGGTGTCCATGCAGATCGCCTCGCGGCGCATCGACGCCATCGGGCCCCGCCGCCTCGTCCCGCCCGGCGTGGCCCTGGGCGCCCTCGGCATGGCGCTGACCGCCCTGCAGACCGGCCAGGCCGGCGTGCCCGCCTGGCGGGTGGTCGCGGCGGCGATGGCCATGGGCGTCGGCGCCGGGATGGTGCTCATGCCGACCATGACCACCGCCACCCGCCACCTGCCCAAGGACAGGATCGCCGCCGCCACCACCGCGCTGAGCATCAACTCCCAGCTCTGGGCCTCGATCGGCACCGCCCTGATCTCCGCCACCCTCGGCGCCGCGGGCACCGCCCCCTCCGGCTTCCGCACCGCCTACGCCCTCGCCGCGGGCGTCCTGGCCCTGGCCCTGCTCCCGGCATGGGCACTGGTGCGGCGGCGCGGGTGAACACCCGTACGGAGCCCGGCCGTTGAGCCCGCTCACCGCCGTTCCCCATCATCCGCCCTCCGCCCTCCGCCCTCCTGCCGGCGGGTGCCCGCCCCCGGCCGGGGGCGGGCCCGTCAGGGGGCGTGCCCGTCAGAGGGTGGCCGCCGCGCTCTTGTACGGCGCGAAGCCGGCGTTGGACTTGCAGCCGAGGTTCTCGAAGGTGCTGACCTTCGTGTCCGGATCGGTGGAGGTCAGGCGGTACTTGCAGGCGCCCTTGAGGTACCGGCCCTCGACCCCGCCGGGAAAGTCGATCTCCTTGTTCCACAGGTAGGGGGACTGGTAGTCGTTGACGCGGGCGGTGGCGTTGACGTCGATGCCGCCGGGGGCGTGGATCTCGTAGACCCAGCCCGTCCTGGCGGCCCCGTAGGTCGCGAACTTCTGCGCCACCCACATCGCGCAACTGGTGCTCAGGTGGGCGCTGTTCTGCCCACCGCCCTTGACGATGTACTGGTCGAGCGGGATCAGCTGCTCGCCGCGGGGGACGAAGCCGGACTGGAAGATGTCCTCCACGTTCTCGCGGGTGTCGCCGCGCCAGAGCGTGTTGACGTCGTTGCGCCACCGCCAGCGCTCGGCCGTCGCCGTCTCCGCGACCGCCTGGGCGATCTGCGGTTCGGTCGTGGTGCGCCACCAGTCCGAGGCGCGGTAGTCGGCCACCGGCCCGCAGGGGCCGGTCAGGTCGTCGGCGGCACCCGCCCGCAGGGCGGGGGAGGCGGCCGGGGCGGCGGCCGGGGCACCGGCACCGGCCACCGCCCTGCCCGCCGGCCGCCGCCGTTCCCCACCGTCCACCCCACCCGCCCGCCGGCAGCCCCGAAGGCGTCCCTGAGTACCAGTCAGGCCGGCGGCCGAAGTGCCCTGGTGGCACTGGTATGTTCCAGCGGTGCACCAAGACCCCAGCGACCTCCTCGCCCGTCTCGGCCGCCCCCTGCGGCTGATCGTCACCGGCGGGGGAACGGGCGGCCACACCTATCCGGCCCTCACCGCGATCCGCACCCTGCGTACGCGCCTGGCCGAGGCCGGAGGCGCCCTGGACGCGCTGTGGATCGGCACCGCCGCCGGCCTCGAGGTGAGGGTGAGCGCCGCCGAGAACATCCCCTTCACCACCGTCGCCACCGGCAAGATCCGCCGCCACGCCAACCCCCTCAGGATGGTCTCCCCGGCCAACGTCCGGGACATGGGCCGCGTCCCCCTGGGCGTGGCCCAGGCCCGCTCCGCGGTCGCCGCCTTCGCACCCGACGTGGTCCTCGGCACCGGCGGCTACGTCGCCGTGCCGGTGGGGATGGCCGCCCGGATGTGCCACCGCCCGCTCGTGGTCCACGAGCAGACCGTCCGCCTCGGCCTCGGCAACCGGGCACTGGCCCGGATGGCCACCCGCGTTGCGCTCTCCTCCGAGTCCACACTGCGCCTGCTGCCCAGGGCCGTACGCGCCAGAGCCGTGGTCACGGGCAACCCGGTACGCCCCGAAGTGCTCACCGGGCAGGGGGAGAAGGCGATCTCGGCGCTCTCCCTGTGGGGCTTCGACCGGTCGCTTCCGACGGTCTACGTCACCGGCGGCGCCCAGGGCTCCCAGCAGATCAACGAACTGGTGAGCGAGGTCCTGCCCGGGCTGCTCGGCCACGCCAACGTCATCCACCAGTGCGGGCCCGGCCACGAGGGACGGCTGCGCCGCCGCGCCGCCGCACTGCCCGAGCACCTGCGCCCCCGCTACCTCGCCACCGGCTTCGTCGGCCCGCAGCTGCCGGACGTACTCGCCCTCGCCGACGTCGTCCTCTCACGCAGCGGCGCGGGAACACTCGCCGAGCTGACCGCGCTGGGCCGGGCCGCCGTCTTCGTCCCCCTCGCGGCCTCCGCCGGCGGCGAACAGGAACACAACGCCCGCCACCTCGCCGACGCCGGCGCGGCCGTCGCCCTCCTGGGACCGGCCACCCCCGACGCCCTGCGCCAGGCCATCGGCCCGCTCCTGACCGACCCGGCCCGCCGTGCGCGGATCGCCCAGCGGGCCGCCGAACACGGCCGCCCGGACGCCGCCGAGCGCCTCGTCGACGTCCTGCCCCCCCCCCCCCCCCCCCCCCCCCCCCCCCCTTCCGGGGGGCCCCCCACCCCTGGGCTGGCCGCGCGCCGCGGGGCGGGCGGCGCGCGGCAGCGCCGAATCTGCGCCTCAGCAGGGGTGAACACCCGTGGGTCATCAGGTGCGTTGAGCAGTTCTCCCGCCGTTCCCCGCCATCCACCCCCCACCCGCCTGCCGGCGGGTGCCCGCCCCGGGCCGTTGCGTCCGCCGCCCGGCCCAGGCAGGCCGGGCGGCGGACCGTGAGCCAGGGTGTCAGCCCTGGCCCGGGAGGGGGTTGTCGGGGTGGTCCAGCCACACGGTGTGGCCTTCGGGGGTGACGGTGAGGCCGAGGCGCTCGAAGCCGGGGCGGCCCTGGTCGTGCCACCAGCGGTAGGCGGCCTCCAGTTCGTCCCACAGGCTGCGGGGCCCGGACTGGGAGACGGCGTGCGGAGCGTCCCAGTCGGCGTAGCGGCAGTGGGCGTAGGAGGTGCCGTCCCAGATCTCGGTGCGGCCGGTGCCGGGCCGGTCGTATCCGGCCCACATGTCCTGGCGGTACAGGTCCGGCAGGCGCAGGCCGACGGCGAAGGCGGCGTGGGTGTGGCCGGCCAGGTCGGCGGGGTCGGTTGCGGAGGCGCTGCGGCGGATGTCGTCGATGTCGAACTCGCCGCTGTCGGGGCGCTGGTCGCGCACCCACATGAACGAGACGTCCTCGACGAAGGGGCCGCTCGCCGAGCGGCCGTCCTGGGCGACGGTGAGCCGCAGCAGCGCGCCGTTGCAGAACGGGGTGCCGTAGGGGGCCAGGACGATTCCGCCGGGCCCGGTCTGTTCGACGATCGTCCAGGGAAGGCGCTGGAGCGCGGCGGTGAAGTGCACCCGGTCGAAGGGAGCGCCCTGGGGGTGGCCCAGGGTGCCGTCGCCCGTGATGACGGCGGGGTGCAGGCCGACGGTGTGCAGCCGGTGGCGGGCCTGGTCGGCGAGGTGGGGGTCGACTTCGACGGTGGTCAGGTTCGCGTCGCCGACGCGGCGGGCGAGCAGGGCCGCCGTCCAGCCGGTGCCGGTGCCCACCTCCAGGACCTTCATGCCCTCGGCCACGTCCAGGTGGCGGAGCATCTGCGCGACCACGGTGGGCATGGAACTGGACGACGACGGCGTGTCGCCGCCGTCGTAGACCTGTGTGACCAGGGCCAGGTCGGAGGTGACCAACTCCTCCCACCGGTGGGGGCGTTCGGCACGGTCGACCCACTCGCCGTCGTGGAGGATCCGGTCCGGGGTGAACACCTCGCGCGCCGTGGCCCGGAAGGTCTCCTCCCAGTCGGCCGACAGCGCCCCGCACTCCCGGAGCGCGTCCGTCAGCTTGTCCCAACTCATGTTTCCCCCTTACGGCTTGGACGGCTTGGGCAGGTCGGTGGGCGGCGCGTCGCGCTGGCCGTCGTGCGGCGCGGTGTCGGGCTTGCCGGAGTGGCCCCCGCCGCTGCCGCCGCCGGCCTTGCCGGGGCCGTCGTTGCCCGATCCTCCGCCGTGCTTTCCCATGGGCTTTCCCTTCCCGTGAACGGACTCTGGTGGTGATCCCAAGCGGGCGGCGCCGCAGACCAGTTGCTGCGCCGCCGCCCGCTCGGAAGTGTCAGGCGCGGGCGGTGACGGGGATCATCGGCCCGGGACCGGGCGGCGCGGGCGGGCCCGGGGGCGCGGGCGGGGTGGGCGGCTTGGGCTGCGGCGTGCTCATACTGGTCGCTCCTCGTACGGGTGGGCGGGCCGCCGGTTGGCGGTCTGACTGTTCGGTGTTGCGGGCCCACCCCGGGGCGCAGCGGTCTGCCAGGACCGGCGATCGGGGCGGGGCTCTGGTGACCCGTGCCGATGTGTTCGTTCGTTCGGAGGGTCGGTGGTGAGGGCCCGGTCTCAAGGGAGGGCCGGGCCCGCGGTGACGGCCCGATTCGCCGACAGGGCCGCCGGAATCGGCCGAACCGGCGGCTTCGCCGGGCACGGTTCGGCGTCGCGGTGATCCGGCGCCGGTCGGAGCGGCGGCGGCACGGCTCATCGCGGCCCGCCCCTTGCAGGGCGGGAGTTGCAGAATCCGGAGGAGACCCGCAGGGCATCGGCTGCGGTGGGCTACGGCCGGACGGTCACGCCGCCGGTATTCGCTCCAGCGCCACCGGGCCTCCTGGCGGCGCTGGAACCCTCGTCCGGTACCGGTCCGCTCGCGGAGCGGCTACGGGGAGCGGCGTGGCGACCCGCAGGCCGGTCGCCACAGTGCGGGCCGGTACGGGCGGATTGAACTCGACCCACACCGACTTCCCGCCCCCATCAAGAGGATCGACGCCGAACCGGTCCGCCAGGGCGAGGACGAGCCCGAGGCCACGGCCGCCGACAGCCTCCCCGTTCGCAGCCCGGAGCTCGGGCCGGCCGGGACCGGGGTCGCTGACGCAGACCCGTAGCGCACCGCCCGCGGTGAGCCCCAGCGCGGCGCTCAGCGCCACACCCGGCCGTCCCCCTTTGCAGCCGTGAACGACCGCGTTGGTGGCGAGCTCGGACAGTACGAGCTGAACATCGCCCAAGAAGTCCTTCAACTCCTGGGCGTCCACCCCCAGTTCCGGCAGCACCCGCTGGGCCCAGCGGCGGACGGATCCGATGCTCGCCCGGTCGGCGGGGAACCTCATCGTGACGGACTGTGCTCTCGATTCCATGGGACGTCTCACTCGCTCGGGGCCGGACAGCAGGGTCGTGGGGTGCCGGATTACGTGGTCGCCGCTCTCCTGCCGTACGTGCCCTCTGGCTGTGGCAGCGAGCTGATCACGAGCCCGGCCTCGTACTGGTCGTACGTCAGGCGGGAGTTGCGGCAGCGCGGCTGTTGCGACGGCGGCTCGCCGGCCGCCCTCGCGCGATGAGAAGCCGTATGCCCGCATCGGAGAGGGACCTGAGCCGGCGATCGGCGTCGGCACGGTTGCCGAGGTGCGCGATCGTGGGCAGGACCACGGCATACAGGTCGGCCCTCTCCTGGATACAGCTGAGGAGGGCATCGGGTGTGGCGCCGTCATCGGTGATCACCTCGGCGAGGCGAAGCTCCCGGCGCTTGCAGAAGTCGCCGAGGACGCCGGTCAGCGCCTGTCGGCGAGGCAGTGCCGAGGCGACGGCCTCACGTAGGAGTCCGACCACCACGGGCTGGGGTACGGGGAGTTGCTCGGTGAGCATCCGCTTCCTTCCGGTCGCTGAGGTCGTCTGCTCCGAGGCTGCCCGAACCCGGACCGCCAGGGAATCGCATGCCGTGGCAGTTCCGTGGCAGTTCCGACGCACCGTCACCGTCCGCGGTGCTTCGATGGCTTCAGGAGTAGGAGGTGGCGATGGCTGCAGTGATCGTGTGGACCGGGCTCGAAGCGAAGGCTCTGCGAGTGGCGTGCCGCAAGTCCGTGCGGGACTTCGCGGCGCTTCTGGGCATGTCGGTGAGGGCGGTGACGAACTGGGAGAGGTTGGGAGCAGGAACCCAACCCCGGCCGGACACGCAGGCGATCTTCGATACCGTGCTGCGCCAGTGCGACCCCGCAGCCCGGATGCGGTTCGAGGCCCTCGTAGCGCAGCAGACCGGCGCTCCGATGCACGCGGAGATGCAGGCGGGGCCCCGGGCATGGGAGTACGAATCGTGGACGGAGGACATCGAGCGGGCTGTCCTGGCCGCCGCTCGGCAGGACTTCGTCTTCGCCGGAAGCCTGCTGGAACGTTGGCGCTCGCGCTGGGCCGTGCGCGACCTCGACGAGCGGGGTCTCTACCTGTTGGCCCGTTCGAGCGCGCTCGAGGGTGACCTGCGCCGTGACCAGGGTGTGCTGCTCGGCCCGCTGTCGGCTTCGACGTCGTACACCCAGGCACGAGCGCTGTTCACCCAACTCGACATCCCGAGGCGGACCGCGCAGTTGGACCTGTCGCTGGCGGTGGTCACGGAGATGGCGGGGAGACTCGACGCGGCGGCGTGCCGGTACTCGGAGCTGTCCGGCGACGTCCGCCTCAGCTCGCGGGACCGTGCGCGGGCGGCCCTTTGGGTCGGCACCGCGTTGGACAAGCAAGGGCGGCACGAGCAGGCCGTCGGCATCACGGAGTCGGTGATCCGGGTGTTCGAGGGTCTGGGAGAGGTGGAGGACTGGGCGACAGCGCACCAGAAACTCGCGCTCGCCCACCGGGGCGCCGGGAACCTCGGGGAGGCGTCCCGGCAGATCGAGATCGCGCGGTCGAACGCCACCGGTTCGGCCCCGATGCAGGACGTGCGGCTGGCCGCCGCTCACGGGCACATCCTGCTGAGCGACCGTGCTACCGCCGGAGAGGGGCTCGCCCTGCTGGACCGGGCTGAGGGCTTGGCGGCCAAGTACGGTATGTCTCACCAGCAGAGGAGCATTCAAGGCATCCGGGCCGGCTTCCAGCGGGCACCGTGCCTCCAGTGAGCGGGAGAACGACGTGGCGGACGCTCGGCAGCGCGAGATCACCGACCGGCAGTGGGCGGACGCCACGCTGATCTGGGAGTACCACCAGATGGGGCAGGAACCGCGGCCGTGCGATGTGGCGATCGGCCTGGGCTGCCACGACCTCGGCGTCGCCGCGGAGGCTGCCAGGTTCTACCTGGACGGCCTGGTGGGCAGGATCGTGTTCACCGGCGGGCCGAACCCGTCCAGGCCGGACCACTTCCCCCGCGGTGAGGCCGTGCACTTCACCGAGCACGCTCTCTCGCTCGGCGTGCCCGAGCATGCGATCCATCAGGAGCCGAGGGCCCGCAACACCGGGCAGAACATCCAGTTCTCCCGGGAGGTCCTTCAGGCCGTCGGTGTCGACGTGCACTCGGTGCTGCTGGTGAGCATGCCATACATGGAGCGCCGGGCGTACGCCACGTGCCGCAAGGTGTGGCCGGAGGTGGAGGCGGTGTGCGCCTCGACCCCGATGAACCTGAACGACTATGTGAAGACGATCGGCGACGACGGGCTCGTGATCGACAGCCTCGTGGGCGACCTCCAGCGGGTGATCGAGTACCCGAAGCTCGGGTTCGCCGTCGCCCAGGATGTCCCGGAGACCGTCCGTGATGCATACCAGCGGCTTCTGGCCGACGGATTCGACAGCAAGTTGCTCGTCTGACGCCGCACCGGCCGCCGGGCCGGTCTGTGCCATCCACCAGCCGAACCTGTTTCCCCGCCTGTCCACCCTCGCCAAGCTGTTCGCCGCGGACGTGTGGATCGTCCTGGACGACGTGCAGTTCGCCCGCCGTGACTACCAGCACCGCGCCCGCCTCGCGCCAGCCGCCGGCACGCCGGGCCTGGCCCGGTGGCTGAGCATCCCCACGCACCTTCCGGCAGGGCGGGCGACGTTGATCAGGGACGCCCGGGTGGTCGCTCCGGTGCTCAGCCGCCACCGAATCGCGGACCTGCTGCGCGAGCACTACCGGACCACTCCCCACTGGGCGGCGTTCAAGCCCCGGCTGGAGGTGCTCCTCGACGTGTTCGAGCGCACCGATCGGACCGGGACCGTGGCACAGGAGTCCACACTCCTGCTCCTGTCGATGGTCGGCTGGAGCGGCCGGGTGGTGGTCAGCAGCGACCTGAACGCGAGCACCAACCGCTCCCAGCGTCTGGCTGACCTCTGCTCGGCGGTTGGCGCCGCGACCTATCTCTGCGGGACGGGTGGCATGCGGTACATCGAACCCGCGGTGTTCGACCGGGCCGCCGTCCAACCGCGGCCCTTCGCGGTCCCGAACAGCGGCCTGTGGGCCGGCGCGTCCCGAACGAGCGCGGTCGCCGCGCTCACCGCCTACGGGCCGCAACGGCTGGCCGAACTCCTGGAGCACCGTGCTGCCGCTCGATCGAGGACCTCCCGCTCCGCGCCGCCATGGCCCGTCCCTCTGCACGAGCCCGTCCCCGCAAGGCATGTCCACCCGCGGCCCCTCTGACCCGGTCCCGTTGTACGGTGCGGCGTCCGGCCGGTACGGCGCCCCGTCCTTCACTCCGGCCTCGACCCTGCGGAGCGGTGCCGGAGCCCAAAGGTGCTGGGTACGGGCTCTGCAGCGCGGGCGGGGTGCTGGAATCCAGAATGATCACGTCTGCACCGGGGGACGATCCCGGCGCGGGCATCCTGCGCGGCGACGGCGTACACCCGCCGCAGCAGGTCCGGGCCCTCGTCCAGCCGAGCCGATGCGCATCGTTGCCCGGCCGGCGGCCGGGCCGTGCCGCCGAACCGAGCCCCCACGGCCTCCACCGGATCAGGGCGGCACGACTGTCAGGGAGTTGACGCGGGCGCCGCGCCCGGTCGCGACGTTTCGGCAAGTCCCTTGCGGGGTTGTACTGCCGGCCCGGCTTCGCCGTTTGCCCCGGTGGACGGTGGCGTCGGTTCCCGGGTTCGCAGGCCGGGGGCGGTGGAACGCCGGCGGGGCCGCAGGGGGAGTCCCTGCGGCCCCGCCGGGGTGCGCCGGGCGGTGTCAGGGCAGTTGCTCGACCAGCAGGTGGGCGTTGGCGAGGTCGAGGCCGGTTGCCCGGCGCAGGTGGCGGATCGCCTCGTCGCGCTCGCCCGCGCTCAGCAGGCCGAGCAGTTCGGCGTGCAGGGCCGGGTCGCACCGGGCCAGACGGGCGGCCGCTTCGGCGGGTGTGCTGGGGAGGCTGCCGTCGCGGACGAGGGCGGCCAGAGCGGCGGGGCCGTGCACCAGCGCGAGGAGGGTGTCCTTGCGCAGTGCCTTGACGGCCCTCGTGTCGTCGCCTGCCGCGTGCAGGGCCAGGGCGGCCTGCTGGGCCTCGGCGGGGACGGGCGTGAGGGTGGCGGCCGAGGCCGCGGGTGCGGTCACGAGCAGTGGTGGCGGATCGAGTCGATGCCCAGGACCTCGCCGGCCAGCGAGCCGAGTACGGGGCCCAGCTGCTCGAGCTTCTCGTGGCCGGTGGCGACCCGGATCAGCAGGTAGGCGGCCTTCTTGACGCCGCCGGCGGTTTCGATGAACTTCTTGAGCTTGACGATCTTCAGGTAGGGGATGGCGCCCGAGGCGAGGGCGACGGTGATGGCGGCGGCGCACCCGAGGGCGTGCCACCAGCCGAATGCCTGGACCTGCCCGGGCCCGGCCTGCGCGGCCTGGGCCTGCGCGGCGAGGTCGGGGTAGTTGTCCTGGAGGTACTCCTGGACGGACAGGTCGCCGGCCGCGACGACCTCGTCGGGCATGTCGTCGATGATGCCGAGGAGCTTCTCCATCTGCTCGGCCTCGGCGGGGTCGGCCTCCTGCTCCCCGGCCGTGGTCGCGGCCCCGGCCGTGGTCGTGACCGCGGCCCGGTACTCGGTGGCGGAGGCGGCCTGGGCGGTGCCGACGCCGGCGATGCCGACGGCCGCGGCGCAGACCATAGCGATGGCGGTGTTCCTGAGCGTTCCGGTGCGCATGACGATGTTCCCCCGTCTGATCGGTGTCAGCCGGCAGCAGTTCGTGCCGGTCACGAACTCCGTTGGAATGAAAGGTACTTGACGTGCATTCAGATCCCTCGGACCCATCCCGACGGCCTGGTTCGTCAGCAAGCCTCAGTGGTGACGGGAAGCCGGGCAAGGGATCCGATGGAGATCTGATGAAGATTTGAGCTTCCGGCGTTCAGGGCCCGCGGCCGGCGCCCTGCCGGGTCCGCTTCCTCCCGGGCGGCCCGGACCCGGGGACCACCCGCCGCCGCGAGCGCGTCGAGCGCGTCGAGGGCGTGGAGGGCGTGGATCCGGGCGACAGCCGCCGCCGCCCTCCCCGCCCGCGCCCGCCCGCGCCCGCCCGCGCCGGGCGTGCCCGGTGCGCCCCTAACCGCCCTGCTCCGCCAGCGACTTGACGCCCGCCAGCGTCGCCTCGATCCCCGCCCGCAGCTCGGAGAGCCGCAACGCGACGAACTCCTCCTCCCGCTGCGGATACGCGTCGATCGCCGCGCTCAGCCCGCTGCGCCCCGGGCCGATGACCGCCGACAGCCGCACCCGCACCCCGCCGCCGTCCCCGTCCGCGAGGTCGAAGCGCCAGCGCGCCAGCGACCCCGGCAGGGCGTCGACCGGGTCGCCGTAGCAGCCGTCGGCGTCCATCACGCCCCAGGCGAAGACGCGCCCCTCGACCAGTTCCGTCACCTCGCAGACGGTCCGCCAGTCCGCCATGCCGGCACGGCTGTTGTGGCCCTCGAAGCGCGCGCCCACCGCGGGGCCGCTCGCCCCGTCCAGCCAGGCCGTGCGCTGCAGTTCGGGGCTGAGCCGGGCCGGCAGGGCGATGTCGCTCACCAGCTCCCACACCCGCCCGACCCCCGCCCGTACCAGCACCTCGCCGTGCGTGCCCGGCCCCTGCGCGTACCGCATCCCGCTCGCCCCCCGTGTTCCGTACGTACGTCCCCCTACGGGTCGGCACCCGCCGTGCCCCCGCCCCTCGGCGTCCGGAGCGCCGCGAAGGCAGCGGGCGGGTTGCCGCCCACTTCAATGCCGCCCACTTCAACGGGCCCAGCAGCGATGATCGATCCCCCTCGACACCCAAGTCAATCCACCGATTCACTGGGACACCCCCAAGCGATACCTTGGACCACCATGACCCTCGACGATCTGCGCGTCTTCGCCGCCGTCTGCCGGGCCGGCTCCCTGAGCGCCGTCGCCCGCGACCTGACCTGCAGCCAGTCCGCCGTCAGCCAGCACGTCAAACGCCTGGAACGCGAACTCGGCCTGCCCCTGATGGAACGCCACCCGCGCGGCGTCGTCCCCACCGCCGCCGGACGCCTGCTCCACAACGCGGTCGCCAGCGGACTGGGCGGCATCGACCACGCGCTGCGCACCATCGCCGAACTGGCCCACGGCGAGGGCGGATCGGTGCGGGTGACCACCGGCGCGGTGAGCATCCGGCACTTCATGTCGGGCGCGGTGGTGGACTTCCGCCGCCGCTTCCCGCGGGCCAGCCTGGAGTTCCAGACGGAGGTCTCCAGCCGCAGCTGCCTGCAGGCGCTCGGTGCGGGCCGGGTCGACCTGGCCTGGATCACCATGGGCGCGGCGGTGCGCGGCATCGAGCAGCGCGGCGTGGTCAGCCTGCCCTGGGTGCTGGCCGTCGCCGCCCAGGACCCGCTCGCCGCCCGCACCCGCGTCGACGTCACCGACCTGCAGGACGCCCGCCTCATCGGCCTGCCGGCCAACTCCGTCGCCCGCTCCCAGCTCGACGCCCAGCTCGCGGCCTTCGGCATCCGCCCGGTCTTCGACACCGGCGTCGCCGACTGGGACACCGCCATCCTGCTCGCCGAACTGGGCCTGGGCCAGGCCGTCGTCCCCGCCCTGCCCCAGTGGCAGGGCCCCGGCCACCCGGGACTGCGCCTGCTGCCCCTGCCCGGCCTGCCCCCGCTCACCGCCGGCTGGGCCGTACGCGACTGGAACACCCTGGGCCCCCTGGCCCGCATCTTCGCCGACACCGTCGCCGCCCACTTCACCCACCCGCCGGACGCACCCGGCGACGCGTGAACGAACGGCGCGGCCGGCGCGGCGGCTCGTCAGCCCGCGCCGAGGACGCCCTCGCGCACGGCGTGCCAGCGCAGGGAGTCGCGGATGCCGTCCTCGAGGGTGTGCTCGGGCTTCCAGCCGAGCAGGGCGGCGGCGCGGGTGCCGCGGGTGTAGGCGCCGGCGGCGTCGCCGGGGCGCGGGCCCGTCTCGACGACCCGCAGCGGCCGGCCGGTCACCGCCTCGAAGGCCGCGACCAGTTCGCGCACCGTCGTGCCCGTGCCCGTGCCGAGGTTGATCACCTGGTAGCCGCCGTCGCCGGCCTGCGCCACCGCGTCGAAGGCGAGCAGCGCCCTCACGTGGGCGTCGGCGAGGTCCCAGATGTGGACGTAGTCGCGGATGCCGGAGCCGTCGCGGGTGGCGTAGCCGGTGCCGGTGAGGGTGAACGCCTCGCCGCTGTGGTGGCAGTCGATCATCGCGCCGAGCGCGTGGGTGGGCCGGCGCACCTGCAGGCCGGAGCGCAGGCGCGGGTCGGCGCCGACGGGGTTGAAGTAGCGCAGGGACACCACCCGCAGGCCCCCCGCGGCGGCGGTGTCGCGCAGCACCAGCTCGAAGACCTCCTTGGTGCGCGCGTACGGGCTCAGCGGCGCGGTGGGGGAGTCCTCGTCGACGGCGAAGTCCCCGGTGACGTCCCCGCCCGCCCGGTACAGCGACGCGGAGGAGGAGAACAGCAGCCGGGTGCAGCCGTTGCGCGCCAGGTGGCCCAGGAACGCGATGCCCTTGGCGACGTTGGCCCGGTAGTAGCCCAGCGGGTCCGCCACCGAGTCCGGGACGACGATCAGCGCCGCGCAGTGGACGACGGCGTGCACGTCCGGGTGCTCGGCGAAGACCCGGTCCACCAGCGCCCCGTCGGCGATGTCGCCCTCGTAGAAGGCGCGCCCGGCGGCGAACTCGCGCCGCCCGGTCACCAGGCTGTCCAGCACGACCACCTCGTGCCCCTCGTCGAGGAGCCGGGAGGCGACGGTACTGCCGATGAAACCGGCACCGCCGGCGATGAGGACCTTCACGACGGGGCTGCTCCTCGCACTCGACACCACGGCCCCGCCGCCCGGCGCGGCCGTCCGCCCGCCCCGGCCGGCGGATTCCGGCGACCCTACACCGGCACCGCCCGCCGGCCACCCGTGGCCAGAACCCGGCATCCCTGCTAGAGAACCCGGCACCCCGGCCAAGGAAGGGGCGCCGACCGGACCCCGCCCGGCAGACGCCCGTGCCCGGGGCCGCCCCAACGCGGCCCCGGGCACAGCGAGCTGACGGTGCGTCAGACCAGGGCGAGGCTGATCTGGTCGTTGAAGACCACCCAGTGCTGGCCCGGGTCGGAGGTGTCGCACGGCTTGGTGGAGACGTTCGGGGTGCCCCAGGCGTCGGCCAGACAGTAGGCGGGCGCGAAGGTCAGGGAGATCTGCTGGCCCGTCACCGTCCAGTACTGGCCCTGGTCGGAGGCGTTGCAGGGCTTGGTGGACACGTCGGTGGCGTTCCAGGTGTTGGCCAGACAGTAGGCGCGCGCGTTGCTCAGCGCGATCTGCTCGCCCGACAGGGCCCAGTGCTGGCCCGCGTCACCGCCGTTGCACGGCTTGGCGGAGATGCCCGCCGCGCCCCAGGTGTTGGCCAGGCAGTACTGGTTGGGCGTGCGCACGGCCGCCCGGGCGGTGCCCGCCCCGCCCGGGCCGAAAGCCGGCAGCAGGGAGGCGGCCAGGGCGGCCGCGGCGATGGCGAGCGTCTTGCGCAGGGCGAAAGCCATGAGGGGGGTTTTCCGTTCTGCTAGAGGCCGCACCGGTCGGGCACGGCCGGGGGCGCCGCCCGGACTCGGCCCGGGCGCACGAGATTTCTAGAATCGATCGCCATCGAACCAACGGTGCTGCGCACCGGGTCCACCCGGACGGCCGCCTTGTGCGACAAGTCCCGGCCCACCCCGCCCGCAAGGACGCCCGCCCCGCCCCCGCCCGAGGGGGACCGGCCGGGCGCAGCCATCAACTCGCCTGCGCGCTACGGCAGGTCCCCGCCCCGTTCGTGGCGCAGCCGCAGGACGTCGGCCATGGTGGAGGTGGGCAGGGTGCCGTTGCGGGCGGCGGCGATGATGCGGTCCTGGTCGGGGTCGGCGTCCATTTCCGCTTCGCACCACCAGCGGTTCAGGACCAGCTCCGCCTGGTCGATGGGGGCCTGGCCGAGCTCGCGGTAGAACTCCATCCGGCGGCCGCCCTGCAGTGCGGCGGCGATGCCGTCGGGAGTGCGGGGTACCCGGGGCTGCGGGGGGTGGTGCGCGGGTTGGACGCTCATGGGACTCCTCCTGCCTCTGCCTCTGAGGACCACGGTATCCGGTGCCGGTCGGCCGCCGGCCCGGCGACCGACCGGCACCGAGCCGCCCCTACGCCCGGTGGTACTGGAGCGGGCCGCGGACCTCGGCGCCGAGCCGGGCTGCGGCGTGGCGGGCCCAGGAGGGGTTGCGCAGGAGTTCGCGGCCGATGAGGACGGCGTCGGCGCGGCCGGCGGCGATGATCTCCTCGGCCTGGCGGGGCTCGGTGATCTCGCCGACGGCGGCGACGGGCAGGCCGGAGCCGGTGCGCACGGCTTCGGCGAAGGGCACCTGGTAGCCGGGGCCGGTGGTGACGGCGGCGTCGGGGACCAGGCCGCCGCTGGAGACGTCGATGAGGTCGACGCCCAGGGCCTGGAGCTCCTTGGCCAGGCGCACGCTGTCCTGGAGCGTCCAGCCCTCGCGGGCGTCGGCGGGGTTCTCGGAGAGCCAGTCGGTGGCGGAGACGCGGAAGAGCAGCGGCAGGTCCTGGGGCCACACGGCGCGCACCGCGGCGGCGGCCTCCAGGGCGAAGCGGGCGCGGCCCTCGAAGGAGCCGCCGTAGGCGTCGGTGCGGTGGTTGGACTGGGGGGAGAGGAACTCGTGGATGAGGTAGCCGTGGGCGCCGTGCAGTTCGACGGCCTGGAATCCGGCAGCCAGCGCCCGCTGCGCGGCCTCGGCGAAGCGGCGCACCAGGACGCCGATCTGCTCGGTGCTCAGCTCGTCGGGGGTGGTGTGGGCGGGGGAGAAGGCGCGGGCACTGGGGGCGAGGGGGCGCCAGCCGTGCGGCTCCTCGGGGGCGAGCGGGCGCCCGCGATCGACCCAGGTGCGCTCGGTGGACGCCTTGCGCCCGGCGTGGGCGAGCTGGACGGCCGGGACGGTGCCCTGCTCGCGCAGGAAGGCGGTGATGCGCTTGAACGCCTCGGTCTGGGTGTCGTTCCACAGGCCCAGGTCGTAGGGGGAGATGCGGCCCTCGGGGGTGACGGCGGTGGCCTCGACGATGATCAGCCCGGTGCCGCCGACGGCGCGCGCGGCGTGGTGGGTGAAGTGCCAGTCGGTGGGCGCACCCGCCGCCTCGCCGTCCGGGGCGGCGCTGTACTGGCACATCGGCGGCATCCACACGCGGTTGGGGGCGGTGACGCCGCGCAGGGTGTACGGGGTGAACAGGGCGCTGCTCATGGCGGGGCTCCGGATCGGCTGGGAGGGGCGGGGTACCAAATTCCCTGCGCACACAATAGTTGCACGCGCAGCTAATTGACAAGGGCAAGGGATGGTGGGGGGAGGGGGAGGGGCGGGGCGCCGCAGCACCCCGCCCCGGTCCCACGGAAGACCGTCAGCTGCGCCCCTCCTCCGCACCCGTGCGGTCGTAGGAGGAGGTGCCCGCGTCCAGCAGCGGCTCCTGCTCCTTCAGGTGCGCCGGCGCCAGCGCCCGCAGCGCGTGGTAGCCGGTGATGACGACGATCGTGCCCAGCGCGATGCCGCTCAGCGAGAAGGTGTCGGTGAACTTCAGCGTCACGTTGCCGACGCCGATGATGATGCCCGCGGCCGCCGGCACGAGGTTGAGCGGGTTGCGCAGGTCGACGCCGGAGCGGGTCCAGATCTGCGCGCCGAGCAGGCCGATCATCCCGTACAGGATGACGGTGATCCCGCCGAGCACCCCGCCGGGGATCGCGGCGACGACGGCGCCGAACTTGGGGCACAGGCCGAACAGCAGCGCGAAGCCGGCCGCGGCCCAGTAGGCGGCGGTGGAGTAGACGCGGGTGGCGGCCATGACGCCGATGTTCTCGGAGTAGGTGGTGTTGGGCGGCCCGCCCAGGGCGGTGGAGAGCACGGAGCCGGCGCCGTCGGCGGCGATGGCGGTGCCCAGGCGCTCGTCGAGGTTCTCGCCGGTCATCTCGCCCACCGCCTTGATGTGCCCGGCGTTCTCGGCGATCAGCGCGATGACGACGGGCAGGGCGACCAGCACCGCCGACCACTGGAAGGAGGGGCCGTGGAAGGCGGGCAGGCCGATCCAGTCGGCGCGCCCGACCCCGGACAGGTCCAGGCGCCAGTGCTCGACCGCGTGGCCGGCGGCGTCCACGGTGTGGACCTTGCCCAGGACGCGGTCGAACAGGAAGGAGATGCCGTACCCGAAGAGCAGCCCCAGGAAGATCGCGATCCGCGACCAGAAGCCGCGCAGGCACACCACCGCAAGTCCCGTGAACAGCATCACCAGCAGCGCCGTCCACTGGTCCTGCGGCCAGTAGGTGGAGGCGGTGACCGGGGCGAGGTTGAAGCCGATCAGCATCACCACCGCGCCGGTGACCACCGGCGGCATCGCGGCGTGGACGACCCGCGCGCCGAAGCGCCGCACCGCCAGGCCCGTCAGGAACAGCACCGCGCCGACGACGAGGACCGCGCCGGTGACGGTGGCGCTGGTGCCGCCCTGGGCGCGGATGACGGCGGCCACCCCGACGAAGGACAGCGAGCAGCCCAGGTAGCTGGGCACCCGGCCGCGGGTGGCGAGCAGGAAGATCACCGTGGAGACGCCGGACATCATGATCGCCAGGTTCGGGTCCAGGCCCATCAGCACCGGCGCCACGAAGCTCGCCCCGAACATGGCGACCACGTGCTGGGCGCCCAGGCCCGCCGTCCTGGGCCAGGAGAGCCGTTCGTCCGGGCGCACCACCGCCCCGGGTGCGGGGGTGCGCCCGTCACCGTGCAGCTTCCAGCGCACGCCGAGATCCATGTGGGGGTTTCGCTTTCTTCCAGCGGGGGGCGTACGGGCGGGGGCGCCGTACGGCCGGGTTTCGCGCCCATTGTCCCGGCCGCCGCCAGGGGCGCCCGCACCCGCCCCGCCCCTGACCAGCGCACGAGCCCCGCCGCCGCCGCCCCGTGCGGTCCCGGCCCCGGGGCGTACAGGACTCCAGCACCGCCGAGTTGGCCGAAAATCGCACCGGCCGCCCGTGTCCGCGGACCCCGCCCCCGGCCCGCACCCGCGGGACCCGTCGCGCCGTCACTACGTCCGTAGTGCCACTACGCCGGTAGTGGCACTACGGACGTAGTGACGGCGCATCCCCCGCCAACGGAGGCCGCCCCCGCCCCGGTTCACCGCGAACCGGCCGAACCCCCATCCGGCATATCCGGACACAACCACCGCCCGGGCAACACCGGTTAACACGCCGTCAACGAATTGGCAACGCCTTGCCCGCGCTCCCCGGGCCGTGGATAACTGTGAACCCCCGCACCGAAACCGAACGCTCGGTCGGCCGGGGCATCCGGACAGCATCCGGACAGCAACCGGACATCCGGGGCCGGCCCACCCGCCACCGAGCCCCCACCCACCACGGTCCAGGGGGAACCCCGCATGCGCCCGTCCGACTACGAGCCCTACTGCCAGGCGGACCGCGTCCACTACGACGACCCCGCCACCCGCGACGACACCGCCGAGCTCTACCCCCAGGCCACCGCCCCCCTGCCCGGCGGCTGGGAACGCACCCGCGACGGCGTCTGGGTCTACCACCACCCCCAGGGCACCGTCCTGCCCGACCAGGGCTGGAAGATCCACGTCTCCGGCACCCCGGACGAGGCCCCGCGCATCATCGACACCGTCCTGGCCCACTGCCACACCCACGCCCTGAGCGTGAAGTACCTGCGCAGCCGCGAGACCGTCCTCAAGGCCAACGCCAAGTACGCCCCCCGCGGCTCCAGCGGCAAACTCCTCACCCTCTACCCCCGCGACGAGGACGAGCTGCGCACCACCCTCGAGACCCTCGAACCCCTCCTCGAAGGCCACCGCGGCCCCTACATCCTCAGCGACCTGCGCTGGCGCACCGGCATCCTCTACGTCCGCTACGGCGCCTTCCGCCAGCTCTACTGCCTCGACGACCAGGGCCGCACCGTCTCCGCCCTGCGCGACGTCACCGGCACCCTCGTACCCGACCGGCGCCGCCCCGTCTTCTCCGTCCCCGACTGGATCACCGTCCCGCCCTTCCTCGACGAGCAGATCCACACCCGCGCCACCCCCGAACCGGCCCCCGACGACTTCCCCTACACCATCGAACGCGCCCTGCACTTCTCCAACGGCGGCGGCGTCTACAAGGCCCGCGACCGCCGCGACGGGCGCACCGTCGTCCTGCGCGAAGCCCGCCCCCTGGCCGGACTCGACACCCACGGCAGCGACGCCGTCCAGCGCCTGCACCGCGAACGCGACATGCTGCGCCGCCTGGAGGGCCTCGACTTCGTCCCCCGCCTGTACGAGCACCGCACCGTGTGGGAGCACGAGTACCTCGTCGAGGAGTTCATCGACGGCGAGAAACTCGAACGCTTCCTCTTCACCGGCCGCCACCCCCTCCTCGAGGGCGACCCCGACCCGCAGCGCATCGCCGAACACACCGCCCTGGCCCTCGACTTCGCCGAGCAGCTCACCGCCATGCTCGCCACCCTCCACGGGCGCGGCGTGGCCTTCGGCGACCTCCACCCGGGCAACGTCATGGTCCGCCCCGACGGGCGCCTGGCCCTGGTGGACTTCGAGCTCGCCTTCGACCTGGAGGACGGCACGCCCCCCGCCTTCGGCGCCCCCGGCTTCATCAGCCCCGCCGCCCGCACCGGCACCGCCGTCGACCACTACGCGCTCGCCTGCCTGCGCCTGTTCCTCTTCCTGCCGCTGACCTTCCTCATCGAACTCGACGCAGGCAAGGCCGCCGACCTGGCCCGCGCCGCCGCCGCACGCTTCGCCCTGCCCGACACCTGGCCCGATCAGCTCCTCGCCGACCTCACCCGCGCCACCGCCGGCCCCCTGCCCCCCGGCAGCCTCCACACCCCCGGCACCGCCACAGGCACCGCCGCCGCCACCGGCACCGCCGCCCCCGGCGCCGCCGACCGCGGTCCGGCCGAACTGCCCGACACCGCGACCCCCGAGGGCCTGGCCCGCCTGGCCGACGACCTCGCCGCCGGCATCCTCGCCGCCGCCACCCCCCACCGCACCGACCGCCTCTACCCCGGCGACCCCGAGCAGTTCACCCGCCAGGGCACCGACCTCGCCCACGGCGCCGCCGGCGTCCTCTACGCCCTCACCGCCACCGGCCGCCCCGTCCCCGCCGAGCACCTCGACTGGCTCCTGGAAGCCGCCCGCCACCCCAAGGCCGTCCACCCCGGCCTCTACGACGGCCTCGCCGGCACCGCCCTGGCCCTGGACGCGGCGGGCCGCGGCGACGACGCCCGCGACGTCCTGGAACGCGTCCACCACCTCACCGCCACCCGCGACGACCTCGGCGTCCTGGGCCCCTCCCTCGCCTCCGGCCTCGCCGGGCTCGGCCTGGCCCACCTCCACTTCGCCCACCGCCACCCGGGCGAGGGCGCCGACCTCACCCGCCGCGCCGAAACCCTCGCCCACCGCCTCACCGCCGCCCAGCCCCCCACCCGCACCGGACTGCTCCACGGCCCCTGCGGCAGCGCCCTGTTCCTCACCCGCCTGTACGAGCACACCGGCGACAAGCAGTGGCTCACCGCCGCCCGCACCGCCCTGACCCACGACCTCGCCCGCGCCCGCCACGACCGCAAGGGCCTCCTGCTCGCCCACGACGGCCGCACCACCGCCTACCTCGCCGACGGCTCCGCCGGAGCGGCCCTGGCCGCCCGCGCGCTGCTCGCCCACCTCGACGACCCGGCCCTGACGGAGGCCGCCGAGCAGTTGGAGAAGGCGTGCGAGGCCGAATTCGTCCTCATGCCGGGCCTGTTCGAAGGCCGCGCCGGCCTCATCACCGCGCTGGCCGCCAGCCCCGCCCCCCGCGCCCGCACCCACCTGCACCGCCAACTCGCCCGCCTGGCCTGGCACCTGGTACGCCACCAGGGCCGCGCCGCCGTCCCCGGCCACCAGCTCCTGCGCCTGTCCCACGACCTGGCCACCGGCTCCGCCGGGCTCCTGCTGGCCCTGCACGCCGCCGCCACCGGCCGCAGCGCCCTTCCCCTCCTTGACCCCCGGGACGCGTCCGCGCCCCGGTGACCACCGAGAAAGAAAGAGGTAACACCATGGCCTTCATCCTCGACCTCCAGGGCCTCGCCGAGGAGTCCGAGTCCATCGTCGAGTCCCTGTGGTGCAGCCACTGGTCCTCCCGCGCCTGCATGTAGTCGGGAGAACCACCGGTGCCCGCCCCCCCACTTCGGGGGGCGGGCACCACCCGCTTTCGCCTCCTCCGCACGAAAGGCACTGGTGTGCACGAACGGTGAAGCCCTAGGGTGGCGGACCGTCAACCGTGGTCCATTCCTGGAGTGCTTACCCCGATGTCCTCGCCCGCCGTTTACCAGCCGCCGCGTACGGTCGCCACCGTCACCACCGTCCTGCTCGCCGTGAGCGCGGGGGTGGCGATGCTCGCGGCCGTCGCCGCGCTGCTCATGTACGGCTCCGCCGACGACATGGGCCCCCACATCCTCAACGGCGCCGACGCGCTGGTCGTGCTGTCGAGCGGGCTGCAGATGCTGGCCCTGGCGGGCACCGCGGCCGCCTTCATCACCTGGTTCCACCGGGTGCGCGTCAACGCCGAGGTGTTCGACCCGATGGGCCACCGCAGGTCGCGCGGCTGGGCGATCGGCGGCTGGTTCGTCCCGTTCGCGAACCTGTGGTTCCCCCGCGAGATAGCCGTCGACACCTGGCAGGCCAGCACCCGCCTCGACGCCTCCGGGGTGCGGGCGCCGCTGCCGCACACGCTGCTGAACGCCTGGTGGGTCACCTTCTGCGCGGGCAGGATCATCGGCCGCATCGGCAGCCAGTTCCTGGACAGCGCCGAGTACTCCGACTCCTACCGCACGGCCGCGACGTGGCTGCTGACCGCGGACGCGCTGGACGTGGTGGCGGCGGGCCTGGCGATCGCGGTGGTCCAGAAGCTGACGGCCGCGCAGGAGGAGCGCCACGCGGAGGCCGTCGCCCGCGCCTTCCCCGGTACGGGCTTCCCCGGCGCCCCCGGTGCCCCCGGCGCCCACGGCGCCACCGCCTGGAACTGACGCCCCTCCCGCCGCCGCCGCGCCTCAGCCCTTCGCGCTCTCCTGGAGCCGGTCGGCCAGCCCGGCGGCGGTGAAGGCGGCGACCAGGTCCTCGTTGCCCTCGGTGAAGTGGGCCCAGCTGTCCTGGTGGACGGGCACCACCGCGCGGGCGCCGAGGATCCCGGCGGCGCGGGCGGCCTGGGCGCTGTCCAGGACGAGGGTCGCGCCGTCGAACAGGACGGGGAAGCGCGGGGCGCCGGCGAAGAGGATGGCGGTGTCCACCGGCGCGAAGCGCGCGGCGATCTCCTCGACCACCTCCAGGGAGGCGTTGTCGCCGCTGACGTAGACGGTGGGCAGGCCCTCGCCGGTGAGCACGAACCCGACGACCTGGCCGGTGACGGCCTCGACCTGCTCGCGCGTGCCGGGCCCGTGCAGGGCCGGTACGGCGGTGACCGTGACGGTGCCGCCGCCGGGGCGCTCCAGCTCGACCTCCTCCCAGTCCCGCAGCCCCCGGGCGCTGCCGCCCAGGCGCTCGCCGCCGCCGGGGGTGGTCAGGGTCAGCGGCACGTGCGCGAGCAGCTCGCGCCCCGCGTGGTCGAGGTTGTCGGGGTGCTCGTCGTGGGAGAGCAGCACCACGTCCACCCGCCCGAGCTCCTCCAGGGAGCCGTCGGGCGGCGCGAGCTTGGTCAGCTGGGGGCGGCCGGGGCGCCCGTAGTCCCCGGGGCCGTCGAAGGTCGGGTCGGTCAGGAAGCGGAGGCCGCCGTACTCGAAGAGCGCGGTCGGGCCACCGAAAACGCGCACGGGAAGCTGCGTCACGACATTCACCTCACGGATGGGAGTGATGTATCCGTGAGAGAAACTAGGCGATCCTCACGGATGAGCGCAAGAGCTACCATGAGATCCATGACCGAAGCCGACCCCGGCATCCCCCCGGCCCCCGGGGAGGAGCAGCACATCTGCCTCGCCCTGGCCAACAGCGCCCTGACTCTGCCGGGCCTGCACCTGGACCGCCTGGCCACCCCCGCCGACGCCGAGCACTGGCTCCTGGCCCAGGGCCTGACCCCCGCCCCCGCGGGCCTGCAGGAGATGTGCGCCGCCCAGGTCCGCTCCCTGCGCGAGCACCTGCGCTCCCTGCTCGCCTCCCGCACCAGCGCCCAGCCCGCCCACCCCGCCGCCCTCGCCGCGGTCAACGACGCCCTCACTCGCGTCCCCACCGCCCGCCTCCTGCAGTGGGACGAGCGGACCGGCCCCTACCGCAGCACCCCCCACCCCACCACCGCGATGGTCGACCACGCCCTGGCCGCCATCGCCGCGGACGCCGCCGACCTGCTCACCGGCCCCGACGCCCCGCGCCTGGCCGCCTGCGCCTCGCCCCCCTGCACCCGCTTCCTGCTGCGCCAGGGCCGGCGCCAGTGGTGCTCCACCCGCTGCGGCGACCGCGCCCGCGCCGCCCGCGCCTACGCCCGCCGCACCACCCCCGACTGATCCGCCCTCAGGCCCCGCGCAACGCCGAAGGGGAGGCGCCACCAGGCGCCTCCCCTCCACGATCCGCCCGGCACCGCCCAGGTGCCGAGCCCTCAGTGCGCACGCTTGGCCACGCGGCGCGTGAACCGGGCCGCCACCGTACGGCGGCGCAGCCGCTGCGCCTCCTTGGCCTCGCGTACCAGGCGCTCGTGCTCGGCGCGGTGGGCGAGCTCGTTGGCGGTCTGCTGGAAGGTGTCGTACTCGATCATCTCGGGCTCCCCATCGGGTTCTTGCTCTGTTTCCCTGACGAGTAAGACTTTCCTCTCCCAGTGGGGGCCCGGGCATCGGGCGCCTGCCCCATCTTCGGGCCCCCGCACGCCTTAGCCCCGCCCCCCGCACCCCCCTTAGACCCGCCGGATCCCCGATCCCCAGGCGTAGAGACCCCCCTTACCTTCCTTAGAGGTACTTAGACGCCTTAGACGCCTTAGATCTGTGGGGTTGACAGCCCGCCAACGGCCCCTTCCCCGACACCCCCGGTTCACCTTCGACCTCCCAGGACGCCCCGGCCTCCAGGCCGGGGAGATGAGGGGCCCGCCCGAAGGGCGGGGGAGGGCCCTCGCCCCGGAGCCACGAAGCGGCGGAGCGGGCTGCGGGACCTGGACACCGCGTACCGGAACGTCCTCGACCAGGGCGGGGAGGATGTCGATTCTGCCGGTTGATCAACGACGGCCCCCGCGCCTAGGCTGCCGACGAACCGTCGCACCACGAACCGAAAGGCCCCGCCATGGAGTTGAGCCCCCGCCACAGCGCCCTGATCGCCACCGCAGCGGCCGCCCTGGCCGCCGCCGCCGTCACCGGCGTCAGCGTCGCCCGGAGCGAGCCCGCCGGCGCCGGCACCGGCATCACCGTCGAGGCCCACATGGCCCTCGGCAGCACCCCCGCCGAGACCCCCGCCCTGGTCGTCCCGGACCACATGTCCCTCTGAGCAGGCGTCCCCCCCTGAGCAGACGTCAACTTCCCGACCCGCCACCAGCGTTGACGACACCACCCGCCGACCCGACGGTGCGCCTGGTCACCGGCACCGCCGAGCGACTGGCCGCCCTGTGGGCGTCCCGGCCCGAGATCCGCCACCCGGGCTGGGAGCGCCCCTTCCGCCCCCTCGCCGACCTGCTGCCCGCGGCCGACCTGGACTTCGCCGCGCACAACCCCCAGATGGTGCCCCTGCTCTGGTACCCGGCGCTGCGCCACGGCCCCGCCGCCCGCCCGGTCGTCGAGGTCTTCGACCACCTGCCCGAGGGCCTGGGCGCGCCCCTGCCCCGCCGCCAGGACCTCTCGCGCATCTACGCCTGGGCCCTGGCCTCGCACACCGCCCTGCGGTGGATCGCCGACTGCCTGGACACACGCCCCCTGCTGGAGGTCGGCGCCGGCAGCGGCTACTGGGCCCACCTGCTGCGCCGCCAGGGCCTGGACGTCCTGGCCACCGACGCCGAGGCCCGCGCCGGGCACAACGGCTGGACCTCCCGCTTCCGCTACACCGACGTCCGCCCCGGGGACGCCGCCGAGGACGCCGCCGCCCACCCCGGGCGCGTCCTGGCCCTGCTGTGGCCGCCCCACCGCGAGGCGATGGCCGCCAACGCGCTGCGCGCCTACCGGGGCGAGGCCCTGCTCTACCTCGGCGACGGCCCGGGCGGCCTGTGCGCGGACGACGCCTTCTTCGCCGAGCTCCAGGCCCGCTGGCGCCCCGTCTCCTCCTGCCCGCTGACACTGCGCTGGCTGGGCAACCGCGACCGCGCGCTCTTCTACCGGCGCCGCTGACCGCCCGCCCGCCCGCGTCGGACGGACGCGTGCGCGTGCGGGCGTGCCGACCCACCGCATCGCGGCCGCGGTGGTGTCGAGCCGGCGGCCGAGCCCGTCCAGGGCGAATGAGACGCGCCGGGGTCGCCGCCCGCCGGCGGCAACCCCGGCGCGTTCCGACCGGGCGTACGAGAGGGGGCGTCAGCAGCCGCTGAGGATGTCGATCGCGACGACCTGCGAGCCCAGCGACCAGCCCTGGCCCGGGTAGAGCCGGTCGGTGAAGCCGCTGGAGTACTTCAGCAGCGCGCAGTCGTCGTGGCGGGCGTTGGTGACGTACGCGGCCGAGCGGGTCAGCGAGCCGGTGTTCTGCCAGCCCTGGTCCTTGTACATGGTGAGGATGTGGCCGTTGCCGTCCTCGAAGCACACGTACGGCCAGGGGCAGGTCTCCTCGGCCGAGGCCGTCGGCGCGAGCGCGAGCGTGGAGGCGGCGAGCGTTGCGGCGAGCCCGAGGGCGGCCGTGATCTTCTTCATCAGTTCTTCCTCGTCAGCGGACAGCGGACAGGCGTCCGGCACGGCCACCAATGTAGGCGCGCCGAAAGCCCCCGACCGCGCCCGGCGAAGCCGTCTCACCCCCGCCCACCAGCACTTTGAGACGCCGACACCCCGCGAACTGGAGACGTCTCAACCCTGGGCGCCACGTCAGCGCCCGCCCGCACCCCGCAGGCCGGAGACCCGGCCCCGCCCCGCCGCCGCCACCGACCGGCCCCGCCCCGCCGCCGCCACCGACCGGCCCCGCCC
>NZ_JOCF01000093.1 GCF_000720635.1 Streptomyces sp. NRRL WC-3742 | reverse complement strand
GGTTACATTCCGAACCCGGAAGCTAAGCCTCGTAGCGCCGATGGTACTGCAGGGGGGACCCTGTGGGAGAGTAGGACGCCGCCGAACAATCATTGTGAAAAGACCCCCTCCCATTCGGGAGGGGGTCTTTTTGCGTTACCCTCTGCGAATGCAGAACCTGACCCTGACCTGGCAGTCCGCCGGGGGTGCCGCCGTGGTGCTCTACGGCGGCGCGTACGCGGCGGCGAAGGTCCGGAAGCCTTCGCTGTCGGCGCTGCTGCGGGAGGCCGGCACGCTGCTGGCGCTGTTCGCGCTGTGGCAGCTGGTGGGGCGCCTGTCGGTGATGGGGACGGATCACGCGCTGGACCGGGCGAGCTGGATCCACCGGACCGAGCTGGCGATCGGGTTGCCGGACGAAGCCTCGTGGCAGGCGGCGGTGACGCCGTACCCGGTGCTGGTGCGGCTGGCGAACTACTACTACGCGACCATGCACTTCGCCGTGATGCTGGGCGTGCTGTTCTGGGTGTTCCTGCGGCACCGCGAGCGGTACGCGTGGGTGCGGAACACGGTGGTGATCACCACGGCGGTCTGTCTGCTGGTGCAGTTCATCCCGGTGGCCCCGCCCCGGATGCTGCCGCAGAACGGCTTCGTGGACGTGGCCGCGCAGTACGGGCAGTCGGTGTACGGCGGCGCGGTCGGTGGGGTGGTGGCCGACCAGCTGTCGGCGATGCCCTCGGTGCACGTGGCCTGGTGCGTGCTGGCGGCGGTCGCGGTGGTGCGGGTGTCGCCCAGCCCCCTGCGGTGGGTGATGGTGCTGCACGCGGTGCTGACGGTCGCGGTGGTCGTGGTGACGGCGAACCACTTCTGGGCGGACGGCATCGTCGCCGTCGTGATCCTGCTGTGCGCGTACGCGGCGCAGGCGCTCGCGGTACGGCTGCGGGGCAGGACCCCCGCGGTGGCGGAGGCCCTGCCCCGGTCGGGCGTCGAGCCCGGGAGGACGGACGAGCTGGGGAGCGACGGCCGGAAGACGGACGACCGGTCGCAGCAGGTCACTTGACCGGCAGCGCGATCTTTCCCCAGGCGCCGTTGCTCAGCGCGGACGTCGCCCAGTACCAGGCGGAGAGGCCGGAGAGGGCAGCGACCCAGCCGGCGAACTTCGCGAGCCCGCCGTAGCTGCCGAAGGTGGCGATGGCGGACAGGACCAGGGAGAGCGTCAGCAGCCCGTAGACGGCGCGGCTGAGCAGGCCCGCGCCCCAACTGGCCGCCGTGAGGGTGAGGGCGAGCAGGGCCCACAGCAGCAGGAACAGACCGGCGGCGTTCTTGCTCGCCCCGCCGGCCATCGACCAGGTCGCCCAGAAGGCGCCGAGGCTGGTGAAGGCGGTTCCGGTGAAGCCCTCGCCGCCGCGGAGCTGCCAGAGGCCCGCGAGGAAGAGGGTGACGCCGCCGAGCAGGTGGGCGAGGTGGGCCGCGTCTCCGACGCCGGTGCCCTTGAGGACACCTGTGGAGAGAAGGCCGTAGGCGAGCAGTGTCAGGCCGAGTGCGAGGTAGCCGAGGTTACCCGCGTCGGCTCCGGTGGAGCGGGCGTTCGTTGCCCCGGTAGCTTCGTTGCTCACCGGAGGCTCCTTTCACTCTGGGCGCGCGCAGGGCGAAGTGGGCCCTTGGCGGCTTGTCGATGAGTGGATGCGCGAGACCGCGCCGAGGGCGCACGACGGCGAGCGTGCGCGGGCTGCGGTCAGAAGTGAGGTCAGAAATGATGGGCCGGCGGAGAGCCGCCGGTCACGTCCCCTTCCGGGGGAATCCCCGGCGAGATCGGTTTACCCGACCGGGACCGCTTGTACCCTTGTGAAGATAACAATTTGTGACGATGTCAGCTGTCGAACGGTCACGACTGGCGCTGAGTCGGAACCCGCAGGGTCAGGATCGCCATGTCGTCGGACGGCGGCTCGGGGGCGAAGCGCTCGACGGCGCGCTGGACCCGGGTGGCGACGGCTCCGGCGGTCAGGCCCGTACAGCCGGTGAGCACCTCGGCGAGACCGTCGTCGCCCAGCATCCGCAGGCCCTCGCGGCGTTCGGTGACGCCGTCCGTGACGCACAGCAGCACCTCGCCGGGGGCGAGGATCAGGCGTTCGGCGGTGAGGTCGAGGTCCTCCAGGACGCCGAGCAGGGGCTGCGGGGTGGCGGCACGGTCGACCTGGCCGTCGGTGCGCAGCCGCAGCGGGAGCGGGTGGCCGGCGCAGACCAGGGACAGCTCGGTGCTGCCGTCGGGCATGGGCGTCAGCTCGCCGTAGAGCAGGGTGAGGAAGCGGCTGCGCGAACCCTCGTCCAGGATGGCGGCGTTGAGGCGGGTCAGTACCTGGGGGGCGTCCAGGCCCTCGCGGGCGAGCAGGCGCAGGGAGTGGCGGGCCAGGCCCGTGACGGAGGCGGCCTCGGGGCCGGTGCCGCAGACGTCGCCGATGGCGAAGCCGTACGTGCCCTCGCGAATGGTGAACAGGTCGTAGAAGTCGCCGCCGACCTCGTTGCCCTCTCCGGCGGCCTGGTAGAACACGTCCACCTCGACGCCCGGGATCTCGGGCAACTCCGGGGGCAGCAGGCTGCGTTGGAGGGCCTGGCTGGTGGCGGTGCGCTCGGAGTAGAGGCGGGAGTTGTCGAGGGCGAGGGCGGCCCGGCGGGAGAGGTCCTCGGCGAGTTCGAGGATCTCCTGGCGGAAGCGGACGCCGGTGGGGACGCCGAGGGCGAGCAGGCCGATGACGCGGTTGCGGGCGGTCAGCGGCAGGACGACGGTCTCGCCGAGCGTTCCGAGGAGCCCGGGGCCGTCGGTGAGCCCGTGGGCGGCGGCGGTCTCGGCGGGGGCCGTCCAGAAGTCGACGCCGTGGGTGGGGCCGGCCTGCGGGGCGGGGGTCTTGTCGAGGAGGTCGCGCAGCGGGTCGATCCGGTCCTCGTCCTCGTGCAGGACGAAGGCGAGATCGGCGGAGGAGCCGTGGTCGCCGTTGGTGTAGACGGCGCACCAGGAGGAGAGGGTGGGGACGGCCATCTGCGCCATCAGGGCGAGGGTCTGCTCGTGTTCGAGGGTGCCGGCCAGCAGGTCGGAGGCTTCGACGAGGAAGGAGAGCGAGCCGCGGCGCAGCCGTTCCAGTTCGGAGAGCCGGGTGCTCTCGACGGCGAGGGCGACGCGGTCGGCGGCGAACTGCAGGCGCAGCGCGTCCTCGTTGTCGTAGCGGCCGGGGACGGAGGTGGCGATGCCGAGGGAACCGATGAGGCGGCCCTCGACCTTGAGCGGGACGGTGACCAGTGAGCGCATGCCGCTGCCGGTGAGCAGGGGCATGCCGGTGGGGCGGCCGGCGAGGTCCTCGTGGACGGAGGGCAGGCGCGCGGAGTCGTAGCGGTTGCCGGTCTCGACGGGGAAGCGGGCGTGGCGGCGGTGGCCGGAGGTGAGTCCGGTGGCGGCGCGGACCTCGAACTCGGTCTCGTCCTCGGTGGTGAGCAGCAGGTACGCGGCGTCGGCGTCGAGGAGGTCGCGGGCGCGTTCGACGGTGCGCTGGAGGAGGCTGTCGAGGTCGTCGGTGGCGACGGGGCCGGCCAGCAGGTCGAGCCGGGGGCCGGAGGGTTCGCCGCGGTCGCCGGGCAGGGTGCGGGCGGGGGAGCGCAGGACGGCGCGCTCGGGTTCGAGGACGAGCAGGCAGAGGGTGGAGGGGACGCCCTCGGTGTCGCGTACGCGCACCTGGAGGCCGTACACCTCGGTCTCGGTGCCGTCGGGCAGCCGCAGGCCGTAGCCGCCCTCCCAGCGGGCCAGGCGCAGGGTGTCGGTGAGGCCGAGGCCCTGGCCGGACTGCGGCCAGACGGCGAGGTCGGCCCAGGGGCGGCCGAGGACGGCGGAGGCGGGGTGGTGGAAGAGGGCCTCGGCGTCGGGGTTCCAGGCGAGGACGCGGCCGTCCTCGTCGAGCTGGACGACGGCGACGTGGACGGGGCCAGGGCCGCTGGGCAGGTCGCTGCCGGGGGTGGCGGGAACGGCGTAGCGGGTGCCGACCACGTGTTCGGGCAGGGCGAGGCGGAACCAGACGGTCTTGTGCCCGGCCGCGAACTCGACGCCCCAGCGTTCGGCGAGGGCGGAGCACATCAGCAGCCCGCGGCCGCCCTCGCCGTCGGGGTCGGCGTAGCGGTCGGAGGCGGGGCCCCCGCCGAGGGAGGGCAGTCCGCGCTCGGGGTGGTGGTCGGTCACCTCGATCCGGACGTACTCCTCCTCACGCAGGCAGCAGACCTCGGCGGCCGTCCCGGCGTGCACGACGGCGTTGGTGACGAGTTCGCTGACCAGCACGACGGCGTCGTCGACGACCTCGGGCAGGCCCCAGCCGAGCAGCGCGTCACGGACGAAACCGCGGGCGGCGGCGGCGGACCGGCCGTGCGGGTCGAAGGTGGCGGCTGCGCGCGCGGTGACCACGTTGCCACTTCTCCTCTACTGCTCTGGCCTGGCTGTCCGGGGGGCGCGGCGCCGACTCCCCGTACGCGCCGGACCGGGTGAGCGGCGGCGCTGGGTCGGGTCGTGGCCCGGTGCAGCGCTCCACCCTACTTTCCGCTTGGGTCCCCGTGGGGGCGGGGCGGCGAAACAGGCTCCTGGGGGTGATTCTGCCCACCTGTTCCGGGCGGTGTGGTAGCAACCGTGCGCAACCGGCCGTGTACGCGGCGCCGGTGCTGCCAGACTGGGGGGTCCGCGACGGCCGGTGCGAGCAGTACGGTCGGTCGGAAGGTTCACGACGTGGGAGGGGCTTCTTTTGAGCACGGCCACCAAGGACGCAACCGGTACGACGTCGCCCGCAGCGCGCGGCGGACGCTCCGGCGCCGCGCCGCGGAACGCGGCCGGTCGCCAGAGGAGTCACAACCGCGGGGCGGAGCCGGCGGAGCTGCGCAAGCTGCTGTCCGCGCTGACGGCGATGCGCGACGGCAACTTCCGGCGCCGGATGACCGTGCCGGGTGACGGGCCGCTGGCGGAGATCGCGGCGGTCTTCAACGAGGTCGCCGAGCGCAACCAGCACCTGACGGGCGAGCTGGCCCGGGTGCGGCGGGCGGTGGGCCGCGAGGGCCGGCTGAACGAGCGCCTGGAGACGGGCGCGGGCGAGGGCGCCTGGATGGCGGCCGTCGACAACTGCAACGCGCTGATCGACGACCTGGCGCGGCCGATGGCCGAGGTGGGCCGGGTGCTGACCTCGATCGCCGAGGGCGACCTGGACCAGAAGATGGAGCTGCGCTCGCTGCACAGCAACGGGGTGAGCCACCCGCTGCGCGGCGAGTACCTGAAGATCGGCCGTACGGTCAACGGACTGGTGGACCAGCTCTCGGAGTTCACCGAGCAGGTGACCCGGGTGGCGCGCGAGGTCGGCACCGAGGGCAAGCTCGGCGGTCAGGCCAAGGTCCGCAGCGTCTCCGGCAGTTGGAAGGATCTGGCGGACTCCGTCAACACCATGGCGGGCCGGCTCACCGCGCAGGTGCGCAACATCGCCCAGGTGACGACGGCGGTGGCCAAGGGCGACCTGTCCCGCAAGGTCACGGTGGACGTGGCCGGCGAGATGCTCGAGCTGAAGAACACCGTCAACACGATGGTGGACCAGCTGAACGGCTTCGCGGCCCAGGTCACCACGGTGGCCCGGGACGTGGGTACGGAGGGCCGGCTGGGCGGTCAGGCGCAGGTGCCGGGGGTGGCCGGGGTCTGGCGCGAACTGACCGACTCCGTCAACTTCATGGCCGACAACCTGACCGGCCAGGTGCGCAACATCGCCCAGGTGACGACGGCGGTGGCGCGCGGGGACCTCTCGCAGAAGATCGAGGTGGACGCGCGCGGCGAGATGCTCGAGCTGAAGAACACCATCAACACGATGGTGGACCAGCTCTCCGGCTTCGCCGAGCAGGTGACCCGGGTGGCCCGCCAGGTGGGCACCGAGGGGCGGCTGGGCGGCCAGGCGCAGGTGCCCTGGGCGGCGGGTGTGTGGCGGGACCTGACCGACAACGTCAACTTCATGGCGAACAACCTCACCGATCAGGTGCGCAACATCGCCCAGGTGACGACCGCCGTCGCCAAGGGCGACCTCTCGCAGAAGATCCAGGTGGACGCGCGCGGGGAGATCCTGGAGCTGAAGAACACCATCAACACGATGGTGGACCAGCTCTCCTCCTTCGCGGACGAGGTGACCAGGGTCGCCAGGGACGTCGGCACCGAGGGCATCCTCGGCGGCCAGGCGAGCGTGCCGGGGGTGTCGGGGACGTGGAAGGACCTGACCAACTCCGTCAACCTGATGGCCAACAACCTGACCATCCAGGTCCGCAGCATCGCCGAGGTGACCACGGCGGTGGCGCGCGGCGACGTGTCGAAGAAGATCACCGTCGACGCCCGGGGCGAGATCCTGGAGCTGGTGACCACCGTCAACACGATGGTCGACCAGCTCTCGGCCTTCGCGGACGAGGTCACCCGCGTCGCCCGCGAGGTGGGCACCGAGGGCATCCTGGGCGGCCAGGCCCGGGTGCGCGGGGTGTCGGGCATCTGGAAGGACCTGACCGACAACGTCAACTTCATGGCGTCGAACCTGACCGGGCAGGTGCGCAACATCGCCGAGGTCGCCTCCGCGGTGGCCCGCGGCGACCTGTCCAAGAAGATCTCCATCGACGCGCAGGGCGAGGTGGCGGCGCTCGCCGGGACGCTCAACACGATGGTCGACCAGCTGTCCGCGTTCGCGGTCGAGGTGACCAGGGTGGCCCGCGAGGTCGGCACCGACGGGACGCTGGGCGGCCAGGCGAGCGTGCCGGGCGTCGCCGGCATCTGGAAGGACCTGACCGACAACGTCAACCAGATGGCCAACAACCTCACCGGCCAGGTCCGCAACATCGCGCTGGTGATCACGGCCGTCGCCCGCGGCGACCTCTCGAAGAAGATCGACGTCGACGCGAGCGGCGAGATCCTCGAGCTCAAGACCAACATCAACACGATGGTCGACCAGCTGTCCGCCTTCGCGGACGAGGTCACCCGCGTCGCCCGCGAGGTGGGCACCGACGGCCGCCTCGGCGGCCAGGCCCGGGTGCCCGGCGTGGACGGCACCTGGCAGGACCTCACCGAGTCGGTGAACGAGCTGGCCAACAACCTGACCCGGCAGGTGCGCGCGATCGCCCAGGTCGCCACCGCGGTGACCAGGGGCGACCTGAGCCTTCGGATCGACGTGGACGCCGCGGGGGAGCTCGACGAGCTCAAGGACAACATCAACCAGATGATCGCCAACCTGCGCGAGACCACCCGCACCAACCAGGAGCAGGACTGGCTCAAGACCAACCTGGCCCGGATCTCCGGCCTGCTCCAGGGCCGCCGGGACCTGGAAGCCGTCGCCTCGCTGATCATGACGGAGCTGACCCCGGTCGTCTCCGCCCAGCACGGCGCCTTCTTCCTCGCCCAGCCGGCCGGCCGCACCGCCGAGCTGATCACCGAGGACGACGACGAGAACGACACCGTGCTACGCCTGATCGGCAGCTACGGCTACCAGCGCCGGGCGATGCCGACCACCTTCCGGCCCGGGGAGTCGCTGATCGGCCAGGCCGCGGTGGAGAAGCGGGCGATCATCGTCAAGGAGGCGCCGCCCGGGTACCTCAAGGTCGCCTCGGGCCTCGGCGAGGCGTCCCCGGCCCACATCGTGGTGCTGCCGGTGCAGTTCGAGGGCCGGCTGCTCGGGGTGATCGAGTTGGCCACGTTCAGCTCCTTCACGACCGTCGCACTGGACTTCCTCAACCAGATCGCCGACCTCATCGGCGTCACCGTCAACACCATCAGCGTCAACACCAAGACCGAGGGCCTGCTGCTCGAGTCCCAGCGGCTCACCGCCGAACTCTCCATGCGGTCGGCCGAGTTGGAGGCGCGCCAGGAGGAACTGGAGCACACCAACGAGGAGTTGCAGGAGAAGGCCGAGCAACTCGCCCAGCAGAACCGCGACATCGAGATCAAGAACGGCGAGATCGAGGAGGCCCGGCAGGTCCTGGAGGAGCGCGCCGAGCAGCTCGCCCTGGCCTCCCGCTACAAGAGCGAGTTCCTGGCCAACATGTCGCACGAGCTGCGCACCCCGCTCAACTCGCTGCTGATCCTGGCCAAGCTGCTCTCCGACAACAACGAGGGCAACCTCTCGCCCAAGCAGGTCGAGTTCGCCGACACCATCCACGGCGCCGGATCCGACCTGCTCCAGCTGATCAACGACATCCTCGACCTGTCCAAGGTCGAGGCCGGGAAGATGGACGTCCGCCCGTCCCGGATCGCGATCGTCCAGCTGGTGGACTACGTCGAGGCCACCTTCCAGCCCGTCGCCCTGGACAAGAACCTGGACTTCGCGGTGCGGGTCTCGCCCGTCCTGCCCGTCACCCTGCACACCGACGAGCAGCGGCTCCAGCAGGTGCTGCGCAACCTGATCTCCAACGCGGTGAAGTTCACCGACGCGGGCGCCGTGGACTTCTCCATCACCCCCGCCGGCCGGGACGTCCCGCAGCACGTGCGCGAGCGGCTGCTGGAGTCCGGCTCGATCCAGGGCCCCGACGACGAGCTGATCGCCTTCGCCGTCTCCGACACCGGAATCGGCATCCCCGGCAACAAGCTGCGGGAGATCTTCGAGGCGTTCAAGCAGGCGGACGGCACCACCAGCCGCAAGTACGGCGGCACGGGCCTGGGCCTGTCGATCAGCCGCGAGATCGCCCGGCTGCTCGGCGGCGAGATCCACGCCGAGAGCGAGCTCGGCAAGGGCTCCACCTTCACGCTCTACCTGCCGCTGCGCACCGAGGCCCCGGACGCCCCGGGCGACGGGCGCCCGGCCGGGTCCGGCATCTCGCTGCACCGGGCCTCGGTCGGCGTGACCCCGGTGGGCCTGCCGGTGCCGGTCGGGGAGAACCCGGCCGAGCACTGGGCCCAGGAGGTCCGCGAGCTGGCCGAGGAGCGCCGCAGGGGCGCCCTGGAGCGCCGTCGCAGCGCCGCCCTGGAACCGGGCCCGGCCGGCCCCCGTACGGTCGAGCCGGCGGCCCCGCCGCGGCCCGGGCGCGGGGACACCCGCTTCGACGGCCAGCAGGTGCTGATCGTGGACGACGACGTGCGCAACGTGTTCGCCCTCACCAGCGTGCTGGAGCAGCACGGACTGACCGTCCTGTACGCGGAGAACGGCCGCGAGGGCATCGAGATGCTGGAGCAGCACGAGAGCGTGGCGCTGGTCCTGATGGACATCATGATGCCGGAGATGGACGGCTACGCGACCACCGAGGCGATCCGCCGGATGCCCCAGTACGCGGGTCTGCCGATCATCGCGCTGACCGCCAAGGCGATGAAGGGCGACCGGGAGAAGTCCCTGGAGGCCGGCGCCACCGACCACATCACCAAGCCGGTGGAGACCGACCACCTGCTGTCCGTGATGTCCGAGTGGCTTCGCGCCGACCGGAGTTGACATGTCGGGGGCGTGAACTCCGGGCGGTGCTCCGGGGTTCGCGCCCTCGGGTCGACCGGTTTGCTGGCGGCCGGGCCCGGGAACCGGGTAGGGTCACCGATCGTTGCGAACAGTGACCGTACGGCGACGCGCTGCTGAGCGCGCGCCGGAGCGCGCGCCGTGTGCCGCTCCGGAACGGGTCATGCCGGAGCGATGTGCCGGGCGAGGGGGTGCGGCTAGCATGACCCGGGTAGCGGTGGGAGGGACGCGAGTGCCCTCACCGGTTGGCAGGCAGGCGACAGGAGGGCGAGCCCAGATGCAGAAGGCGAAGATCCTCCTGGTCGACGACAGGCCGGAGAACCTGCTGGCGCTGGAAGCGATCCTCTCGGCCCTGGACCAGACGCTGGTCCGCGCGGCCTCCGGGGAGGAGGCGCTCAAGGCGCTGCTCACCGACGACTTCGCGGTGATCCTGCTGGACGTCCAGATGCCCGGCATGGACGGCTTCGAGACCGCCGCCCACATCAAGCGCCGCGAGCGCACCCGGGACATCCCGATCATCTTCCTCACCGCGATCAACCACGGCCCTCACCACACCTTCCGCGGCTACGCGGCCGGCGCGGTGGACTACATCTCCAAGCCCTTCGACCCGTGGGTGCTGCGGGCCAAGGTCTCCGTCTTCGTCGACCTGTACGCGAAGAACTGCCAGCTCCGGGAGCAGGCGGCGCTGCTGCGCCTGCAGCTGGAGACGGGCGACGGGGAGGCGGCCGCGCACGGCGCGCTGCTGGGCGAGCTGTCCGCGCGGCTGGCGGCGGTGGAGGAGCAGGCGGAGGCGCTGGGCAAGCAGCTGGACGACGTGGAGGACGCCGGGGTGTCCGCCACCGCGGCGCACCTGGAGCGCAGGCTCGTGGCGCTGCGCCGGGCGCTGGACGCGATGCGGCCCGGAAGTCCCGGCAGTCCCGGTAGCCCCGGTGCTCCTGGCGGTCCGGGCGCTTCGTAAGACCCCCTGTTCTCACTCTTTCGGGTGATTTCGTGAGGCGTCCGGGTGAATCCCGATCAGCGTGACGGTGTGTCTGCGACACGTCCGGGCGCCCGGGCTCCGGCGCATGTGCACCACCGACCGGCCCCGGTAGGCTGCTGACCCATGGCCACTCGCACGCCCGGAAGCGCGGCACGCAAATCGAGCCCGGGACCGTCCAGGAAGGCCGCGGCGAAGGCCCCGGGCAAGCCGCCCGCGAAGAAGGCGGCCGCCCGCAAGGCCCCCGCGAAGAAGGCGGCGGCCACGCAGGCCCCGCCGCCACCGCCGCGCCGGGGCGTGCTGATGGGCACCCTCAACGCCGTCGCGAGCCCCGTCGCCGCGATCTTCCGGGGCTTCAACAGCGGCGCCAGGAACCTCGACCCGGCCCACCGCAAGGACGGGATCGGCCTGCTGCTGTTCGCGCTGGCGCTGGTCGTCGCCGCCGGCACCTGGTTCAGCTCGGAGGGCTGGCTCAACGAGGCGGCCACCGCCGTGGTGTCCGGCCTGTTCGGGCGGCTCGACGTGCTGGTGCCGTTCCTGCTGGCCGGGGTCGCGATCCGGCTCTGGCGCCACCCGGAGCTGCCGGAGGCCAACGGCCGGATCGTCATCGGCCTCAGCGCCCTGCTGGTGGGCGTCCTCGGCCTGGTGCACATCGGCTGCGGCGCGCCCACGATGGGCAGCGGGGCCTCCCGGATAAGGTCCGCCGGCGGCATCATCGGCTGGGCCGTCTCCACCCCGGTGATGGCCGCCGCCGGGCCCGCCGTCGCCGTGCCGCTGCTCCTGCTGCTGGCCTTCTTCGGGCTGCTGGTGGTCACCGCCACCCCGGTCAACCGCATCCCCGAGCGGCTGCGGGCCGGCGGGATAAGGCTCGGCGTGATCGAGCCCGGCCCCGAGGACGAGTACGGGCGGGGGCGCACGCCGGAGCGTGAGCTCTCCACCGATCCGCCGGAGGACGCCGACCCGGACGCCCTGCCGTACTCCGTGGACGCCGGGGACGGCGACCCGCGCGACGAGATCGCCGCCCGCCGGCGCCGCCGCCGCAGGAAGCCCGAGGAGGACGAGGAGCAGGCCGGGGCCGGCCGGATCTCCCTCGACAAGGAGCCGCTGGACCCGTACGCCACCCGCGACCTCGCCGCCGGTGCGGCCGCCGATTTGGACGGCGCGCTGGTCTACGGCGTGCCCGCCTCCTCCGCGGTGGCGGACATGATGCACCAGGTGCAGGACCGCACCGCCCCGCCCGAGGAGCCCGCCGTCCCGGCCGCCCGCAGCGGCGGCCCCGGCGCGCCCGAGGAGCACGGCCCGGCGCCCGCGCGCATGGAGCAGCTCCAGCTCTCCGAGGGCATCACCTACTCCCTGCCCTCCCTCGACCTGCTGGAGCGCGGCGGCCCGGCCAAGGCCCGCAGCGCCCTCAACGACGAGGTGGTGGCCCAGCTCACAAGCACCTTCGCCGAGTTCAAGGTGGACGCCAAGGTCACCGGCTTCACCCGGGGCCCGACGGTCACCCGCTACGAGGTCGAGCTCGGCCCGGCCGTCAAGGTGGAGCGGATCACCGCGCTCGCCAAGAACATCGCGTACGCGGTGGCCAGCCCCGACGTGCGGATCATCAGCCCCATCCCGGGCAAGTCCGCGGTCGGCATCGAGATCCCCAACCGGGACCGCGAGATGGTCAACCTCGGCGACATCCTGCGCTCGCGCACGGCCGCCGAGGACACCCACCCGATGGTCGTCGGCATGGGCAAGGACGTCGAGGGCCACACCGTGATGGCCAACCTCGCCAAGATGCCGCACATCCTGGTCGCCGGTGCGACCGGCGCGGGCAAGTCCTCCTGCATCAACTGCCTGATCACCTCGGTCCTCGCCCGGGCCACCCCGGACGAGGTGCGGATGGTGCTCGTCGACCCCAAGCGCGTCGAGCTGACCGCCTACGAGGGCATCCCGCACCTGATCACCCCGATCATCACCAACCCCAAGAAGGCCGCCGAGGCCCTCCAGTGGGTGGTGCGCGAGATGGACCTGCGCTACGACGACCTCGCGGCGTACGGCTTCCGGCACGTGGACGACTTCAACGCCGCCGTGAAGGCCGGCACCGTCACCCCGCCGCTGGGCAGCGAGCGCGAGCTGCGCCCGTACCCGTACCTGCTGGTGATCGTCGACGAGCTGGCCGACCTGATGATGGTCGCCCCGCGCGACGTCGAGGACTCGGTGGTGCGCATCACCCAGCTGGCGCGCGCGGCCGGCATCCACCTGGTGCTCGCCACCCAGCGGCCCTCGGTGGACGTCGTCACCGGCCTGATCAAGGCCAACGTGCCGTCCCGGCTGGCCTTCGCCACCTCGGCGATGGCGGACTCCCGGGTCATCCTCGACCAGCCCGGCGCGGAGAAGCTGATCGGCAAGGGCGACGCGCTCTTCCTGCCGATGGGCGCGAGCAAGCCGATCCGCATGCAGGGCGCCTTCGTCACCGAGGCCGAGATCGCCAGGGTGGTGCAGCACTGCAAGGACCAGCTGAGCGCCGTCTACCGGGACGACGTGACGGTGGGCGGCGGGCCGAAGAAGGAGATCGACGAGGAGATCGGCGACGACCTCGACCTGCTGATCCAGGCCGCCGAGCTGGTGGTCTCCACGCAGTTCGGCTCGACCTCGATGCTCCAGCGCAAGCTCCGGGTCGGCTTCGCCAAGGCGGGCCGGCTGATGGACCTGATGGAGTCGCGCGGGATCGTCGGCCCCAGCGAGGGATCCAAGGCGCGCGACGTCCTGGTGAAGCCGGACGAGCTGGACGGCGTGCTCATCACCCTGAGGGGATGACAGGGCCGATCGGCCGTGTCCCGAAGGTGTGTTCACTCGTTCGGAGGAGGGTAGTCGGAACTCCGGGAACCGAACGTCCGTACACCGCGTCACACGGCGCGAAGCGGGGGCGCGCATTCGGGCCTGTTCCGCTTGAGAAACGATCCGCCTCCGCCCCTAGACTGTTCCCCAGCAGGTGGCCATCCGCTCGAAAGGCGCGTTCCCGTGACCATCGGCAAGTCCCCCGATCGCGAGACCGCCCCGTCGTCCGTCACGCCGACCGACGACGCGGTGCAGGCGGCCGATGCCCCGAGCATCGGCCGGGTGTTGTCCACCGCCCGGATCGAGGCGGGACTCACGGTGGACCAGGTGAGTACGGCGACCCGTGTGCGGGTGCCGATCGTCCATGCCATCGAGGAGGACGACTTCGGCCGCTGCGGCGGGGACTTCTACGCCCGCGGCCACATCCGCGCGATCGCCGCGGCGGTCGGCGCGGACGGCGAGGCGCTGGTCGTCCGCTACGACGCCGCCCACGGCGGCTCGCCCGCCTCCAAGCGGCCCACCCAGCTCATCGAGAGCGGCCCGATCAAGGTGCCCGGCCGCGGCCGGCCGAACTGGGCCGCCGCCATGGTCGCCGCGATCGTCGCGGTGGTCGGGCTGATCGGCTTCAACCTCGTCAGCGGCAAGGGCGCCCACACCGGCACCGGCACGGCCAGCGCGCCGCTGCCCAGCGGCTCGGGCACCGGCTCCGTCGCCCCGGCGGCCCCCTCCGCCCAGCCGCCGGCGCCGCCGACCGCGGCCGCCATCGCCGCCGTCCCCGCCGACAAGGTCACCGTCAAGCTGGTCGCCGAGGGCACCAGCTGGATCTCGGCCACCGACGGCACCGGCAAGTCGCTGTTCCAGAACAACATCAGTGAGGGCCAGGACCAGACCTTCACCGACGCCAAGCAGATCAAGCTGGTGCTCGGCAACGGCGGGGCCGTGCACGCGTACGTCAACGGCAAGGACCTCGGTCTTCTCGGCAAGGACGGACAGGTGGTGCACGTCACCTACACCCCCGGAGACCCGCAGGCGGGCTGACCGCAGGGGCCCCGGAGGGCCGGTGACGATCAGGTGAACCGAGGCGCGCGGCCTCCGGGGCGAACGGCACCGGATGCCGCGCGTTAATCTTGGGCCTATGCCTGAACGTCGTACTGTCGCCCTTGTCACGCTCGGATGCGCCCGCAACGAGGTGGACTCCGAGGAACTCGCCGGGCGACTGGAGGCCGATGGCTGGTTGCTCGTGGACGACGCCGCCGACGCCGACGTCGCCGTCGTCAACACCTGCGGCTTCGTCGAGGCCGCCAAAAAGGACTCCGTGGACGCCCTCCTGGAGGCCAACGACCTCAAGGGTCACGGCCGAACCCAGGCCGTCGTCGCCGTGGGCTGCATGGCCGAGCGGTACGGCAAGGAGCTCGCCGACGCGCTGCCCGAGGCCGACGGCGTGCTCGGCTTCGACGACTACACGAACATCTCCGACCGCCTCCAGACCATCCTCTCCGGCGGCCACCACGCCCCGCACCTGCCGCGCGACCGCCGCAAGCTGCTGCCAATCAGCCCCGCCGAGCGCCAGTCGGCCGCGGAGGGCGTCGCCCTGCCCGGCCACGGCGCCGAGGCCACCGCCGAGCCCATCGCCGACCTGCCCGAGGGCCTCGCCCCCGCCTCCGGCCCGCGCACCCTGCGCAAGCGGCTGGACGACAACCCGGTGGCCTCCGTCAAGCTCGCCTCCGGCTGCGACCGGCGGTGCTCCTTCTGCGCCATCCCCGCCTTCCGCGGCTCCTTCATCTCCCGCCGCCCCTCCGACGTGCTGGGCGAGTCCAAGTGGCTGGCCGAGCAGGGCGTGCGCGAGATCGTCCTGGTGAGCGAGAACAACACCTCGTACGGCAAGGACCTCGGCGACATCCGGCTGCTGGAGACGCTGCTCGGCGAGATCGCCGCGCTGGACGGCATCGAGCGGGTGCGGGTCTCCTACCTGCAGCCCGCCGAGATGCGCCCCGGCCTGATCGACGCCATGACCGGCACCGCCGACGCGGTGCCCTACTTCGACCTCTCCTTCCAGCACTCGGCGCCCGCCGTGCTGCGCCGGATGCGCCGCTTCGGGTCCACCGACCAGTTCCTGGACCTGCTGAAGACCATCCGCGACAAGGCCCCGCAGGCCGGCGCCCGCTCCAACTTCATCGTCGGCTTCCCCGGCGAGACCGAGGAGGACTTCGCCGAGCTGGAACGCTTCGTCACCCACGCCGGGCTGGACGCGATCGGCGTCTTCGGCTACTCCGACGAGGACGGCACCGAGGCCGCGACCTTCGAGGGCAAGCTGCCCGAGGACGTCGTCGCCGAGCGCCTGGACCGGCTCAGCCGCCTCGCCGAGGAGATGACCGCCCAGCGGGCCGAGGCCCGGATCGGCACCGAGGTCGAGGTGCTGATCGAGTCGATCGAGGAGGGCGTGGTCGAGGGCCGCGCCGCCCACCAGGCGCCCGAGACGGACGGCCTGACCACCCTCACGGGCGTCGAGGCGCCCGAGGTCGGCCAGTTCTGGCGGGCCAAGGTCGTCGCCAGCGAGGGTGTGGACCTGATCGCCGAGGCGCTGGAGCAGGTGCGCGTGCGCCGGGTCCCGGGAGCGGGGGAATGACCAAGGGGCCCGGCGCCACGGCCGCGGCCCACCCGGGCAGACCGGCGGCCGCGGTGCCGGCGACCCCGCGGGTCTGGAACATCGCCAACGTGCTCACGATGGTCCGGGTGCTGCTCGTGCCCGTCTTCGTGGCGCTGCTCTTCGCCGGGGGCGGGCACGACCCCAAGTGGCGCTCCGTCGCCTGGGCCGCCTTCGCGGTCGCGATGATCACCGACCTGTTCGACGGCGAGATCGCGCGCCGCAAGGGCCTGGTGACCGACTTCGGGAAGATCGCCGACCCGATCGCCGACAAGGCGATCATGGGCTCGGCCCTGATCGGCCTCTCGGTGCTGGGCGATCTCGCCTGGTGGGTCACCGTGGTGATCCTCGCCCGGGAGCTGGGCATCACGCTGATGCGCTTCTGGGTGATCCGCTACGGCGTCATCCCGGCCAGCCGCGGCGGCAAGCTCAAGACGCTCACCCAGGGCACGGCGGTCGGCATGTACGTGCTGTCCCTGACTGGCTGGATGGCCACCGGGCGGGCCGTGCTGATGGGGCTCGCGGTGCTGCTGACGGTGGGCACCGCGCTGGACTACATCGCGCAGGCGGTGCGCCTGCGCCGCGAGGGCATGGCCGCGGAGCGCGCGGACCGGTGAACGGGGGGCACGGGGTGGAGCACAGGTCGGACTACACGCTCGCCGAGCGGGCGCACGCGGCGCTGCGGGCCGAGGGGGCCACGCTGGCCGTCGCCGAGTCGCTGACCGGCGGGCTGCTGGCCGCCGCCCTGGTGGACGTCCCCGGGGCCTCCGCGACCTTCCGGGGCTCCGTCACCGCGTACGCGACCGTGCTGAAGGCGTCGGTGCTCGGCGTGGACGAGGGCCTGCTCGACGTGTACGGGCCGGTGCACCCGGTGGTGGCCGCGCAGATGGCCGAGGGCGTGCGTCGGCTGCTGGGGGCCACGTACGGGCTCGCGACGACCGGGGTGGCCGGGCCGGAGCCGCAGGACGGGCAGCCGGTGGGCACCGTACACCTCGCCGTCGCCGGTCCGGGGGGAAGTCTGGTCACTTCGCCCCGGCTGTCAGGGGGCCGTGCCACAATCCGTCACGGGGCGGTGACCGCGGCGCTGGAACTGCTCGTCGCCGAGATCGCGCGCTGACGGCCCCGTTCGAGGAGATCTCCACCGAACCGAGATCTGCCGAACTGGCGTGACGGAATGGCCCGGCCGGAGGATCGTGTTACATCCGATGGCCTGGTTGGGCAGAAACCAGGTGGCGAACGGATTGCGTGACGGTGGCCGGGTGGCCCGCGTCGGGTACCACGAGGGGCCCGCAAACCCGGGTACGACACCGGAACAAGGAGGGGGACGGCCTTGCAGCCCAGAGTGAACACGGACAGGGTCCCCGCACGCGAAGCGGCCAAGGCGGTACGGTGGGGGCGTGACATCTCGATCCGCAGTCCGAGGAGGGAGGCACCGATGATCCTGCTCCGTCGCCTACTGGGCGATGTACTGCGTCGGCAGCGCCAGCGCCAGGGCCGCACACTCCGCGAGGTGTCGGCGGCCGCCAGGGTTTCGCTCGGATACCTCTCCGAGGTCGAGCGGGGACAGAAGGAAGCCTCCTCGGAGCTGCTCTCCGCCATCTGCGACGCACTCGACGTCCGGATGTCCGAGGTCATGCGCGAGGTCAGCGACGAACTGTCGCTCGCCGAACTTGCGGCGATGGCCACCCTCTCGGAAGGTGATCTGCTGAGGCCGGTACTCGAACCGGTTCCGCTGCCCGCCCCCGGCTCCGACCGGGCGACCATGTCGCCCAAGAACGCCGCGATGGACGTGGTCGCCGCCTGACTCCGGCCTCGCACTCCCGGGCCGTGAGGGCCAGGGGCGAGCGAAGGAGGCGGTCGTGCGGAGATCCGCGACGGTGCGCACGGTGGCCCGAATACGGCTGCGGGTGCGGCGGTTGCTCCCGTGGCGGGCGCGCTGGGTGCTGGTGGCCCTGGCCGCCGGGCTCGCCTGGTGGCTCGTGGCCGTCCGGGGCCAGCTGGTGGACGGTGCGGTGCTGGGGCTGCTCGCGGCCGGTGGCTGGGGGCTCGGGCTCATCCCGGTCCACGCCGACCGCACGGCGACCGGGCCGGTGCGCCGACGCCGCGGGGAGCCGGTGCCCGTACCGGCGGAACCGCCGCCGACCGGGTGAAGGAACGTCGAACGAAGGGCCGCGGAGTCATCGGACTCCGCGGCCCTCGTCCGTTTCCCGGCCCTACGGGCGCAGCCGCAGGCCGCGCGGGGTGGGGTGGAAACCGGCCTCCTCCAGGGCGCGGCCCAGGTCCGAGCCGAGGGCGGGCTCGCCGTTGGCCCGTTCGACGGTGACGCTGCCCAGGGCGCCCTCCCGGGCGGCGGTGGCCAGGGCGGAGGCGGCCACGGCCAGGGTGGAGCCGTCCTGGGACCAGGCGAGCAGGGACTTGCCTCCGCGCTCGACGTAGAGCGCCAACTCGCCGTCCACCAGGACCACCAGGGCGCCCGCCTTGCGGCCCGGCCGGTGGGCCTTGGCCTCGCCGCCGGGGGTGGTGGGCGGCTCGGGCCAGGGCAGGGCGGCGCCGTAGGCGTTCGCCGGGTCGGCGGCGGCCAGGACCAGCGGCTGCGGGGGCTCCGCCGCCGGGGCGGCCGGCCACTCGGCGGCACGGGTGCGCTCGAGACGGCCGTTGACCGAGCGCAGGCGGTCGGCCGCGCCCTCCATCGCGAACTGGGCGCCGCCCAGGCCCTCGACGAAGTACCCGCGGCGGGCCCGGCCGCGCTCCTCCATCGCGGCCAGCACCCGGTAGACCCCGGCGAAGCCGCCGGGCACCCGTTCGGCGGCCACCGTGCCGCGGGTGAGCAGGCCGTGGCGGTCCAGCAGGCTCTGCACCTGGGCGGTGGCCCGGACGGTCGGGTCGGCGGCGAGGGAGGGCAGCAGCGACCAGCGCCCGGCCACCGTGGGCGGGCCGGTGCGGCCCGAGGAGGCCCCCGGACGATCAGAGGGGCGGCCGAAGGGGCGGCCCGCGCCGCCGTAGCGGCCGCGCGGGGTCGCCCTGGGGGCGCGGTGGGCGGTGGCGCCCGCCGTACGGCCGGAGCCGAGCAGGGCGCGCAGCGGGGCGAGGGTGTCGTTGGTGACGTACCCGGCCCAGACCAGGTCCCAGAGGGCCTCGACGGCCTCGGGCTCGGGGGTGTCCTCGGGCAGTTGCTGGACGAGCTGGCGGAAGAACAGGCCGTAGCCGCCCTCGAGGGCCCGCAGCAGGGCGGAGTGCAGCGGGGTGAGGGCGGGCGGGACGGGCTCGGGGCGCAGCAGGTGGGCGTTCTCGGCGAGGTGGAGGCTGAGCCAGCCGTCCTTGCCCGGCAGGGCGCCGGCGCCGCACCAGCCGATCTCGCCGGCGGCCGTCAACTCGTCCAGCAGGCCCGGGGAGTAGTCGGCGAGGCGGGCCGGCAGAATCAGCTTCTCCAGGGCGGAGGCGGGCAGGGCGGTGCCCTGGAGCTGTTCGACCACCCGCAGCAGGCCGTCCGGGCCGCGCAGGCGGTGGCCGGAGAGGTGCTGCCACTGGGGGAGGAAGGCGGCCAGGGCGCGCGGGGGGACGGGCTCGACCTCCTGGCGCAGGGCGGCCAGGGAGCGGCGTCGCAGCCGGCGCAGCACCTCGGCGTCGCACCACTCGTGGGCTGTGTGCCACTCAGGGTCGATATGGCTTCCTGCGGGCCTGAACTGCCCCTGTACGAGGCGGCCGGCGGCGGTGAGCCGCTGCAGGGTGCCGGTGACCACGGCGGTGCCCAGGCCGTAGCGGGCACCGGCCTCGGTGGCGGTGAAGGGGCCGTGGGTGCGGGCGTGGCGGGCCAGCAGGTCGCCCAGCGGGTCCTTGACCGGTTCGGTGAAGGCTTCGGGGACGCCGACGGGCAGCGGGGTGCCCAGGGCGTCGCGCAGGCGGCCGGCGTCCTCGATGGCGGCCCAGCGCTGTTCGCCGGCGATCCGGACGGTGATCACCCGGCGGGCGGCCTCCAGCTCGAGGGCCCAGAGCGGCTCGGCGCCGCGGACCGTCAACTCGGCCTCGGTGAGCGGGCCGAGGAGGCGCAGGGCGTCGGCGACGCCCTCGGCGTTCCTGATGCGGCGCTCGGGGGTGAGGCGCTGGAGCTCGGCCTCCAGGTCGGTGAGGACCTGGGGGTCGAGCAGTTCGCTCAGCTCGGCCTGGCCGAGGAGTTCGGACAGCAGCCGGGAGTCGAGGGAGAGGGCGGCGGCGCGGCGTTCGGCGAGCGGGGAGTCGCCCTCGTAGAGGAACTGGGCGACGTAGCCGAAGAGGAGGGAGCGGGCGAAGGGGGAGGGCTCGGAGGTGGTGACCTCGACCAGGCGTACGGCGCGGGACTCGAGGTCGCCCATCAGCTCGACCAGGCCGGGGACGTCGAAGACGTCCTGGAGGCACTCGCGGACGGCCTCGAGGACGATCGGGAACGAGCCGTACTCGGAGGCGACCTCGAGGAGTTGGGCGGCGCGCTGGCGCTGCTGCCAGAGCGGGGTGCGGCGGCCGGGGCTGCGGCGGGGGAGCAGCAGGGCGCGGCCGGCGCACTCGCGGAAGCGGGAGGCGAACAGGGCGGAGCCGCCGACCTGGTCGGTGACGAGCTGTTCGATCTCGCCGGGGTCGAAGAGGGCGGCGTCGGCGCCGACGGGGGCCTCGTCGGAAGTCGTTCGTTCGGTGGGGCTGCTGAAATCGAAGTCGGGGGCGAGGAGGTCGGCGTCGGGCAGGCGCAGGACGATGCCGTCGTCGGCGTGCATGACCTGGGGGTCCAGGCCGTGCTTCTCGCGCAGGCGGGCGGCGAGGGCGAGGGCCCAGGGGGCGTGCACCTGGGCGCCGAACGGGGAGTGGATGACGATGCGCCAGTCGCCGAGTTCGTCGCGGAAGCGTTCGACGACGATGGTGCGGTCGTCGGGGAGGTGGCCGCAGGCGGTGCGCTGCTCGGCGAGGTAGTCGAGGAGGTTGGCGGCGGCCCAGTCGTCGAGGCCCGCCCGCTTGAGGCGGGCAGTGGCCTCCTCGGGCTGGAGGGCGCCCAGTTCGCGGGTGAACGCGCCCAGGGCGCGGCCGAGTTCGAGGGGGCGGCCGAGGGTGTCGCCCTTCCAGAAGGGCAGGCGGCCGGGGATGCCGGGGGCGGGGGTGACCAGGACCTTGTCGTGGGTGATCTCCTCGATTCGCCAGGAGGTGGTGCCGAGGGTGAACACGTCGCCGACGCGGGACTCGTAGACCATCTCCTCGTCGAGTTCTCCGACGCGGCCCCCGCCCTTCTTCCCTGCTTTGGAATCGGACGCAGCGCTGCCGGCGATGAAGACGCCGAAGAGGCCGCGGTCGGGGATGGTGCCGCCGGAGGTGACGGCGAGGCGCTGGGCGCCGGGGCGGCCGGTGACCGTACCGGCCACGCGGTCCCAGACCACGCGGGGGCGCAGTTCGGCGAAGGCGTCCGAGGGGTAGCGGCCGGCGAGCATGTCGAGGACGGCGTCGAAGGCGGACTGGGGGAGGGTGGCGAAGGGCGCGGCGCGGCGGACCACGGCGAGCAGGTCGTCCACCGGCCAGGCGTCCAGGGCCGTCATCGCGACGAGCTGCTGGGCGAGGACGTCCAGGGGGTTGCGGGGGATGCGCAGGGCCTCGATCCGGCCGGAGCGCATCCGCTCGGTGACCACGGCGGACTGGACGAGGTCGCCCCGGTACTTGGGGAAGAAGACGCCGGTGGAGACGGCGCCGACCTGGTGGCCCGCCCGGCCGACGCGCTGCAGGCCGGAGGCGACCGAGGGCGGGGACTCGACCTGGACGACCAGTTCGACGGCGCCCATGTCGATGCCCAGCTCCAGGCTGGAGGTGGCGACCACGGCGGGGAGCCGGCCGGCCTTCAACTCCTCCTCGACGAGGGAGCGCTGCTCCTTGGAGACCGAGCCGTGGTGGGCCCGGGCGATCACCGCGGGGGCGCCCTTGGCCGCGCCCGAGCCGCCCATCAGCTGGGCCGGGGCGTGGGACTCGGGGGTGGTGGTGCCGGTGGCGCGCTCGTGGGCGATCTCGTTGAGGCGGTTGCAGAGGCGCTCGGCGAGGCGGCGGGAGTTGGCGAAGACGATGGTCGAGCGGTGGGCCTCGACGAGGTCGACGATGCGTTCCTCGACGTGGGGCCAGATCGAGGTCTGGCGCTGGGGGTCGCTGTCGGAGGCGCCGCCGGTGGCGGGGGCGGCGGGGAGGTCGTCCAGGTCGGGGACGGGGACGACCACGGAGAGGTCGAACTCCTTGGCGGCGGGGGGCTGGACGACGACGGCGCCGCGCCGGGGGCTCAGGAAGCGGGCCACCTCCTCGACGGGCCGTACGGTCGCGGAGAGGCCGATGCGGCGGGCCGGGCGGTCCAGGAGCTCGTCGAGGCGTTCCAGGGTGAGGGCGAGGTGGGCGCCGCGCTTGGTGCCGGCGACGGCGTGCACCTCGTCCAGGATCACGGTGTCGATGCCGCGCAGGGCCTCCCGGGCGGCGGAGGTGAGGAGGAGGAAGAGGGACTCGGGGGTGGTGATCAGGATGTCCGGCGGGTGGGTGGCGAAGCGGCGCCGGTCGGCGGCGGGGGTGTCGCCGGAGCGGATGGCGACCTGGACCTCGGGCTCGGGCAGGCCCAGGCGGACGGCGGCCTGGCGCAGGCCCGTCAGGGGGGCGCGGAGGTTGCGTTCGACGTCCACCGCGAGGGCCTTCAGCGGGGAGACGTAGAGGACGCGGCAGCGGCGCTTGGGGTCGGCGGGGGGTGGGGTGCTGCTGAGGTGGTCGAGGGCGGAGAGGAAGGCTGCGAGGGTCTTGCCGGAGCCGGTGGGGGCGACGACGAGGACGTCGGTGTTCTGCTGGATGGCGCGCCAGGCTTCGGACTGGGCGGTGGTGGGGGCGGAGAAGGCGCCGGTGAACCAGGCGCGGGTGGGGGGGGCGAAGCCGGCCAGGGGGTCGTCCGGGGG
>NZ_JOCF01000092.1 GCF_000720635.1 Streptomyces sp. NRRL WC-3742 | reverse complement strand
CGAAACAGCCTTCTCCCCAGCTCAGAGCACACCTTCACACGGGCTCTGTTCGATTCCAGGGCCAGGAAGACGATTCGCATGCCATCGGAAACAGGTACTGAGGCGGGCCGTCACCCGGACCGGTCGAAAGCCGCCAACTCCCGGACCGGGCGCCGTGTCACTGCCGAGAATCACCCGCACCAACTCACGAAGGGACCCCGATGCACCACCTCGTCACCCTGTCCGGCCTGGCCGCCGTCGTCCTGGCCCTGTGGGCCGTCCAGCTGACCATGCTGGCCCTCCACGTCCGCTACGCCATCCACAACGGCGTCAGCGACCCCACCACCGAGAACGCCGAGTTCGCCCTGCTGGTCGCCTGCGTCATCGCCACGCTGCTCAACGCCGCCTGCGCAGGAGGCGCCATCGGCGCGAGCCTCAACGCCACCCAATGGGGATGGGCCCACGCGATCCTCGCCATCGGCACCACGGCGTCCTACCTGCTCCTGACCTACGCCACCGACTGGGACGCGCGGACCTGGTGGGACAAGCGGAAGACACACGAGACCGACAGCACCGCTGAAGCCGTCGAAACCGCGGCCTGACAGCCCACCACAGGACCCCTGCTCCACCCGGAGCAGGGGCTCTTCCCCCGCCCCGTACGACCGGCCTCGCCCCGGCCCGCACCGCCCGCCCGGCACCCAGCCCGGCGGGCGGTGCGCGTCCGGGGACAGGGACTGGCCGACCGGCCGACAGCACCCCACCGAAGGGACAGAGATGGGCTACGCCTACTACACCGTCACCCGCGCCGACGGCATCGAGATCGAAGCCGGCTACGGCGTCGAAGCCACCTGCGAACAGGGCGGCTGCACCACCAGGATCGACCGGGGCCAGGCCCACCTGTGCGGGTCGACGCCCGGCACCCCCCGAGGACGGCTGCGGCCGCTACTTCTGTGAGGCGCACCTCTACATGGAGGCAGACCCGGCCGCCTCCGCCGACGAATCGGACCCCTGGCGGTGCCTCGCCTGCTGCGAACAGAGGGCCTCCTCCTGACCCGCCGTCCGGCCTCGCCCCTGGTACGTGCCGCCCGCCAGGCATCCAGCCCGGCGGGTGGTACGCCCCGGGGACGGGACCGGCCGACCGGCCGAACCCGCCCCGCAGGAAGGACCGCCCGTGACCACCACCTTCGACCCCGGCTCCCTCATCGTCCTCGTCGGCGGGAGCGGCGCCGGGAAGACGACGCTCGCCACCCGCTGCTGGCCCGCTACCTGGTGCCTGTGCCTGGACGACTACCGCGCGATGGCCACCGACGACGCCTCCGACCAGAGCGCCACCCCCGTCGCCGCCGAGATCCAGAACCTGCTGCTGGACGCCCGCCTCGCCCGCGGCCTCACCACCGTCATCGACTCCACCGCGCTCCTGCCCCACGTCCGCGCCGGCCTGCTCGCCCGCAGCCGCTACTGGCAGCGCCCCTGCGAAGCGGTCCTCTTCGACACATCCCTCGAGGCCCGTCGGCGGCAGAACACCGGCCGTGCGCGCGTGGTCCCCGACCAGGTCCTCATCAGCCAGGAACACCTGATCCCCAGCGCGAGGCAACTGCTCGACGAGGGCTTCGCCCGCGTCACCTACGCCGACGGCCTCGGCCGCAAGGCCATCCTCGCGCCGGCCCGCATCGGCAACTGAGCCGACCAGGAGCCAGCGCATGCGCGCACTCGACCTCGACCCCGCCGGAGAACACCACGGCGGCCTGCCGACCTGGCCCTGGCGCTACGCCGACACCGGCGTGCTCACCCGCCGCCAGCTCCGCGCCGCCGGCCTGCGCCCCGGCGGCCAGGAACCCGCCGCGCAGGTCGTGTGCCGAAACGGCGGGCGGATCGCCTACCTCTACCGGATCGACCAGGCCCTGCCCGTCCGGCCGATGACCCCGGGCCGGGCCGTCGCCCTCGACCGGGCGATGGCCGCCCGCCAGACCTGCCCGGTCTGCTCCACCCGCTACGACTACTGCCTTCCGCTCAAAACCCTCGGCTCCTGCCCACCCTGCGCGGAACTCTCCGACGACGAACGCGACCAGCTCGCCGCCCTCGCCCGGACCTGACCGGGCCACCACGGCGCCCACCGGCCCGTCCCCGCCAGACCCACCGGCCTAGACGGGCCGCTGCACGCAGCGGTGGCCGTCCGGCCGGCACCACCCAACCCGATTGGAAGGACCCTGTGAACTTCTTTCGCCACTCCCCCGCCATCCCGCAGCAGCCCGAACCGACCCGTTGGACCCCCGAGGGGCTGCTCGTCCCGGTCCGCTACGCCAACCTCGTCGGCGCCCACGTGCTCCTGTACGCCCGCGCCCTGTCCGACGGGCAGGCATCCAGCGACCACGGCGTCCACTGCCTCGGCTGCACCCGCTCCTGGGCCATGACCGACAGCACCTACCCGCGCCACCTCGACTTCCAGCAGGGAAACGAGCGGGCCGCCGAACACGCCTCCGCATGCCGCGCGCTGCCGGGCCCGATCCCCGCCCGCCCCGACGACGCGACCGCCGTCGGCATGCTCACCAACCGCATCGCCCGCAGCCGGACCGGCTTCGAGTTCAGCCTGCACATCGCCGAATTCGCCGCGGACCGCGTACTCCTCCAGCGCACCGACACCTGGATCTACCAGCAGTTCACCGGCATCGCCGACCGCAACCCCGACCTGCTGGCCGTCACCACCGACACCACCTCCACCGGCACCACCCACACCTACCACCAGGTCAGGCCGCGCCAGCCCGCCACGACCTGACCCGACCCGACCCCCGGTCCGGCCACCCACCCGTACACCTCACCCGAAAGGCACCCGTGGACATCACCGACACCCGCACCTACGCCGCCCGCGAAGCCCTCACGAAGCTGCTCACCGGCCACGCCCCCGAACTGCACGACGGCCTGCTGCGCAGGGACGACGCCTACACCGTCCTCCTCGGGCTCCTCTCCCACATCGAGACCTCCGGCCGCCGCCGCACCAGCGTCGGCGAGCTGTACACCTGGTCGCGCGTCACCCCGGGCGGCCAGGTCCTCGGCGGCCACGACCACCTGATGACGCTCCTGGAGAGGGCCGCCGACCACGGCCTGGTCCGCCTCGACCGCGGTGAGGTCCACATCGGCGACGCGCCGACCGGCGGCGGCCCCGGGCACGTCTGGATGCGCCAGCTCACCCAGGGCGGCGCCCAGGTCGAGCTGATCGGCGCCGAGCCGTGGCCGCTCGGCACCTACGTTCACGACGAGACCAGGGCGTGGTGGCACTGCACCGGCTGCCGCGAGGGACTCGCCGAGAGCACCGCCATGTACGTCCACGCCGTCCGTCAGCAGGTCACCGACCACGCCGCCGAGTGCCCGTACCTGCCCCCGCTGCCGGACGCGAGCTGACCCGCCGTGACCTTCCCACCCTCCTACCCGCGCCGCGGCCTGCTCGCCGCCCTGCGCGACCTGCTCACTCGGCGGTCCGGCCGACCGGAGCCGACCACCCCGACGGCCCCGGATCCGGACGACTGGGGTGACGACCCCACCGGCGCATGGTCCCCCGAACCGCCCACCGACCGGAGCGGCCCGTGACCCACGACCCGGCCCCCGCGATCGACCGCGAGTTTCAGGGCCACGCCCTGGACGCGCAACAGCTCGCCGACGCCGCCCGGTACTACGCCGACGCCCTGAACCGAGGCGCGCGTACCGAGGACGCCGACCGCCTGGCCTCCCTCGCCACCAGGCTGGCCCGGCAGGCCCACCGCATCGACGGCATGCGCGAAATCGCCCGCTGCACACCCACCCACGACACCGCCACGGAGAACTGGAGGACCACATGACCACCGCCCAGCCCGTCCGCACACTCCCGACCCCCGCCCCGGCGCCGTCCCACTCGGCCATCGCCGCCCTGCTGGCCTCGGGTCGGACCTCAGGCGAGGTCCGGCTGACCGGCACCATCACCCTGGTCCGCCGACACACCACCCGGGCCGGTGCCGGCTGGGCCATCGTGACGCTCGCCGACGCCACCGGGGCGCAGCTCGACGTCCATGTCCACCCCCGCGTCTGGGCGGCGCTGGACCAGACCGTCGTGGAGGCCGGGCGGCCGGTGGCCGTCACCGGCCGGATCAACGCCGTCGCCTGCCAGGTGGAGGTCTACTGCACCGGCCTCGCACCGGACCCCACCGCACACGCCGTCGCGACGGCCACCGTCCCGCACGAGATCCGCTACGCCGAGGGCCGCCGAATCGTCCAGGCCGAACTCCTGAAGAACGCCCCCGGCCTCTACATGTACGAGCTGCCGGCCGACGTCGACCGCGGTGGCCCGTGCCGCTGGCGTCTCGGCCACCACTCCGGCAATCTCCTCGCCGCGTTCCGTACCCCCGCCGCCGCCCACCAGGCCGCCGCCGCCATCGGAACCTGGACCGACTGGACCCTCCACGCCGGCACCCTCCGCGAGCGCCACCTCGGCAACAACCGCGACCAGGCCGCCCTCGACCACCTCCACCACGCCATCACGACCGCCGGCGGACACCTGGAGAACTGCGCCGCGTACGGCCCGTACGGCTGCTGACAACCACCCCGTCCGGCCGCGCCGCTCCCGGCGCGGCCGGACCACCCCTGCCCTGAACAGGCCACGACCCCAGCGAGGAGACCTAACCCGCGTGACCGTCATTGCCCTCAACCCCGACTCCCCCGCCTCCCACGCCGTCGGCGTCGACTACGACCAGACCCTCGCTGACCACCCCGAGTGGCGCGGCGGCCAGGTCTACGGACAGCCCCTGCCTGGCGCCATCGCCGCACTGCGCACCCTGCTGGACAAGCGCGCGGTCTTCGTCTTTACGGCCCGCCACCCGCGCACGCACCACGACGTCGCCCGCTGGCTGGAGCACCACGTCGGCTGCCGCACCAGCGTCGACACCGACCCGGACCGGGCGTACTGGCTGGAGCGCCACCACCTGCTCGTGACGAACAAGAAGCTGGGTGCCGCACTCTACGTCGACGACCGCAGCCTCACCTTCACCGGCGACTGGGATACTGCCCTCGCCGAGGCGCTGCGCCGCATCGGCGAACCGCCCGACCCGTCGGCCCTCGGCACCGCCGCTCCCGCCCTGACGATCCGCCAGCCCTGGCTGGCCGCGATCCTCGCCGGAGACAAGCGCGTCGAGAACCGGTCCTGGCCGACGAAGCACCGCGGCCTGGTCGTGCTCCACGCCGCCCGCGCCCTCGCCCGCGACGGCCAGGCCGACCCGCTCGTCCGCGCCGCCCTCGCCCGCCCCGGCGCCCCGGCACTGACGACCGGCGCCATCGTCGCCACCGCCAGCATCACCGACTGCCACCGCGACACCGGCTGCTGCCGACCCTGGGGCCTGCCCGGCCTGTGGCACTGGACCATCGAGGAGGTCCATGCCCTCGCCGACCCGATTCCCGCCGCCGGCCGCCTCGGTCTCTGGCGACTCGACCCCGGCCAGCATGCCCTGCTCCACCGCCACCGGGCCACCGCCCGGACCGCCCTCGCCGACCTCTGACCCGCCAACGAGCGGTCCCTGCTGTCCGGGCTCCACCTCGGACAGCAGGGAGCGCTTTCTATGTTTCAAGGGCAGCTAACTCCGTGGCAGTTTTACGGCCGTAAAACCGCCACGCTTCGCATGCCTCGCCGGGACCCCTCTGATCATCTGAGAGGATGCTTTCTATCCATCCGAAGTACCGGGTTCCCGGGAAGTAGTCGGAGAGCAGTACATGCCCTACATCACCGTGCTCTTGAACCGTAAGGGCGGGGTCGGCAAGTCCCTCTTGTCCGTCAACCTCGCGGCGGTCTACGCCGAATTCCTCGGCTGCGATGCCGTCGAAGCCGAGACCGCAGGTGGCGGTCCGTCCGTCGCGGTCGTCTCAATAGATCCGCAGGGCACCAGCATCGAACACACCGAGAAGGTCAGGAAGGCCGGCAGGCCCGTCCCCTTCCGAGTGGTTGACGCGAGCCAGAGCGTCGACAAGCTGCGCCGTCTGCGGAGTGCCAAGGCCGACATCATCATCGTCGACACTCCCGGCTTCATGCCGTTGAAGGCCGAAGACGACGAAGACGAGTCCATCGACCCTCTTGGTGACGGAACCACGGGGGACGCGCTGCGAGCCGTTCTCGACGTCGCCGACGACGTGATCGTCCCCCTCGAAGCAGAAGGCTCCGCCTTCACCCCGACCAGGGTCACCGTCGAGCGGGTCCTCATCCCCCGCCAGATTCCCTACGGCGTCGTCGTCAACAACTGGGACCCGCGAGACGGGACCGCAGACCGCGACCGCACCATCAGCCTCGTCCAACGCAGAGGCTGGGAGCTCTACAACGCCACCGTGCGTCACTACAAGCCGCACACCCGCGGTATCACCAACGGACGGTTCTGTACCCAGTACGAGTCCAACCACATCGCCACCAAGGCCAAGCAGGACTTCGTGTCCCTGGCCTTGGAGCACCAGCTCCGCCGCCAGAAGTACGCGGGGGGCCGATAGATGTCCGCGCACGACGAGTTCGATGACTTCTTCGGCGATGACAATGACGCCCCAGTCACCGACACCCGAGCCGATGGCCGCCTGCTCCGCGTTCCCCTCAGCCGACTCGCTCCCAATGAGGTCAATCCACGTATCGACTTTGGCACAGAAGCCGAGCTGGTCGACCTTGGTAAGAGCCTGCGACGCCGGCAGATCCAGGCATGCCCTGCCGTCAGTCGCGGTGCTTACCTGAAACTGTGGCCCGACCACGCGAAGGAGATCGGCGACGTCGACTACGTTCTCGTCGCTGGCGAGCGGCGGTACTGGGGCGCCACGGCCACCGGCAACCCCACCCTGAACTGCGTGGTTGACGACGGCCTGGCTCAGGACCGCAGGACGTTCATGGAGGTCGTGGTCTCCGAGAACGTCGACCGGCAAAGCTTCAACCCCGTCGAAGAGGCATACGCCGTACAAGCCCTCGTCGCGGAGTTCGGCTCGAACCGCGCCGTCGCCCAGCACTTTGAGCGGGTCGATGGGTGGGTCACCCAGCGCATCCTCCTCACCTACCTGACGCCGGACGTGCAGGACCTGGTACGGAAGAAGACCATGCCGCTCGAGGCGGCCCGGTTGCTGGGCAAGCTGGCCCGGGACAACGAGTGGGACTCCACGAAGCAACTGGCGTGGTGGCAGGACGAGCAGAAGCAGAGGGTCGCCGCATCTGCTGAACGGTCGGCTGCCAAGAAGGCTGCCCGGAAGGCCGCCAAGAAGGTCGATGCTCCCGCGGCGCCGACAGGCGAGCCAGGTTCCGGTCCTGAGCAGCCCACGGCAGACCCGTTTTACGGCCGTAAAACAGACCGGGCCAACTCGGCGCTGACAGAACCCACTCCGGCGGAGTCCGGCCCCCCCGCCAACGCAGAGGTGGAGGGCATGCCCGTTGTTCCCGGACAGGCCGGCCCGCCTGAAACGACGGGAGAACAGCAGCCCAAGCCGTTTCCTCACAGCGACGGTGTTGCCGCGGCGCGCTACCTGATCGACACAATGCCGACCGACGAATTCGACAAGATGCCGCCGATTTGTGCATATCGCGCTGCGAGGTGCCCCTGCCGCGGCCGGGCCCGTGTCCCAGTGTGACAGGTTGTCGGCATGAGTGACGATCTTGACCGTCTCGTCCGACGCTCGTTGGCTCTGCCTGCCACACACCAGGGCGTCCCTGGCGCCGGGGCGACCGCCGAGCGGCTGCTTCCGGTTCGGCGACTCCTTGCTCCGCTGCCCGCAGCTGAGCCTGTCGCTCCCGCCGCGATCCCTGAAACCGGAACCCGTCGCCGCCTCGGTTCCGGAGGTTTCTCCTACGCCACCGGTGTTGTCGTCGGCGAGTAATCCTGCAGGTCCGCCCCGGTGTCAGCCGGCGCCCCCATTTCCCCTCGGGGTGAAACCTCGCACTGGCGTGCGGATAGCATCCCGGCATGAGTTTCTCCCCGGGGATAAACGTTCCGGTCGAGCCGATGCTGTTCGGTGTGCCGACCTGCACCGTGTGCGGCGCGGAGCTCGGACAGGGCGGCAGCGGCAGGGGCGGGCGCCCGCGGAAGTACTGCTCGAAGGCGTGCTCCTCCCGGGCAGACCGCCAGCGGGACAAGGAACGGCAGGTACAGACGCTCGCCGCCTCCGCTCAATCCCCCCGGGGCGAAACCCCGCTTCCCGCCGGGCTGGCGACCAGCCCCGAAGCGGTCGAGCTACTGGCCCTCAGCGAAAACCTGCGCCGCCAGGACACCGCGTTCCTGCTCCGGCTCGACCGCGCCGCCCGCCAAGGCGACCCTGCTCTGGCCAGCCAGGCCCTGGCCGATATCCTCCACGCCGCCCGCGCCCTGACCGCCCGCCACCGTGAGCTCGCGGAGCAGTTGCTGGCCACACACCCCACTCGGCGGCCCGAGCCTGACCAAACCCTCCCGATACCCGGAGTTTCACCCCGAGGCGAAACGCGGCCCCGCGAGGTGGTCGTCCCGAACGCTGCCGGGGGAGATCGCGAAGCCCCGCCCGCAGGTTTGGCGGGAGCGGCCGATCCCGAGCCGCTCGCCCCCGCGCCCCGGGGAGAAGCCCCGGTACCCGAGGCTCCGACCGCGACGACCTCCACGACGGGCCCAGAACACGTCGAAGCCCCCCGGGGAGAAACCCCGTCGGCCGTCACAGACGCCGCCCCGGAGCCCGTTGCACCCCGAGGGGAAACCTCATCGGCCGCGCAGCCCGGCCGCGGCGGGCTGCGAGAGCTGGTGGACCGCCGCCTGGCGCAACAGGCATCCTCGCTCCCGGCCGCAGCGGCACCCGCGCTGCCGGCCGTGGTCGCCGTTCCGGCGGACCCGATGCTGCGCCGGCTGCCGGACACGGATGTCACCACGGCACTGGACAACCGGATCTTCGGCGACTTCTGGGCGCTTGCCGGATGGACCGTCAACCCGGACGTGCTCCTCGTGGGTCGCGGTGTACGAGCAGTGCTTCCTCGGCGACCCGGTCACCCAGGAGGCGATGCTGCACGACACCGCAGAACAGGCCGCCCGCACCATCCAGCTCGCCTACCTGCACAACATCTGACGGCCTGCCCCACGGCTCCGCCGAACCCCAGCACGGCCTACGAATCCCCCGGATGAGCCGGCCTCTGGCAGGGCATAGTTCAACTCGGACCCACCCAGGGCGAGGGGAGAGCAGCGCGGTGTCGTGGAGGGATGCGGTTCCGGCGGCCCTGAGGATGCTGCTGCAGCGGGATGAGCATGTGGACCCGCATCTGGAGCTGTTGCGTCTTGGAGCGGAGCACCCGGACGTCGCGGCGGAGGACATCACCGTCACCCTGGTTCTGGACGGCGCGCTCGTGACGGGGACCGTGATCTCCACCGAGGCATGGGAGCGGCTTCACCTCGCCCGGCTCGGCGAGCAGGACTACGACCTGCGCCGGGTCGCGAAGGAAGCGCTCGCCCACCTGGACGACGCCGTCGAACAGGGCCGGCGTCGGCGCGGGCCGGACCGCCGTTTCCTGCACCTGCGGGACGTCACCGTCAGGTCCGGACAGAGTGCCTACGCCCTGCCGACCTGGCGCGGCCCGGTTGCGGCGGTCGGCGGGTGGACGCTCGGCGGGCCGGGCAGGGGCTGACCGGCGGCCTTCGCGCCCGGGGCCTGCCGGGGTCCGGCCCCGGGTACCGGACGGTGTCCCGGAGAGGGGACACTGGTATCGGTCCCGCCCGTACGAGACTCCCGGAGGACATGGTGAGCGCAGCGCCCCTGCACGGCCACCACGACGGCCACCAGCCCATTCCACGAACCCAGGACGCCGTCGCCGCGGCGCTGCCGCCCGCGCAGCGGATGGAGTTCTACCGGGAGATGGGCGAGGCCGACATCGAGACGATCGGCGGGGTGCTGAAGCGGTGGTGGCTGCGTGCCGAGCTGTACCGCGATCCGGAGGGTGACCGCATCCACGCCGCCGTCCAGACCGGCACCGCCCCGGGCACCTCGGCCTCTGCGGTCCTGCGCCGTCTCGGGGCCCTGTGAGCGACGACTTCGCCGAGTACCCGGACGACGAGGACGACCCGATCACGCTCTCCCCGGCCGTCGAGGAGTTCCTCGCCGACCCGGCCACACCGGCCGACGTGTTCTCCGCCTTCGTGGCCTTCCTCGTTGACCTGCGCGAGAACCCGCTACCCCACCTGAGCATGCCGGTCCCCGGTCGGCCGGGCATGTACTCCGCGCCGCTGCGCAGGGACCTGGGCCTGGTGGAGTACGCGGTGGCCGAGGACACGGACCCGCCGCAGGTCTACGTCTCCCGCGTCCTGCGGGTGGACTGATCACGTGATCTGCCCGCCGGGCAGGCGGCGATCCTGGAGGAGCTGCGCCGCCTCGGGGGAGGGCAGAAGCAGCGGGCGTTTCGTACGGAGGCCGGCCCCGGATGGGGCCGGCCTCTCGGGTTTCAGCGCCTGGCGTTCAGGCGGTCTTGGCGCGTGGTGACCAGGGTGCGCCAGCGGGCGCGCACCTCGTTCTCGTCGTCGAGCCACCGTGTGGTCGAGGGGTGCGGGAGTGGGAGGCCGGCCATGTAGTGGGCGATGTCCGCATAGTAGGAGAAGTCGCCGCTGGCGGTGGCCTCGCGCAGCCGGTCGAGGGTGGCGGCCAGGTCGTCCTGGTCGTCGCGGACGGTGTGGTGGAAGGCGAGGGCGGTCTCGAGTAGCGGGATGAGCCAGGGCAGGCCGGCGACGTCGATCTGGGCGCGCAGGACGGTGGCGCGGTCGGTGATGTCGCGGTCGTCGGTGCCGGCGTCGCGGACGAGGCTGGCGACCTGGAGGTGCAGGACGGTGGCGCGCTGGTCGAGCGGCTCGAGGTACTGGCGGGCGAGGTCGATCTCCTCCCCGGCCCGGTCGGGGTCGGTGAAGGCGGTGACGAGCGCGAGGCGGGTCTGGGCGATGGCGCGCTCGCCGGGGGCGTCGTGCTGCTCGGCTTCGGCGCGGCCGTCGCGCAGGGCCTGGGCGGCAGCGGTGAAGGTGCCCTGCGGCCACAGGATGTCTCCGCGCACGCGGTGGCGGCGGCTCTTCCAGGTCAGGGTGGAGGAGGCGGCGAGTGCGGCGGGGAAGTCGCCGTGGATGCGGGCCAGGTTGGCGATGCCGCGCTGGGCCTGCCCGGCGAGGCGGCCGCCGCCGCCGGCGACGCGGCGCATCCCTTCGAGGGACGCGGCGGTGCGGCCGAGGTCCTTGTCGGCCTTGGCTCGGTAGTAGAGGGCGAGCTCGGTGAGTTCCTCGGTGAGCAGGCCGCCGTCGAGGACGGCGGTCAGGCGGCGGGCGGTGCGGTCGCGGTGTTCGTGCTGGCGTCGGCTGATCGCGGTCAGGAGTTCGGCCAGGGCGTCGGCGGGTGTGTCTGGGGCCGGCCGGTCATCGGGTGCGGGGGCGGGCGGGGCGATGGGTTCCCACACGGAGTCGTCGTCCCCACTGCGTATTCCGCGGTGGTCAATCCGGTTCGCCAGGGGTGAGACGGCGCCGGCCGAGGTCGTTGGCAAGGTCGACCGCGCGGCGGGTGAGTGCCTGGCCCAGTTCCTGGGCGGTCGTCGGCTCGATGACGATCTCGCCTTCGAGGATCTCCTCGATTTCGGCCTGTCACGGTACCTGTGCAGGTGCCGGCCGCCGCGGCGGCGGGGATCGTGATCACCGCGGCGGGATTCCGGCTTGTGGAGCTGTTCCCGCTGCCAGTGGAGGTGAAGGCCGGTCCCGGGCTGTCGAGGGCCTGTTCGGCCGAGGCGTCGCGCTCGCCCGGAGAGGCCGTCAGGGTGCCGTTGCGCGACCAGCGCCGGCTTGCCCCGGTTGGGGAGGCCCGGCCGGCGTGCGGCATGGGATGGCGTCAGTCGGAGGACATCTCGAAGTCGCGGCAGGCTCTTGGTGAGTCCGGCCCCGTCACCGAACGCGTGGGCGGGGCCGGCTCGCCGCCGGGTGGGTCGACAACCGCTAGAGCAGCCAGCCGAGGAAGGCCACGATGTTACCGAGCAGAGTGAGGAGCATGAGTCTCGTTCCTTTCAATTCCGTCGGAGCATGGTTACCGGCCATATGAGTTCAGCGCCGGGGTGCGGCTACGGTCTGCAGCCCTCGCACGCACTCCGTAGCTACCCGCGCCAAACGTGAGGTCACCCGAAAGATGGATGATTCACCCTATTGGGCCAACCTGATGTGACCCGCCTCGCCATGGGCGCTGCTCAGTTCGGCCCGCCCGATCCGTTGCCCACGGGCAGCAACGTGGGCGGGGGAGGAAGGAGGGCGCAGCGATCGTGGGGTCCCGCGTGGGCAGCGGATCGGCGGCAGGTTGATGTGAGAGCGTGCTCGGTGGACCTGGCATGTGAACCATGGTCGCTGCCGGACCGACATCGGGAACGGTTCAGCCGGGACAGTGCTCGATCCGAAGCAACGGCCGGACGCCGCCCGCATCCAGTGGCGTGCCGACCCGGAACAGTGCGGCGCCCCTCCTGGCAGAGAAGGGGAGTGCCAGCGCGCGTCAATCACTCGCGGTCGGGCTGCCGGTCGGGGTGGGGACGCCGGCGATGCCCGGATCGGTCGCGGCCGCTTCCTGCCGATCATCGCCATGCGCGCGGCGATGACCCTGAAAGAGAATCTTCGGGTTCCCGCACGGACGGGCGGAGAATGCATGCGCCGTGTGTTCATGTGCTACCGAGATGCCCGGTGCGAGGGTTTCTGCCTACGGTCCTCTTGGGGCTCCTGTCGGGCGACGAGCAGCTGGCGCACCATCTGCTGCAAGGACACCACAGCCGTCACCGGCGGAAGGCCCGCGACGACGGCCTCGGGCATCGTGCAGGGTGTGTTGATGATGCACAGGAGGCTGGCGATGCCCGCGAATACCAGGATGACCGTCCAGGAGTTCGCCATCCTGCGCCCTCCCAGCGCGGCACGCAGAACAGAGAGGGAGGCGACCATCCACGGCCCGTAGACGACGACCGGCCAGTACTGGGACAGACCCCTCGGCAGCTGCGACAGGGCCACGTCCCGCAGCGGATGGTAGGAGATCATCCAACCAAGGATGCAGACCGTCGTGACGATCGTCAGCGTCAGGAATCCGATGACGGATCCGAGGATGTCGGGCCGGCGGCGCGCCGGGCGGGCGCGGTGCTCCCGGCGGTCGGCGATCAACTGGGGATGGAACCCCATGGCTGGCAGGCCGGCCTCCTCCTCGACCGCTTCCGCGTTCAAAGAATGCGGAAGCATCCCCGGATCGACCCAGCCGTTGACGACCGGATAGGACAGGTCGGCGGACAACTGCCCGGCGGACGGCCAGAGAGAGCGGTTGTGTATGACCCCGTCGTCGGGGTTGAATCCAGGTGTGCAGTAGGGGCTGAAATCGATGTCCGTCGACTCGTACAAAGCAGTCCTCCTGTTTGCGTCATCGTGGATCGCGGCCGACGCCCTCAATCAGCCCGTTTATTCCTCTGATCGTTGCAGCCGCGTCGAGAACTCGAACTCGAGCCGGAGCAGGATGCGGAAGAGTTCGGCCAGCTGGCGTGAGCAATGCGCCAGCACCACGCGTTCGCCGTTCTTCACGAGATAACCGATTTCCAGGTCGCCCGCAGGATTCGTCCGGTCCGGAACGAATAGCCAGTTGTCACCGGCACTGCAGATCCGGTCCCGATCTAGCGGCAATGGAGGAGGCGGCTTGACTGCTGTTGGACTCATGCCCCGACAACGATGGGCTAATCGCCGGGAAATGTACGGCATCCGGGTGTCCTGAAATATGCTCAGGCTGCCGACGCTCGGAGCTTTTACCCAGGCCGCCGAGCTCCTTGTCGAGTGTGCGGCGTTCTTGCGGCTGGCCTCGGATGGGGACGGTCGAAGCGAGCGCGCCCCCTGTCCGCTCGTTCGGCTTCCCCTCTCCCACAGCGGGACGGCCCCGAACGGTGCCGGATGCTTTGCAATTCTCCCCAGCGGGGCGCGCCCGCGCGCGGAGCCGCTCGGTAGCCGGCCTTCGGTCATCCGATTAACAGACGCTCGGGTTGCGTGCGTGAAATGGCCGGTTGCACGTTTCCCGTTTCGGGTGACTGGTGGCAGGACCGCTGCATGCCGCATCATGGCCGTTGACATCCTGCCGTCGCCATCACGCGGAACGCTCCGGGCGGACGATCAAACCCCACTGCCCAGCGTTCGAGCTGTCCGTTCTTGCTGACTCGAACGAACTACTGCCTATGGCCGGATGAGCCCCTGCGATGAATCGCACACGAGAGGTATTCACACTCTGTGATGGGAGGAGTACTCTTGGTCGAGACTTGGTTCAGTCGTGGATCAGCCGTCCGGACTCACCGGAGTCCGGACGGCTGCGGGGGTGCAGTCGGTGCGACATCGCTGTTCCAGATCACCCCTTGGGCGCCTGGACTCGAAACCGCGTGAGGCAGAAGCGGCCACTCGTGATCGCTTCTCCTCGTTCGACCCTCTTCAATCGCCGTGCCCCCTGCGGGGAGGTTTTGACGTGACCTAGCAGCATGAAGACGGCTTGGTCCGCACCACCGGACCTTCACCGTCTGCGCACAACCACATGCCTCGGTGTCTGAACGCCCTGTATCCGTCGTCGCCGACCACATGCCTGAGTCGACGGCGGAATTTCACCGCTGCCTCGGCCCGTCCGCACACTCGGGATCAGGCGAGAACCTGTGTCCTGACGGGCTGTTGCCTTCTCACACGTCCGTAAGTAGGCACTGCCATTTTGCATCACCGAATCAGAATCTACCAGCCGCTCCCCGCCCATGTCGTGATCCGCCGTTCCGTCCTTCCCTGGGGAGGGCGCAGGCATCTGAATGAGCGAAACCTCAAAGGACCTCCCCAAACGGGCTCTCGAGCGCGAGTGACCGCCGCTCGATTGGAGCCGGCCAGGGAAAGGGTTGCCTCGGCGACTTCGGGACGGCCGGCGTATCGCCCGTCGACCGATCCGGGCGTCGACGGGCGGCCGGGCGGGCGTCGGGCTTTCGGCGGTGCGCCATGAGCCCGCCGCACTCGGGCACCGCGTGCACGGAGCAGGCCCAGGGCCCCGGGCCTGCTCGCGGGGAGGCCCGTGCCACCGGGCGGGCCGCCCTGCCCGCCACCCGGTTCCCGGCGGTGTGGCTCAGTGACAGGGACTTGACCGGCGACCTGATCCGGGTCGTGACGCTGGTGCAGGACTACGGCTGGAAGTCGGGATTCTGCTTCGCCGCCGACGAGACCATCGGGCGGCAGCTCGGGCTGTCACGGGGCGGTGTCAACCGTCTGCTCGCCAGAGCGAAGGCCAAGGGCCTGGTTCGAGCGACTCCGAATCCTGCCACCGGAACTATGAACCGACGCGTCCGTCCGCCCGCCGACGACGAGCTGACCGTGTGCGTCGGCTCGTACGCCCGGGCGCGTCTGGCCGGTACCCGGTTCAAGGTCTATGCCCTGCTCTCCCTGCGGCAGCACTTCCCCGAACCGACTCCCGTCGCGCGGATCGCGCGCGAGTGCGGGATGAAGGAGGCAACGGCCCGTATAGCGGTGGGTGAACTCCTGGCCCAGGGGTGGGTGAGCCGAGGAGCCGGCGAGAGGAGGGCGTACAGATACGTCGTCCATCCCGTGCCCGTCCGCGTACCGAACGGGCAGCCGGAGTCCCTCCCGAGCGGGCCCGTCCCCGCGCCACGGTCCGCGGACGGGCCCGCGGGCGACGGTGTTGGGGTCCGCGACACCGGACCGGGTTCCCGTCACGGCGACTCGCTCGGCCTGTACCGGGAGGCCGCCGGTTCGGTGACAGCCGATCCCCCCGATCCGGTGACACTGGCCACCCCCGATTCGGTGGCAGAAACACGATCCTCCCAACATGACCTGCTGAACACGCCTGCGGTCGTGGGCGGTTGTCCGTCCCGCGAATCGGAAACCGTGCGCACCCGCGCGCGAGGCCGCGCGGCGGGAACCGATGGGGACGCAGCAGGCCCGGCAGGGCGCGACAGACGGCAGACCGTCCGGAAGACGATCCGGTCGGTGACCGACGAGCAGAAGCGATGGGGCTGGCAAGCCGCGTCGTCGGCCCTGAGCCGCCTGCCGAGGCAGCTGGCGGACCGGCTGACCGAGCGACAGCTCGACCTCCTCGCTCAGCACATCGTCGCAACATTCGCCGACTACGGCACATCCCCCGATGTCCACGGTGCGGTGGTCCTCGAAGCCCTTGAGTCGGCGTGGGAGTTCGCGCGCCGCAGGGAGCCGGTCGGCGCCGTGCCATGGTCCTCGGTGGTCTCCCCGCTGCCCTGGCTGATCAAGGTCGTCGACCGGGCGAGCGAGACGGTCACCGGGAGCAGGCCGGTCCGGAGCCCCGAGTGCGCGCTCTGCCGCGGGCCCCTGGTCGTCCGCGACGCCGACGATCCGGAAACCTGCCGTTCCTGCGGTCCCGCCGCCGCCGCTGCCGCCTGCCGTCTGCTTCGGGAACAGTGGGAGCCGTCCGGCCACGCGCCGCACGCGCCACCCCCGACAGACCCGCTCACAATGCGGGTCGCGCCCGGTGCGAGCGAACCCGCCGACCGGTCGGCGGCAGGAGGTGACGAGTCGGAAGGAACAATCCTTCGCCGGCGGCTTGCTGCTCGCCGGCTCGAGCGGGAGCGGATCTGTGCCCGGAGTGGCGAGGCTCTGCCGACGGCCCGCCCCGCCGACACCGCTCGGCACCGGCGGGGCGCCACCGAGGCATCCCGTCAGGAGGCCGCCGATCGGGCAAGCGCCGGCCAGGTACCCGGACACGGGACCGGGCCCCGTGACGCGCCCCCGGAAGCCGTAGCGGCGTCCGATCCCGCTCCGCGGCGGGACGGCCGACCCAATGCGGGGGAAGACCGGCACGCCCGCCGCAGCGCGGCCGGGGCCTGCGAGACGCCACGGCGGAACCTCCCGCCGGGTCCACCTCTCCGATGGTCCGCCGGTTACCCGCCGGCGCCAGAGGCCGACGCGGGTGCGGGGACAGCCCGCCGGGATCGATCCTCACCCCGGGTCCGGCTCCTGCCATTCCGATCGAGCCTGGGGTCAGTGTGCCGTGATCACCGCCGTCGGGTCCCGGCCGGTTCCCGCGCGCGGTATTCCGCGATCAACGGGAAGTCGCCCCCGGATATGATGTCCAATTTCCCGAGCGAACGGACCGGTATATGAAAATTTCCTACGGAAGGGCTTTCGGTCCGGTCGTACAAGCGGCTTTCATCTCCGGCCCGCTCGGCCGTACGGGTGAATCGACCGGTCGGGGGATTGCGGCTATTTCGGTCCGATGAGTAACTGGGCACATCCGAACCGGGTGGGTCACCCATCCTCTCCGGGGGTAAGCAGCTGCGGCGTCTGCCGGCGCTTCCGGCTTGCGCCTAATCGCTGAAATGGCGCGTTGCCGTACCCCGGTCGAGGAAATTGGATCCGCGGGCCGGTGCGACTCTCATCGCACCGGCCCGCGTCGGCTTGCAGGGCCATCTCCGCAAGAGCCGGCAGAAGCACTCCTTCCAGGCATGCACGGGCCTTTGGGATCACACCGTCGATCAGAGGCCCTACGCCGAGATCGTTCTCGGGGATGCGCCTGCGGCGCAGCCCTTCGCGGTGACGGTGCTGTTGGTGGCCGCCCCTCGTCGACAGTGCCTCCGACGCCGGTGCGGCGTCCGACTAGCCGGCGCACGGCCGGGACGGGCTTCGCCTCGTGACGTCGCCCATACGTCGGCGCGCCGGTCCTCCGGCCGAGGTCGGCCGGTCCGGCAACGCATCCCCACCAGGACGTTTTCCCCGGCCGCGACGCGCACAGGCGGAACGGCTGATTTCGGCCAGGTCGGTGCGGAATTCCGTGAGCAAGTCGCCAGCCGCCCTTGTGTGCGACCGAGGGAAGTTTGTCCCAAAAGGCTCCACTGATTGCCGGGCCAATGGCCCCGGATGTCTGCCATTCGCCGTCAAATCCGGACTCGAGTGGACGAAGCAAGCCGTTTCATTCCGCCGGATCATCGACGGCGTAAACTATTCCTACCTTCACACTAGGCGCTGCATTGCATAAATGCGCCCCCTTTTCTTGCGGCGGATAGCTCCCGCGAATAATCTATTTCTGATTTACTTCCACCAGCCCGGCGCCCGCTCGACCGGCTGCGCGCCGAAGGGAATGATCCCCAGGCGCCGGGCGTGGACCGGGACGCGAAAGCCACGAGCAGTCGCACCGGCAGCCGTATTCGGCCCGTGAGCCGAGAAGCGGTCCCGCCGTTCACCGAGGAGGAGATTCCACTGACCACCGCAGAGATCGATGGACGGCCGACAGGAGCTCTCGCCGAAGATGTCCTGTGCCACTTGGTCAGGGGCCGTCCGCTGTTCTTTAGGCTGCCTTCCCTGGTCCGCGCGGTACCGATCTCCCGGCGGCTGGCAGGGCTGTGGCTGGACGCCGAGGGCGTTCGGGCTGGCCATACCCGGGACGCCGTCCTGCTGGTGATCTCCGAACTGGTCACCAATGCCCTCGATCACTCCAACAGCGCGCACATCACCGCCTGGTTGCGCCGGACCGCGGACCGGATCCTGTTGGAGGTCCGTGATCAGGGAAAGACCTCCGCGGTGCCGCAGCTGCACCGAGCCACGCCGGACGAGGACCACGGCAGGGGTCTGGCGCTCGTCGCGGACTACTCGCAGGACTGGGGGGTGCGGCTCGGTACGGACGGCAGCTGCTCGGTGTGGGCCGCCGTCCCGCTGTCCGGTCGGAGCGCCACGGCGTGCTGACCGTTGTGGGACGGTCACGATCCAGCCGTGCGGCGCATCGAGCGTCAGCCCCGGTCTTCCACCGCTCACATCGTGAGGAGAACCCATGTCCAGCTCAGGCATCGAGAGCCGTGAGATCGTCAACAGCGTCATCAACTCGGTGGCCCGGCTCGACCGCGACGGCCTGCGTCGCCTCGATTCCGAAGGGCTCAGCGCGCAGTTCAACGCGCGTCTGGAGCTCGAGGACTACTTCCACGCGCTCTGGGACCACTTGAAGGAGTGCGGTGAGCGCCCGGCCATCCGCACGGAATACCAACCGCTCGCCGCTGTCCTCGACCTGCTCGCGGGCTTGAGTGAGAACGTCATGTTCGCGGACGGCGTCACGCAGCAGGGCCTGTTCCGCCAGCCCCAGCAGTAACAGGCCCATCCGGAGGCAGGTGCCCGGGGTGTCGGAGGATGCCGACGTCCGTGACCGGTCGACCGGCCGGGGCAAGGGCGCGAGGGCGGGCTTCCGGGATCGGAACGCCGGGGCCCTGGCGGCAGCGCGGTTCAAGGGTGCGAAGCCCGGGAGACGAGCAGGACGCCGATGCCTCGGCGTTCCGAGCACCAGGTCACGCCCGCAGTGGCGCGGCTCCACGACCGCGCACTTGGTGGACGGGCCGGTCCCGTTTCACCGGGGACTCCTCACGCCCGCCCGGTGCTGTGAGGCCGTGCGGCGAGGTGGGAACCGCACCCACCTCGCCGGTCGCCGGCGGGCCTTCGCGGACCATGCGGGCAACGGCGGTCTCCGAAGGGCGGGCCGAATTCGGCGGCCGCCTCGAAGGCCAAGGCATTGTCGACCGGCGCCGTCGCCGTCGTGCCGCGCCTGTGAAGCGGACGGCTCCACGACGCGGCCCGACTGCCGGGGCCCACACCTGAGCAGGTCGACAACGGGCACCCGTACGCCGCGAGACCTCACACCTCGGAGTACCCGACGATCTCCAGGGCCTCCGTCAACTCGGCCGCCACGGCGTCCTCGCTGTCCAGTGCAGCAGCGGAGTCGCCGACCGAGTTGGACACCGCCGCGCGGACGCTGTCGGTCGCCGCAGCGATGATGTCCGCGCGGACTTGGGCGTGCTGGCAGGAGCAGTCGTGCCTCGCTCCGGCCAGGATGACGAGGGTGTGGAGGTTGTAGGCGCCGGCGCCGACGGTGTCACCGGCGATGTCGGCGTCGATGGCCGCCGCGTTGCTGTCGAGCGCGGCCGCGAGATCGGCGGCACACGCCGACTCCTGGGGCACGGGGGCTTCCGCGGCCTGGGCCGCGGGGGCGATGGCGATGGCAGCGCCGGTTGCGATGGCGATGGCGACGGCGACGACGCCGGCGGCGAGACGAGAACGGGTCATCCGAATCCCCTCCGAAAAGAAGCGTTTCATGCCGGCGGGGCGCCGGCATGGACGGAACGTAATGCACCGCCGAACGTGGATGACAGGGCGCGTGGACGGGCAGAGTGGTGCGAAGAATTGATGTTCCGGCAATCGAAGGCGAATTCAGTAGTCTTCATACAAAAGTTGCGCTACTCCATCCGGGTCACTATCGGGAAGACCGGCATCTGGGGCCCGGAGGGGCAGAATGGGGAATTCGGTTAGCAATTCCCGGCGTTTTACTTGCCGCCGGTCTGTGAAATTACCCGGCTCCGGCCAGCCGCGCGCAGGACGGGGCCCCGACCGTACGCGTCCTCGGGCGCGGCCTGCCGGACCTCCGGTGCAGGGTCCGGCAGGCCGAAGGCCGTCGTACGCGCTATCTCGTCCGGTCCGGGTGCCTCGCCGAGCCGGTGTGGCTTCGCCGGTACGGCGTCGGGTCGTGCTGCCGATGCGCGGCGAGGTGGATCACGGCTTCGGAACAGACGTGCTCCTCGTCCTCGGTGGGCTCCTTCCGGATCCGGTCGAGAACGCCCGTCCACCGCCAGGACCGGCCGGAGCGCGCCGACGAACCGTCGGCCTGTCGACCGGGCTCTAATCCGTCCTCCTGGCGGGTGTCCTGTCGGAGCGCGTCGGCCGCCGCGAGCGCTTCGGCGGACGGCGGACTGTACATCCTGCTGTTGCAGGCCGGCCTCGGTACCGGGAGTGGACGCTCGAGACCGATCCCGTGCCGGTGGCCGATGACCGACAGGCTGGCACCGTCGGGCGCCAGTGAATGCTGGGCGATCACCCGTCCACGAGGGGTCGCGATCGCCAGGAGGGGGTCACCGAGCCTTCGGCGCACCTCCACGGCGTGGCCGTGCAGATGCCGCGGAACCGCGTAGAGATTGCCCCGGTACGACACCATGCTGTTGGCCGACACCGTGCGGGTCACGCTGATCCTCGCGGGGTACGGGTCGTGGGGGAGGTCGAGCAGGACCGGCGCGGGCGGCACGGTGCTTCCGTCGTGGCCCCGTGCCGAGGCATGGCGGGTGCGCATGAGCCTGGCCAGCCTGTCGAGGCTCGCCTGCGCCTCCAGCGGGCCGGTGTCCGCACCACCGGCCCGCCACCACAGGGCGAGCGCTTGCCCGATCGCCTCGTCGTCGGCGTCCTGCCGCGCCGGACCGAGGTCCGCGACGACGCCGTAGTGCTTCGCGACCCTGCCCAGCGCCGTGGTCAGCTTTCCGCCTCCCGGGCAGTGGATCGGCTGCGTCCGGTCGAAGCGCCAGCGCCAGCCGGTCCCGCCGAACTGGCGCAGGATCTGGTCGACGGAGCCGACCAGGTGGCCGAAATCGATCTGCTCCGCGAGCGCCGCGCTCCAGCGCTGGGAGCGGGTCAGGCGTCCCACCAGGACGCAGGCGTGGGTGCTACCCCAGTCCGCAGGGGGGTCGCAGAAGACGAACCAGCGGAAGTGCACTTCCTCCGCGTCGTCCTGCCGAGCGGGGCGGGTGCGGGGCGGACGCTGGCACAGCGGGCACCTGGGACGCAGCTGATGGGTTCGCAGGGCGCGGGTGAAGGTCGAGTAGCCGCCGCTGTAGCCGAGATCGACGAGTTCGGCGAACAGTGCCGACGCCTCGAAGTGGGCATCGTCCTGCAGCCGCTGGCGGCAGTAGGGGATGAATCGCTCAAACTCGCCCCGGCCGGAGCTGCGGACCCCGACCGTACGCTTCCCGCTCAGATAGGAGCTCACCGTCTTGCGGTCGCGGCCGAGGAGACGGGCGATTGCGGCGACGGACAATCCTCGGGATCGCAGGGCACAGATGTTGATGTATTCCTCTCCGGTCAGCAATTTTGCTCCTGTAAGGATCCGATACGGATTACGGCTCCCTTGTGGGACCCATTGGAAGCCAGGAAATATACACGAAACCCAGAGGCGGGAGCAGAAAGGATTTTTCAAGACATCGACGATTTCTGTGCAATTTGAGTGAGCGAATCGCGATGTAATCAATTGGCAAATGCCTCACGCATGTCATGTCAAGTGGTACGCGGAGGTCGGTCAGAGAGTGGCCGGATCTCGACTGTCGGACGCTTGACAATTTTCGCAAGCACGCAATGAGGGTCGACTGGAATAGACCTCTGCGGGCGCGACGGCGCTCGCGGTCTCCCCGGAATTCCGGGCCGCGCACGCATCCGGCCGCCCGTCGCGCCACTGCCCGACGTGCCGTGGCGCGCACGGCAGCGATCCCGGACGGTCGCACAGCCGGCACCGCCGCTCGGAGAAACGGTCGGAGAAACGGTCAGTGGCATATGCGGATGTGCGCGTGCACCCGCGCGCCCCCCGTCCGCTACCGTGCCCGGACGTCGACCGGGCCGGGCATCAACGGCAGTTGACACGTCGTGGGCCTGCGCGCCACCGGAAGCGCACGCGGCCGCCAGGGGACCCACCCACGGACGGTCCCGCCGGTGCGGCCGGGAAGGTCCGCGCGCCCAGTGCGGCCGGGCGTTCGCGCAGGGGCGGGCCGAGCTCCTCACCGCAACGTGCCGCCAATCGGGTGATGCGACGTCAAGTGCCTTGCCTGCTTGTCACCTCAATGGGTTACTGGAAGCTCCAATCCGGTGGGTCGCCCATCCTCTCCGGGGGAGCGGGGCGTCGGCCTGCCGTACGGCCGGTCACTACCGTGGCGCCATGGGCTCTCCTGGCAGGGACGTGAACGATCCGCCCGCCACCGCGACCGGCGACATCCATCCAGGACAGTCTCGTCCTCACGCCCGGAAAGCGGCCCGGCCACACCCGTGGACCGGCCCGCCGGCGCCCGGTTCACCGCCTCGGCCGTCCGTTTCGTCCCCGCCGGGGCTGGTCCGACCCGCACCGTGCGTAACCCGCGTTTCCTCCTGGGCCCGCCGTCGCGGCATTCACCCACCTCGTCCAAGGAGGCAGTCGTGCCTATCTCCCCCAACCAGGGATCGACCGGCGGCGGAACCATCGTCACCATCACCGGCGTCAACCTCGCCGGGGCCACGGCCGTACACTTCGGCTCCAAGCTGGCCACCATCACCGCCAACACCGCCACCTCGGTCACCGTCATCGCGCCGTCGGGCAGCGGGACGGCCCAGGTGACCGTGACCACCCCGGGCGGCACCAGCAACCCGCTCAGCTTCTACTACGTCGGCGCGCCGTTCAAGGCCGCGCTCAGCGACACCTCCGGGCCGCTGGCCGGCGGCAACACCGTCACCATCTCCGGCACGGGGTTGTCGACCGCCACCGCCGTGAACTTCGGGGCCAACACCGCGACGCCGACCGTCGTCAGCGACGGCCTCATCACCGTCACCGTGCCCGCAGGCACGGCCGCCGGATCGGTCGGGGTGAGCGTGACCACTGCGGGCGGAACCAACAACGGCTTCACCTACACCTACGTGAACGCGCCCACCGTGGCCACTGTCGTTCCCGGCGTGGGCCCGACCTCCGGCGGCACCCCGGTGACCATCACCGGCACCTCCCTGAGCAGCACCCAGTCGGTCACCTTCGGCGGCACGCCGGCCCCGTTCGTCGTCGTCAGCGACACCGCCGTCACCGCCGTCACGCCGCCCGGCACCGCCGGGGCCGTCGACGTCACTGTCACCACCGCGGGGGGCAGCGCGACCGCCGCGGGCGCGTTCACGTACCTCGCCGGCCCGGGGATCTGAGCCGGAAGTCAGGCCACTGGCCACCGGACCGCACGGCCGACGAGGCCGTCTGCCCGGGCGGGACCGTCATCGGCCACGCCCGGGCAGTCTCGTTCCGCCGGACCCGCCGCCCGGTTCCCCGCCAGCCCCGGGGGAATGGAGTCGGCCGCCCGATCGCGCAAGGGCCGGCGGCCGTGGGCGCCGCAATCGGGCGCAGGCCGAGTACCGAGTCCACCGCCGCCGCGCGCAGGACGGAGCCGCCCGCGTCGAGGCCGCGTCGGGCACCTTACCCGGCACGCTGAAGCGCCGTGGAGGTGAAGAGCGCCGCCGTACGCCTAGCCACGATCGCATTTGACCTGCAACGATGCGTTACGCATATTCTTCTGGCACGTCGGCGGGCGGCCTCCAACTCCGGAGCCGACTGCCCGACCCAGAAGGGGTTCTGCCTGCCGGGGGACATCGGGCGCGAGTCGCGTGACCAGGGGATTCCGGCCCCGTTCCGAGGGGTTGATCGCGATTCGGTGAGTGGCGTCCGCGTGCAGCGGCCACTAGTTGATCCTTTCGGGATGGCTGTGGTCGCGAAGACAAGATCCCGGCAGCGACCATGCGCTGGAACACCTGCGTATGCGTCATCTCAGCGTCCCCCGGCTGCGCCGCCTGCAGTCCCAGGGACGGCTCCCGGCTGTCCTCCTGGTCGACTACCTGCAGTTGATGACCCCCGAGACCGGCCGGGCCACCAGTCGCACGACCGAAGTGGACGAACTCGCCCGCGGCCTCAAGATACTCGCGAAGGCATTCAACATCCCGGTGGTCGTGGCCGCTCAACTCAACCGGTGCGTCGAGCAGCGCGCGGACAAGAAACCCGCCATGGCCGACCTGCGGGAATCCGGTGGCATCGAGGCCAATGCCAACGCAGTCATCCTGCTCCACCGGGAGGACGCTTACGCGAAGATTCTCCGCGCGCCGGCGAGGCGGACCTGATCGTGGCCAAGAACCGCATGGGCGGCACATTCACGGCGACGGTCGCGGTCCAGGAAACTACTCGCGTTTCGTCGACATCACCCGCAACGTCACATGGCATCCCCGGGGTCGCCAGCGGGATTTCGCAGGTCAGCGACTCGGATGGTGTCGGGCGGGTCGGGGATGACACGGCTGTGAGGCCGGTCGACCCGGCCCGCTGCGACAACCTTCAAGCGTCCTCGCGCAGGTCCCGCCCGGACCGATCCCGAACGCAACCTCGGGTCGGGAAGTCGCGATCCCATCGGGTGGGGAATCAGCGTGAAAATTCCCCGAAGGGGGGTCCGTTTTCGCTGATCGGTGTCGGGTCGCGCGCTACGGAATCGGCCGCTCCCGGATTTCGGGAGACGGCCGGGCGCTGCGCCAAGCGGGTGAAAGCAGGTCGGAAGACTTGTCACCGATTTCACGGCTCTGGATTACTTTTCCGTATCCAACCGGCGGGCCGCCCATCCCTCCCGGGGGAAGCGCGCAGTCGGCGCCCGCTGTTGCTTCAGGCGGCGGGGGGACGCACGGCTCGCGATGGGCACCCCCGTGGAGGACGTGGATCCATCTGCCGGCACCGTCTCAGCGGTGTCGGCGGATGCGGCGGCTTACATACGCCAGGAGGCGTCATGCAAGCGATCCAAAGGCTCCGAGGCGTGCTGGCCCGTGCGGCGGACAGGTGGTCTGCCAGCTCCCCTCCCCCGGACCGCAGACGGACGACTTCAGCACTGTGGTGCTGGGGTCATCTGCTGGGGTGGTACGTGCCGACGGTGCTGGTGGGCCGTCAACCTGAGAGCGCGACCGCGGCCGCCGACGGCCACGCCTTCGAACGGAACTCCTCTGTGATGCGCTCGGCCGAGTCCGTCCGCGGCAAGCACCGGCGGCGCCGGGGGCGGATCGGCCGAGGACGGCGTCTTCGCCGTCCCGGGGAGGCTTCCGACGACGGCGACCGGGCGGACGGCGGCGAGCTCCTCCACTGGGACGAGCCGGTCTGTTCCGCCTGACCCGCACAGCGACGCACCCCTGACGAGCCCCGGTCGATGTTCCCCCCGTCGACCGGGGCTCCCCGCCTCGGCGCCCGTCGTCGCGCATCCCCGGGCGAACAACCGACTATCTGAAGCCACTTGCGCACGCACGACATTCGTCAACTCGGAGACTGCACAACCCTATGGGGGTATGTCATGGTTTATCACAACATACCGGTGATCAGTTCGGTCAGTCCGGCGTCCAGCGGGTTCGTGGGGGTGACGGCGGTGCGGTTCGGTGCCGTCAACGCCTCGTCGTTCACGGTGGTGTCGGCGACGCAGATCACCGCGACCGTGCCGGCCGGGGGGCCGGGGCCGTCCGGCGTCACCGTCACCACGGCCGGCGGAACCAGCCTCCCCGTGCCCTACTTCTACCTGAGCAACCCCCAGCTCGCCGCTGTGGTCCCCGGCGAAGGCCCCGCGGCGGCACCAGCAACGGTGTCGCGTTCACCTACGTTCCCGTTCCCCAGCTGGTGAGCGTGATTCCCACGGCGGGACCGACCTCGGGCGGGAACACGGTGACGCTGACGGGCAGCGGGCTGGGCGCTGCCACCGCGGTCGCCTTCGGGTCCGCGCCGGCCGCCTTCACCGCCGTGTCGGACAGCAGCCTGGTCGCCACGGCGCCTGCGGGCTCGGGCACGGTGCAGGTGACCGTGACCACCCCCGGCGGCACCAGCAACGGCCTCGCCTACACCTACACCGCCGCACCGGCGATCTAGTGTCCTGCGCCTGAAATTCGATGTATATGTGTAGCCCTGCCTCGTGGTGCGAATGGGACGGCCGATGGACGAGCTGACCTTGACGGACGAGGAACGCGAGACGCTGGTCCGCTAGTCGCGGCAGGCCAAGTCCTCGCAGGTGCTGGCGCAACGATGCCGGATCGTCCTCGGCTGTGCGGACGGGAAGTCCAATCAGGTCGTGGCCGCCGAGCTGGGAATCTGGCCGCAGACGGTCGGCAAGTGGCGGCGACGGTTCCTGGAGGGCTGGCTGGAGGGTCTGGCAGACGAGCAACGCCCCGGCGCCCCACGGAAGATCAGCGACGACCAGGTCGAGGACCTGGTCGTCGCCACCTTGGAGCGCACGCCCCGGGACGCCACCCACTGGTCGCGTGCATCGATGGCCGCCGAGAGCAGGCTCTCGAAGTCCACGGTCGGTCGGGTCTGGAAGGCGTTCGGTCTCAAGCCGCATCTGGTGGACACCTTCAAGCCCAGCAAGGACCCGCGGTTCATCGACAAGGTCCGCGACGTGGTCGGGCTGTACCTGGACCCGCCGGAGCGGGCCCTGGTCCTCTTACGTGGACGAGAAGAGCCAGATCCAGGCGCTGGACCGCTCGGCCCCGGTCCTGCCGATGATGCCGGGCATGCCGAAACGCCGCACCCGCGACTACCTGCTCAACGGCGTCACCACGCTGTTCGCCGCACTCGACGTGGCGACCGGCGAAATCATCCCTGACGAACAGTGAGCTCCGACAGCGCCTGCTGTCGGAGCTCACTGTTCTCATCCCGCCGGATCGTGTCGCACGCGGACCGGCGGTTCGGCCGCCGTCCTACAGGTAGGTGTAGGAGGCGCCGCTGCTGGTGCCGGCGGGCGTGGTCACCGTGACGGGGACGGTTCCGCTTCCGGCCGGCGAGACGGCCAGGATGGCCCCGTCGCCCAGCACGGTGAAGTTCGAGGCCGGGGTGGCGCCGAACAGGACCGACGTCGCGCCGGACAGGCCGTGGCCCACGATGAGGACGGGCAGACCGCCCGTGGCCAGGCCGAACGGCGGCACGAGCGCGAGGATGGTCGGCGGGGTCGGCGGCTGGTAGGTGTAGCTGAGGTTGTTGCTGGTGCCGGAGGGCGTGACCACCGTAACCGGGACGGTCCCGGTCCCGGGCGGGGCGACGGCCGTGATGGCGCCGTCGAACTGGACGGTGTAGCTGAGCGCGGGGGTGCCGCCGAACAGGACCGCCGTGGCCCCGGTCAGTCCGGTGCCGACGAGGAGCACGGGGCTACCCCCGGTCGCCGGACCCTGCGAGGGGACGAGTGCGAGGAGAATCGGGGACATAGGATTCCTCATTTCCGTCTTTCGAACGCCTGACAAGGCCGTTGCAGCCGAGTCGGGGAGGCGTTTTCCTCACGGTAGGTTCGGGTTCCATCGGGTGGCAATAGGGAATTCGATAAGGGTTGGAGCATGAGGCTGGATCGGGGGCGCACAACTTTTTCGACGCCTCGCCAAGCGGAGTCTGAAGCGACCGAAGGCTTGCCACTGGGTATTTTATGTGAGCACTGGCAAGGGCCTTCTCGGACGCCCGTCGAAGAGTTGTCGAGAATCCGGGATGGAACCACGGCGGGAGCGCCGTCAAACTGGGGAGATCGTATTCATAAGTCGGCAAATCTAGCCCTCTGACCTGCTGCTATGCCCATAGCACGGCGAACCTCGGGGAGCGTGTCGCAGTTTTCATATTTATTCTTTCCAGTGATTCGAGATCGGGGCTTTGTTCGAGTGACATCACGACTTCCGGGGCGTCCGCGTGATCTGGTGCTGCGGTGCGAGTGCGCCCCTGGATCACTTCATGCGCTGTTGGTGTTCCTGGGTTGAACGGCTTTCCATGGGGGTACTCCGGATGTACGCCGTCAACCGGCTTGCTGATCGTCTCGAAGAATTCTTCTGCGTTTCCGAATGGGAAGGCGAGTGTCGTGCCAAACGGTCTGCTCGTCTTCCTCAAGGACGGCCCTGGCGACATTCCTGAGATTCGGGAAGTGAAATCCGGAGGCGCCGAGAGCCGGTTGAGGATCCCCCGCGGGAACGGCTATGAGCACTTCGAGATCACGCAGGACTTCAAGGACGTCGGGGGCGTACTGATGCCCGTTTACCAGTGGTCGTACCGGACCGCAATCGCCGAGTAGGTGCGCCCGCCACCCGCCTGCCCGGCATCCGACACCGGCGCCTGACCCCGGGAGCCGCACACCGACGCGGCACCACCCCACCCCACTTTCCGAGGTGAGCAATGACCAGCGACCGTCCCGTACGAGTACGGACAGAGCGTCAGCCCCGCACCCGTGGGGGCGCGTCGTGAGCGGGTCCTCCAGCTCGCGCCCGCGAGGCGGCAGCGGCGCTCGGGACACCGTGGTCACCGGCATGGGGTTCTGCCTGCCGGGCGAGAAGCAGCCACTGTTCACCGCGGGCGAGGTCTGGGACGTGGCCTCCAACGGCCGCTCGTGCCTCAAGCACCACGGTGTCTACTACGGCTCCGTCGATCTGCCGGACGCGGCGTTCGCGGAGCGCCTGCCCGGACTGCCGGGCATCTTCTCCCAGCACTACACCAACGCGCACCGCTACGGGCTGGTATCCCTCGTGGAAGCCTGCTCGGACGCCCAACTGAGCATCCGGGACGGCGACCTCACCGACGCCGCCGTCCTGGTCGGGCGTGGGGGCATCGACGCCAACGTCTCCAGCTACCTCGAGGTCCTGCACGCCGACGCGGGCGCCATCGCGCCGCACCAGGCGATGGAGCTGTTCGTCAGGGCGCAGCAGGGACTCACCCCTTCCGACGTGGCGCTGGTCCAAGGGGCGCTGATGCGCACGAGCGGTCCCTGCTTCACCGTGTCGTGCGGCTGCGCGTCCTCCGCCGTCCAGATCGGCAACGCCCGCCGCATGATCGCGGACGGCGACACCGATCTCGCCGTCGTCACCGGCGTGGACGTGTTCAGCGTGGACGTGATCCAGAATGTCCAGCGTCTGCTGCACGGCGCCCAGCGCGCCTACGACACCATCCGCGTCGACGGCATGCCCGAACTCCTCCCGGCCTTCGACCGGGTCATGAGGCCCTACGACCGGCGGGCCGACTGCGTGAACCACGGGGAGGGGTCGGTGACCCTGGTGCTGGAGAGCCGCGACCACGCCCGGCAGCGCGGGGCGTTCACCTACGGCCAGGTCCTGTCGCACGGCATGACCCGCGACGGCCTTTCCAACCCGCTCGCAAGCGACGAGAACGGCGCCTCGCTGGTCGCCGCCATCCGCAAGTGCCTCGGCGACCGGTGGGACATCGGTCAGATCCCCTACATCCACGGCGGAAGCGACGGCGACGTCGTCGTGACCGCTTTCGAGGCGAACGCCGCCCGACAGCTCTACGGCAACGCCGTCGAAGACCTCCTGATGACCTCCCAGGAAGCCTGCTTCGGCCACAACGGCGCCCCGGCAGGAGCCCTGGGCGTCGCCCTGACCCTCCTGATGCTGGGGCAGGGGGAGGTGTGCCCCACCGCGAACTGCGAGGAGCCGGCCGACAACATCTGCTTCGACCCCGTCCCCGGGCTGCGCACCCGGCACCTGGAGTTCGACTACGCGCTCACCTGCAACTACCAGATCGGTGGCGTCAAGAGCGCGATCCTGCTGGGCAGATCGGACGTCGACTGACCCCGGCATCCGCCGACCGCACCGCCGGACGGCGAGCACTCCCCACCCCGTCTGCGCAAGCGCGTAGGAGAGCATGTGATGGGCCACACAGAGAACCTGAGAGCCGCTGACGCGCACATCGCTGTCGTCGGCATGGGATGCCGGCTTCCCCGCGACATCGACTCGCCCGCCGCGCTGTGGCGGCTGCTCGAAGCCGGCCGGGACGCGGTCGGCCAACCGCCGATCGGCCGCGCGGGGCACGTGGCTGCGGCCCCGGCCCACGCCGCCGGGCCGATGCCGCCGTGGGGCGGATACCTCGGCGACGTCGCCGGCTTCGACGCCGACTTCTTCGGGGTCTCAGGCAAGGAGGCCGACGTCCTGGACCCCCAGCACCGGCTGCTCCTGGAAGTGACGTGGGAGGCACTCGAACATGCCGGACTCCCCCCGGAGCAGCTGGCAGGGACCTCCACGGGACTGTTCTCGGGCCTGAGCTACACCGACTACATGGAGTCCCTCGCCGGCCAGCCCCGGGAACTCGAGGGCGCGGTCCTGACTAACGGGCACTGCGTCGCCCCGGGGCGCATCTCCTACCTGCTGGGCCTGCAGGGCCCCTGCGTGGCGCTGGACACCGCGTGCTCGTCCTCGCTCGTGGCGGTCCACCTGGCCTGCCAGGCCCTGCGCGACGGCGAGTGCGATCTCGCGCTGGCCGGCGGCGTCACCCTCATACTCGGCGCCAGGACGACGATGTCCTTCGCCCGTATGGGGATGCTCTCGCCCACCGGCCGGTGCCGGACCTTCGACGCGGCCGCGGACGGCTTCGTCCGCGGCGAAGGCTGCGGCGTCGTCGTCCTCAAGCGCCTCGAGGACGCGCTACGGGACGACGACCGCGTCCTGGCCCTGGTCCGCGGCTCGGCCGTCAACCAGGACGGCCGTTCCGACGTCCTGGCCTCGCCCTCCGCCGAGGCCCAGCAGGCCCTCTACCGCCAGGCCCTCGCCCGAGCCGGAACCGACCCGCGCGACGTGGGCCTGGTGGAGACGCACGGCACCGGCACACCCGTCGGCGACCCCGTCGAGTTCTCCAGCCTGGCCGCGGTCTACGGCACCGGACAGGGGCGCTGCGCGCTGGGTTCGGTGAAGACGAACGTGGGCCACCTGGAACCGGCGGCCGGCGTCATTGGCCTGATCAAGGCGGTGCTCTGCCTCCGGCGCGGGCTAGTCCCGCCCAACCTGCACTTCACCCGGTGGAACCCGGCCATCAGCGCCGAGGGCACCCGCCTGTTCGTCCCCACCGGCCTGTCCGCCTGGCCCACCCGGACGGCATCGCGACTGGCCGCGGTGTCCTCCTTCGGCTTCTCCGGGACCAACGCCCACGTGGTCCTAGAACAGGCCCCGGTCCGCCGCCGCGCCGTCGTCCTCCCCGGCACTCCGACCGCCGGCACCGCCGCACACGCGGCCGCCGTCCCCGCCGGCGCCCCGCCGGCGCGATCGCAGGCCGCCCCACCCCACGTCTTCCTCCTCGCCGCCGGCTCCCCGGACGCACTGCCCGCCGCCGCCTCGCGCCTGGCCCACTGGCTGGAGGCCGAGGGAGCCGCCACTCCCTTGCGCGACATCGCCCACACCCTCGCCCTGCGCCGCTCCCCCGGGCGCGGCCGGCTCGGCGTGGTGGCCGACTCCCACCGCGACCTGGCGCACGCCCTGCACTCCTTCGAAGCCGGCCGGGCCCACCCCGGCGTCGTACTCGGCCACGTGGGCGCGGGCGTCACCCGCCGTCCCGTCTGGGTGTTCTCCGGCCAGGGCTCGCAGTGGCAGGGCATGGGGCACGGCCTGCTCCAGCACGAGCCGGCCTTCGCCGAAACCCTGGCCGAAGCCGATGCGCTGATCGGCGCCGAGACCGGGTTCTCCGTCCTACGGGCCGTCCGCGACCGCGAACACGTCAGCGGCTGCGGCCGCGTGCAGCCCGCACTGTTCGCCCTGCAGATCGCCCTGGCCGCCGCCTGGCGCGACCACGGGGTCGAACCGGCTGCCGTCATCGGCCATTCCATGGGCGAGGTCGCGGCCGCCGTCACCGCCGGAGCGCTCACCCTGGCCGACGGCGTCCGCGTCATCTGCCGGCGGTCCGCCCTCCTCACCCGCATCGCCGGAGCCGGCGCCATGGCGAGCGTCGGCCTCGACAGCGCGACCGTCGAGAACGACCTCGCCGCCATCGGCGACGGCACGGTGTCGGTGGCCGTCGTCGCCGCCCCCGACTCGACCGTCGTCGCCGGCACCGCGGCCGCCGTCCGGCACCTGACCACCGCCTGGCAGGCCCGCGGACTCGTGGCACGTCTGATCGACGTCGACGTCGCCTCGCACTGCCCTCAGGTCGACCCGCTGCTCGCGGACCTCGCCGCCGAGCTCACCGAGCTCACCCCCAGCCGGCCGACCGTCCCCTTCTACACCACCGTCCTGGACGACCCCCGCGACACCCCGGTCTTCGACGCCGCCTACTGGTGCGCCAACCTACGCCGACCCGTACGCTTCGGCGCCGCCGTGGCCGCGGCCGCCGCCGACCGCCACCAGGTGTACCTCGAGATCTCGCCGCACGCCGTCGTCACCCGTCCCCTCGCCCAGAGCCTGACCGGCCTGCTCCACGAGCCCGTGATCCTGCCGACACTGCGCAAGGGGGAAGACGACCCCACCACCTTCCGCACCCAGCTCGCCGCCCTGCACTGCGCGGGAGTCGGCGTCGACTGGTCCCGCCTCTACGCAGGCGGCCGCCTGGCCGACGTACCCGCGCTGACCTTCGACCGCCGACCCCACTGGACCGACACCACCCCGCCCGCAGCGGCCTCCCCGCACACCGAGAGCACCCCCGCCGCCCTGCCGGGAGCACACACAGAGGTGCCCGGCGACCAGCCCCGCCACACCTGGCACGCCGACACCGGCACCGACGTCCTGCCCTGGATGGCCGACCACCGCATCCACGGCCGGCCGGTCCTGCCCGGCGCCGCCTACTGCGCCCTGGCCCTGACCGCGGCCGGCGAGGTGTTCCGCAGCGCCACGCACGATGTCGAAGTGACCGACATCTGCTTCCGCGAGCTGCTGCACCTCGACGCCCGCACGCCCGTCGGCACGACCGTCACCCTGACCGGCGCCGACCGCGCCGACTGCGAAGTGTTCGGCCGCGACAAGGACGGGACCTGGGTACGGCAGGCCACCGCGGTCCTGCGCCGCATCGACGCCTCCCTCCGGATACCGGTACTCCCCGCGGCCGCACTGGCCGCCGACCACCCCGTCGTCCTGGATCCACACGCCCTCTACGCGAGCCTGCGCGCACGGGGCCTGGAGCACGGACCCGCCTTCAGCGGCATCACCGAGCTGCGCGCCTGCGCCCAAGGCGACAGCTTCTGGGCCCGCGTGACGCTGCCGGACCCGGCACGCACCGCCCGCCACGGTCTGCGTATCCACCCGGTCCTCCTGGACCTGTGCGCCCAGCTCGTCGTCGCCGGCCTGATCGACGAACCGGGCCACGGCCTGGTACTGCCCGTCGGGATGCGCGCCGTGCGGATCCTTGCAGCCCCCGAGGACGCCTGCTACGCACACGCCCGGCTCACCCGCACCGCCGCGGACAGCATCGTCGGGGACGTGCGACTGCTGGACGAGGCGGGAAACCCCCTCGTCGAGATCGACGCGCTGCGCTTCGTACGCCGCGGCGCGGGGGCCGACGAAACCGTCGACCGGTGGTTCATCGAGACCCGCTGGCAGCCGGTGCCGCGCCGGGAGGGCCTCGAACCGCCCGCCCCGGGCCCCTGGCTCGTCATCGGAGAGGCGGACGGATCCGCCCGGGCACTGGCGGACGCCCTCAAGCTCGCCGGAGCCCGCACCGACGTCCTCGACGTCCCCGTCGACAGCGCCGCCCTCCAGCCGCTCAAGCAGAGCATCGCCCGGCACTGGGACTCCGCACCCGCACCGTGCGCCGTGGTCCTCCTGTCCGCGCCGGCCGCGCCCGAGGACGACGCGGCCGCGATCGCACTGCGCCGCACCCGCCGCCTGCTCGCCGCCGCACAGAGCGCGATCGCGCGCGGCACGCCCGCACGCCTGTTCGCCGTCACCCGGTCCGCCCACGCTCCGGAGCCGGGGCAGCCCGCCGACCCCGCCCAGAGCGCCCTGCGCGGACTCGTGCGCGTTCTGACGCACGAACACCCGGAGCTGCGGGCGACCCTCATCGACGCCGACCGCGCCGACACCGGCCTGCACCGGCTCGCGGCCGAACTCCTCGCCGACCCCCCTGAGGACGAGATCGCCCTGCGCGGTGACACCCGGCACATCGCCCGGCTGTCCTACACCCCCCTGTCGGAGACCGAACGCGCCACTGCCGTCACCCGCACCGTGCGCTACGGCGCCGACCGCTTCCAGCTCCACGCGGGGCGGCTCGGCGACCTAGACGCCCTGCGCCTGACCACCTCACCACGGCGTGCCCCCGGCCCCCGTGAGGTCGAACTGCGCCTCCACGCCGCGGGCGTGAACTTCCGCGACGTGCTCACCGCCATGGGCATGCTGGCGACCGACGACGAGGCGGGCTACCGCATCGGCTTCGAAGCCACCGGCGTGGTCACCGCAGTCGGACCGGGCGTCAGACACGTGTGCGTCGGCGACAGCGTCCTCGCCGCCGACGTACGAGGCGGACTCTTCACGACCTTCGCCACCCTGCCCGCCGCCGCTGTCGCCCCCGCCCCGGCGGGCCTGTCCGCGGAGACGGCCGCCGGGGTGCCCGTCGCCTACCTCACCGCCTGGTACGCACTGCGCCGCCTCGCCAGGCTCGCCGGCGGCGAGCGCGTCCTGATCCACAGCGCCACAGGCGGGACCGGACTGGCCGCGATCGCGGTCGCGCGGCGCCTGGGCGCCGACGTGCTCGCCACCGCCGGCAGCGAGGACAAGCGCCAGTACCTGCGCGCGATGGGTATCCGGCACGTCATGGACTCCCGCTCGCTGGACTTCGCTGAGCAGACCCGCGACGCCACAGCCGGAGAGGGTGTCGACGTGGTCCTCAACTCCCTCCCCGGGCCCGCCATCAGGGCCGGACTGGAAACACTGCGCCCCTTCGGCAGGTTCGTCGAGCTGGGTGTGCGCGACATCCTCGCCGACACCCCGCTGGGTCTCGCACCGCTACGGCACAACATCACCATGAGCGCGGTCGACCTCGTCGAGCTCCAGGACACCCGCCCGGACACCTTCGCCGAGCTGCTGGGCGAGGTCCTGGCCGAACTCCGCCAGGGCACCCTCGCCCCGCTGCCGTGCCGGACCTATCCGCTCGCGCAGGCATCCGACGCCTTCCGCCTCATGGCCGGCGCCGGGCACATCGGCAAACTGGTCCTGACGGTGCCCGACGAAGGCCACGCCACCGCCGTACTGCGCGACCCGCCCTCGCCGGTACGGGCGGACGGCGCCTACGTCGTAACCGGCGGCCTGCGCGGCGTCGGCCTCGCCACGGCCCTCTGGCTGGCGGGCCGAGGCGCCGCCCACCTCGTCCTCAACGGACGCACGTCCCCCTCGGCCGAGACCGAACGGGTCCTTGCCGGACTGCGCGAACAGGGGACCCACGTCAGCGTCGTGCTCGGAGACATCGCGCAGCCCGGCATCGCCGAGCAGCTGGTGGCCGAGGCCACCGCGGGCGGCGGGACACTGCGCGGCGTGATCCACGCCGCGATGGTCCTCGACGACGCCGCAGTGTCCAACATCACCGACGACCAGCTCGAACGCGTCTGGCATCCCAAGGTCACCGGCGCCTGGCGCCTCCACGAGGCCACCACCGGATTGCCGCTCGACTGGTTCGTCCTGTACTCCTCCATGGCCTCCCTGTTCGGCAACCCGGGCCAGGGCGCCTACTCGGCCGCCAACGCGTGGCTCGACGCGTTCGCCACCTGGCGCACCGCCCTGAACCTGCCCGCGTTGGCCGTGAACTGGGGGCCCTGGGGCGAAACCGGGGTCGCCACCGGCTTTGCGGCCCGCGGCTACCAGACCATTCCCACCGCAGAAGGACTCGAGGCCCTGGCGGCGCTCCTGACCCACGGCCGTGTACGCACCGGCGTGATTCCGGGCCCGCCGGACACCTGGATCCCCCCGGCCGGGCGGGCGTCCTCGCTGTTCGCCCTCCTCACGCCCGAGGCGCCCGGCACCCCCGTACAGGCGTCCGGGCAGGATGCGGCGCGCGACATCCGGGGCGAGCTGCGGACCGCGGAACCCGGCCTCGCCCGCCGCACGGTCCTCGAGGACTACCTGGCCGGACACATCCGCACCGTGCTCCGGCTGGGGGCCAGCACCCTGGACCCGCAGACCCCGCTGAACGCGCTCGGGTTCGACTCCCTGCTCCGCATCGAACTGCGCACCCGCTTGGAGGCATCCCTCGGCGTCAGGCTCGCCGGCGACTTCGTCGCGGGCCACCCCACACTGGCAGCTCTCGCCGACGGCCTCGCGCAGCACATCGGCATCAGCCTGACCGCCGACGCTCCACCGGATCCCCCCGGCCAGACCACGCCCCGGGCGGCGGACCTCATCGCTCCCCGCTCGCCGCGGTCGGCCCGGCCGCCGACCGCCGCCACCGAACCGCCGAGGAAGAACCCATGAGCTCACTCCGGGCCGCCAGCGCCAAGCCACTGCCGGACCGCGAAGCACGGGATCCCGGCCTTGCCGGGGGAGGGAGTCAGGGGACCGCCATGACCTCCGCAGACTCGCCACGCTCGGACCCGCACGACACGCAGGGACGGCGCGTCACCATGTTCGTCCTGCCGGAGGCCCACTGCGTGGGACCCGTGCGCCATGCTGTGAACGCCATTCTCAGCCACTGGGATGTAGCACACCTCACCGACGACGCCGAACTCCTGGCCTCTGAGCTCCTGACGAACGCAATCCGGTACACCGATAGCGAGCACCGGATCAGGGTGACCATCGCGCTCGACCAGCGGTGGCTGTCGATCGGGGTCCGGGACCGCTCCGCGATTGCTCCCCGGGCGCACCGGGCAACCGCCTCCCAAGAAGGCGGGCGCGGGCTGCTCCTGGTGGAGAGCATCGCCGGCTCATGGGGGTACCGTTTCCACCTCGACGGAACCAAGACGGTTTCCTGCCGACTGCCGCTGTGAGGCTGTGCGCCGTCCCGGACCCCGCCGGCCGTGCCCGCCGCACAAACGGTTCGGCACCGGTCCTCACGGCGCGCGCGATTCGAGCGTCCTTCAATATGCAATTCCCGCGCCGCTCGGCAGAATTCCCCAAGAAGTGTACGAGATGATATTGCGGAGCCGGGGTGGAATTCCCGGTCGGGACAGCGGTAAACCCGCTCCCTGAAATTGCCCACGGAATATCCGGAAAGAAACGTTTCCGCTCCTTGAGCGGTTCGGTCGCATGCTGTATTTTTTCGACTATGCTTGGCGGCCGCCGCTAATTCAAGGCGCTTTGCGACGGCGAAATTCCGATAGCTGGGGGTCTGGATGCTGAGTGCAGAGGAATACCGAGAGATTTGCGCCATGCGCCACCAGGGCTGGTCCATCTCGGCGATCGCCCGGTGCATGGGCCGTGACCGCAAGACGGTCAGGGCCTACCTCAACGGGGAGCGGACCATAGGGGTCCGGGCGGAGACCCGTGACGAGTTCCTGCAGTTCGTCCCGTACTGCCAGCAGCGCCTCGACGACGATCCGCACCTGCAGGCGAGAATGCTCCACAGCGAGATCGTCGAGCTGGGCTACAACCGCGCCTACTCGACCTTCACCCGCGCCCTGCGCAGGCATCTGATGTGGCCGCGTCGCGGACCGCGCCACCGCAGGAGGGCCAGCCCCGGCCGAGGCCCCCTGGAAGACGTGCAGTTCGACTGGGTACAGCTCCCGGCCCCACCGGTCGAATGGGACTACGGGCAAGAGATGTACCTGCTCATGGGCTCGCTCACGCGATCCGGCCACTGGCGGGCCGCCCTGGCCGGCACCAGCGACCTCCCGCACTGCGTGGAAGCCCTGGACCAGGTGCTGCGCCGCCTCGGCGGCACCGGCGAGCGCTGGTTATTCGACCGGACTGCGCCGGTCTGCTCGACGGCCGGCAAGGTGACCGCCGTCTTCCACGAGATCGCGATCCACTACGGCGCCTCCATCGCGATCCGCCCCAGGACGGGAGCGCCCAACCCCGTCGTCCGCGCCCGCCGCTCCGTCGTCCTCCACTGGTGGGACACCGCAGCCGGCGAACCCGACGTTCAAGCGGCCCAGGACAGCCTCGACCGCCTGACCGAGCGCTCGGGCAGCCGGAACCGGCAGTCGGGCTGCCACACCCGAGCCCTGCTGCCCCTGCCCTCGAAACCATTCCCGGCGCGCATCTGCGTCCAGCGCAGGGTCGACCCCCGCGGACTCGTGCCGTTCGAGGGCAACTTCTACCTACTCCCGGCAGGTCTCGTCGGCAACGAGGTGAGGATCCGCCGACGGCTGGACGAACCCCACCTATCGATCACCACCACCCGCGGGGCGGTCATCGCCTGCTTCCGGAGGGCGCCGAGGGGGGCGGGCCGGACGGTCTCCGAGCACAACGGCCCGATCGCCCTGGAACGGCCCGGCCGGACGTCCGGCGCCGGGGCGCGAGCCCGCAGGACACCGTGTCCTTCGACTCTGCACCCGAGGACTGCTCCATGAGCATCGGACCGAGCACCAGCGCGCTGCTCGAGACCACCGGCCGCACCCGCAGACAGGACGTCACAGCGTCCTACGTGGCCCTGGCCCAGGCATGCGCGGCCACCGGCGACGACGCCCGGCACGCCGAGCTGGTCAGCGACCACCCTCACGACGTCTGGTCGCTGCCCGCTTCGCGCGCGATCGCCCTGGTACACACGGGTCAGGACGAGGCATGGGCGCTGGTGCGGGGCGCGGAGCTGCTGGAACAGCACCGGGTGGCCGTCGTCGCCCCGTACTACGGCGGCGTGCGCACGGCTGCCGGCCGGGCCGTCACCTTCTGGCACGACCCTGGGGAACGGCGCCGGGACGAGTCGCTGAGCGCCCGGGTGACCGCCGCGGTGCACCGGATCCATCCCGGGTCCGCACTGTGGCTGGAGGAGCACGACCCGTTCGCCGGCCTGCTGGACGGCCTGGACGACGCCCCGCTGAGCGGGTCCGCCCGCCGGTTCCTGTTCGAGTGCACCGCCTGGCTGCGCGCGGAGTGGGCAGGCATCGACTGGCCGACCCCGCCCACCGTCATCCTCGGCGCCCGACGACTTGCTCGCTGCCACGACGGCGGGACGCACCCGCAGCTGGCGCTGCGCAGACCGCTGTGGCGCGGCCACCGGGAGTGGGACCTGGTCGCCGCGCGCTGGAGCAACGAGCTGCTGCGCGGCCGCCGCGACGACTTGCAGGCATACCACCGCACCTACACCGCGCACGGCCGGACCGACGCCGCGATGCCCTGCGACCGCATCGGCGCGTGGTCGGGCTACCAGGTCGTGCGGGACCTCGTCGTGCTCACCGTCGTGATGGACACCGTGCGCCGTGCCCGCCTCGACTCCCGGACCCACGACCTGGCGGTCCACCAAGTGGCGTGCCTGCGCGGCGCCCGGCCGGCCCCGTGGGACTGGGGGCAGCGGTGACGGCGGCGGTCGGGTAGGAGAACCCGGTTTCAGCCCCACGGCTCCGTACGCAGCGCCGGGTAGCGCATCGAGGCCGAGGACGGCGGCGGGCGGCTGCTCGTGGTGGCGGACCCAGAACGGTGCCGCACAGACCAGGTGCCTTGGCGTTCATCGAGCCTGGGGCTCAGCCTCACGCCGCAGGAGCTCAAGCAACTCGGATGCGACCTGGACCGCCTGTCGGTGATCCAGCGCGTCGAGGAGCAGCCGTGCGGTCGCGTGGGGGTCAGACGGCAGCAGGCGGACCGTGACCACCGGCGTCCCGTCTGTGCCGGCGTCTCGCTGGTCTGGCACAGCAGCGGCGTAAACGGCGTTTACATCCGTGGGGCGTCCTTGCTCGTTGCCGACTGCCGGCTCAACGTGCGTCGGCGTGTAAACGGCGTTTACGTCGAGCGCAGGATCGACGGCAGGGGCGGCCTGTGCTGGAGCAGTATCCGCCTCACGTGCCGCCGGGCGAGCTCGCCCGGTTTTCCCCGCCACCCTCACCGCCTGCTTGTCGGCGGCCGCCTTCTTCGCGGCCTCGGCACGTTCGACCTGAGCCTCTGCGGTGAGTTTCCCGGCCCGCGCCTCCGCGCCAATCCTGCGTGCGTCCTCGATGGCCAGTTCACCAGCCCCTGCCTGCTCCTGAAGCTCAGGGGCCAGATGCAGCAGGGCCAGTCGCTGGCCTACCCATGCGCGGGACTTGCCGAGCTTCCGGGCCACTGCGGCCTGGTTTCCGTCGTACATCGTCTCGAGGAGTTGCTGGATCGCCTGGGCTTCCTCGAACGGCGAGACGTCCTCACGGTGAGCGTTGGCGATCAAGGCGGCTTCGACCATGTCGGCGGCGCTGGAGACCAGGTCGTCGTTCAGGTCCACGCGGAGTGTCTGGAGACCTCTCCTCTGCGCTGCCAGCAGCCGCCGGTTCCCATCGAGAGCGACGAAGTCGGCATCGCCGATCGCTTCCGCCTGCTCGGAGTGCGCGTCAAGGAACGCCGCCCGGCTGACCACGGTGATGGGGACGATCTGCTGCCTGCTCAGGCTCCCCGCGAGTTCGTCGATCGACTCGTCGTCAAGGCTCTTGCGCGGGTTGAGCGGGTTGAAGACGATCGAGGACACCGGAGCGGACGAGGCACGTCGAACCCGTCCCGTGGCGTCCAGGGCCTCACTGCGCGCCACTACTTCATCCTCACGCACGGCCCCCTGGGCGATGGCCCCGAACGAGCCTCCGCCGCCCTTCAGCTTCTTGGCGATGCTCATGCGAGCCTCCGTCGGATCTCACGCATGCGCTGCGCCTGGGTGGATGTGGGCGCGTACATGAGCAGCGGCTGCTTGACGTGGACTGCTTCCCGTTGCTCCTTGAGGTCGGGAACGACGGAGACGACGGGCGGGGTGCCGAGGGACTGCCACTCGTTGAGGGAGTGGGTGGCGACGTAGCCCTTGCGCTTGTCGAACTTGTTGACGACGAGGCCGAGTCGGTCGATGTCGACCTCGTAGTCGAGACTGACGGTGCGGATCTGGCTGTCGAGCATGGCGTAGGCGTCGGCGGAGGAGTCCTCGGCTTCCACAGGGATGAGGACTCCGGAGGCGCCTACCGGTTCGTTCTTGCGGCGGTGGCCGTAGTAGAGGCCGGCGTCCATCGCGAGGCCCAAGTTCGGGGGAGCGTCGATCACGATGACGTCGAAATGTTCCTCGAGTGGGGCGAGGGCACGTTGGAGGCTGGCCTCACGGGGGCCGCGGATTGATCCGAGCTGGGAGTCGAGCAGGAAGGCGTCGAAGCTGGAAGGCAGCAGGCTGAGGCGTCCTTCGAAGTGGTCGGGCTCGATCGCCACGACCTGGTCGAGGAGGTTACTGGCGACGCGGTCGCGGTCGACCATGTGGGTCACCAGACTCTCCTCGCCTGGCGGCGTCTGCTTGACGCCGAGCTGCGAGGTGAGGTGGCCTTGCGGGACCAGGCCACTGCCCACCCGCATCCCGGCCAACCCGCTCGGCAACCTCATCCGCGAGCAGCTCAAGCACCGCACCCCGGAACAGCTCGCCGAGCGCATCCGGCGGCGCTGGGTCACCCGCGGCTACCTGGCGAAGCTTTCCGGCTTGGACCCGCTGGAGACGGCCAAGACCGGCGTCGGCCTGGCGGTCGAGCTCGTCAAGCCCTCCCCGGATTGCCCGGACCTGTCCTGTGAGGACGGGGTGATCATCGGCTCGGGCTGCCGTGCAGGGCCTGCGAGATGCGCAAGGCTGACCGGCGTACCGGCAGCGGTGCAGGCGTCCCGCAGCAACATCCGGCGGCGCCGAAGGCGAAGTGGTGGTGCGTCACGGATGGCTGCGGGTTCACCGCGTACGGCGCGGGGCCGGCTGACGGCCTGTGCCACGACTGCCGTACCGAGATGGAGGCCGATCCGATCGACCCAGCCGAACTCGCGGAAGCGGCCCGCGCCTTCGCGGCGGCGGGCTTCCACCCCGACGTCGCGCACTGACCTGCCCACTCCCGAGATTGGACTCCGCCATGGAATCGGTTGCCCCGATCACCCACATCAACGCGAAGACCGGCCGACCCGGCTACGCCTTGTCCGTGTCGCACGACCCCATCACCGACCGTCGACTGTCGCTCGCCGACCTGGGCCTGTACGTGCGGTGCCTCTGGTTGTCCGACGTGTGCGGCGACCTGGGCGACGTGGACTGGTTCATCCGGGAGCTCGACATGCCCGAGGACGAGACCCGCGCCGGACTCCGGCGCCTGGCCGACGCCGGGTACATCGACGTCGTGGCACCGGAGTTCGCCGAAGCAAGGAAGGCGTTCCTGCGGGCCGAGGCGGTTCGCGAGGCCGCAGGGGAGGTCTGGGACCAGCTCAACGAGGACGAGTTCGTGGCCGTCGCCCGGTTCATCGACCTGGCCAAGGAACGCTCCGACCGCGCCTCACAGGTCTCTGCGGCGATCGCTCTGGCTGAATTCGAAGGCATCCGGACTCCCGAAGCCTGACCTACAGCTCCGGGGCTCACGTCGGACCCGGCCGTCTCAGCCCGCCTGGAGGCCCTCGGGCGCCCTTCTGGTCGACGATCATTCGGCGGCCGGGCAACCTGGCCCGGCCGCCGGTGAAGCAGGCCGGAGGCCGCGGCCAGGGTCGATGCCCTCCTCGGGTTGGCGTCGGGGCCTGCGGACGGTCCGGCCCTGCGGCGCCAGCGGCGGTACCCGTCGGGAGGTGAACGTACCTTCGTCCCCTCGACCCCACAGCGGTTCGTTCACCCTGAACGAACCGTCGGTGACGCAGGACGCCGATGGTCCGTTCACCCCTGAACGAACCCCGGGCCTGCTCGCCGGTCGCCGAGACGCCGGGCGGTGTCCTGTCTCGGTGAAAGTGGCGGAGTCTCGGCGAACGTGGCGAGTTCGGCCTTGTTCGTCTCGGTGAAGTTGGCGAAGGTGGCGGCCGTGCTGCCGTAGGCGGCGGGTGGGCTGCGGACCATGACTCACCGGTGCAGTAACGGATGGCCCACTGCGTCCGTCTTCGCTACGCTCCGCGGATGCGACACGCTGAGTTCTGCGATCCTCGCCTGGTCTTGGTGTACGACGCTGAGTGCCCGTGGTCGCGCGAGGACGATTTCTTCCTCTCCGTCGTCAATGAGGCCCCCAGTTCCCGGGTGTTGGATCTGGGCTGCGGGACGGGTCGGCTCGCGCTTGGCATGGTCGCTGTTGGCCATGCCGTGACGGGGGTCGATCCGGCGCGGGCGTCGTTGGAGGCGGCTCGTGCCAAGTCGAACGCCGAGCGGGTGACCTGGATCGAGGGCACTTCGTCGATCCTTCCTGCTGGATCGTTCGATATGGCGGTCATGACCAGCCACGTCGCACAGTTCTTCGTGGGGGACGAGGAGTGGGCGGGAACCCTTTCCGACCTCAGGCGCTCTCTTGTGTCTGGCGGCCGGCTGGTCTTCGACAGTCGTGATCCCCAGGCGCGCAGGTGGGAGCGGTGGAACCCGGTCGACTCCCGACGTCGGATCGTGTTGCCCGACGGTCGTACCGTTTCGGCGTGGACTGAAGTGACCGCGGTCCAGGGCGGCGCTGTCAGCTTCACCCATCACTACACATTCCCGGACGGCGAACGCCTCGTGAGCACTGCGACCCTCCGTTTCCGGTCCGAGGAGCTGATCCGGTCTTCGCTGCGGGGAGCGGGCTTCGCCGTGGAGGCTATCTACGGGGGATGGAACCGCGAGCCCGTCGGAACGGGAGATGGGGAGTTCCTCGTCATCGCACGCCGGTGCTGATCTGTGGCATCGGAAGATCAATTGCGAGGACAGCAATTGCGCCACTCGTCTCGGTGAAGTTATCGAAAGTGGCGGGCAGGCGGAGTCGCGCTTGATCACTGTGGTGGTATGACGGCTGTTCTGCGAGGTGTTGCCGGCGGTGCGCCAGCGTCGATCCGGGGTTTTGAGGTCGCGTATGTCGATGGTGACGGGTGCGGGCATCGGGTGGCTCTGGTCTGATGCGGCTGGGGTGAAGTTCGAGGATGGGCAGCCGGTTCGGCCGTTTCCGTCCTGGCGGGGCAGCGGAACTACCCAGGGTTGGCTTCGTTCACGTGAAGTGGTTCTGGCTCAACTTCCGTGGTGTGCGCACAGTGAGTGACGATGCGGCGGTGCGGTCGGCGTCGAGAAGTTGCCCGGAATTCGTCAGCGGCCAGGCCGTGGTGGATGATCTGGTGCCCCGGCTGGAGGGGCTGCTGTTTCCGTCGGTCGCGGGTGTCGCGGTGCTGTCGGTCGACGTGGACGTCGAGTCGGTGAACGTGAGGGTCAAGTCTTCGGCGGCGGGGCACAGCTGCCCAGGGTGCGGGGGATGGTCGACCCGGGTGCACAGCTCCTACCTGCGGTTTCCTGTCGACGGACCGGTCGGGGGAAGGCGGGTCCGGCTGAGCCTGCGGGTGCGGCGCTTCGTGTGCGGCGACCCGTTGTGCGGACGGCGGACCTTCGTCGAGCAGATCGAGGGGCTGACGCGGCGCCACGGCCGGTGGACCGAGCAGTTGCGGGCGACGCTCGCTTCGGTCGGTCTGGCGCTGGCGGGGCGGGCCGGTGCTCGGCTGGCCGGGGTGTTCGGGGTGTTGGTGAGCCGGAGCACGGTGTTGCGGTTGGTGGAGGAGCTTCCCGATCCGCAGCCGCGGGTCCCGCGGGTGGTGGGCGTCGACGAGTACGCGACGCGCAAGGGCCGCGCGTACGGGACGGTGCTGGTCGATGCCGAGACCCGCCGGCCGGTCGACCTGCTGCCCGACCGGGAGTCGTCGAGCCTGGCGGCCTGGCTGGCCGAGCGGCCGGGCGTCGAGGTCGTCTGCCGCGACCGCGCGCCGTTCTTCGCCGAGGGCGCCACCGCCGGTGCACCGCAGGCGGTCCAGGTCGCGGATCGCTGGCACCTGTGGCACAACCTCAGCGAAGCGGCCGAGCGTGCCGTCGCCCGCCACCGGCAGTGCCTGCGTGCCGCAACTCCGGTGCCCAGTCGAGCCGTTACCGTCGAGCCCACGGGCCAAGCGGAGAACGTGGACCAGCCTTGGCCGACGGGCTTCCGGTTCGCCGACCGCACCCGGGCCCGGCACGCCGAGGTGCACGCGCTGCTGTCCGCGGGGCATAGCAAGCGCGCCGTCCAGCGGCAGCTCGGCATGACCTGGCGCACGGTCAAGGCCCTGGCCGACGCCGCGAACCCGGAGGAGCTTTTCCGGGGCCAGTGGCAGGACCGCCCGTCCGTCCTGGACGAGTACAAGCCCTACCTCGACGACCGCTGGAACGAGGGCTGCACCAACGCCTGGAAGCTCTGGGAGGAGATCGTCCCTCTCGGCTACCAGGGCAGCTACCAGCGCGTCGGCGCCTACCTGCGGCGGAAGCGGACCTCGCCCCGGCCGGTGACCGCGCAACCGCCGTCGCCTCGCACCGTCGCTGGCTGGATTCTCCGGCGGCCCACAGCGCTGTCGGAGGCCGAGCAACTCCAGCTCAAGACCGTCCTGGCCCACTGCCCCGAGCTCGACGCCCTGACCCGGCACGTCCGCTCCTTCGCCGAAATGCTCACCGAGCGCCAGGGCCAGCGACTCCCGGAATGGCTCGACGCGGTTCGCCAAGACGACCTTCCCAGCCTCCACACCCTCGCCGCCGGCATCGACCGCGACCGCGCCGCCGTCATCGCAGGACTCACCCTCCCCTGGAACTCCGGCGTCGTCGAAGGACACGTCAACCGGATCAAGATGCGCAAGCGCCAGATGTTCGGCCGGGCCGGCTTCGCGCTCCTGCGCAAGCGTGTCTTGCTCTACTCGTGAAGGACAGGTCAGACCGCGTCATCAAGGAGCCCGAAGCCATCTGGAAACCCTTCCAGGAACACCCGCCGGGCGGGGTCGGAGTCCGCTTCGGCCATAGTCCCCAGCAGATCGATCAATTCGCTCCGCTGGCCGCTCGACAGCTTGCTGACCACATGGGCCACACCCTCCAAGACCTTGACGGCCTCGTCCGGATCCACCTGCTCGTCTTCACTGCCCTCGACGAACCACAGGACGTCCACCAGGGCCTCGGCCAGGGCTTGGGCCAGAGACGAGTACACGGGTATCAAGGTGGGCCCCCAGAAGGTCACGGCAGCAGAGTCCGGCCATCCCACCACACACCGCTGACATCACACTCAGTTAGCCCTCCACGGAAGTTGAGCCAGAACCACAACTCGCGTCTAAAGCCACTCCCCTGATGTCCGCTTTCGCGGCCACGCTGTCGGCCCCGGCTGGGATGCTGGCCGGTATGGACGACGAGGCGCTGCTACGAGGCCGGGTCTACGGAGCCGACCACGACGACCCCGACCCCGGCCCACGTCCCGGGCACGAGTACCGCGAGTTGGTCGCAGGCCCGCTCGACGGACTGCTCCTGGACGTCACCGGCTGGGCGCCGGAGCAGCTGGCCGACGGCGCCGCGCTGATCACTGAGATCGGCCGGTACGGCGCAGGCGGCCGCGCCCACTACGAACCCCGCCCCGCGGATCCCTCCCGCTGGGACTGGTCCGGCGACACCCCCTGACACCACCGGGACTAACCCCGGCAGCAGTGCGGCGCCCGCCCGCCCAGACTGGAAGGAGACCGGTCCGCGTCCGAACCCCCGAGCGGGCGGCGGACCGGTTTCACGGCATTGAGGCGGGCAGTCATCACCGACCGGGTGATCGGTTTGTACGGGTGTTGAGGTGAGTGTGGATCTGCCTGTACAGGTTCAGGACCTCGGCTGGCATTTCGGGGTGGGCGGCTGCGAACGCGGCGCCGATGCGGGGCTTGCTGGAGCGGTGCTCGGCCTGGACCTTCTCCAGCAACAGCTTGTCCAGCCGCTCAAGGTATGCCTCAATCTCACCGGCCTTCGTTCCGTCGTTGCCGAAGGTGTCGGCCAAGGTGAAGATGCCAGCGCGGTTCCAGTAGTCCCGCCAGGTGGTGAACCCGTTCTCCAGGGCCGGACGATCAGATGGGGCTAGGCCGAGCTTCATGAGCTGCTTGCCGAGTTTGGCTGTGGGGGCGAAGGCCGGGCCGTCGGCGACGACCGCCCAAGGGATCCCGAAGGCTTCCAGGTAGTTGATGTATCCGCCGAAGCTGGCCTCGCCGCCCACGTCGACCATGGCGATGTTCGCGCTTCCCGGGTCGCCAAGGCCAGCCGGGTCCTGGTTCCACCACTGGCTCAGGGCGCCGAGTTCGGTGGCCCCTTCGCACAGGATGACGGCCGAGGCGAACAGCAGGGCCCGCACGTCGGCGAGGAGCAGGCGCTGCATCCATGCGCCGAGCTGCTCCCGGTGCTTGTCTGTCAGGGAGCTGACGTGGGTTCCGTCGGTTCGCTGGGTGAGGCGTACGACGCGGTCCAGGTCCGCGATGTCGGAGCAGGGGATCAGGTCGGGGCTGTGCGTGATGACGATCCCCTGCACGTCGACGAGGTGGCGGGACAGGCGTCGCTGCACCGTGGGGTGCAGGTTGACGGCCGGTTCGTCGAGTACGACGACGCGTCCCGGCTCGCCTGCCAGCAGGGTGGCGAGTAGGAGGGCTTCCTGGACGCCCGCGCCAGCGAACTGGGCGACCTGGTTGCCTTCGGCCGGGCCGACGAGGATGTCGATCGTGAGCCCCGCGTTGGGTGAGGGAACGCTGCGCAGGTGCAGGTCGAGTCGCGTGATGTCGTGGAAGACCTTCCGGACCTGTGCGAAGCGCTGCTGTTCCTCGATACTGCCGTTCTTGAGCCGGTGCAGCTCGGCGGCCACCGCGCTGCCGTCGCGCAGGTCGACGGGGCTGCCCACTTCGGCAAGCGGGAAGTGCCGCGCGAGGGGGAGCCGGCGGTTGTCGGTGAAGACCATGCCCTGGCGCAGCACCTTGGCGAGGACGAAGCGGAAGTCGTATCGGGTGTTTCTGCCGTGCTCGCGGCCCAGGGCGTCGGCGAGCGCCGCCAGGGCGTACGGTTCGGTGCCGGTGTCGTTCGTGAGGGGCGGTACATCGACGACCAGGGCTCTTGCGGCGTCGAGGTTGTTCAGGATGCGCCCGAAGTCGATCGCCGTCGGCTCGGCCTTTCCAGAGTGCGGTGACTTGTCCGTCCGTAGGAAGGAGCGAAGCACTGTTTCCTCGGATGTCTGCTTACCGATGGGCAGCCGCACGTTTCTCAGCAGCGGCGAGGCGGTCCGAAATGAGGCCACCGCGCCTTCAAACCAGGGCGGAAGCTGCCCTTGAACAAGCTGGCCGGCACGAGGGCCGCAGAGAATGAGCTGCATCTGCTGCTCGCCGTGGTTGAAGTTCCAGGCCGCCCACCAGCGGGACCGGTGACGTGCTGCGTACGCGACCTGCAGAGTGCCTCGGAATAGCGATTGAACGGAGTCCGCCGCGACGCCGAGCTCGGTGAACAGGGCGAACACGGCCTTGCTTGACGCCGCCGCCGCAGAGCCCCCTTCGTCGCGGATGTTGGCGGCGTTGGCGACCACTGCGGCCTCCATGAACAGCCGCACCAGCTCCTGCTCCTGGGGCCGGTCCAGTTCGATGTCGAGGCTGACGGTGTAGGCATCGGAGCCGAGCCGGCCCGCCTGGCCGTAGACCTCCAACGGGTCGGAGTCGTCGCCGGGGCCGCCGAGTCCCCGTTCGAGGACGAGGAGGGGGAGCGCGATAGCAGCGCTGAGGTTCGACTTCCCGGCGCCGTTGGGCCCGGTCACGACCGTCGTTCCGGGCTTCAGGGAGAGGCCGAGGGAAGCGAAGGAGAGGAAGTCCTGGGCCGCTATCGAGTGAATCTTCATCAGGTGTGCCGTTCGTCCGCGCCTGGTCAGTGTGAAGGAGCTTGGCAGACCACTGGATTCCCCGGCACCGGGATTTCGCCGACCCGATCGCTTGAGGGTGAGTCCCGGCAGTCAGCCCTACCGTCATGCTTATGCGACTTACTAAAAAGGCGTGGACGGTGCCGCTAGGTAGGCGTAGGGTCTCCCTAGCGTTTCAAGTTAGATGAATAGGCGTGGAGGTTGTGGGTGTGTTCGTGACGACCGGTCAGGCCGGGACGGTACTGGGGTGTTCGATCCCGACGGTGAAGAAGCTGATGGCCACCGGCGTGGTCCCCGGTGTGCGCGAGCAGGGCCGGCAGGTGTTCCCGCTGGCGGCGCTCCAGCAGTTGCAGGCCCGGCCCGTCGCCGAACTGACTGTGCTCGGCATGGCCGAGGTGGCGGTGCTGCGCTCGGACGCCCCGACCCGGGTCGAGGAGCCGGACCGCGACTGGATCGGCTTCGGCGCCGCATTGAACGAGGCGCAGTTGCTGGCCGCGTTGTCCGGCTGGTGGCGGTGCGACCCGGCCCGGGTTGCGGCTGGCGGAGTGCTGCCGGTGACGGTGGCCGGGTTCGTCGTCGCGGTGCTGACCGGCCTGGCCGAGTGGGAGTCGGATGGCACCGCCGGCACCGCGGGCCGGTTCCGTTTCCCGAAGGCGCGCCTCGCCGGCTACCTGAGGGACCTCACCGCCCCCGCGAACGCCGCCGCCCCGGCCGACCCCGAGGACGCCCGCCTGGCGGGCCAGCTGCTCGGCACCCGCCTGCCGTCCGTCTCCGGCGGTCCGATCGCCTACGTCCCCACCCGCCCGACCACCGCCGACCAGCCCGCCACCGCCACCGAGGGGGAGTGACGCTCTGATGGACCGGAAGTCGTACACCGCCGAGCTCGCCGGTCTGCGCGAGCTGCGTATCGAGATCACGGCCGCCGAGAAGCAGGTCGCGGCCGCGCAGAAGGAGCTGGACAAGCTCACCGCCCAGCGTGCGCGCAGGGTGGCCGGGCTCGCGGGGTACGAGGGCGCCCAGGCGCCGGCCATCGCGAAGGCATCCGGCCTGTCGGTCGGTGACGTCGTGCGGATCGCCCCGCTGCTGGACCCGACCCCGGCTGCCGTCCGGGCCGCCAAGACCGACGACCAGGCCGCGCCCGCACCCGTCGAGGCGCCGAAGGCCGAGCCGGCCGCCGAGCCCGCCGTCGCGGTCGCCCCGGCGCTGACCCGCCCGGCTCCCGTACTCGAGCAGCAGGCCCCGGCCGTCGAGGCGCCTACCGAGGTCGAGGACCAGGCCGCCGTCGCCGAGCAGGCCACCCCCGCCGCTGCGCCGGTCGTCCCGGCGGTTCCGGTCGCTCCGGTCGCTGCCGCGCTGCGTCCGGCGGTCGAGGCCGGTCCGCGTGAGCTGCCCGCCCTCCCCGAGGGCCCGGCGGGTGCCCGGTTCGAGGCCGTCACGACGGGCCTGGTGTCCAAGCGCCCGAACTTCGTTCA
>NZ_JOCF01000091.1 GCF_000720635.1 Streptomyces sp. NRRL WC-3742 | reverse complement strand
CCCGCAGGGCGGGCCGGGTCGGGTGCTCCCGGCTGATTCAGGGCTGAGGGGTTCAGGATGTCGGCCGACCCGGTAGCCGCCACCTGCCCCGACACCACCCACCCCGACCAGCACGCCGCCGTGGTGGCCCCCGACGGCACGGCGTACTTCGGCAACGACGGCGGTGTCTGGTCCCGCCCGGCCGCCCTGCGCAAGGTCGTCCGGTGGACCGACCTGAACGCCACCCTGCGCACCCTGCAGTACTTCTACGGCGGCCTCGGCGCCTCCCCGGACGGCAAGGGCGACATCGCCTGGGGCGGCCTGCAGGACAACGGCTACTCGGTGCTCACGCCCGGCTCCGACCACATGGCCGAGCCCAAGGGCGGCGACGGCTTCGACGTCGTCGTCGACCCGAAGAACGGCAACCGGGTCGTCGGTGAGTACACCAACCTGGCGATGGCCAAGTCCAGTGACGGCGGCCACAGTTGGAACTACGTGACGCCCAACTGCGCGCAGAACAGGACCAGCCCGTGCGAGAAGGACGGCCGCTTCAACGCGCCGTTCTCGGCCGACCCCGCGAACGTCAACCACTGGGTGGCGGGCGGCCGTTACATCTGGGACAACCAGGGCAAGGGCTGGGACACCACCTGCTGGCAGAAGGTCTGCGACTGGAAGGCCGTCCGTGATCTCGGCGTCGGCAACGCCGCGACCGCCGTCGCCCTCTCCGGCACCACGACGTACGTCGGCTGGTGCGGCACGGGCAACGGCTGCAACCCGAGCGGCGCCTCGCCGTTCACCTCCGGCATCGACACCAACTACGGCGGCAGCTGGCACCGGATCAGTGCCCCCGAGCTGCCCAACCGCTTCGTCACCGGCCTCACGGTCGACCCGGCGGACGCCGGCCACGTCTACGCGGTCTACGGCTCGTACAGCCGGCACTGGCTCGACGGCGCGGGTGTCGGCCACGTCCTCGAGTCCCACGACGGCGGCACCACCTGGACCGACATCAGCGGCAACCTTCCCGACGCGCCCGTCACCGTGGTGAAGCTCTGGAACGGCAAGGTCGTCGTCGGCAGCGACATCGGCGTGTTCACCGCGTCGGCACCCGGCACGTGGAGCCGACTCGGCAGTGCGCTGCCCAATGCCCCGGCCTCCGACCTCACCGTCTCACCCGACGGTAGCTACCTGATGGCCGCCACCCACGGCCGAGGTCTCTGGAAGATCGCAGGCTGACGCCGTAACCGCTCAGGCTGCTGCGCCGCTGACATGTCGAACGTGACGGCGGCGCAGCAGCGTTCGACGGCCGAGGAGCGTCGACAACTCGGGAGCGTCGACGGCTCGGCGCCAAGGAGCCGACTGCTCCCTGCGGCCGTCGGGATCCGGCGCCGGATCAGCGAGCGTCCGACGCCGCCGGGACGAGTCGGGCCTGCCCGGTCGGCTCCCCGTGGCCGTGGCCGTGGCCGTGGCTGTGGCTCGGACCATCGCTCTCGACGGAGACGGGGCAGTACTCCTCCCAGGCGGGAAACGGATCTTCAAGGGCCGACCACGTCTCCTGTCCCGCCGCGACTTCGACCTCCTCCAGCAGGCAGCTGTCGAGCGCGGCGCGCAGCTCGTCCCGGCGGAGCCCCGTGCCGATGAAGACGAGCTCCTGTCCTCGCGGGGCCTCGTCTGCGGAGTGCGGCGGGCCCGACGGAGCAGTGTGAACGCCGGACGGCTCGAAGCGGGCAACCGAACCCGCCTGCGACCAGAGCCCGGTGACGGTGGGACGCGAGGCCAGCCGGAAGAAGCCCTTGGAGCGCAGTACGGCGCCGAACTCGCCGCCGTCGAGGCGTCGGCTGACCAGATCCCAGAGGCGTTCGGGATGGAAGGGCCGATCGGCGCGGTAGACCAGGCTGGAGATGCCGTACTCCTCGGTCTCGGGTACGTGGTCGCCGTTGAGTTCGGCGACCCAGCCGGGCGCCTCCTGCGCGCGGTCGAGGTCGAAGAGGTGCGTGCCGAGGACTTCGGCGGGCGGGACCCTCCCTGCGACCGAACGGATGACGCGGGCAGCGGGGTTGAGGCGGCTGAGCGTGGCAGCCAGCCGGTCCGCCTGTTCGGGACCGACCAGGTCGGTCTTGTTGAGGATGATGACGTCGGCGAACTCGACCTGGTCCATCAGCAGGTCGCTGACGGTCCGCTCGTCGTCCTCGTACTGGTCCAGGCCGCGCGCGGTGAGTTCGTCCCCGGCGCGCAGCTCGGGGAGGAAGTTGGCGGCGTCGACGACGGTGACCATGGTGTCCAGCCGGGCGAGGTCGTTCAGGGTCGCGCCGTCGTCGCGCGCGAAGGCGAAGGTCGCCGCGACCGGCATGGGCTCGGAGATGCCACTGGACTCGATGAGCAGGTAGTCGAAGCGACCGGCGCGGGCGAGCCGGTCCACCTCCTCGAGGAGGTCGTCGCGCAGGGTGCAGCAGATGCAGCCGTTGGTCATCTCGACCAGCCGCTCCTCGGTGCGGGAGAGCGCGCCACCGCCGTCGCGGACCAGGGCCGCGTCGATGTTGATCTCGCTCATGTCGTTCACGATGACGGCGACGCGCAGGCCCTCCCGGTTGTTGAGGAGGTGGTTGAGCAGCGTGGTCTTGCCCGCGCCGAGGAAGCCGGACAGGACGGTGACGGGAAGCCGCACGGGTGGCGGCGAGTGCTCGGACACGGGGTGGATCTTCCTGGGGAGCGGGAGTGGATCAGCCGTGGTCGGTGCCGTAGCGGCGCTGGAATCGTTCGACGCGGCCGGCAGTGTCGAGGACGCGGGACTTGCCGGTGTAGAAGGGGTGGCTGGCGGAGGAGATCTCGACGTCGATGACGGGGTAGGTGTTGCCGTCCTCCCACTCGATCGTGTGGCTGCTGGTGGCGGTGGACCGAGTCAGGAAGGCGAGGTCGCCGGCCTTGTCGCGGAAGACGACGGGGCGGTAGGCGGGGTGGATTCCGGGTTGCATGGCGGGTCCTCTCGAGGTCAGGGCTCTTCGCGGAAGTCGACGTGGCGGCGGACTGGCGGCGCACGACGGGTCGTACTTGCACAGGGCCAGCCGGTCGGGGCCACCGGAACCACTATAGCGAAATGAAATCCATTTTCATCTAAATGGTTCCCGGACTCCCGGCGCCCGGCGCCCGGCGCCCGCGTGGCCACGTCGGGTAGGGCCTGACGTCGGAGAAGGGTGGAGCATGGACGTGGAAGTGGAGGAGGTGGCCAGGCGGCGGTGAGCGGGAAGCTGCGGGTGTTCCTGGGGGCGGCGCCGGGGGTGGGGAAGACGTACGCCATGCTCCGGGAGGGCCGGCGGCTGCTTGGCGAGGGGCTGGACGTGGTGGTCGGCCTGGTCGAGACGTACGGGCGGCGGGCTACGGAGGAGCAGCTGGGGGATCTGCCGGTGCTGCCCCGGCAGGTGGTGTCGTACCGGGGGGTGGAGCTGACCGAGCTGGACCTGGCCGCCCTGCTGGCGCGCCGCCCGTCGCTCGCGCTCGTGGACGAGCTGGCCCACACGAATGTGCCCGGCGGGCGGAACGCGAAGCGCTGGCAGGACGTGCGGGAGCTGCTGGACGCCGGGATCGACGTGGCGACGACGCTCAACATCCAGCACCTGGAGAGCCTCAACGACGTCGTTGAGCAGATCACCGGCGTCGCCCAGCGCGAGACGATCCCCGACGAGGTGGTCCGGGCCGCCGACCGGATCGAGCTGGTCGACCTGAGTCCGCAGGCGCTGCGCGCGCGCATGGCGCAGGGCGAGATCTACGCGCCCGACCGGATCGACGTGGCGCTGGACCACTACTTCCGGGCCGGAAACCTGGGCGCCCTGCGGGAGTTGGCGCTGCTGTGGCTCGCGGACCGGGTGGAGGAGGAGCTGGCCGACTACCGGGCCCGGCACGGCATCCGGGCGCCCTGGGAGACCAAGGAGCGGATCATGGTCGCGCTGGACGGTGCCCCTCAGGGCGAGCACCTGATCCGCCGGGGCGCCCGCACCGCGACCCGGATGCACGGCGACCTGATCGGCGTGCACGTCCGGCTGGACGACGGCACGGCCGAGCGGGAGCCGCCGGGTCTGGCCGCCCAGCGGGCGCTGCTGCGGGAGCTGCACGGCACCTTCGTCGAGGTGAGCGGCGGCGATGTGGCCCGGACGCTGGTGGACTTCGCCCGGACGGAGAGCGCCACCCAGATCCTGCTCGGACCGACGAGTCGCAGCCGGCTGCGCGAGCTGCTCTCCGGCTCGGTGATCAACCGGGTGATCCGGCTGGCCGGCCCGATCGACGTACGTGTGCTGCCGCCGCCCGAGCCGGGGCTGCTGGCGGTGCCGACCGGGCCCCGGCGCCGTCGCCCGGCGCTGGTCCCGGCCGGGCGGCGCCGGTCGGCGTGGCTGCTCGGGCCGGCCGGGGCGATCGCGCTGGCCTGGGCGCTGTCGCCGCTGCGCGACTCGCTCGGTCTGTCCGGCGTGCTGCTGTGCCTGCTGCTGGTGGTGGCGGGGACGGCCCGGCTGGGTGGCCTGCTCCCGGCGGCGGGCGGCACCGCGGCCGGGGCGCTGGCGGCGGACTACTTCTTCACCACGCCGTGGCACAGCCTGACGGTGGAGCGGGGCGCGGACGTCGCGGCGCTGGTGGTGTTCCTCGCGGTGGCCGGGGTGATCTCCCACCTGATCGACGGTCTGACCCGGCGCTCGCAGCAGGCGGGCCGGGCGCGCGCGGAGGCGGCGGTGCTGACCCGGCTGGCGGGGGAGACGGTGGAGTCCGGGCCGCGGGTCCTGCCCGAACTGGTGGCGGAACTGCGGCAGGTGTTCGGGCTGGACGGTGCCGCGGTGCTGGTGCGGACGGGCGCGCTCTGGCAGCCGGCGGCCTCGGCCGGGGCGACGGTGCCGCTGCGGCCCGACGAGGCGTCCTTCTCCGTCGACCTCGGCGAGGACGCGGTGCTGGTCCTGCGCGGCGCCCCGCTCACCGAGGAGGACACCCGGCTGCTCGGCCCGTACGTCACGCAGTTGAGGCTGGCCCGGGAGCGGGAGCGGCTGGCCGCGCTGGCGTCGGCGGCGGACGTGCTCGCGCGCACCGACGCGCTGCACACCGCGCTGCTGGAGGCGGTCGAGCAGGATCTGCGCGCGCCGCTGGCGGCGGTGCGCCGGGAAGCCGAGCGGCTTCCGGACCCGGCCGAGGAGCGGATCGGTGCCGAGGTGGAGCGGATGGAGCGGCTGGTCGCCAACCTGCTGGACCTGAACCGGTTGCAGGCCGGGGTGATGCCGGTGGTGCTGCGGCCGACTGCGCCGGGCGAGGTGGTCCGGGCGGCTGCGGCCGGGGCGGCCGGGGTCCGGATCGACCTGGGATCGGATCTGCCACGGGTGCTCGTCGATCCCGGGCTGCTGGAGCGGGTGTTGGTGGATGTCCTGACCTACGGGAGGACAGGAGCGGGGCCGGTGGTGATCGACGCCGGCCCGGTGGCCGGGCGGGTGGACGTCCGGGTGACCGTCCGCGGTGACGAGGCCGTTGCCCGGGAGGTGCCGGGACTCGCGGTGGCGCGCGGCTTCGTGGAGGCGATGGACGGCGAACTGGCCGTCGAGGAGGCGCCGGGTGGTGGCACCGCCTTCGTGATCAGCCTGGCGCGCGCGGCGGCCTGATTCCGTGCCGTGGGTTCAGCTGGACCGGTCGCGACGATGTCGGGCGCGATGTCCAGCACGAGGAGCGCCGCCGCCACGTGGGTCGGGTTGTCCTCGACCTTGACCGCCGAGAGTTCGTTCGCGCGCGAGACCCGGCGCTCGACGGTGTTGCGGTGCGCGTAGAGGCCGGCGGCGGCCCGGGTGGTGTTGAAGCCGCACTGTACGTAGGTGAGGAGTGCCTGCCGTAGTGCTGGGTCGGCTTCGACCAGCGGACCGAGGGTGTTGACGACGAACCGGCGTGCGCCGGCCCGGTCCTTGGTGAGCGCGTCGATCAGCTCGACGTCGGCGTAGGCGATGAGCTGCCGGTCGGAGCCCAGCCGGATGGCCAGCGCCTGCGCCGCCAGAGCGTCCTGGTGGCTGGACCTGAACCCTTCGAGCCCACGTCCGGGCCTTCCCACCGCCCCGCGGACCTCGTCGGCCGTCGCCATGACCTTCTCCACATGGTGAAGGTCCGGCATACCTGTTCCCGAGAGCCAGATCCAGCGCGACGTGGCGCTGGCACGCGCCACCAGGGCGCTTCGATCCGAGGCGGCGGAGCGCACGGCCGCGACCGCTTCGTCCAGAGCGTCGATCTGTTGAGGGTCGTCGATCCACAGCACGAGACCGATGTGCCACCGCGCCATCCGGTAGTGCAGGCGACCCTCGGCGAGATCCTCCGCCATCGGCGCCCCGCCGGCGATCAGCTGGATCAGTGCGATCGCCTCAGCGTCCGCATTGCCCATCGCGGCGGCGAGGCCGGCTTCGCGCAGGGCCAGGACCGCGTCGAGGGCGTATTGCACCAGCGACTTCGCCGACACGTCCAGGACGTCCACCAGAAGGTCACGGTCGGTGCAGTACGCCGCGCACTCCTCCAGCCACCGCCGCCATCCGATCCCCAGCGCCACACGCCAGGCACCGGCGAAGTCGGGCGCGATGCCACGGGAGACGAGATCGTTGATGTACGCCGTGGTCCTCGGGCCGACATAGGGCTCCACCCGCCGCCCCGGCTGCTGGATGTTCGCCGTCAGCCACTGGACGAGATCGGAGCGGTTGAGCTCGCGGTCCTCCTCGACCAGGGACGCATCCGTGAGGAGGGCAGGATCGTTCTGGGCCACGAGAGAAGGACTTGCGACGGCGTCGACCAAGGCGTCCGTCTCCGTCAACAGGCGCTGGCACAACGACCTGATCGCATCTGCGACCTCGGGGGAGGGCGGGGGCCACAGCTCGTCCATGTCTGAAATCTGCTCCTGGTCTCGAGGAGCCGGTGCTCCCGACAGGAATATCGCGCCGTCGACGGCACGGCAAGGGGTTCGGCCAACTCGCCTCCCTGGAGGGACGCCACCACCCGGGTCCCGCGCAGGCACGGAATCCCGGTGACCACCCCGGGCGCGAGGCCGGGCCGACTGGTGCACGGTCCTGTGAAACGGGTCGTGAACATCGGTGACTGTACCGATGTGGACGCGCTGTCTTCCCGCTTGCCGGCATTGCGCGCATCCTTGGCCGGGTGCTGACAGCGATGTCGGTTCACAAGGGGGAAGCATGGAGTACGCGAGTGTGCTCGGCCGGGTGGCCACGGCGGCGCGGCAGGTCTCCGGTACCGGCGAGGTGGCCACCTACATTCCGGCGCTCGCCCGCGCCGACCCGGCGGCCTTCGGGATCGCCCTCGTCACGGCCACCGATCCCTGGGCGGTCCACGGCGCCGGCGACTGGCGGACACCGTTCTCGATCCAGTCGATCTCCAAGGTGTTCACCCTGGCCCTGGTCCTCGCCACCGACGGCGACACCCTGTGGCAGCGGGTGGGCAAGGAGCCCTCGGGTTCGCCGTTCAACTCCCTGGCCCAGTTGGAGCGCGAGGGAGGCGTGCCGCGTAACCCGTTCGTCAACGCCGGCGCCCTGGTGGTCACCGACCGCCTGCAAACCCTGACCGGCGATGCCAGTGGAACCCTGCGAGAGTTCCTCCGCCGGGAAAGCGGCAACCCCGCCATCGACTTCGACGCCCGCGTCGCCGTCTCCGAACAGCGCCACGGCCACCGCAACGCCGCCCTCGCCCATCTGCTGGCCGACCACGGCAAGCTCGCCAATCCCGTGCACACCGTCCTGCGCCACTACGTCAAGCAGTGCGCGCTCACCATGACCTGCCACGACCTCGCCCTGGCGGCCTGCCTGCTGGCCAGACACGGCATCCGCGCCGACGGCACACGACTGCTCACCCGCAGCGAGGCCAAGCGGATCAACGCCGTCATGCTGGTCGGCGGCACCTACGACGCCGCCGGGGACGTTGCCCACCGGGTGGGGCTGCCCGCCAAGAGCGGCGTCAGCGGAGGCATCCTCGCCGTCGTCCCCGGCCGCTGCGGACTGTGCGTGTGGGGGCCGGCCCTCGACACGCACGGAAACTCCGTGGCCGGCATCGCCGCGCTGGACGCCTTCACCACGCTCACCGGCTGGTCGGTCTTCTGACAGGCGTCCGCAGAGCCCGGGCTGCCGAGGCGGAGCCATGGGGCCGGGTACGTCGTGATGAGACGCCGAGGGGCCCGCACTGCCGTGTAGGCAGTGCGGGCCCCTCGATGCCGGGCGGGTGCCGGGCGGTACTACAGCGGGCGAATGTTCTCGGCCTGCGGGCCCTTCTGGCCCTGCGTGACGTCGAACTCGACCTTCTGGCCCTCGAGCAGCTCACGGAAACCGTTGGACTGGATGTTCGAGAAGTGGGCGAAGACGTCAGCGCCGCCGTCCTCCTGCTCGATGAAGCCGAAGCCCTTTTCCGAGTTGAACCACTTCACAGTGCCATTAGCCATAAAAAATCTCCTTCAAGGGGCTGTCCGAAGCACGCGATCACGGGCTCCGGGTACGCCGCATGGAGAACCCGCCCAGGAAACGAGCCGGGGGAACAAAAATGCGCCCGCAACACAGGCAAGGCGCACACAAAGTTCATGGGAACTACTACTGCAACTCTGCCGACTCTAGCAGGCCGTGGCCCGAAACGGCGGAATCCTCCCTCCCCGATCCCGTGCGAGCCGAACCTGCGGCATCTCGACTGCACATCACTCGCAAGAGCAAGTCACTTGCCTGGTAATCTACTTGAGCAGTCGATCACTCTCCCGCCGGCGTCTGCGGGACGATCGGCTCCCGCCTGGCCGGGGCGCCGGTGTGACCTGAAATTTCCCTTCGAACGGGGGTATCCATTTCGCGTTTTCCGGCGCACACTGGCGGTAATGACTAATTTCGCAGCACCTCGTCGGCCCATGCCTACCAGTCCGTTCAAGAATCGAACGCAGGTAGCGCCACGCAAACACTTCGTCGTCGGCGACCGTGTCACCCACGACGGGTTCGGCCTCGGCAGGGTCATCGCCGTCGAGGGCGGAGGCGACATCGCGGTCCTCGTCGACTTCGGATCGCGACAGGAACGACTCACCCCGCCGTTCAGCGCGATGTACAAGCTCTGACCACCGCCGTACCGGGTCCTGCCCGGTCGGCAAGCCCCCCGGGGCAGTCTTTCGCCGCGAGCCCGATGACCAGCGGGCAGCGGCATCACAGTCGTGCGCGGCGAACGAAGTCCGCCCGAGGAGTGCCGTGCGCGCAGGCCGCCGTGCGCGCAGGCCACAGCCGGAACTATCCTCAGGCGGCATGTCGAACCCTGATGCGCTGCTCGTCGAGATCGCCACGATGGTGGAGTCCGAGCACAGCAACCAGATGCCCCTGACAGTCGTCGTGCCGGGCGCGGTCATCACCGGACGCCTGGCCCCGGAAAGCCTGTGGCACGAGCGGGTCGCCGAGGTCCTCACGGCCTCCGACCACCTGAAGCCCTTCGCCGCGCTGTTCTCGCCCCCCGCAGCCCACGACGCCGACGACACCGTCGGTGACACCCCGCGCACCGCCCGACCCACGCATCTGCACCTTCACGTCGCCCGCATCCTGCAAGGCAGCTACGCCCTGCCCCACACCGGAGGCATGTACCGCATCGCCATCGCCGACGTCAGCAGCTGGACGGTGGGGGACCTCAGCTACACCGACCAGTGACGCACTGCCCGGGGCCGGGGCGGAACCGCACCCGATGAGCGGTCATGGCTCGCGCCCGGCGTCCACCGGAGGGACGCCGGGCGCGGGTCTGCGGTCGGTACCGCCGTCACCGTCCGGACCTGGGAGGGGGCGGCGGTACCGACCGGGGGACGGACGGCCGCGGACGGGGGCGCGCGGCCGCCCGCGTCACTTGGCGAGGAAGGTCAGCAGCGCGGCGTTGACCTCCTCGGCGTGGGTCCACAGCAGGCCGTGCGGGGCGCCCTCGATCTCCACGTAGTCGGCGGAGGGCAGCGCCTTGTGGAACTGGCGCGCGGTGCTCTCGACGGGCAGGGTGCGGTCACCCGTGCCGTGCAGGATGAGGGCGGGGACGTCGATGCGCGGGATGTCGGCGCGGAAGTCCGTGTACCAGGTGGCCGGGGCGGCCGCGGCGGCGAAGAAGCCGCCACTCGCCGCGACGTCCCAGCTGTTGCGGACGGCCTCCTCGCTGATCCGGGTGCCGAGGTTCTCGTCCAGGTTGTAGAAGCCGTTGAAGAAGTCGGTGTAGAAGGCGTACCGGTCGGCCTTCACCGCGGCGACGACGCCGTCGAAGAACTCCTTCGGGGCGGCGCCTTCCGGGTTGTCGTCGGTCTTGAGCAGGTACGGCTCCAGGGAGGCCAGGAAGGCGACCTTGGCGACGCGGGCGGAGCCGTACGTGGAGACGTACCGGGCGACCTCGCCGGTGCCCATCGAGAAGCCGACCAGCACGGCGTCCTGGACGTCGAGGGTCTCCATCACGGTGTTGAGGTCCGCGGCGAAGGTGTCGTAGTCGTAGCCGGTGGTCGGCTGGGAGGACTGGCCGAAGCCGCGGCGGTCGTACGTGATCACCCGGTAGCCGGCGTCGAGCAGCGCGGCGCTCTGGCGCTCCCAGGAGTGCCCGCTCAGCGGGAACCCGTGGATCAGGACGACCGGCTGACCGGTGCCGTGGTCCTCGTAGTAGAGGTCGATGGAGGTGGAGTTCTCCTGGCCAACGGTGATGAACGGCATGGGTTTTCCTTCTCTCTCGGAGAGCCTGTGGGCTGTTGACGAGTCACACGCTATGAGCGGCCGTCGGCGGCCGGTTGCCTCGGAGAGCACACCCTGTCGTCCGAGAGCGTCGCCCTTCCTACTCTTCTCGGGTAGCCGTCCCGGCCGGTGCCGCCCTGCTGCTCCACCGCGAGTGACGACGGAGCGTCGATCCGCGTCTCGACGCTTCCCGGTTCCGGGGCGTCCCGGGGCTGTGACCAGCGGTTTCGGTGGGCGGTAACCTTGGGTGCCCGGGCAGCGGGCGATCGGACCCGAGGGAGAGGAACCGGTGGCGGAGGGCGGGCGTTTTCCGGTCCTGGTCGGACGGCAGCGGGAGACGGAGCTGCTGACCGCGGCTCTGACCCAGGTCGTGGACGGCGCGAGCGGTGTCACCGTGCTGCTGCGCGGTGAGGCCGGTGTCGGCAAGAGCACGCTGCTGGCCTGGACCGAGCGCGTGGCGCGCGGTCGCGGGTTCACCGTCCTGCGCGCGGTCGGCACGGAGGCGGAGACGGACCTCGCGTTCGGGGCCCTCCACCAGGTGTTCCGGTTGCCCCTCAAACGCTCCGGTGCGCTGTCCGCGCACCAGCGGGAGGCCCTGGAGAGCGCTCTCGGTGTCCGCTCCGGAAGCCCCAGCGGCTTCGCCGTCGGAGCGGCCGCCCTGGTGCTGCTCGAGGAGGCGGCGCGAACCGCCCCGGTGCTGCTGCTCCTGGACGACCTGCACTGGATCGACTCGTCGAGCGCGACCGTCTTCGCCTTCCTGCACCGACGGTGCGCCGAACTGCCGGTGGTGATCGTCGGCGCGACCCGTCCGGACGGGCCGGCCGCCGAACCGTGGTCGGCCGCCGAGCCGTGGTCCGCCGAGGCCGTCGACGTTCCGGCCCTGCCCCGGGCGGACGCGGACCTGCTGCTGGGCACCTGCTACCCCGAACTCGCCGCGCCCGCCCGGGACCGCGTCCTGGCCGAGGCGGCCGGGAACCCGCTGGCGCTGGTGGAACTGCCCCGCCAACTGGCGACCGCCCAGCAGCGGGGAACGGCTCCGCTGCCCGAGCGGCTGCCGCTGGGCCGGAAGCTGGAGCGCCTGTTCGCCGAACGTCTGGGAACGGTGTCGCCGGAGGTCGGCCGCCTCCTCCTGCTCGGCGCCCTGGCCACCGGCCCGGACTGCGGCAGCGGCGCGTGGCTGCGCGCCCTCGCGGACGAGAACGCGCGCGAGCTCCTGGCGCAGGTCGAGGCCGACGGGCTGGCCCGGCTCGACCCGGCCGGACAGCTCGTGTTCCGCCACCCCCTGGTCCGTACCGCCGTCGTCGCCGCGGCCTCCGACAGCGAGCGCCGGGAGGCGCACCGCGCACTGTCCGGAACCCTCGAACCCGACGACCCGAGACGCCTGGTCCACGAGGCATCCGCCGCACTGCTGCCCGACGAGGACCTCGCGCACCGCCTCCAGGAGGCCGGCCGCGACCTCGCCCGCAGGGGCGGCGAGGCGGAGGGGGCGCTCCTGCTCGAACGCGCCGCCACGCTCAGTCCCGGCCCCGGCGACCGCGTCCGCAGGCTCACCCAGGCCGCGGTGATGTCGGCCCGCGGCGGGCAACTGCGCCACACCGCGGCCCTGGTGGAGGAGCTGAGGACCAGCACCATCCCCCAGGACATCGCCCCGCTGTTCTCGTACGCGGTGGTCTACGCCGACCAGAGCCACCACGTCGACTTCGAGTCCTCCGCCGCGCTGCTGCCCACGGCCCTCGACACGCTGACCGCGCCGGGCGCCGACACCTTCGGGGGCCTCGTCGAGCAGGCGTACTTCAAGCTGCTCCTGGCCGCCACGTACACGGACGACCCCTGGGCCTGGCGCGCCCTGGAACGGCACCGGGAGAAGGTGTCCGAGACGGGCCGGCTGTGCCTGCGGGCCTGGACCACGCCGGGACCGGAGGTGGCCGCCGCCCTGCGGACGACGGCCGAAGGCATGACCGAGGAGCAGGAGGCCGGCGCGGCCTGGCTCCTGCTGTGGTCCGCCTCGGCGCTCGACTGCCCCGAGGGCGACCTGTGGCAGCGGTTCACCGGACTGCACGGTTACGCCACCCAGGGCTCCGTGGCCAAGGCCAGGGCCCACCAGGACTACCTGATCGGAAACTGGGACAGGGCGGCCGTCTGCCTGCGCGAGGCCGAGATCGCGGACGAACTCGGCTACCACACGAACGGCTTGATGTTCCGCCAGTACTACGCCCACTTCCTGGCCGGCCGGGGGGACGAGGCCGGACTGGCGGAGATCGACCAGGACATCAGACCGATCGCGACGCGCGCCCGGATGCGCTACGTCCTCGACCGCCTGACCCATCTGCGCGGACTGGCCGCGCTCGCCCACCGGCGCTACGAGGACGCGTACGCGCACTTCTGCGAACTCACCCCGCCCGGGCGCCTGCCCGGCGGCCCGCCCTGGCGGCACGCGCTGGTCCTCGACCTGGTGACCGCCGCCGTGCACACCGGCCGGCACCAGGAGGCGCGGGCCCACCTCGCGGCCGGGCAGGCGGCCCGCTCGGCGGAGATCTCCGGCCGCCACGCCTTCCTCTGCGCGGCCGCCACCGCCCTGGCCGCGGACGACGACGAGGCCGAGACCGCCTTCCGGGCCGCGTACGCCGTGCCCGGTGCCGAACAGTGGGCGTTCGACCTCGCGCGGCTGCGCCTCGCCCACGGCGCCTGGCTGCGCCGACGCCACCGGCCCGGAGCCAGGGACGCTCTGCGCGCGGCCCACCACGTGTTCCGCCGCCTCCAGGCCACCCCCTGGGCGGGCCAGTGCGAGGAGGAGCTGCGCGCCGCGGGCGACACCGTGGCCCCGCTCCAGGACGGCCCGGCCGCCACGGGCCCGTCCGGGCTGACCGGTCAGGAGATGCGCATCGCCCGGCTCGCCGCGACCGGTCTGACCAACAAGGAGATCGGCCGACGGCTCCAGTTGTCGCCCCGCACCGTCGGGGCCCACCTCTACAAGATCTTCCCGAAGCTCGGCATCACCACGCGGGCCGCGCTCGCCCACGCGATCGACGACCTCTGACCTGTCCGACTCCGACCTGTCCGAACACGACAGTCGCACGACAGTCAGATGACCTACCGGCCCGCCGGGCCCGCGCACCAGGCTGAGAGTGTGCAGGACTCGGCGGAAGGGCGGACGGTCAGGTGGGCTTGCGGGTGACGACGGCGTCGGTCGCGGACGGTGACAAGGCGGCCTTCTGGAGCGGGGCGGTGTCGCGGACCCTGGTGCCACTGGAGATGCGCCCACTCACCGGGCGGCCGTTCGACGGGCTCCTGGAGTCGCACCGACTCGGGTACGTGCGGATCTCCACCCTGGAGGCCGACGCGGCCACGCTCACCCGCACGCCGGCGCTGATCGCGCGGGCACCGCGGAACGAGCCGCAGATCGGGGTCGGCGTACAGGTGTCGGGCCGGGCCGTCCTGGAGCAGGACGGGCGTCGCGCCGAGGTGCCACCGGGCGGGCTGGTCCTGTACGACACGGCGCGCCCGTACGCCGTGCACTACCCGGAGCGCTTCCGTACCCACCTGTTCCACCTGCCGCGCCAGATGCTGGGGGTGCCGGAGCGCGAGCTGCGGCAGGTGTCGGCGACGGCCGTCGACCCCGCGCAGGGATGCGGACCCGTCCTCCTGCCGTTCCTCGGCGACCTCGCCGCCTCCGCGCACGCCTACCCCGCCCCGGTCGGGGACCGGCTGGCCGGCAGTGTCGCCGACCTGTTCAGCACACTCGTCGCCCAACTGGCCGCGGCCCCGGCGTCGGAGGAACCGGGCGCCCCGAACGACCACCTGGTCCGCAGGGTGCGGGAGTACATCGACCGCCACCTGGGCGATCCGGACCTGTCGCCCGAGAGGATCGCCCGTGCCCACCACATCTCCGTGCGCTACCTGCACCGGCTCTTCGAGGGCGAGGGGGTGACGGTGAGCCGCCTCGTCCAGCAGCTTCGCCTGGACGCCTGCGCCCGCGAGCTGGTGCGGCGCGGCCGCACCACGCCCACGGTCTCGGCCGTCGCCCAGCGGTGGGGCTTCGTCAACCCGGCCCACTTCAGCCGGACCTTCCGCGCCGCGTACGGCGTCTCACCGCGCGAGTGGCGCGCACTCCCGCACGACGAAGCCCGCTGAGGAGCCGCAGGACCCGCCCGTCGACCGAGGCGTCGACCGAAGCGTGGAGAGAAGCGTCGACCGAAGCGTCGACCGAAGCCAGGAGTGAAGAGTTGTCCGTCCCCATCCCTCAGCCCGACCGGCGCCCGGTCCTCGACCGGGCGCTCCAGGAGTTCCTGGACGCCGGAGCCGGTCGGTCGGCGACGGGACTGCCGGACCTCGCCTTCCTCGCCTCCGAGGGCGCTCCGACCGGCGGGTCGAGCGGCGGCCCGAGCGGCGGCTCGACCGGCGCTGCGGGTGATGGTTCGGACGAGGACGATCCGTACGGCACCGTCATCGAATGGCTCGCCCTGCCCTGCGGACCGACCGGTCGGGTGCACGTCCAGATCACCAGACCCGTCGGCGCCGCCGAGCCCAGCCCCGTCGTGCTGTTCGTGCCCGGCCTCGGCTGGTCGCTCGGCGACGCCGACTGCTACGCCCCGCTGATCCGGGAGTTCGCCCTCGGCACCGATGCCGCCGTGGTCTACGTGGACTACGCCCGGGCGCCCGCGGTCCGCTACCCGGTGGCCGTCGAGCAGTGTCACGCCGTCGCCCGGTGGATTCACGCACACGGCCGCGAGATCGGACTGGACGGGCGGCGAATCGCCGCCGTCGGCGACTCCGCCGGGGCCAACCTGGTGGCCGCGCTGACCCTGCTGGCCCGCGAGCGCGGCGACCTGTCACTCGTCCACCAGGTCCTGCTGTGCCCGGTCACCGACGCCGACTTCGACACGCCCTCCTACCACCGGTTCGCGACCGGGTACTTCCTGCACCGCGACCACATGCGCCGGTTCTGGGACGACTACCTGCCCGAGCCGCACCGCCGGAGGGAGGCCACCGCCGCGCCCCTGCGCGCCACCCTGGAGCAGCTCTCCGGGCTTCCGGCGGCACTCGTGGTCACCGCCGAGGCGGACGTGCTGCGGGACGAGGGCGAGGCGTACGCGGCCAGGCTCCGCGCGGCGGCGGTGCCGGTGGTGGCGATGCGCTATCAGGGTGCCGTCCACGGCTTCCTCCTCCTCGGCGCGAGCTGCCCCACCGGCACCGCCCGCGCGGCGCTGATCCAGATCGTCGACACCGTGCACGTCGCCCTGCACGGCCGGACCTGGTGACCCCCTTTCTGCCGTCCACCATTCGTCACCGTCCGGCCGACCCTTTCCCGAGGAGCACCGATGCCCGTCGTTCTCGACACCGCCCGGGTACCGTCCGCGGACCGCGCCGAGTACTGGCACGAGGCCGTCTCCCGCACCTTCATCCCGTTGGACGTGGCCCTGCTCGAGAGCGCCCCCGTTCCCGCGACGATCACCAGCCACAGCCTCGGCGCCGTGCAGGTCTCCCTGGTGCAGGCCGGCCCGCAGCGGGTCGAGCGCAGCGCGGGGCTGATCGCCCGCGGCGGGGAGGACCACCTCACCCTGGCGCTCCAGCACCGGGGCACCGCCCGGCTCACCCAGGACGGCCACCAGGTGGAGCTGAGCCCCGGTACGTTCGCGATCTCCGACGCCGGGCGGCCGTTCGCCAAGGAGCTCCTGGAGCCCTTCCTCTTCACCGCCTTCCACTGGCCGCGATCGGCCGGCAGCCTCTCCGAGGAGGACCTGCGGGTGCTCACCGCGACGGCCTTCGACACCCGCGACGACACCGCCCGGCTCGTGGCCGGGTACCTGGAGTGCCTGTCCCGGTCGGCCGGTTCGATGGAACCTGCGCTGGCCTCCTGGCTCGCCGTCACAGCGCTCGACCTGCTCGCCGTACTCGCGTACGAGCGCCGCGGCCGGTCCGTCCCGGACGCGCCCGAGGCGGCCCTGGCCACCCTGGCCCGGGTGAAGGACTACATCCTGCGTCACCTGGGTGACCCGGGCCTCGCGCCGGAGCGGATCGCGGCCGCCCACTACGTCTCGGTGCGGTACCTGCACAAACTCTTCCGCTTCGAGGGCGTGACGGTGGCGCGCTGGATCCAGTGCCGACGGCTGGACATGGCCCGCCGCGACCTCGCCCGCCCCACCACGGGCCGGGTGAGCGTGGCAGCGGTCGCCGGCCGCTGGGGCTTCGTGAGCGCCAGCCACTTCAGCCGCGCCTTCCGCGCCGCCTACGGAGCCTCCCCGCGCGAGTGGCAGGCGTGCGCCGCCACCGGCGCACTCGCCGACCCCCGGCCGGCTGCCCCGGCCGGGCGCTGACCCGGGAGTGCCGGCCGCCCGGCGTGATCCGAAGGACACGGCCTAGCGGTGAGGTACCCTGGCTGTCGCGCTTGGGGGCCGATTGGGTCGGAATGCCGTTGATCCGGGAGAATTCCGGAACAACGGCTTTTTTGGTTGATGGGCCGCCAGGTGGTGAGCGGATCCGGAGGATGAAATGACGGTGTTCGAGCAGAACAGCATGCCGGCCGGGCTCGGGGACGCCCCGGCGCGGATTGCCCGGACATCGGTGCCGTCGGTGAGTGCTCTGGAGGTGCAGTTTCCGGCCGAGGTCGTTTCCGCGGCGGCCGAGCGCGAGTCCTGGCGCAAGGAGGTGCACCGGCCGGCCACGCACACCCACAAGTGGTGGGCGCAGCGCCTGGGGTCGGTGTTCCGGGGAATTCTGGCCTCGGCCGTCTCGGAGAGCGAGCGGGAAGCGGTCGAGGCTTACGGCAGTGCGCTGCGCCTGCCGGATCTCGTGGTGTGCGACCCGTTCGCCGGTTCCGGGACGACGCTCGCCGAGGCCGCCAAGCTGGGGGCCAGGGTCGTCGGCAGGGACATCAACCCCGTGGCCACGCTGGTGCAGCGGCAGGCGCTGGCGCGCTGGGACCGGGACCGGCTGGACAGGGCGTTCGAGGCGGTCGAGTCCCGGGTCCGGGCGGAGATCGACGAGCTGCACCGGGACAGGCACGGCCGTCCGGTCCTCTACTACTTCTGGGTCGCGCTGGCCTCCTGCCCCCGGTGCCCGGCTGGGGCGGAGCCCGTCGAGCTGTTCAGCCGGTACGTCTTCTCGCAGCACGCCTATCCCAGGAAGTACCCGACGGCCCGCGCCACCTGCCCCCACTGCCATGCCGTCGTGCCGGTGGACGTGGTCGAGGACTCCACGCTGACCTGCGGGGACTGCGGGCGGACCTCGGACATCGCGGGGCCGGTGAACCGCGCCACGATGACGTGTCCGCGCGGTCACTCGTCCAAGGTCCTCGACGCGCTCGGGGACCGTCCGCCGGTTCTCCGGATGTACGCCAAGCAGGTCCTGGCGGCGGACGGATCGCGGGTCTACGAGCCGATCGACGACTTCGACCTGGAGCTCTACGCCGAATCCGGGCGGAGGCTCGCCCGGCGGCGCGAGGAACTGGTCCTTCCCGTGGGAAGTCTCGAGGGGGGGCACAACACCCGGCAGGCCATTCGCTGGAACTACCGCAATTGGGAACAGTTCTTCAATGCGCGCCAGCTCTACAGTCTGGGAATTCTCGGGGCGGCTCTCCGCGATCTGGAACCGGGTCCGGAACGTGAGGCGCTCATCGCGCTTTTTTCCGGAGTGCTCGAATTCAACAATGTGTTCTGTTCCTTCAAGGGTGAGGGGACCGGTGCCGTTCGGCACATGTTCTCCAACCACATCCTGAAGCCCGAGCGAATGCCGCTCGAGGCCCATCCCTGGGGGACGCCCGCGTCCTCGGGGGCGTTCTCGACGCTGTACCGGTCGCGGATCATCCGTGCGTGGGAGTACAAGCGCAGGCCCCACGATCTCGTGACGGTGTCCGGTGCGCCCGAGCGCCGGTTCGGCCTCTCCGAGCCGCTGGAGTGCGAGCTCGGGGACTCCCGCGCGTTCTCGGAAGGCTCGTCCAGGGCGTACGTCGGCACCGGGTCCTCGGCGACGGTCGACCTGCCCGACGACTCGGTCGACCTGGTGATCACCGACCCACCGTTCATGGACAACGTCCACTACAGCGAGCTCGCGGACTTCTTCCACGCGTGGCTGCGGAACCTGAAGCCCTTCGACGGGTACCCCGTGGACGAGGCGACCACCCGGCACCCGGAGGAGGTGCAGTCGGCGGATCCGGCCGAGTTCGGGCGGGCGATCGGGGCCGTGTGGAAGGAGTGCGCCAGGATCCTGAAGCCGCACGGGCTGCTGGCCTTCACCTTCCACCAGGCCCGCATCGACGGCTGGAAGGAACTCGTCCGGGCCCTCGAGACGGCGGGGCTGGTCATCACCGCGGTCCAGCCGGTGAAGGCGGAGATGAGCACGAGCACCGTCAAGTCGTCCGCCGCGGACCCGTCGAACCTCGACTCCATCGTGGTCTGCCGCCTCCCCGGCCACGAGGTGCCCGCCGCGCGTTCGGTGGCGGAGGTCGAGCGGCGCGCGCTGGCGGGACTCCGGGAGTGCCGCAGCGCGGGGATCAAGGTCGGCTACTCGGACGTGGAGTCCGTGGTGCGGGGCTCGGTCCTCGCGCTGCACACGCTCCCGTCGAACGAGCGGACCGTCGACGCGTTGGCGGCGGAGGCCGACCTGGCGGTGGCCCGGGCCGCTGAAGCCCTCGGGGTCAGGTCCGGAAAAGAGCCCCGCGCCGCAGGTCGATCCTGAACCTTCCCCGCGGGCTGGTCTTCTCCGTGCGGGCGTTCGGGATCGGGAAGGGGTTCCTCCGGGGCCCCATCACGGGGGGATCGAGGGATTCCAGCCGGTAGCAGTGGAAGGTGTTCGCCCCGCCCGAGGCCGTGTCGCGCGAGATCTCGCGAACGTGGCGGAGGTGTCCCACCTCGGTGTCGAGGTCGGGCCGGTCGCTGATCAGGGTGGCCTGTCCGGCCATCCAGTCCCACCCGAGCGGGTTGGAGAAGATCAGCATCGGCCTCTGGCGGTCGGCGCCGTCGCCGTACGAACCGAGGTTGATCAGCTTCGTCCGCTCGCCCGTGATCCGGTCGTACAGGCGGGTGTCGTCGTTGAGGGCCGAGCCCGCGACGAGCGCCAGACTGTCGATGTAGTGCTGGTCGGGTTCGGTCGGGCTCCAGGCGAGCAGGGCGATGAGGTAGTAGGCGGGGACGGCCAGGGCCCCGCCCCCGTCGGGGTACACCCGTACGGTGCTGCTCGGCGGAGTCGAGTTGAAGTCCATGCTGGAGGTGCGGGACGGCCGGCCGCCCGGCGTCGGCGCGACCTTCTTCACCTCGAGCGCCATGACCGCCCTGGTGTCGGGCCCCACCCCGTCGTCGACCTGGAGACGGCACTCCTCGGGCCGGATCACCACCAGGTCGGGGCTCGTGTTCTGGCCGCTGGTCAGGACGTCCAGATCGCCGGCCAGCCTCCGCTCCAGGACGGCGACCACATGGCGGTCGAACGGATCGTCCTGCGGCTTCCTCTTGGGCGGCAGGTGGAACGGGACGGGGCGCCCCCGCTCGTCGAAGAACTCCTCGGCCAGCGCCAGGAAGACCTCGGCCGGGAGCTCGGGCGGGGAAGCCTCGAATCGGTGTGTGGACGTCATGGACCCATAGGTAGCACGCGCCTCGGACGTCCGGGCGCGGACGGTCGGGGTGGGCGCGGGGAGGTGGGTTTCGGTGAGGGGAGGCGATGCTGCCGGCCGAGGACGCGAGGATCACGGACCCGGCGATCCTGGGTCAACTCCGAGGCGGGGGTCACTTGTTGCGCGGGTACGTCTTCGTGACGTTGCCGTTGAGGTCGGACACGAGGTAGGCGCCGCCGTAGGAGTCGGTGACGTAGACCAGCAGGGTCGGTCCGGCGTCGGCCATGCCCGGGGCGTTGCGGACGATGATGTAGTGGGAGGTGGGTTTGGCGATGCCGAGGTCCGAGTCGGCGCGCTGGAGGAGGGCGGGGAGGGCGTCCCAGTTGACGGACTTCAGGTCCACCGGCTTCTCGCGGAACGCCACGGTGCCGGACCGGTTGCCGGGCGAGGTCCTGCCGTTGCGGTACTCGAAGCTGTCGTAGAGGCTCGGGTTCGCAGCGGTCGGGACGGTGGCGTACCCGTAGTCCTGCTGGACGGTGAACTCCAGGGCCGTCGTGCCCCGCATCGACGGGCTCATGGACTGGATGACGTCGCGCACGCCGGACGGGGTGAGCAGGCCCGGGTAGGCGGGGGGCTCGGCGGCGCGGTTGCCCTGCTGCGCGGCGAAGTGCTGGACGGTGAGGCCGATCGTGAGCATCGCCGCCGCGAGGAGCAGGGCGGAGCCGGAGCGCAGGGCGATCCGCCGGCGGACGGGGCGGGGCGGCTCGGGGGCCGGTTCGGGGGCGGGTTCGGGGGTCGGCTCGTCGGCGAGGGTGTGCGGGGAGGTGCCGGCGTCGGTGGGCGGGTACAGCCGTACGGTGTCGGGCGTGGAGGGCGCGGCGGGTGCGAAGGCGGCGCCGGGGCCGTACCCCTCGGCTGCGGCCAGCATCCGGTCGAGCAGCGCGGCGTCCGGGCGTGCGGCGGTGTTCCGTACGAGCAGGGCGGAGAGCGCGGGGGCGAGGGCGCCGGACCGTACGGGCGGGGGCACCGGGTCGTCGAGCACGGCGGCGAGCGTGGCGAGGCTGGTGCCGCGCCGCAGCGGGTGGTGGCCCTCGACCGCGACGTAGAGCATCATGCCCAGCGACCACAGGTCCGAGGCCGGGTTGCCCTCCTCGCCGCGGACGCGCTCGGGCGCGATGTACTCGGGCGAGCCGATCAGCGAGCCGGTGGTGGTCAGGCTGGGCGCCTCCGCGAGGCCGGCGATGCCGAAGTCGGTGAGTACCGGGGTGCCGTCGGGGCGCAGCAGGACGTTGCCGGGCTTGACGTCGCGGTGCTGGATCCCGGCCGCGTGGGCGGCGCTCAGGGCCGCCAGCACGCCCCGGCCGAGCCGGGCCGCCTCCGGTGGGGACATCGGGCCCCGGGTGAGCCGGTCGTGCAGGGAGCCTCCGGTCACCAGCTCCATGACCAGCCAGGGGTGGGGGAGTTGGGGCAGGTCGACGATGTGGTGGATGGTGACCACGTTGGGGTGGTTGAGCCGGGCCAGCGACCGGGCCTCGCGCAGCACCCGCTCGCGGACGACCTGCGCCGCCCTCGGGTCCCCGTCGAGCAGCGCGGGGTCGGGAGGCCGTACCTCCTTCAGCGCCACCTCGCGGTGCAGCGCGGTGTCTCGCGCCCGCCACACCAGCCCCATGCCTCCGCCGCCGAGCCGCTCCAGCAGCTCGAACCGGCCGTCGATGAGCGAGACCCCAGGCCCCCCTGTGTTCATGACGGTCATCGTAGGGGCAGCGGGGCCCGCCTGGACTGGGGGTCGCCGGGGGTCCCGCTCCTCCTGGGCGCCGACGGGACCGGGCCGGGAGGCGTAGGGGCTGGGGCTCAAGGGAGCTCCAGGGGGCTCGAGGGCGCTCGAGGGCGATCGAGGGGCCAGGGTCCCGGTCCTACGGTTCGACGATCACGGTGCCCAGGTGGCGTCCGGCGATGGTGTCGGTCAGGGCCTGCGGGGCGTTCTCGATGCCCCGCACGCGGGCGAGCGGTACGTCGACGGTGCCGCTCGTCCGCCACCGCGCGCAGCGCTCGTACCACTCGGCCTCGGCGTCCGGGTCGTCGTCCGCGCTGTAGCCGCGCAGGGTGAGCTTCTTGAGCAGCAGCGGGAAGGAGTCGAGCTCGACCGGGGCCGTGCGGCCCGTCCCGTGGGCCGCCAACTGGCCTGAGAGGGCGCCCAGTACGAGAATCCGGGCGCCCGGGTTGGCGAGTGCCACGGCGGCCGAGAGCTGCTCGCCGCCGACGTTGTCGATGACGACGTCCAGCCCGTCGGGGGCGGCCTCGGCCAACTGCTCGGCGAACGGACCGGCGCCGCGCACAGCGACCGCGTCGTAGCCGAACCCGGCGACCAGGCGCTCCGCCCGCTCCCGCGAACCGGCGCTGCCCACGACGCGTCCGGCTCCCAGGGCGCGGGCGATCTGACCGGCCGCCGAGCCGATGGCGCCGCCCGATCCGGAGACGAACACCGTTTCCCCGGCGCGGAGTTGGACTCCCCGGGTGAGGGCGGCGTAGGCCGTCCAGCCGTGGGTGAGGCGGGCGGCAGGGTCCTCGACGCCCTCGGGGAGGGGGTGTACGGCGGCGGCCGGTACGGCCGCGTACTCGCGCCAGCCGGCGCGGTGGATCACCAGGGTGCCCGGCCGCAGTCCGCTGCCGGGCGGGGCGGCGAGCACCTCGCCGACGGCCTCGCCGGCGAGGGTGTCCCCGGGGTGCAGGGCGGGGACGGGCACGCCCTCGACGGCTTCGGCGCCCTCGCTGATCATCATCCGCATCGAGGCGGAGACGCGGAAGCAGCGGTTGCGCAGGAGTACCTCGCCGGGGGCGGGGCGGGGGATCGCGGTCTCGACGACGGCGAAGTGCTCGGGCGTGGGCAGCCCTTCGGGGCGGGCGACGAGCCGGACCTCGCGGGCGGTGGCGGGCAGGTTGTGCATCAGGGCTCTCCTGGGGTCTCGGTGACGGCCTTCAGCCTCCGGCAGGTGGGGCGGACGCACCGGATGCACAGGTCTCGGCGCCGGATTTCGACGAACAGGGGGTGCTGGGGTGACATTCGCGCCGGTATCCGACAGCCTTGGGGGTATGGACCGGCTCGACCGCGAGATCCTGCACGCCCTGTACGTGGACGGCCGGGCGCCGTTCAACCGCGTCGCCGCCGTGCTCGGCGTCTCGGACCGGACCGTCGCCCGCCGCTACCGCGTGATGCGGGAGTCGGGCGTGCTCAGGGTGGTCGGGGGCCCGGCCCCGGGGCGGTTCGGGCGCACCACGTGGGTGGTCCGGCTGGAGTGCGCGCCGGGCGCGTCCGTCGCCGTGGCGGAGGCGCTGGGCAGGCGCGAGGACACGCAGTGGGTGCGGATCGCGTCCGGCGGCACGGAGGTGCTCTGCACCGTGCACGGCGACGACGCCGACCGCGAGGCCCTGCTGCTGGACCGGCTCCCCGCCACCCGCCCGGTCACCGCGATCTCCGCGCACTGCGTGCTGCGCTCCTTCAAGGGCGGCGGCCCGGACTGGCAGCCCGTCGCCTCCGTCCTGACCGCCGACCAGGTCCGCGCCCTCGAGCCGCCTCCCGTGGTTCCGTCCGTGGTTCCGTCCGTGGGCGCCCTGGACGCCATCGACCGCATCCTGCTCGCCGAACTGGCCCTCGACGGGCGCGCGACGCCGGCCGCCCTCGCCCGCGCCACCGGCCGGGACGAATCCACCGTCCGCCGCCGGATCACGGCGCTGCGTACCTCGGGCGTCCTCGTCCTCGACCTGGACGTCGACCAGCGGGCCCTGGGCCTCGGCTTCACCGCCCTGCTCTGGCTCACCGTCGAGCCTGCCCACCTCACCACCGTCTGCACGGCCCTCGCCTCCCACGAGGAGACCGCCTTCACCGCCGCGACGACCGGCCCCACCAACATCCTGGCCTCCGCCGTCACAGCCGACCCCGACGCCTGCTTCACCTACCTCACCGACCGCATCGCCCCCCTCCCCGGCATCCATGCCCTCCGCACCACCCCGATCCTCCGCACCGTCAAACGCACCGGCCCGGCCACCCCGCGCTGAGCCCGCCCGGGAGGGCCGGGTCAGGCCGAAGTGAGGAGGACGTGGGCGGCGGTGAGGTTGGTGGTGCGGAGGGTGGGGGTGTCGATGGGGGTGATGAGGATGTTGCGGCCGGTGGTGCGGAGGTGGGTGAGGAGGGTGGGCCAGGTGGGGGG
>NZ_JOCF01000090.1 GCF_000720635.1 Streptomyces sp. NRRL WC-3742 | reverse complement strand
GCCCCAGCCCCGGCCCCCCGCCGATCACCTCCGCCGCCGCCTCACCCCCGGCGGACTCCCCCTCCCACTGCCACGCCGCATCCCGCTCACAACCCTCGGACGACGGCCCCTGCATACCCGCTCCCACTTCCCCCGCCGGCGGCCCGCACCGCCATCAGCCCAGATCCTGCAGACTATCGAACACCCCCGAACCCCCCGAAACCCCCGGCACCGGGCCGCTAGGCTGAGAGCCGCGAGGAACCGGCCCGCCCGACAGCCAGGGGAGGTACGCAGTGACGGCCGAGATGATCGCTCCGGAGTGGATGCACCGACAGATCACCAGCGAGCAGTACGACTCCTGGAGCGAGGAGCAGTGCGCCGGTATCGAGGTCGTCGACGGGATGGTGGTCGTGAGTCCCGGCGCCTCCAAGAGGCACAACCGTCTCGCACGGTTCCTGGCGAACGCCCTGGACGCGGCCGGAGGTGAGGAGTGGAACGCCGACACGGACTTCGACGTCCGGTTGCAGGACGTGCCGCTCGACAACCGCCGCCCGGACGTGGTGGTCTACCGCGCGGACACCATCGACGAGTCGCCGACCAGGCCGGAGCACGTGCTGCTCCTCGTCGAGGTCGTCTCCCCGGGGTCGGAGACCACCGATCGGGTGGTCGAGCTCGACCAGTACGCGAAGGCGGGCATCCCCTTCGTCTGGCGGGTCGAGCAGGCGGCGGGCCGGGTGCCGGTCGTCCACACGTACCTGCTCGACGAGGCCGCCCGGGCGTACCGGGCGGGCGAGGTGTTCGTCGGGCGGGTCGAGGCCGTGGCGCCGTACGCCGTCGGGATCGAGCTCGGCGGGCTCTGAGCGGCGGGCCCCGGAATCCGGGGGCGGGGCGGTGAGCGTTTGACAGGGTTGGGGGCCCGGCGTAGCAAAAGAGCATGCGCCATCCGCATCCGACCGGTGGGGCCCGGGGGCAGGTGCCCGAGCGGGACGAGCTGCTGGTGGAGGCCGTCCGGCGGGCGTTGGGGCGGACCGGGGCGTACGGGGCGATGGTGTACCTGCGGTCGCGGGACCGCAGGTCGCTGGTGCTCCGCACGATCGCGGGGGTGCCGCTGTCGATCATGAGCCCGTTCCGGCGGATCGCCGCCGCCGGGCCGCTGCCCGTCGCCGTCTGCTTCCGTACGGGCCGGCCCGTCACGGTGACCGACACCGAGGACGCCGTGCGGCGCTTCCCGCAGCTGGCGGTGGGCCTGCCCTACGACTACGCGACGGCCTGCGTGCCCGTGACGGCGGGCGGGGAGCGGTTCGGGGTGCTGAGCGTGCTGTGGCCCGCCTCGGACGAGGGGGTGCCCGCCCGGGCGCGGCGCAGGCTCGCCGCCGTGGCCGGGCAGCTGGCCGCCGGGCTCGCCGAGGTGGGGGCGGCGGGCGCGGACGTGGAGCCGCCGGAGGACGCCGCCGTCGTCGAGCTGCCGCCCGCCACCGCGCCGACCACCCGGGTCGGCCTGTTCGACTGGGACGTGGCCACCGGCGCCCTCGCCGCCGACGCCCGCTTCGGCGAGATCTTCGGCTTCGGGCCCGGCGAGTTCGACGGCACCGTCGCCGCCCTCAACGCCCGGATCGCCCCCGGGGACCTGGCCGGCTTCCGGGCCGCCGCCCGCACCGCCCTCGCCGAGGGCGAGGTGCTGGCCGCCCGGGTCCGGGTGCTCGGCCGCGACGGCTACCCGTACCCCGTGGAACTGTGGGCCCGGGTGCCCGCCGTGGTCTCCGACGGCCGCACCCACCTCGTCGGCGCCGTCCTCGACGTGCGCACCCTCACCGCCGCCGCGGCCGCCGTCGAACGCCTCAGCGAAGGCGTCTTCTCGCTCGACCCCGACGGCCGGATCAGCTACGCCAACCGCGGCACCGAAGCGCTGCTCGGCGTCCGCCGCGAGGAGCTCGTCGGACGCCACCCCTGGGACGCCCTGCCCTGGCTCGCCGACCCCTTCTACGAGAACCGCTACCGCGCCGCCCTGCTCTCCCAGCGCCCCACCGTCTTCCTGGCCGCCCGACCCCCGCAGGGCTGGCTGGCCTTCTCGCTCTACCCCGACGCGCACGGCGTCACCGGCCGGGTCATCGCCGCCGAGACCCCGGCCGGTGACACCGGGCCCCCTCCAGCCGGGCCCCCTCCGGCCGCACCCCCTGCCGCGCCGCCCGCCGGCGCCGCGCTCGGCGGCACCCACCACCTGCTCCAGCTCGCCAGCGCCCTCACCGAGGCCGTCACCGTCCGCGACGTGTGCCGGGCCGTCGCCGAACAGATCCTCCCGGCCTTCGGCGGCCAGGAACTCGCTCTCTACGGCATCCGCGCCGGCGAACTGCACCTCATCTCCGAGACCGGCTACCCCGAGGGCTTCCTCGACGGCTTCGAGGGAACCCCCGTCGGCGCCCGCGTCCCCGGCGCCGAGACCCTCAGCACCGGCACCCCGATCTTCTTCGAGTCCGTGCGCGAGCTCGCCGCCGCCTACCCGGGCATCGCCCTCGACGAGATGGGCGCCTGGGCCTTCCTGCCGCTGATCGCCTCCGGCCACCCCGTCGGCAGCTGCATCCTCGGCTTCGACCGGCCGCGCGCCTTCACCACCGAGGACCGGGGCCTGCTCACGGCGCTCGGCGGCTTCATCGCCCAGGCCCTCGAACGCGCCCGCCTCTACGACGCCGAGTTCGCCCTCGCCCGGGGCCTCCAGCAGGGGCTGCTGCCGCACCGCCTCCCCGAGGTGCCCGGCGTGCGGATCACCGCCCGCTACCTGCCCGGCACCCAGGGCATGGAGATCGGCGGCGACTGGTACGACGCCATCACCACCAACGGCGACCTCACCCTCGTCATCGGCGACGTCGAGGGCCACAGCGTCGCCGCGGCCGCCGCCATGGGCCAGCTGCGCAGCGCCGTCCGCGCCTTCGCCAGCGGCGGCGAACCCCTCGACGAGGTGCTCGCCCGCACCAACCGGCTGCTCCTCGACCTGGACCTGGGCCTGCTCGCCAGCTGCTGCCTGGCCCGCCTCACCCCCGCCCGCCGCACCCTGCGCCTGGCCCGCGCCGGGCACCTGCCGCCGGTGCTGCGCCACGCGGACGGGCGGGCCGAGGTGCTGGACGTGCCCGGCGGGCCGCTGCTGGGGGTGGACGAGGGCGCGGTCTACCCCGTCCGCGAGCTGCGGCTGCCGGGGGCGGCGCTGCTGGCGCTGTACACCGACGGGCTGGTGGAGGAGCCGGGGGCGGCCATCGACGAAGGGGTGGAGCGGATGCGCGCGGCGGTGGAGGCGGGCGGGGACGCCGGGCCGGAGGCGCTCGCGGAGAGGCTGCTGAGAGAGGTGCGGCCGGCGGACGGGGTGGACGACGTGGCGCTGTTGCTCACCGAGGTGGACGGGCCGTGAGTGGACGGGCCTCAGCGGGGGTGCGGGACCGTCTGCGGTGAGGAGACTTTCGTCGTCTCCGGCGGCGACGAAGGGTGACGGCCGTCCGGGTGACGGGCTCGGTAGCCTCGACGGGTGGATGCGATCGCGCGGGCCTGGAAGAAGGCGGTACGGACGGCGCTGCCCGGCCCCTGGCCGCGGCGGCGGATCGTCGGCGAGGCCCTGCTCGCCCTGGTGATGGGCGGCGCGGCCACCCTTCTGGAGCTGGTCGCCCACAGCGGCCCGGCCGTGCTGATCGGGCTCGCCACCGTGCTGCTGTGCCTGCTGCGGCGGGCCTTCCCCGCCTCCGTGCTGCTGGCCACCGCGGCCATCGGCGGCTACGCGCTGGGGCCCTTCCCGATGCTGGTGTGCGCCGCCTGGACGGTGGGCTCGCGGATCCGGCGGGTCTGGGTGCTGGCCGGCACCTTCGTGGTGGGCTGGGTGGTGTTCACGGTGACGGGCACGCTCAAGGACGGCGCCTCCGTCTCGCCCAAGCTGATCATCGGACTGTCGCTGGGCACCTTCCTGCTGATCGCCGTCCTGCCCGCCCTCTGGGGCCGCTACCGGGCGCAGCGCCGGGCGCTGACCGACGCGCTGCGCGAGCGCAACGAGCAGCTGGTGCGCGAGCGGGTCATGGTGGTGCACCAGGCGCGGCTGCGCGAGCGGCACCGGATCGCCCAGGACATGCACGACAGCCTCGGCCACCAGCTGGCGCTGATCTCGGTGCACTCGAGCGCGCTGGAGGTGGACCGCACCCTCAACGAGCGCCAGCGCGAGGCGGTCGGGGTGCTGCGGCAGGCGGCGGTCTCGGCGATGCGTGAGCTGCGGGAGGTCGTCGGGGTGCTGCACGACGAGTCGACGGCCGTGGCCTCGTCCCCGTCCCCGGCGCCCTCCGCCGGCGGGGTGGACGGGATCGCCGCCCTGGTGGACGCCTCCCGCTCGGCGGGTGCGCGGGTGGAGCTGACCAGCGAGGGGGAGCGGCGCCCGCTGGCGGCGGTGGTGGACCACGCGGCGTACAGGATCGTGCAGGAGGCGCTCACCAACGCGCACAAGCACGCCCCCGGCGCGCCGATCGCCGTCGCGCTCCGGTACGAGCCGGACGCGCTGGTGGTGGAGGTGGGCAATGCCCGCGCGCCGGAGCCCGTGGGTGCGCGCCCCGGCGCGCACGCCCCCGTGAGCGGTGGTCAGGGGCTGGCCGGGCTGCGGGAGCGGGCGCGGCTGGTCGGCGGGATGGTGCACGCCGGTCCGACGCCCGAGCAGGGCTTCCGGCTCGCGGCCGTCCTCCCGTACGAGGGCGCGGAGTCGGAGGGTGCGGCGGCCGCCTCCGACCTGGACGACTGGGCGCTGGCCGGGCTGGAGGCCGTCCCCGAGCCGGAGGGCCGTCGGCGCAGCCCCGCGATCGGCTGCGCGGTCGGCGTGGTGGGCGTCTCGGTGGCGCTGCTGGCGCTGCTGGCGTGGGGCGTGTTCGCGTTCATCCAGGGCGCGAACGACGCGACCGTGTCGCTGCCGGTGTACGAGAGGCTGGTGGTCGGCATGCCGGAGTCCCAGGTGAAGGAGGGGCTGCCGAGCGGCAACGACTTCTTCACGGGCGACTACCACGACAGCGGGCCGCAGAGGCCGGCCGGCGCGCACTGCCGCTGGTTCCTGTCCGGTGAGCAGAACGACAAGTGGGCGGAGCAGAACGTGATGCGGTTCTGCTTCAGGGACGGCGTGCTGGTGGAGAAGGCGCACTATCCGGTGCGCGACTGACCGGTGACGCGGCACCAGCGTCGGCAGTGATGTTCCGGGATGTGAGGATGGGTGTTTCAGTCGAAACACCGTTCGAGGGGAATGACCAGCTGTGATCCGAGTCCTCGTCGCCGACGACGAGCCGCTGATCCGGGCCGGGATCAGGATGATCCTCGGCTCCGCCGACGATATCGAGGTGGTCGCCGAGGCTTCGGACGGCCGGGAGGCGCTGGAACTCGCCCGGGCGCACCGGGTGGACGTGGTGCTGCTGGACATCCAGATGCCGGTGATGGACGGGCTGACGGCGCTGGGGGAGCTCGCGAGGGTCGCGCCCGGGGCGCGCGCCATCGTCCTCACCACCTTCGGGGAGCGTGAGAACGTCCTGCGCGCCGTCACCGAGGGCGGCGCCGGCTTCCTGCTCAAGGACACCGCGCCGGGCGAACTCATCCAGGCCGTCCGGGCGGCGGCCGGCGGCAACGCCTTCCTGTCCCCGGCGGCCACCCGGCACATCGTCGACTCGCTGGCGGCGGGGCGCGGCTCCTCGGCGGCCACCCGGGCGGCGGAGGCCCGGCGGCGGCTGGAGGTGCTCACCGGGCGGGAGCTGGAGGTGCTGGAGCTGTTGGGGGAGGGGCTCTCCAACGCGGACGCCGGGGCGCGCATCCACATGAGCGAGGCGACGGTGAAGACGTACGTCAGCCGCATCCTCGCCAAGCTGGGGTGCGAGAACCGGGTGCAGGCGGCGCTGCTGGCGCGGGACGCGGAGCTGGGCAGGCGGTAGTCCGGGGCGGTCGAGGGTAGTCGCGCGGATGCGGAGGGTGATGGGTGTGGCGCAGGCCACTTCGCAGCCTCGCGGAGGCGGGAACTCCGGAATCGTGGTGACGGTGCGTCAGTTCTCCGTCGCCGTGGGTGGGGAGTGTGGGCGCACTCGCGGGCGGAGAGGTGTGAGCGAGGGCACGGAATTTGATCGGGCGATCTTTGAAATGCGGTCAAACCCGGTCGAACCGGGCGTCGTTTCTTGATCGATACCGCCGGTAACAGTCAGCTGACCTGCGACGACCAAGAATTGCTTGCCGCGCCCCGGGGCGGCCCGTAGCTTCTTGGGCGGCGCAACGAGCGCCACCCGGGTTCACCCCGACGCACGGCCCGCCGACTGACCCCCGGCGCGAGGGCCGTGCCCGCCGACGCGACCGGCCCGAACGGGCAGCACAGGTCGTCAGTTCGCCGGCGAGTGGCGGTGACCGGGGCGGCACGGCACGTCCGACACGTGTCCGGCCGCCCGACGAGTGCGGCGAACGGAACCGAGCGGCCCATGTCCCGGGCCTGGTTCCGGCTGCCCGCCCGGGGCTTGCCGAGAGGACCTTCATGACTTACCGTCACGAGAACGCCGCTGTCACCACCACCACCGTCACCAAGCGCAAGCGCGTACGGATGGCGGTCATCGCGGGAGCCGCCGTCGCGGCCCTGCCGGTGACCGGCCTCGTCACGGCCACCTCCGCCTCCGCGGCCCCCGCCTCCACCTGGGACGCCGTCGCCCAGTGCGAGAGCGGCGGCAACTGGGGCATCAACACCGGCAACGGCTTCCAGGGCGGACTGCAGTTCTCCCCCTCCACCTGGGCCGCGAACGGCGGCACCGCGTACGCCCCGCGGGCCGACCAGGCGAGCAGGGCCCAGCAGATCGCCGTCGCGGAACGGGTGCTCGCCTCGCAGGGGCCGGGGGCCTGGCCCGTGTGCTCGAAGAAGGCGGGCCTCGGCAAGGGCGGGGCCCCGGCCGCCGTCGACACCTCGGAGGCGCCGCAGGCCGCCGCGGCTCCGAAGGCGGCTGCGGCGCCCAAGGCCGCTGCGGCTCCCAAGGCTCCTAAGGCTCCCAGCGCGCCGAAGGCTTCCAAGGCTCCGGTGAAGGCCGAGTCGCAGGCGCAGAAGGCGCCCGCCGCGCCCGCCCCGGCGCCCGTCGCGAACAACACCGGCGGCGGCAGCTACACCGTCAGGAGCGGTGACACGCTGAGCGACATCGCCGCCAAGTTCGGCACCGACACGGACGGCCTGTACGGCAGGAACACCGGCGTCATCGGCGCCGACCCGGACCTGATCTTCCCGGGGCAGACCCTGGCGGTCTGACCGTCCCCCCGGTGTATCGAGCGGCCGCCCCCGGGGGCGGCCGTTTCGGGTGGTCAGACGGCGGCGTGGCGCAGCAGGTAGGTGTTCCCGGAGTCGGGATCGCCGAAGAAGAAGAACAGCTCCAGGCTCCTGCGGGCGTCCCGGCGCGCGTTGAAGCGCCAGGTGTACGTCAGGGGCGCGGCCGAGGAGCTTGCGCCGGTCGGCGCGTCGGCACGCCGGTCGAGCGCCGTCCGCGCGGTCATGGTGACCACGACGTTCTGCCCGCCGGGCCGGTCGGTCAGCTCCCAGGTGCCCGTGCCGGTCACTCGCCAGCCGGCGTCGAAGTCGAACTCCTTGCCGTCGAGGCGCTGGACGAGGGCCGTCCCGGCCGGGTCGAGCGTCAGCCGCGTCTGCTCCGCGCCCTCCCAGGTGCCCGTCACCTCGGCGGCGGCCGCGTCGTGCAGCCCGGTGCCGTCGAAGTACTGGCCCGGCCCGGCGCACGCGCACAGCGCGGCCAGCAGGACGGCTGCGCCCCCGAGCGCCCGTGGTCGTGATGCTTTCCGCCTCACCGCAGGTCCTCCCGATCACTTGGTGCGCCCACCGTGGCAGAAAAATTGAACATGTTCAACTGACGCTTCGTCGCAGGTGGCGGCGGGTCGACCGCTTACGATCGGGCGGGTTCGACCCCGCCGATCGAGAGGTGCGTGCCATGACCGCAGCGGACGGCCCGACCGGGCTGCTCTCCCGGGCGCTCGCGCAGACCGCCGGGCTGATCGACGGCGCGGGCGTGGAGCTGGCCGAGCATCCGACGCCCTGCGCCTCCTGGGACGTCGCGGATCTGATCAGCCATCTGCTGCACGACCTGCGGCAGTTCACCGTCCGGGCGGAGGGCGGGCAGCCGGACTGGTCGCAGCCCTTCGAACGGGTGGCGGACGGCTGGCTGCACGCCTTCGAGGAGGGGGCGGAGCGCCTGGTCGCGGCCTGGCGCGCGGCCGGCACGGCGTCCGCCGGGGCTGCGCTGGACCAGCAGGCGGCCGAGTTCGCCGTCCACGCCTGGGATCTGGCCCGGGCGACCGCCCAGTCCACCGAGGGCCTCGACCACGAGGTGGCCACCACCGCCCTCGCCTGGGCCCACGGCGCACTGAAGCCCGAGTTCCGGGGCGCCGAGGCGGAGCACCACGCCTTCGGCCCCGAGGTCGAGGCCCCGGCCGACGCCCCGGCGTACGACCGGCTCGCTGCCTTCTTCGGCCGCGACCCCCACTGGCCCGCTCGCGACGCCTGAGCGCGACGCCTGGGCGCGACGCCTGCTCGCGACGCTTGAGTGCGACGCCTGAGCGCGCACGCGCGACCGTACGGAACCCCGGCACTACGCATGTAGTGGCACTACGTGCGTAGTGCCACTACGGATGTAGTGACCGGCGGCCGGGGAGGCCCGCGCCCCGAGGCGCCGTCAGGGAGTCGTCGGGTGGGTGGCCGCGGCCGCCTGCTTGATGGCCTGGCGGATGCGGGGGTAGGTGCCGCAGCGGCAGATGTTCTGGATCTGGTCGATGTCCGCGTCCGTGGGGTTCGGGGTGCGGCGCAGGAGCGCGGCGGCGGTCATGATCTGGCCGGGCTGGCAGAAGCCGCACTGGGCGACGTCGCAGGCGAGCCACGCCTCCTGGACGGGGTGGAGGGTGTCGCCGTCGGCCAGGCCCTCGATGGTGGTGACGGTGTGGCCCTCGCAGTCCTTGACGGTGCGGGTGCAGGGCTGGAACTCCTGGCCGTCGATGTGGCTGGTGCAGGCGCGGCAGACGCCGACGCCGCAGCCGTACTTGGGGCCGGTGACGCCGAGCTTGTCGCGCAGGACCCAGAGCAGCGGCATGTCGTCGGGGGCCTCGACGGTGACGGACTGCCCGTTGAGGACGAAGGTGTGGGTGGGCATGGGGGCGGGTCCTTAGAAGCTGATCGGGAAGGAGCGCGGGCTGGTGCCCGTCGCCCGCGCGTAGGCGTTGGCGACGGCGGCGGAGGCGGCCGGGACGCCCAACTCGCCCGCTCCGCCGGGCGGTCCGCTCGGCGGCAGGATGTGGATCTCGACCGAGGGCGGGGTGTTCTGCTGCTTGGCGTAGCGGAAGTCGGCGTAACTGCCCTCCCGTACGGCGCCGTTGTCGATGTGGTTGCCCGCCTGGAGGATCACCGAGATGCCGTCGACCAGCGCGCCCGTCAGCTGGGCCTCCAGGCCCCGGGGGTTGATGGGCTGGCCGACGTCGGCCACCGCGACGGCCCTGGTGACGCGGGGGTTGGCCCGGTCGGTGGCGTCCAGTTCGACGAGGTAGGCCGCCCGGCCGCCGTTCTCGTCGTGGTAGCCGATTCCCTGGGCCGTGCCCGGGGCCATCGGGCGGCCCCAACCGCCCTTCTGCGCCAGCGTGTCGAGCACCGTGCGGCCGGCCGCGTCGCGCACCCGGGCGAGGCGGAACGCCAGTTCGTCCTGGCCCATCCGGCGGGCGAGCTCGTCCATCATGATCTCGTCGGCGACCCGGACCATGCCCGAGTAGACCGAGCGCCAGCTGCCGGTGTGCATCTCCAGCGGCACCTCGGCGAGGAGCTGGGTGGGGATGCCGACGTTGTACGGGTTCTTCTCGGTGAGCAGGAAGAACGCCTGGGCGAGGCTGATCCCGGCGAGGGAGAGGCTGAACCCGGCGGCGGTGAGCGCCTCGCCGAGGCCGTGGCGCAGGTCGGTCTGCACGGTGGCGGCGCGGTGCTCCCAGCTGACGACCTGGCCGAGCAGGCCGTAGGTGGCGCGGATGCGGTGGTGGCTGGCGGGGCGCATCCGGCCGTGGCGCATGTCGTCGTTGCGGGTCCACATCAGCTTGACCGGGCGGCCGGCGGCCTTGGAGATCTGGGCGGCCTCGAGCGCGGCGTCGAAGAAGAGCCGGCGGCCGAAGGAGCCGCCGCCGCGCACCACGTGGACGGTCACCGCGTCCTGCGGCAGGCCGAGTTCGGCGGCGATGCTCTGCTGGGCGATGATCGGCGACTGCGAGGCGAACCACAGTTCGGCCCGGCCGGGCCGGACGTCGGCGACGGCGGTGAGGACCTCCATCGGGGCGTGGTTGACGAACGCGAAGTCGAACTCGCCGTCCAGGCACTGGGTGAGCAGCGGCGGGATGAGGAACGGCGCGTGCGCGTCGCGCAGTCTGCGCTGGATGTCGGGGGTGGACAGCTCGGAGACCGGGCCCGGGTTCCAGGCGAGGCGCAGCGCGTCCCTGGCCTTGAGCGCCTGGTAGAAGGTCTCGGCGAGGACGGCGACGCCGGTGGGGATCTGCACCACGCCGATCACCCCGGGCATGGCGCGGGCGGCCGTGGCGTCCAGGGACCTGAGGGTGCCGTTGATGGTGGTCGGCCGGGCGACGACGGTGGGCACGGCGCCCGGGATCTGGAGGTCCCCGGTGTACTGGGCGCGGCCGGTGACGATGTCCCGGGCGTCGATGCGGCCGGTGGGCCTGCCGACCAGGCGCCGCTGGTCGGCGGGCTTGGGCGTGGTGGGTACGGCCGGGACGGCCACCGCGGCGGCGTCGGCGGCGAGTTCGCCGAAGCCGGCGGTGCGCCCGTCCGGGGCGATCACGGTGGAGTCGGCGGTGCGCAGCCCGGAGGCGGGGACGTTCCAGCGCGCGGCGGCGGCGGTGACCAGCCGGGCGCGGGCGGCGGCGGCCGCGGCGCGCACCGGATCGTACAGGGAGCGTACGGAGTTGGAGCCGCCGGTGAGCTGGTTGAAGAGCAGTTCGGGGCGGCCGTCGGAGAGCGGCACGTCGACGTCGGTGAGTCTGGCGTCGAGTTCCTCGGCGACGAGCATGGCCATCGCGGTGGTGAGGCCCTGGCCGACCTCCAGGCGGGGCAGGTGGAGCACGGCCCGTCCGGCGGCGGTGACTTCGAGCACCAGCAGGTGCGAGGTCGGCAGGCCCGCGACGATCATCGCGTCGCCGAGGTCGAGGATGTCCGGGATGCCGGGCAGGCCGAGCAGCTGCGAGGGCGCCGCGTCCTGGGCGACGGCCGTTCCCGCGGCGGCGCGTACGGCGGCGTGGGCGCTCGCGGGCGCGGCGGCGTCCAGGCCGAGGCGGGCGGCGACGGTGAGGGTGGGCGCGGCCAGCAGGTAGGTGAGGAAGCGTCGGCGGCCGGTGGTGACGGGCCCGCCCGGGGCGTCGGCGTCGGGGCCAGTGCCGTCGGGGGCAGTGCCGTCGGGGCCAGTGCCGTCGGGGGTCTTGGCGTCGGGGCGGCCGCTGGAGTCCGAGGGCGCGATGGAGGTGCTGATGGGAGGAAACCCTTCGAGCCGGTGACGGCGCCGGATCGGGCGGGCGCGACGGCCCAGACCCCGGTGGCGGATCGCGAACGCCGTTGAGCATAGGAGCGCTCCACAGGCCGGTCAACACGGCCAAGTTTGCTCCACGGAGCGGGAATCCGACCCCCGGGAGGGCCCGTTCGGAGCGGGTACGGACGGCGCTTCGGCCGTACGGGCGGGGGCGTTCCCGGGGCCGTGGAGGGGCAACGCCAGGTGCTCGTACGGGAGTTCAGCGCTCGCCCGGTGGTGCGGCGGGCGCCGGAAGTGGCCCAGGGAAATTCAAGATCACTGGATCTGTCGGCCGGTCCACTCTGCGCCTAGTCTTGGCATGACGCCGCCACCGGGTGGTGAGCGTCACCGCGAAGGGTTGCGAAACCGCGGCCCGCGCCCCGCAGTCGGGGCGCACGCCGCGCGGCTGTGGCGCACGCCGCAGTCCGCACCCGGAAGTCGACAGGAGAGACGTGTCCGAGCCCCGCCCCGCCCGCTTCGCCCTGCTGCCACCCGCCGGGCCCCAACGCACCCTCGCCGCCGCGCAACTGGCGAGCGCGGTCGGCGACGGCGCCTACTACACCTGCTCCGCGCTCTACTTCACCCGCGTCGTCGGCATGTCGGCCACCGCCCTGGGCGCCGGACTCGCCGTCGGCTGGGCCATCGGCTCGGTCGCCGGAGTCCCCCTCGGCCACCTCGCCGACCGCCGCGGCCCCCGCCGCACGGCCTTCGCCCTCGCGCTCGCCGCGGCCGTCGTCGTCGCCGCCTTCCTGGTGATCCGCTCCTACCTGCCCTTCCTGCTCGCCGTCTGCCTCTACGCCACCGCCCAGTCCGGACTGACCGCAGCCCGCCAGGCACTCGTCGCCGGGCTCGTCCCGCGCGCCGAACGCACCAGCCTGCTCGCCCACCTCCAGTCCACCCTCAACGGCGGCCTGGCCGTCGGCGCCGCCGTCGGCGGCATCGCCCTCACCGTCGGCACCCGCGACGCCTACCTCGGCGCGTTCGTCGTCACCGTCCTCGGCCTGCTCGCCGGCGCGCTGCTGCTGCGCCGGCTGCCCGAAGTCCCGCCCGCCGAAGCCGAGTCGGGCACCGGCCCGCGCCTGGCCGTCCTGCGCGACCGCCGCTACGCCGCCGTCACCCTCGTCAACACCGTGCTGCTGCTGCGGATGCCGCTGCTCAGCCTGATCTTCCCCCTCTGGATCGCCCAGCGGGCGCCGGGCCTCGGCTGGCTCGGATCGGCCCTGTTCGTCCTCAACACCGTTGCGGTGCTGCTCTTCCAGGTCCGCGCGGCGCGCGACGTGGACGGCCTCGACTCGGCCGTACGGGCCGTCCGCTCGGCCGGGGTGCTGCTCCTGCTGTCCTGCGCGGTCTGCGGCCTCTCCGCGCTGGACGTCCCGGTGTGGGCCGTCGGCGCGCTCCTCGTCGCCGGGGCGACGCTCCAGGTCGTGGGCGAGATGCGGCAGTCCGCCGGCTCCTGGCAGCTGGGCTTCGATCTTGCCCCGCCGGAGCGCATCGGCCAGTACCAGGGCTTCTTCAACACCGGCGTCGCCGTCGCCCGCACCCTCGGCCCGCTCCTGCTCACCTCCCTCCTGCTCGACGGGGGCCTGGCGGGCTGGCTGGTCTTCGGCGCCGTCTTCCTCGCCGCGGGCTACGCCATGGGCCCGGTCGCCCGCTGGGCCTCCCGCGACCGCGACACCGTCACGGGCCCGGCGGCGGCGGTGGCTTCCGCCGGCCGGGCGTGACCGTTCAGCCTTCACGACGTTCGACGAGGGCGCGGCGAAATCCGCATGCCTGTACCGGAATCGCCCGGCCCGGCATGCCAACTCCGGTGCGCCGCCGTCGGGTTCAGAAGCCCTGCTCCGCCGCCCAGGTGCGCAGCCGGGATGCGGCCTCCTCCGGGGACAGCGGGCCGTGCTCGAGGTGCAGGTCCTGGCGGTGGCGCGTGGCCGCGCCGACCAGGGGGCCCGGCGAAGTCCCGGGTGCGGACCGGCCCCCACACCTGCTCCCCGGACCGCCACACGCAGGCGCCCTGGTGCCCGACCCCTCCGTGGAACTGCGCCTCCACGTGCGCGACCGTTCCGCCCCGCGACCAGTGGCCCAAGGGCCGCTCCTCGAGGAGCCGTTGCGTGACGGGCACCAGCCCCATGCCCTGCCGCAACGGGGCGACGGCAGCCTCCCGCACCCCGGCGGCCCGGCTCCTCAGCAGGTCGAACCGCGCGATGACGGCGTTGAGCTCGTACGGCACCCGGGCAGCGTAGCGGGCCCGGCCCGCGGATCAGCCGGGCGGTGCGGTCCCGGGTGCGGGCGGCCGGGGCCCTCTGCAGACTGAGGCCATGCCAGCTCCGCCGCCACCGCCGGAAGCGCCACCGCCGTCACGCCCCGCGGCGTGGGGGTACCTGGAGAAGGCGGCCTTCATCGTCGCCCCGGGAACCGTCGTCGTCGGGCTGCTCTACTACATCGGTAGTGTCTACGCGAAGGCGTACTACACGACCCTCGGTGTGCTCCCGGAGGACCTGGGCTTCTCCTTCCAGGGCACCCTGGCCAACAGCCCGAGCGCTCTCTTCCTGCCGCTGTGGCTGCTGCTGGTCGGCGCCCTGGTCGTGGTGCTGCTGCTCGGGTGGGTGGGGCGCCGGCTGGCGATGCCCGAGCACGCGGCCCGGCGCCGTACGGTGATCCGCGGGCTGCTCGCCGCCGGTCTGATCATGCTGGTGCTCGGCGTCCCGGTGTTCTTCGAGAACCGGCTGCTGCTCCCGGTCCTGAACCGCAGCAGCGTGCACGAGCTCGTACCCGCCCTGGTGATGGCCCTGGGCGCCACCCTCGCCTTCTTCGCGGTCCTGCTGCGCCTGGGCCAGACCCCGGAACCGGGCCACGGGCCGGGGCCGCACACCCGGCCGCCGGGCTCCGGCGACCGGCCGTGGCTGGCGGGCGGCGCGCTGCTCCTCGGGGTGCTGACGCTGTGCCTGCTGTTCGACATGGTGCGGTACGTGGAGGCGCTGGGCCGGGGCAACGCCATGTCCTTCGTCCGGGACGGCTACCCGGGCACCTCGTACGTGGTGGTCCACTCGCGGGCGCCCCTCACGCACAACGCCCCGGACATCTCCCTGATCGACCACGGGCCCGAGGGGGAGGGGTACCGCTACGAGTACCGCGGCTTCCGCGTCCTGGCGAAGGCGCCGTCCCGCTTCTACCTGGTCTCCTCCACCTCGCGCTGGGCGGACCGCCTGGTGGTGGCGCTGCGGGACAACGACGGACTCTGGGTGGAGATCTCCTCAAGCGCCGTCGGCGGCGGGTGAGGTGGTGGGGGCCTCGGGTGCCGGGCTCCCGGTGTTGTCGGGAGCGGGGGTCGTGGGCGCGGGAGTGGGTGCGGGCGTGGGAGTAGGGCTGGGCGTGGGCGTGGACGGCGTCGGGGCGTTCGAGGCGCTTTCCGCCTGACCGGTGAGGGGGATCATGACGGTTCCCTCAGGGGTCGTCATCACCAGGTCCACGGTGTAGGGCCCCGGCTGCGAGGCGGTGTGCTCGACCGTCACGCCGCAGCTCTCGCCGGGCTGCAGCGTCGTCCCGGAGCAGTTGTCCTCGGGGACGGAGGTCGTCCCGGTGTCCTGGGTGCGGTCGGCGGTGATGTTCTGGATGGTCTTGGACGTGGCGGTGGTGTTGTGGACGGTCATCGTCGCCGACCCGGGCTCGCCCACCCGGGACGCCGCCACGTTGATCGTCGGTGCGGTCGCGTGCTCGGAGTCCCGGCCCGGGAAGACCTCTACGGTGCCGGGCCGCGGGTTCGTGCTCGCGGTCGGGGACGGCCCCGAGGGCGGCTGCGTCGTGGCCGACGGGGTCGCGCTCGCGGTGGTCGGCACCACCGTGTGGGCTGCGGGAGTGGTGTTGTTCCCGCAGCCCGCCGTCACCACCAACGCGGCCGTCGCCGCCACTACCGTCACACTGCGTGCCACCAGAGACGCCATGGCGTCGACACCTCCACTCCGAAGGGGCTTCCAACCAGGCACAGTGGTTCACCGGAGCCCTGCGGACGGCGCGCGGCGCGGCGCCGTCACCCGAAGGGACACCCGGACGACCCGAACAGCGGTCCCGGACGCCGTTCGGGTCGTCCGGGCCGCCGTTCGCCGCGGGGCGGTCAGCCGATCGGGGGCGCCAGGTACTCCAGCGCGTAGCCGTCGCCGTCGCCGGACGGGCTCACGCGGGCGATGCCGGGGGAGTCGAGGTGGGCGCCGGCGACGAAGTGGTCCGGCAGGGCCAGCTGTTCGAGGAGGGCCGCTCGCGCGGAGCGGGCCCCGGACTGGTCGCCGTCGAACTCCCAGGCCACATCGGGCTGTTCGAACTGGAGCGTGGGGACGTGGACGGTGTCTCCCCAGACGAGGAGGCGGCCGGCGCTGCTCGTGATCTCGTACACGGTGTGGCCGGGGGTGTGGCCCGGCGTGGGGACGGCGGTGGCCCAGTCGTTGATCGCGACCCTCTCCGTCACGGGGACGACCCGGTCGCGGACCGGTGCCAGCCGCGGCTCGGTGAACACCGAGGCGTCGCCCGCGCCGATCCAGACGCGCTCGAGCCCGGTGAACGCCTCCGAGCCGCCGGGCATGACCAGGCCGCTGACGTGGTCCTCGTGGTCGTGGGTGATGGCCACGTCGGTGATGAGCGCGCGGTCGATCCCCGCCTCGTCGAGCGCCTGGTAGATCAGCCCCATGCTCGGGACGTGCCAGTTGTCGGAGGCGCCGGTGTCGACGAGCAGCGAGCGCGTGCCGTCGGTGACGAAGAAGGCGTTGACCGCGAGGCGCAGGTTGCCGCCGACCAGCGGGACGGCGGGCGGCAGCGCGTGGAGCGCGCATCCGTCCTCGCCGCGCAGCCGGGTCGGCGGCATGTCGATGTACCCGTCCCGCAGCGAGACGACCCGCAGGTCGCCGAAGGCGAACACGGCATGGTGCCGGCCGCTCGAGATCACACGCATGGAACCCCCTCCGTAGCGTCTTCGATCGAAGATGCTGTCTTCTATGGGAGAAACACTACACTGTGCGATGAACAACGGGGCATTCGACGAACGAGGATCACGGTGACCGAACCGCACCACGGCGACGGCGACGACCTGGCCGGCGCCTTCGGCGGCAACGTGCGGCGGCGCCGCGAGGAGGCGGGCCTGACGCTGGAGCAGCTCTCCCTGCGGTCGTCCGTCAGCCGCGCGATGCTGTCCAAGGTCGAACGCGGCGAGAAGAGCCCCACGATCGGCGTCGCGTCCAGGATCGCCCACGCCCTCGATGCCTCCCTCTCGGACCTGATCGGCGCACCGGCCGCCGCCGCGTCCGGCGTCGCCGTCGTCCTGCGCAAGCGCGAACGCCCCGTCTTCCGCGACCCGGACACCGGCTTCGAACGGCACATGCTCTCCGCGGCCCCGGGCGCGGGCGGCCCCGAGATGATCGTCCACCACCTCCCCGCCCGCGTCTCCCTGGGCCTGCTCCCCGCCTCCCCGCCGGGCACCGAGAAGCAGCTCGTGGTCCTCGCCGGCACCCTCACCGTCGCCATCGGCGGAATCGTCGAAACCCTCGACACCGGCGACTCCCTCTTCCTCCAGGCCGACGCCGACCACGGCTTCGCCAACCCGACGGACACCCCCTGCGACTACCTCATGGTCATCTCCCGCCGCACCTGACCGGCGCCTGACGGGGTTGGGGCTGTACGGGGCCGGGACGGTTCGGTGCGGGCCGAACCGTCCCGGCCCTAGCGTCGGGGGCATGACGCACACGACGCACGAGTTCGACCGGTACGCGGACATCACGGAGGCGCTCGCCGATCCGGCGCTCGTCCCGGAGCTGCCGGGCCCGCACGGCGAACCCGGAGCGGTGGCGGGCGTCGCGTGGCTGCGGGCGACCGTGGCCCGGTTCAGCTCGGGGGAGGCGCACCGGCGGCGGCGTGCGCTGGTGGAGGCCGAGCTGGCGCGGCTGGAGCCCGGCGCGTTGCGGCGGGCAGCGGCGGCGGGGCCCGCCGAGGGAGAGGCGCGGATCCGGGTGGTGCGCACGCTGGCCGGGGCGCTGGGGATGCCGGAGCCCGGGGAGGTCGCGGAGGCGGTGGCCGTGGTGGCGGGCGCCTACTTCGGCGGGGCGGGCGCCGATACCGACGCGAACGCCGAAACGGGCGCCGACGCGGCGGTGGCCCGGCTGGTGGCGCTGCTGCAGCCGGAGCCCGCGGACGCGGCCGGCCTGGAAGCCCTGGCCAACCGCATCGGGCTGCTGGTGCAGGCGTGCGCGGCGACGGCCGCGCTGGTGGAGGCTTCGGCGGGCGCCGACGTGCCGCTCGCCCGGGTGCTGCGGGAGACGCCGCCGGTGGCCGCCATGCGCCGCACCGCCGCCAGGGACACCCGGGTCGCCGGCCGGGAGATCGCCGCGGGCGACCTGGTGCTCCTCGACCTCGCGGCCGCCCACCGCACGCACCCGGTACCGCTCACCTTCGGCGCCCCACCGCGGCTCTGCCCCGGCCGGGCGCACGCCCTCGCCCTGGCCGAGGGCCTGCTGCGGCGCCCGCGCACCCCCTTCGCCCTCCTGCACGAGCAGGCCGAGCCGCTGCTGCTCCCCAACGCCTGGGACCACGCCTCGGCGGCCCTGCTGGCGGCGCGGGGCTTCCCGGCGGTCGGCACCACGAGCCTCGGCGTCGCCGCCGCCGCGGGCCTGCCGGACGGGACGGGCGCGACCGTCCGGGACACCCTGGCCCTGGCCCGCCGGCTCGGACGGGACTCGCTGCTGTTCACCGTCGACGTCGAGGGCGGATTCAGCGAAGACCCGCAGCAGGTCGCCGAGTTGGCCCGGGAGCTGTACGAGGCGGGCGCCGCGGGGATCAACCTGGAGGACGGCCGCCCGGACGGCACCCTCGCCCCCGTGGAACTGCACGCCGCGAAGATCGCCGCCGTCAAGGCTTCCGTACCCGCGCTGTTCGTCAACGCCCGCACCGACACCCACTGGCTCGGCCGGCAGCAGGAGGAGACCGCGCCCCGCCTCGCGGTGTACGAACAGGCCGGTGCGGACGGGGTGTTCGCGCCGGGGCTCTCCGACCCGGACAAGATCGCCGCGTTGCTCGCCACCGTCACCACGCCGCTGAACATCCTCTACGCCCCGGGCGGGCCGGGCGTCGCCGAGCTGGCCGCGCTGGGTGTGCGCAGGATCAGCCTCGGCTCGCTGCTCTACCGCAACGCCCTCGCGGCGGCCGTGAGCACCGCGACCGCCGTCCGCGAGGGCCTGCCGCTGGAGCCTTCGGCCGTCTCCTACACGGAGGTTCAGGCACTCGGCAGCTGACGGACCATCTGACGGAGCGTCTGACGGACCGTCAGAAGGAGGTGGAGAGCGCCACGTCCCGCCACCGGTCGAGCTCACTGCGGACGCGGTCCAGCTTCGCCTCGATCCGCTCGACCGCGTCCGCGCCCAACTGCAGCCGCAGGGGCGGCTCCTGGGCCTCGGTGACATCGACGACGGCCTTGGCGACCTTCACCGGGTCGCCCGGCTGGCGGCCGTCGTAGCGGGCCATCGCCTCGCGCGCCGGGCCCGTCCCCTCGGCATAGTCGGCGATGGCCGGCTCGGTGTGCAGACTGGACGGGCTCAGGAAGTCCGTACGGAACCCGCCCGGTTCGACGATCGTGACGTGGATCCCGAGCGGGGCGAGTTCGCCGTGCAGCGCCTCCGACAGGCCCTCGAGGGCGAACTTCGAGGCGCCGTACAGCCCCACCCCCGGTGCGGTGGCGAAACCGCCCACGGAACCGATGTTGAGGACGTGTCCGGAGCGCTGGGCGCGCAGGGTGGGCAGGGTCGCCCGCAGGGTGTTGAGGACGCCGAACACGTTCACGTCGAACAGGGCGCGCACGGCCTCGTCCGAGCTCTCCTCCACCGCGCCGAGCAGGCCGTAGCCGGCGTTGTTGACGACGACGTCGATCCGGCCGAACCGGGCCAGCCCGGCCTCCACCGCGGCGGCCAGCTGCTTCGGGTCGGTGACGTCCGCCTCCGCCGCCAGCAGCGCGTCCGGCCGCTGCGGGTGCGCGGCGAGGACGGCGGAGGCGTCCCGCGCCGTGGCGATCACGCTGTGGCCGCGCTCCAGCACCTGGCGGGTGATCTCCGCGCCGAGGCCCCGTGAGGCCCCGGTGACGAACCAAACGCTCATGATGTTCTCCCGTTGTGTGCGACTGTCCGGATTGTTCAGGCCGATCGGACTGTTGGGACTGTCCGGATCGTTCGGACTGTTCGGGCTGTGAGGACCGCTCCGATGAGCGGACGGCTCGACGCTAGGTCCTAGAGTCGGGTCTAGATCAACACGGGGAGGACGGGTCCATGGACCTGAGCATCGGCGAGGTGGCCCAGCGCAGCGGCCTGAGCGTGCACGCGCTGCGCTTCTACGAGCGGGAGGGGCTGTTCGCCAACCCCGTGCGCCGCCTGGCCAACGGCCGCCGGATCTACCACGAGGAGGACCTGGAGTGGCTGGCCATCTGCACCCGGCTGCGCTCCTCCGGCATGTCGCTGGCGACCATCCGGCAGTACATCGAGCTGGCCCGCGGCGGGCCGGGCAACGAGCACGAGCGGCTCGAGCTGCTGCGCGCGCACGAGCGCCAGGTGGAGGAGCAGGTCCGGGAGTTGGAGCGCACTTTGGAGGTGATGCGCTACAAGGTGCGGATCTACGAGGACCACCTCGCCCGCGGCGAGGCCGACGGACTGTGGAACCCCTCCCGCGCCGCGAAGCCCGCACCGGCGGAGCCGCAGGACGCCCCTACGACGAACGCGCGGTGACCAGGCCCGTCTCGTAGGCGGCGATGACGGCCTGGGCGCGGTCGCGGACGTCGAGCTTGCCGAAGAGGCTGGTGATGTGGTTCTTCACCGTCGACTGGCTGATCTCCATGGCCAGCGCGATCCCCGCGTTGTCCAGCCCGGTGGCCATCAGCCGCCACACCTCCGCCTCCCGGGGCGTCAGCTCGGCCCCGTGGACGACCGCCGGCGGCTCCGGGGCCGGGGCGGGCGCCCGGACGTAGGCGGAGATCAGCCGGGTGAGCAGGCGCGGGGCGACGGCAGCCTCGCCGGCGTGGACGGTGCGGATCGCCGTGGCCAGGTCCTCCGGGGAGACGTCCTTGGGCAGGAACCCGTGGGCGCCGGCGCGCAGCGCGGCCACCACGTACTCGTCCATGTCGAAGGTGCTGAGCGCCAGCACCCGGCAGTCGGGCAGGACGCGGGCCAGCTCGGCCGTCGCGCCGACGCCGTCCAGGACGGGCATCCGGATGTCCATCACCACGACGTCGGGGCGCAGCCGCAGGGCGGCGGCGACGGCCCGCTCGCCGTCCTCGGCCTCGCCGACCACCTCGAAGGTCGGGTCGGGGGAGAGGATCAGCGACAGGCCGCGCCGCACGAGCGGCTGGTCGTCCGCGATGAGCACCCTGATCGGCGCGTCGGGGCTCGTGCCGTCGGAGGGCATGCCGTCAGGGTTCAGGGCGTCGGGGTTCGTGCCGTCGGCGCTCATCGGGCCGCCTGCCCGGTCTGGACGGCCGCCTCGGCCGCCTCGGCGGCGGTCAGCGGCAGTTCGGCCAGCACGGCGAAGCCGCCGCCCGGCCGCGGGCCCGCCTCCAGGGTGCCGCCGTGCAGGGCGACGCGCTCGCGCATGCCGAGTAGCCCGTACCCGGCCCGACCGGTGGGCTCGGGTGAGGGCGAGCCCCCGCCGTCGTCGCGCACCTCCACGGTGACCCGGTCCGGGTGGTACGCCAGGCGGACGTCGGCCCGCGCGGACCCCGCGTGCTTACGGGCGTTGGTGAGGCCCTCCTGGACGATCCGGAACACCGTCAGGCCGACGGTCGGCGGCAGGGGCTGCCGGGGCCCGTCGACGGTCAGCTCGGTGGGCAGCCCGGCCAGGCAGGACTCGTCCACCAGCCGCTGGACGTCCTCCGCCCCGGGCTGCGGCGCGGGCAGGGCGTGCTCCGGCTCGTCGTCGTCGGCCCGCAGGACGGTCAGCAGCTGGCGCATCTCGCGCAGCGCGAGGCGGCCCGAGGACTCCAGGGTCACCAGGGAGTCCCGGACCACCTCCGGCCGGCCCAGGTTCGCCCGGGCGCCGCCGGCCATCAGCTGCATGGTGGTGATGTGGTGGGCCACGATGTCGTGCAACTCCCGTGCGATGCGCCGCCGTTCGTCCGCCACCGCGCGGTCGGCCAGCAGCTGGCGGTTGGCCGCCAGCTCGCGCTGCCACCGCGCGACGCCGAGCCCCGCGCCGGCGACCATGACGGCGGCGACGATCGTGGCGAACACCGCCGACCAGGACGGCAGGTGGAAGTGGCTCTGGCTCAGCGACACGACCACCGTCGTCACGGCCGAGGCCGCCGCCGTGTCCCACAGCCGCCGATACCGGCCGACCGAGTACAGGGCGACGGTGAGCACCGCGCCGAAGTGGCTGGTCGTGGGGACGAACTGGTCGATCATGGCCTGGATCACCAGCACGACGGCGAGCATCTCCAGCGGGCGCCGTTGCCGGGCCAGCAGCGGCAGGGCGGACACGGCGACGAGGACGAAGCCCGGAACGGTCACGTGGCGGCCCCCCGCCACCTGCCCGATGAGGAGGTGCCCGAGCAGGTCGATCATCGTGACGACGACCACCAGCAGGGCGTCCGCCTGGCTCCAGGGCAGCGGCCCCCACACACGGCGCGCACGCGCGTCCATCTCGTCCCTCCCGGCCGACCGGCTCTGACCTGCCCATTCTCGCACCGGCCCATTCTCGCACCGGCCCGTCGGCCCCGAGCTCGTCCCCACGGCCGAAGCCGCACGGGCGGAACCAGGACCACGGTCCCGGTCGCGGCCCCGGCGGGGGAGCGAGGCCCCCGGTGCGGATCGTCCCCGGCTCGGACGCCCGGCGCCGTTTCGACTGATGGTCTGGAGAAGGCCCGGGAAACCCCGGCGCCGAAGCCGACGTACGCGTCGACGAGCCGGAGGAACACGTGATCCGCGCACTGACCGGATTCGCCACGAGAAACGCGTGGAAGGTCATCGCCCTGTGGGGCGTCCTCGCCGTGGGACTGGGCCTCCTGGGCCCGATGCTGATGCCCCGGGTGACGCAGTCCCAGACCGGGGACTTCCTGCCGAAGAGCTACGACTCGGCCGCCGCGCTGCGCATCGCCGAGGACAACTTCGGGGCACGGCCGGACGCCGTGACCATCACCGTCCTGGTCGCCCGGGCCGACGGCGCGAAGCTCGGCGCCGCCGACCAGAAGAAGATCGAGGACGGCGCGGCCAAGCTCGCCAAGCGCCGGGTCCAGATGCCCAGGAAGAAGGACGATCCCAGCTTCCTCGTCAACGACCGCTCCCAGACACCCCGGATCGCGCCCGCGACCACCGCGCCCGACAAGAGCTTCGAACTGCTCACCGTCGAGCTGACCGGCAACCCCTCCGAGGAGGGCGTCCAGGGCGTCTACCGGACCTTCCGCGACGGCGCCCGCACCGAGTTCGGCGAGATGGGGATGCGCACCGGCTTCACCGGCTCCCTGGCCCAGCTCTCCGACACCCTCGAGGCCAACGAGGGCGCCATGAAGCTCGGCGGCGCCCTCGTCATGGGCCTGATCGTGCTGCTCAACGTGCTGGTGTTCCGCAGCGTGCTCGCGGCCGTGCTGCCGCTGCTGGCGGTCGGCCTGATCGCGGCGGCGGCCTCCGGGGTGGTGGCCGGAGCTGCCGAGCTCACCGGTCTCAAGCTGGACTCCAGCACCCCGAGCCTGATCTCCGTCGTCCTGCTCGGCATCGGCATCGACTACCTGCTGTTCCTGCTCTTCCGCTTCCGCGAGCACCTGCGCTCCCGGCCCGACCAGCCCGCCCGGGAGGCCGCCGCCGAGGTCTCCGGCCGGGTGGGCACCGCGATCACCTCGGCCGCGCTGACCATCGTCGCCGCCTTCGCCACCCTGGGCGTGGCCTCCTTCGGCCAGTTCCGCGCGCTCGGCCCGGCGATCGCCCTCTCCGTGCTGGTCATGCTGCTGGGCAGCCTCACCCTGATGCCCGCCCTGCTCGCCGCCTGCGGCCGCGCGATGTTCTGGCCCTCCCGCAGCCTGCGCCGCGCACCCCGCGAGGGCTTCGCCGCCCGGTACGGCCGCTTCCTCGCCCGCCGCCCGCTGGCGGTCCTGGCCGCCTCCGTCGCGCTGCTCGGCACGCTGGCCGCCGGGATGGTCGGCGTCCGGATGGACTACAGCCTCGGCGAGGACTCCTCGACGCCCGCCGCCGCCACCGCCGCCGAGATCGCCCGCGCCCTTCCGGCCGGCGTCTCCGACCCGACGACCGTCTTCCTCGTCGCCAAGGACGGCTCCACCCTCGACGCCGGACGCTTCGACGGCCTCGCCAAGGCCCTCAGCGGTGTCGAGGGCGTCGGGCGGGTCAGCCCGGCCGTCCTCAGCGACGACCACCGGGCCGCGCGGATCGACGTCTCCCTGAACGTCGACCCGCAGAGCGACCGGGCCCGCGCCCTCGCCTCCGGACCGGTCCGCGCCGCGGTCGCCGCCCACGCCCCCGCGGGGACGGCCGGTCACGTGGGCGGCACGGCGGCGATCTTCGCCGACGTCGCCGACGCCGTGGACCACGACCTCGCCGTGGTCTTCCCGGTCGCGGCCGGGCTGATCGCGCTGATCCTGCTGCTGCTCCTGCGCAGCCTGCTCGCGCCGCTGGTGCTGATGCTCGCGGTCGGCCTCGGCTTCTCCGCCACCCTCGGCGCCGCCACGCTGCTCTTCCAGCACGGGCTGGACCGGCCGGGCGTCAGCTTCACGCTGCCGCTGGTGCTGTTCCTGTTCGTCGTCGCCCTCGGCACCGACTACAACATCCTCATCACCGACCGCCTCCGCGAGGAGATGGCCCACCCCGGGCCCGCCCGCGCCGCCGTGGCCCGAGCCGTCCGGCACACCGCCCCCGCCATCGCCGCGGCGGGCGTGGTCCTGGCGGGCTCCTTCGCGACGCTGGTCGCCTCCCCGGGCACCGAGCAGATGGCCTTCTCCCTGACGGTCGGCATCCTGCTCTCCGCCCTCGTCCTCTCCCTCGCCGTCGTCCCCGCCCTGGCGGCCCTCCTCGGCCGCAGCCTCTGGTGGCCCCTGCGCCCGACCCCGGCCCAGCCC
>NZ_JOCF01000089.1 GCF_000720635.1 Streptomyces sp. NRRL WC-3742 | reverse complement strand
AAGGCGACGCTGAGCTTCTGGCTGCACATCGACACCGCCGAGACGGGCACCACCGCGTACGACAAGCTGACGGTCTCCGTCAACGGCACCACGCTGAAGACGTACTCCAACGTCGACGCGGCCGCGGGCTACCAGCAGCGCACCTTCGACCTCTCGTCTTACGCGGGCCAGACGGTCACCCTGAAGTTCAACGGCGTCGAGGACTCCTCGCTGCAGACGAGCTTCGTGATCGACGACACCTCGATCCAGACCAGCTGAGGCCGCATGACGGCTGACGCGCACCGGTGAGGCACCGGTGAGGTACCGGTGACCGAGAAGGACAGGTGAGGGGCCCGGCGGCTACGGCCGCCGGGCCCTTGTCCGTTGCGGCCTGTCGTGGGCGAACCGTCTCCCGCCTGCGGAAACGTTACTGTCCTACCCCTTGACCCCGCTCCGTCGTCGGCCCTACGTTCTCTGAAAGTTTCCAGCAAGTTACAGAAACTTCCTGCAGTTCCCCGGCTGCCCCACCCCCCAGCCACCCCCCATGGAGACGACGTGGTCACCACCGCCCCCACGCGCCGGCCTGCCCGCAGGGCCGGCGCGCTCGCCGCTTCCGCGGCGCTCGCGCTCTCACTCGGCACCTCGCTCGGCGCCCCCACCCCAGCCCAGGCCGCCCCTCCGGCGAACAACGGCAAGGACGTCACCGCCACCCTCTTCGAGTGGCGCTTCGACTCCGTCGCCCAGGCGTGCACCTCCACCCTCGGCCCCAAGGGCTACGGCTTCGTCGAGGTCTCCCCGCCTCAGGAGCACATCCAGGGCCCGCAGTGGTGGACCTCCTACCAGCCGGTCGGCTACAGGATCGCCGGGCGGCTCGGCGACCGTACGTCCTTCAAGAACATGGTCGACACCTGCCACGCGGCCGGGGTCAAGGTGATCGCCGACGCGGTGGTCAACCACATGTCGGCCGGTTCCGGCACGGGCACCGGCGGCACGGTCTACAGCAAGTACAACTACCCCGGCTACTACCAGGACCAGGACTTCCACTCCTGCCGGCAGGCGATCAGCAACTACCAGGACCGCACCAACGTGCAGACCTGCGAGCTGGTGAACCTCGCCGACCTGGACACCGGCAGCGCGTACGTCCGCACCACCGTCGCGCACTACCTGGACGACCTCGCCACCCTCGGCGTCGACGGCTACCGCATCGACGCCGCCAAGCACATAGCCGCCTCCGACCTCGCCGCGATCAAGGCCCAGATGGCCAACCCCAACGCCTACTGGGTGCAGGAGGTCATCTACGGCGCCGGGGAGCCGATCCAGCCCTCCGAGTACACCGGCAACGGGGACGTGGACGAGTTCCGCGTCGGCACCGACCTCAAGCGGATCTTCACCGCCGACAAGCTGGCGAGCCTGAGCACCTGGGGCGCCTCCTGGGGCTACCTGCCGAGCAACCAGGCCCGCAGCTTCCTCGACAACTGGGACACCGAGCGCAACGGCTCCACCCTCAACTACACCTACGGCAACACCTACACGCTGGCCAACGTCTTCCTGCTGGCCTCCACCTACGGCTCGCCCAACATCTACTCGGGCTACAGCTTCACCAACAAGGACGACGGCCCGCCGCTCGGCGGCACCGTGAACGCCTGCTACCAGGACGGCTGGAACTGCACCCACGCCTGGCGGCAGGTCGCCAACATGGTCGGCTTCCGCAACGCCGTCGCGGGCACCGGGGTGACCAACTGGTGGTCCAACGGCAACAACGCGATCGCCTTCGGGCGCGGCAACAAGGGCTACGTCGCGATCAACCACGAGGCGGGCGCGATCACCCAGACCTTCCAGACGGGCCTGCCGGCCGGGACGTACTGTGACGTCCAGCACGGTGACCCGCAGGCGGGCGGCGGCTGCACCGGGCCGACGTACCAGGTCGGGGCCGACGGGAAGTTCACCGCGACGGTCGGCGCGGGCGACGCGGTCGCGCTGTACGTCCAGTCCGCGGCGAGCGTCTCCGGCGCCTCGTTCAACGTCAACGCGACCACCTCGCCCGGCCAGAACGTCTACGTGGTCGGCGACGCCGCCGCGCTCGGCGGCTGGGACCCGGCCAAGGCGCTGCCGATGTCCTCCTCCGGCTACCCGGTCTGGTCGTTGACGCTCTCGCTGCCCGCCGGCACGTCCTTCCAGTACAAGTACGTGCGCAAGGACGCGAGCGGCGCGGTCACCTGGGAGTCGGGGGCCAACCGCACGGCGACCGTCCCCGGCACGGGAACGGTCACGCTCGGGGACACCTGGCGGCCGTGAACCGGTGAGCCCCGGGCGGGGGTCGGCGCGCCCCGCCGTCCGACCCCCGCCGTCCGACCCCCGCAGGGTGGCGGGCACGGTGAAGATCTTTACCTGATCGCGAACAAACATTGGATTCACGGTGGCCACCTCGCAACCGGGCCACCCCGACCCACGTCATAAGATCGCAGGAAGGTTCGCCCCCAGGAGGGACGGCGCACCGCCGCTCCGGGGCCGCACCAGCGCCGCGCCCCCGAGCCTGTCCGGCCCCACCGGGGGGCCACCACCCGGTCAGACGGACCGGGTGTGACATCGGTCGGAGAGTCCTCACCGTGCTTAGCCAGTCGTCCCGTTCCCGTGCCGTCCTGACCGGTGCCGTCACGCTCGTCCTGGCCGCCGCGCTCGCGGCATGCGGCGGTTCGGACGGCGGTAAGGGGGACAGCGCCAAGGCGGACGGCACCCCGGCGGCCACCACTCCGGCCGGCGACGCCTCCGCCACGACCGCCCCGGGCACCCCGACCGGCACCACCACCGCCCCGGCCGGCGGCGGGAAGGTGCTGATGCCGACCGGTCCGGCCGCGAGCCTCAGCAAGGTCCGGGACACCGGCGCCGGCCCGATCTTCCTGACCAAGGTCACCGGGGCGAAGTCCGGCGTCAGCGGCCAGGTCTGGGTCTGGCTGCCGCCCGAGTACAACGACCCCAAGTACGCCAAGACCGGTTTCCCGGTGCTGACCCTCTTCGCCGGCGGCCAGAGCAACGGCTACAACACCTGGACCGACAACCAGCTGCCGATCCAGGAGGAGAACGAGAAGCTGGTCAAGGAGGGCAAGGCCCATCCGTTCATCATGATCATGCCGGTGCAGAACTTCAACGGCGACGAGAAGAACGCGCTGGACTGCTCCGACATCCCGGGCCAGGCCAAGATGGCCACGTGGATGGCCCAGGACATCCCCGACTTCGTCCGCGCCAACTTCCGCACCGTGAAGGGCCGCGACGGCTGGGGCGTGATGGGCGCCTCCACCGGCGGCTTCTGCAGCGCGAAGCTCGCCCTGCAGTACCCGGACGTCTACAAGGCCGCGGTGCCGATCGACGGCTACTTCATCCCGGACTCCGGGCTCTGGAAGGGCCACGACGCCGAGAAGGCGGCCAACAACCCCGACATCCTGGTCACCCAGGGCAAGGCCGACGTGAAGATGTACGTCACCGCGGGCGGCGCCAACGGGTACGAGAAGAACATCGTCACGAACTGGGTGAAGAAGGCCGTCGCCCCGGTGAGCATCACCTACTACGAGCAGCCGGGCGGCAAGCACCTGACCTCGGACTTCAAGAAGATGATCCCGGACACGCTGGTCTGGCTGACCGCGAACCTGGCGGGGCCGGCCTCGGAGTGATCCCGGCCGCTTCCGGAAGCACCCCCGAACGACCCTCGAAGACCCCTCGAAGACCCTCGAAGACCCGCGGCGCCCCGGCGTCGCGGGTCTTCGCGCATCCGGCACCGAGGTCCGTGCCGAAGGCCCGGAAGGGCCCGTGACCTGCGCGTCAATCGGACATTGATTCCCTTCTGATCGACTTCGAGCACCTTGGATGGGGCCGCCTCACCCGGCCGACGCCCCATCCGCCCGCCAGTCGTGAAGAGAGTCCCATGCCGATCCACCTGCTGCCCCAGCCGTCCCCGTCCGTGCCCGAGCAGGCGCAGTCCGGGGCCTCCGGGGCCGACGCCCGGGCCGTGACCGCGTACGGACTCGACACCGACGAGGAACCGGTCACCTTCCGGTTCGCCGGGCTGCGGCTGGTGCACGCCGCGCTGCGCCGCGACCTCGCCCGGCTGCCCAACGCCCTGCGGCTGCTCCAGCCCGGGGAGGAGGACCAGGGCGAGGCGCTGCTGCGGCACTGGAACTTCATGACCGCGATGCTCACCTGCCACCACGAGCAGCAGGACACCCGGATCTGGCCGATCGTGCGCCGCTTCGCGCCCGAGCTGAGACTGCTGCTCAACTGGCTGGAGGACGACCACCACGGGCTGGACCACTCCTTCACCCGGGTCACCACCCTCGTGCGGATCGCCACCCGGGACACCGGCAGCGCCTGGCCCGTCGCGTACGCCATGGAGGACCTGGCCGCCCGCCTGGAGACCCACCTGCGGATCGAGGAGCGGCAGCTGCTGCCCCGCATGGAGAACGTGTTCAGCGAGGGCTCGCGCGTCGGGAGCCTCGGCGAGCTGCTGGACCTGCTGTCCTCGGCGGAGGGGCCGGGCGCGCCGGACGCGCTGGCCTGGCTGCTGGACGGCGTGGACGAGGCGCGGGTCGAGCAGCTGCTGGCCGAGTGCGACGACGACGTGGCGCGCAACTGGTCGCACTGGCGGGCCACGTACCAGCGCTGCACCGCGCGGCTGTGGGGCACTCCCGTGGCTTCCGACCTCGCCGACCACCCTGACCTCCCGGAGCACCCCGGCCTCGCCGACAACCCCGGCCTTCCCAGCCTCCCGTCCGACCTGTTCGGTTTCCCGGGCCCGGCCACGGACTGACCGGGGGGCCTTTTCGCGGCCCGCCGTTCTACGCGCGTGGCAGATCCCCCTGGCATATGCGTCGAGTAGCTGTCGAACCGTCAACTCTCCTTTCCCTCCAAGGGATCGGGCCAATGGACCTCGGGGTCACGACCACCGTGCGGCTCCGGGCCGGGCCAGGGAATGCCTACAGCTGCGCAAGTCCGACAAGGAGGACCACTTCGCCGAACTGCACGTCAACCGCTGACCGCTGACCGCTGGCCCTGACCGCCGTACGCCGACCCGGCGGTGCTACCGTCCGCCGGATGACCTCGCTGCTGCAACCTCCGCTGCTCACCCGGCTGCTGGCCGCCGACCGCGTCCTGATCGCCGGGGCCGGCGGAGGCTTCGACGTGTACGCCGGGCTGCCGATCGCGCTGGCGCTGCGCGCGGCCGGCAAGGAGGTCCACCTCGCCAACCTCTCCTTCACCCACCTCTACGGCCTGCCCGGCGAGGTCTGGCAGGAGCCCGACCTGGCCCGGATCGGGCCCGAAACCCCCGCGCCCGACGGCTACTTCCCCGAGCGCACCCTCGCCCGCTGGCTGCACCTGCACGGCATGCCCGACACGGTGTGGGCCTTCCCGACCACCGGCGTGCAGCCGCTGCGCGAGGCGTACCGACGGCTGCTCGACCACCTGGGCGGCGTGGACGCGCTGCTGCTGGTGGACGGCGGCACCGACATCCTGATGCGCGGCGACGAGATGGGCCTCGGCACTCCCGAGGAGGACATGGCCAGCCTCGCCGCCGTCGCCGGCCTGACCGAGGTGCCCGAACGGCTGGTCGCCTGCCTGGGGTTCGGCATCGACGCCCACCACGGCGTCAACCACTCCCTGGTGCTGGAGAACCTCGCCGCCCTCGACCGGGCCGGCGGCTACCTGGGTGCCTTCTCCGTCCCGCGCGACAGCCGCGAGGGCGCGCTCTACCTGGACGCCGTCGAGCACGCCAGGGCCGCGTTCCCCGAGCACCCCAGCATCGTCAACGGCTCGGTGGCGGCGGCGCTGCGCGGTGAGTTCGGCGACGTGCGCTTCACCGAGCGGACGAAGGGGGAGCAGCTCTTCATCAACCCGCTGATGACGCTCTACTTCGGCGTCACCGTCGAGGCGCTGGCCGCCCGGAACCTGTACCTGGAGCGGCTGGAGCGCACGGTGCTGATGCGCCAGATCGCCACCGTCATCGCGGAGTTCCAGGACGAGCTGCCCGCGCAGCGCCCGCGCCGCCAGTTCCCCCACTGAACCGGCTGAGCCCACTTGACCGGCTGAACCGGCTGAACCGGCTGAACCCGTTGAATCAGTTGAACCCGCTGAACCCGCTGAACCGCAGGGTCAGCCCGCCTCGAGCCGGAACTCCAGGTTGCCGAACCGCACCTGGTCGCCCGGCCGTACGAGCACGGCCCCCGCGATCCGGCGCCCGTTGACGTACGTCCCGTTGGTCGAGCCCAGGTCGTACAGCACCCAGCCGACGCTCTCGTGCCGCAGCTCGGCGTGGTGGCGGGAGACGGACGGGTGGTGCAGCCGCAGCGCCGACCCCGGGATGCGACCGATCGTCAACTGCCCGGCGCCCGCCTGCGGCAGGGCCAGCCCGGGCAGCCGCTCGGTGCGCCAGGCCCGGTTCAGCCGGCCGCCGAAGGCGGAGACCCGGCCGACCGTCCGCAGCACAGCGCGCTCCACCGGCCCGCCGGTCGGCAGCCCGGCCAGTACGGCTTCCAGCTCGCCCCGGCTCTCGGCCCGCAGGGCGAGGTCCATCCGGCCCAGGAAGGTGTCGTGGGAGAGCCGCCCGCTGCCCGCGCCGTCCTTCAACGCGTCGATCGCCTGGTCCCGTTCGGCGTCGGACGGCCGCAGGCGGCCCGTGTGGGACTCAGGAGACGTCATGGCCCGATTGTCCGCTCGGCCTGTTCGGGGTGTCCAGAGAGTACGGAGAGCAGGACAGCGCGGGGAGCGCGGGGAGCGCCGCGGGCCGGCGGCCGGGGGTGTACGTCACTGAGCGACAGACGCCGCGCCGGACCGCCCGGTTCCTCGATCACCCCTTGCGGGCGGCGGCGAGGATCTTCTCCGTGGTGTGCAGGAACCGCGAGGTGACGGACCCCTTGTACGACTTGTCGAGGAACTCCTTCGTGACCCACTTGCCGTCCTTGAGGTGCACGACGAGGTACGCGGCCCCCGCGTCGGCGCCGATCACCTCGACGTCGCCCTTCGGGGAGCGGCGCGGCACGGGGAGGTCCGCGGGCAGCGGTTCGGAGAGGAAGGCGATCACCAGCCGCACGTCCGGCGTCACCTCCACGCCCCGGAACGGCTCGGCGGCCAGCAGGTCGGCCACCTCGTCGACCGTGCGCAGCAGCACCGGCACCGGGTAGCCGAGCCCGGCCTCCAGGTGCGCCTCGATCCGGGCGGTCAGCGCGGCGCGGTCCGGCTCGTCGGTGGTGAAGAAGACGTTGCCGGTCTGGATGTACGAGCGGACGCCGCCGAGCCCCAGCTCGGTGAAGAGAGCGCGCAGTCGCTCCATCCTCACCGTCCGGCCGCCGACGTTGATCGCCCGCAGGAACGCGATGTACGTGGTGCTCGTGGTCGTCACCCGGCCAGTGTGGCACCCGGGCACCGGGCACCGACAGCCGCCCGGGCACCGGGCACCGGGCACCGACAGCCGCCCGACCGCCGGTGCCCCTGGCCGTGCGACTACGGCAGGACGGTCCTCAGGACCTCGGGGGTCCGGGCGACCACGGCGTGGCCGTCGTCCGTGGTGATGATCGGCCGCTGGATCAGCACCGGGTGCTCGGCCATCGCGGCGATCCAGCGGGCCCGGTCGGCGGGCTCCCTGGTCCACTGCCTCATCTCGAGTTCCTTGGCGGCCGGCTCGTCGAGGCGGGTGATGTCCCAGGGCTCCAGGCCCAGGCGCTCCAGCACCTCCTCCAGCTCGCCGGCGCTCGGCGGGTCCTCCAGATAACGCCGCACGGTGTACTTCATCCCGGCCGCGTCGAGCTCCTTGAGCGCCGCACGGGACTTGCCGCACCGGGGGTTGATCCAGATCTTCATACCGTCAACCCTACCGACCCGCCGCCGCCCGGGCCCGGGACCGCCACCGACCTGCTCGGCAACGGCCTCGCCCTCCTCTTCGGCGTGGGGGAGCATGGAGGGACGAACCGGTTGATCCGGCCGGATCCTCCCGGAACGGTCGGGCAGGAGGTCCCACCGTGCCCGCAGCACCCCGCCCGCCGGGCCCCGCGGTCGAGCAGCCCCCGACGCCGCGGTGGGTGCTCTGGCTGCCGGTGGTGCTGCTGGTGCTCGACCTGGCCGCCGAGGCCCTCGTCCCCGACGCCGTCGCCGCGGGCTTCCTGCTCACCGCCCTGCCCGTGGTCGCCGCGTTCAGCTACGGCCCGGTGCTCACCGCCGCCACCACCGGCGGCGCCCTGGCCCTGCAGGTCCTGCTCGCACTGCGCGCCGGCCACATCGACGAGCAGCACCACGTCTGGGTCTACATCGCCACCCTGCTCTCCGGCGTGATGGGCACCGCCCTGGCCTGGCAGCGCACCCGCCAGAACCGCACCCTGCTCCAGGCCCGCACCGTCGCCGAGACCCTCCAGCGCACCGTCCTGCGCCCCGTCCCCGACCGGGCCGGGGGCCTGCGGGTCGCCGGCCTCTACCGCCCCGCCCAGGCCGAGGTGCTGGTCGGAGGGGACCTGTACGAGGTCTGCGACACCCGCTACGGCGTGCGCGTCCTGCTCGGCGACGTCCGCGGCAAGGGCCTCGGCGCCGTCCGTACGGTCGCCGACGTGCTCGGCGCCTTCCGCGCGGCCGCGCACGACACCCCAGGGCTGGTCGACCTCGCCGACCAGCTGGACCGCGCCGTCCTGCGCGACGCCGCCGACCGCGGCGACGACGAGCTGTTCGCCACCGCCGTCCTGCTCCAGTACCTGCCCGGCTCCGACTGCGTGGAGATCGTCAATCGCGGCCATACCACCCCGCTGCTCCTCGCCGACGGCACCATCTCCCCGGTCTCCTGCGCCGACGAACTCCCCCTCGGCCTCGCCCACCTCGGCCCCGCCGACGCCGGCAAGCCCACCGCCGTCGCCCTGCCCCCGGGCCACACCGTCCTGCTCTACACCGACGGTGTCAGCGAGGCCCGCGACGCCGCCGGCGCCTTCTACCCCCTCACCGCCCGCCTCGCCGCCCTCGGCCCCGCCACCCCCGACCGCGTCGTCTCCTTCCTCGCCCAGGACGTCCACACCTTCGCGGGCCTCCTCGCCGACGACCTCGCCATCCTCGCCCTCACCCCCGACTAGCCCGACCGCCGCAACGCCCGCACCACGCCGACCGACCGGTCGACGTGGTGCGGGCGTTGCGGTTCCGATCAGAGGTCGTAGTACAGCTCGAACTCGTGCGGGTGGGGGCGCAGGGCGATGGGGGCGATCTCGTTGGTGCGCTTGAAGTCGATCCAGGTCTCGATCAGGTCCGGGGTGAAGACGTTGCCGGCGAGGAGGTACTCGTGGTCGGCCTCGAGGGCCTCCAGGACGGCGGGGAGGGAGGACGGGACCTGGGGGACGTTGGCGTGCTCCTCGGGGGCGAGCTCGTAGAGGTCCTTGTCGACGGGCTCGAGCGGCTCGATCTTGTTGCGGATGCCGTCGAGGCCGGCCATCAGCATGGCGGAGAAGGCCAGGTAGGGGTTGGAGGACGGGTCGGGGGCGCGGAACTCGATGCGCTTGGCCTTGGCGTTGGAGCCGGTGATCGGGATGCGGATCGCGGCGGAGCGGTTGCGCTGGGAGTAGACCAGGTTGACGGGCGCCTCGAAGCCCGGGACCAGTCGGTGGTAGGAGTTCACCGAGGGGTTGGTGAAGGCCAGCAGCGAGGGGGCGTGGCGCAGGAGGCCCCCGATGTAGTAGCGGGCGGTGTCGGAGAGGCCCGCGTAGCCCTGCTCGTCGTAGAAGAGCGGGGAGCCCTCGGTCCACAGGGACTGGTGGACGTGCATGCCCGAGCCGTTGTCGCCGAAGATCGGCTTCGGCATGAAGGTGGCGGTCTTGCCCGCCCGCCAGGCGACGTTCTTGATGATGTACTTGAACAGCATCAGGTCGTCGGCCGCGTGCAGCAGGGTGTTGAACTTGTAGTTGATCTCGGCCTGCCCGGCCGTGCCGACCTCGTGGTGCTGGCGCTCGACCTGCAGGCCGGCCTTGGCCAGCTCCAGGGACATCTCGGCGCGCAGGTCGGCGAAGTGGTCCACCGGCGGGACGGGGAAGTACCCGCCCTTGTACTTGACCTTGTAGCCGCGCGCGTCGCCCTCGGCGGCGCCGCTGTTCCAGGCGCCGGCCTCCGAGTCGATGTGGTAGAACGACGCGTTGGCGCTGGTGTCGAAGCGCACCGAGTCGAAGACGTAGAACTCGGCCTCGGGCCCGAAGAACGCGGTGTCGGCGATGCCGGAGGAGGCGAGGTACGCCTCGGCCTTCTTGGCGACGTTGCGCGGGTCGCGGCTGTACGCCTCGCCGGTGACCGGGTCCTGGATGAAGAAGTTGATATTGAGGTGCTTCTCCGCCCGGAAGGGGTCGAGGCGGGCGGTGGCGAGGTCCGGGACGAGGGCCATGTCGGACTCGTGGATGGCCTGGAAGCCGCGGATCGACGAACCGTCGAACATCAGGGTCTCGGACGGGTCGAAGGTCGCCGCGGGTACGGAGAAGTGCTGCAGGACGCCCGGCAGGTCACAGAACCTCACGTCGACGAACTTGACGTCATTGTCCTGGATGTACTGCTTCACTTCGGCGGCGTTGTTGAACATCCATCCTCCTCGGCTCGCGAATTGGGGCTCACCCTAGGAACGGGTCGTTTCCGGCCGGTGACCCGTTCGTTTCCTAGATGTTAACCACGTCCGCCGAGTGGGTGGCAAAGGCGTACGGGATCGGGCAAATCGCCCTGCCCACCTGGGAGTCCTTTACAAAGTGGTCTGGACCACTTCGCGGGCCCCGTCAGCCGCGCGATCGCGATTCACCCGCGCGTGGAGAGGGCGCCACGCCGAGGAGGAGCCGAGCAGGGGCCGACGCGAGGTCGAGCAGAGGCCGACGCGAGGTCGACGCGGGGGAGCCGATGCCCGGCCGCGGTGTGAGCCCGGTTAGTGTGGATTCGTGGACACCAGAGAAGCGTTGGGATCGTGGATCGACGGCCCCAAAGCCGCCGCCGAGAAGATGGGCGCCGACTTCGGTCACCGGGGCGAGCGCCTCGGCCTGCCGAAGGAGGGCCCCGGCTCCGTCGCCGGACCGGGCCGCAGGATCGGTGCGCTGGTCGTCGACGGCTGGCTGGTCTCGATGATCTCGTACGGCCTGATCGCCAAGGGCGACGCGGGCCACGCCAACCTGTGGACCACCCCGCTGTTCTTCGTCGTCACCGCCGTCCTGCTCTCCACGGTCGGCACGACCGTCGGCAAGCGGCTGTTCGGCCTGCGGGTCGTCCGGCTGGACGGGCAGCGCGCGACCATCCCGCAGGTGCTGCTGCGCACCGTGCTGCTCTGCCTGGTCGTCCCGCCGCTGGTCTGGGACCGCGACACCCGCGGTCTGCACGACAAGGCCGTCGGCACCGTCGAGGTCCGGATCTGAGCCCCGCAACACGTAGACCGCTCGTAGGCCGCTCGCGGAGATAGGCCGCTCGCGGACACGAGACGAAGGGCCCCGCCGAGATCCTCGGCGGGGCCCTTCGTCGTAGCAGTCGGATGGGGGTGAGGGGTCAGCGGACCTGGCCGCCCTTGGGCATCCGGGCGCCCTTGGGCATCGGGCCCTTGGGGATCGGCGCCTTGGAGAGCAGGTCGCCCAGCGCGCGCAGCCGGTCGTTGGTCTCGGTGACCTGGGTGGCGGTGATGGCGCGCGGCAGGCGCATCAGGTGGATCTGGAGCTTCTTGAGCGGGATCTCGCCCTCGCCGGTGCCCACCACGATGTCGTGGACGGGGATGTCGCCGACGATGCGGGCCATCTTCTTCTTCTCGGAGGCCAGCAGCTGGCGCACCCGGTTGGGGTTGCCCTCGCCGATCAGCGCGATGCCCGCCCGGCCCACCGCGCGGTAGACCGCGTCCTGGTTGCGGGTGACCGCGACCGGGGTGGTGTTGGAGCTCCAGCCGCGCCGGATGTTGCTCAGCACGGCCGCGACGGCGCCCGGCTGGCCCTCCATGCGCCCGAAGGCGGCACGTTCGGCGCGGCGGCCGAAGACGATCGCCACGGTCAGCACGGCCACGATGAACCCGAGGATGCCCAGGTAGATCGGGTGGTCGATCGCGAAGCCGATGGCGAGGAACACGCCGAAGGTCAGCAGACCGATGCCGGCGATGATCAGGCCGATCTTCGGATCGACCTCTTTGGTCATTTTGTACGCCTGGCGGATCTGCTTGAGCCGCCCGGGGTTCTCGGATGTTTCCCTCGCCATAACGCTCATGGTACGTGGCACGGGCACGGGATATCCAAGCCCGGGTGCCCGTTCGTCCGAACCGTGACCCGGGTGCCTGCTCCGTGCCTGGTCAGCGGTGGTTCGGCCCGGCCGTGTCCGGGGCGCTCGCCGCCTGCACCCGGTCCGCCGCGTGGCGCCGGTTCTCGCACACCGCCGCCCACGCGTTGCGGCGCGCGCGCCGCTGGCCGGGCGCCAACAGGACGCTCTCGGCGAGACGCAGGGCCGCCCCGACGGCTCCGACCGACCCTCCGGACCCTCCAGGCCCTCCAGGCCCTCCGGACCCTCCCGACCCTCCGGACCCTCCCGACCCGACCGATCCGATCTGCACCCGCATCCGCATGACGTACAGCTCCCTCGTGACTGAGGTGACGTGGCTGAGAAGAATCGCTGAGACGAATCGAACGGTGGCAACGCGTCCACCATCCCCACCCCGTGTTACCAGCCCGTGACCAGGCAGTCAAAGCGCGGTGAAACCCGAAGGGCGGAGCCGTGGCTCCGCCCTTCGCATGGCCTGGATCAGCCTCGACGCCTCGGCGCGCTCAACCCGTGCTCAGACCGCCGCCTGCTCGCGACGCTCCAGCGCCTGCCGGTACAGCCGCCCGGCCCGGTACGACGAGCGCACCAGCGGGCCCGACATGACGCCGGCGAAGCCGAGCTCCTCGGCCTCCTCCTGCAACTCGACGAACTCGTGCGGCTTCACCCAGCGCTCCACCGGGTGGTGGCGCAGCGAGGGCCGCAGGTACTGGGTGATGGTGATCAGCTCGCAGCCGGCGCCCACCAGGTCGGCCAGCGCCTGGCTGACCTCCTCGCGGGTCTCGCCCATGCCGAGGATCAGGTTGGACTTGGTGACCAGCCCGGCCGCGCGGGCCTGGGTGATGACGTCCAGCGAGCGCTCGTAGCGGAAGGCCGGGCGGATGCGCTTGAAGATGCGCGGCACCGTCTCGACGTTGTGCGCCAGCACCTCGGGCCGGGAGGAGAAGACCTCGGCCAGCTGCTCGGGCACCGCGTTGAAGTCGGGGATCAGCAGCTCGACGCCGGTACGGCCGCCGGCGCGCTCGGCCGTCATCGCGTGCACCTGGCGCACGGTCTCGGCGTACAGCCAGGCGCCGCCGTCCTCCAGGTCGTCGCGGGCGACGCCGGTGATGGTGGCGTAGTTGAGGTCCATGGTGACGATGGACTCGGCGACCCGGCGCGGCTCGTCGCGGTCGAACTCGGCGGGCTTGCCGGTGTCGATCTGGCAGAAGTCGCAGCGGCGGGTGCACTGGTCACCGCCGATGAGGAAGGTCGCCTCGCGGTCCTCCCAGCACTCGAAGATGTTGGGGCAGCCGGCCTCCTGGCAGACCGTGTGCAGCCCCTCCTTCTTCACCAGCGACTGGAGGGCGTTGTACTCCGGGCCCATCTTCGCGCGGGTCTTGATCCACTCGGGCTTCCGCTCGATGGGGGTCTCGCTGTTGCGGACCTCCAGGCGGAGCAGCTTCCTGCCGTCGGGCGCGACAGCGGACACGTGCGACTCCTAGAACTAGACGGGGTACCCCCAGGGTACGCCTGTGGTTGTACGGGCTTCGCCGGGCCGGTCGCCCTGCAATCGCAGGGCAACACGGCTACCGGTCAGTAGATTCCCAGCGGTGGGCTGCGGACGTCAGCGGCTGAGCGCCGGCTCCGGCAGTTCGGCGAGGACGGCCGCCAGGTGCCGCTCCACGGCCTCCAGCGCGTCGCCCACCGTGAAGTCGCGCCCCAGCTCGCCGGAGATCGAGGCGACGCCCGCGTCCCGGATGCCGCACGGCACGATCTTGTCGAACCAGGTCATGTCCGGGTCGCAGTTGAGCGAGAACCCGTGCATCGTCACCCCGCGGGCGACGCGCACGCCGATCGCGGCGAGCTTGCGGTCGTCACCGCGCTGCCCGGCGTTGGAGGGCGCGTACTCGGGGCCGGCCAGGCGCGGGTCGATGCCCAGCGGCAGGCCCATGCGCAGGGTGAGCTTGCCGATGTCCACGACCTGGGCCGGGTCCACCACCGCGTCCGGGAGGGAGTCGCCGAGCACCCAGACCCCGCTGCGGCCCTCGATCCGGGTGGTCCCGATGCCGAAGTCGGCGGCGGCGCGGATCAGCGACTCCTCCAGCCGGCGCACGTACGCGATCACGTCGATCGGGTCGGGCAGCTTGATGATCGGGTATCCGACCAGCTGGCCGGGGCCGTGCCAGGTGATCTCGCCGCCCCGGTTCACCTCGACCACCGGGGTGCCGTCCAGCGGCAGGTCGGCGGGGTTGGTGCGCTTGCCCATCGTGTAGACGGGCTGGTGCTCCAGCAGCAGCACGGTGTCGGGGATCTCGTCCGCGACCCGCAGTGCGTGCAGCCGCTGCTGCTCCGCCCACGCCTCCTCGTAGGGGACGGCGCGCTCGCCTATGCCCATGCGAACAAAACGAACGTTCTCGCTCATGCGCCCGCCTCGCTTCGCTCGGCGGTCGCTTCGCGAAACGCGCCGCTCCTCATTGTTCGCTCGCTCCGCTCGCTCACCGATGCTGCTCCTTGCCAGGCGTTCGAGACCAACCTCGCCACTGTACGCCCCGGCCCGAAGCAGCTGTACGGGCCGTCTCAGTGGCCCCCGTCACCGCCCAGCAACTGCAACCGCAGCGCCAACTGCAGCTCCAGCGAGCGCTCCGGCTCGTGCCAGTCCTTCCCGAGCAGCGCCTCCACCCGGTCCAGCCGCTGCACCACCGTGTTCACGTGGACGTGCAGCTCGTCCTTGGCCCGGGTGAGGCTGCCGCCGCAGTCGAAGTACGCGCGCAGGGTGCGCACCAGCTCCGTGCCCCGCCGGGCGTCGTAGTCGAGCAGCGGGCCGAGCACCCCGCCGACGAAGCCGTCCACGTCGTGGCCGTCCCCGAGCAGCACCCCGAGGAAGCCGAGCGCCCTGGCCGAGGCGCCCTCCCCGGCGCGGCCGAGCACCCGCAGGGCGCGCACGCAGCGCAGACCCTCCGCGTACGAGGCGGCCAGTGCGGACGGGCCGGCGGCGGGGCGGCCCGCGCCGACCGTCACCGGGAAGCCGGCCAGCCGGGCGAGCCGGTCGGCGGCCTGCCGGGCGGTCTCCTCGGCGCCCTCGGCACCCGCCGCGTACTCGGCCTCGGGCACCAGCAGGACCACCGCCTCCCCGTGCTCGGCGCCGACGCCCCGGGAGCCGAAGAGGTAGCGCCGGGCCGCGCCCGCGAGCCGCTCCCGCTCGGCGCCGTCCGTACGGTCCGCGGGCTCGGCGACCAGGACCAGGTGGGGGCGGGCGAGGTCGACGCCCAGGCGGCGGCCGCGCGCGGTGAGCCCGGCGGGGTCGCGTTCGGGGGCGGTGAGCAGGTCGGTGAGCAGCTCGCCGCGGACGCGGTTCTCCGTCTCCGCGACCGAGCGGCGCAGCAGCAACAGCAGGGCGGTGACCACGCTGGCCCGCTCGAACAGCCGCCGGTCGGCGTCGTCGAGGTCGGGGCGGCCGCGCAGTACCAGGGTGCCGAGCGCGTCCTGCCCGGCCAGCACCGCGCAGACCCACAGGTTCTCGTGCCGTACGGACCGGCCCTCGGTACGGGAGGCGGCGACGGCGGCGGCCAGTTCCGCCACCGGTGCCCGCCCGGCCAGGGGCTCGCCCTCGGCGTCCAGGACGGCGATCTCCCCGCCCAGCAGGTGCGCGACGGCGGCGGCCACGTCCGGGACCTCGGCGCCGCGAAGCACCAGGTCGGTGAGCCGGTCGTGCGCCTGCTCGGCGCGCTGGACGGCGGCGGAGTGCGCCCGGACGAGCTCATTGGCGGCGTTCAGTTCGGCGAGGGCGGCCCGGGTGTCGGCCAGGGCCTTGGCGGTGTCCAGCGCGATCGCGGCGTGCGCGGCGAGGGTGCACAGCAGCGCGACCTCGTCGGGGGAGAAGGCGCGCGGGGAGCGGTCGGCGGCGAACAGGACGCCGATCACCTGCCCGCCGAGCAGCAGCGGTACCCCGATGATCGCGACGAGGCCCTCGTCGAGCACACCGGCGTCGATGGTGCCGGTGTGGCGGAACCGGTCGTCGGTGCGGTAGTCGGGCGTCGCGTACGGGCGGGCGGTCTGCGCCACCAGACCGCCCAGGCCGTCGCCGAGGCTGAGCCGCAGGGTCTGGAAGAGGACGGAGACGGAGCCGTCGGTGACCCGCATGTAGGTGTCACCGGCGGCCTCGTCCGGCAGGGTCAGGTAGGCGGTGTCGGTGCCGAGCAGCATCCGGGCTCGGCGCACGATCGCCTGGAGGACGGTGTCCAGCTCCCGGGAGGCGGCGAGGTCCCCGGCGGTGTCGAAGAGCGCGGTCAACTCGGCTTCCCGCCGCCGGTGTTGACGCAGGGTGCGGTGCACCCGCAGGGCCTGCCAGGTGGCGTCGTCGATCTCGGCGAGGACGCCGGCCGGCGCACCGCGGCGGCGGGCGTCGGCCAGCACCTCGGCGAAGTCCTCGGTGGCTGCGCCGGAGGCGAGCAGGTCGAGCAGCCGCCGCAGCGCGGGCGCGGCACTCTCGTCGTTCATGGTGCGTGCCGCCAATCTGCGTCCGTCCGACGGGTGCGCGAGATCGCGATGTTAGCCCCTCGAACTCCTAGGCCACAGCGGGCTTTCCGACCACCGCGCCCTCCGCCTGCTGCTGCTCCTCGACCTCGGCGAGGTCCTGACCCCGGGTCTCCCGTCCGCAGAGCACGGCCAGGACGGTGATCGCCGCCGCGATCGCCACGTACACCGCGATGGGGGTGGAGCTGCCGTAGTCCTTGAGCAGCGCGGTGGCGATCAGCGGCGCGGGGGCGCCGGCGGCCACCGAGGCGAACTGGGCGCCGATCGAGGCGCCGGAGTAACGCAGCCTGGTCGCGAACAGCTCGGAGAAGAAGGCCGCCTGGGGCGCGTACATGGCGCTGTGGAAGACCAGCCCGACGGTGACGGCCAGGGCGAGCTGGGTGAACGAGTGGGTGTCGATCAGTCCGAAGAACACGAACGCCCACACCCCGACGCCGATCGCGCCCGTCAGGTAGACGGGTTTGCGGCCGACCCGGTCCGAGAGGGCGCCGAAGAGCGGGATCAGGGCGAACTGGATCGCCGAGCCGATCAGGACGGCGTTCAGCGCGCTCTGTTTGCCGAAGTGGGCGTGGCTGACGGCGTAGGTCAGGACGAAGGTCGTCATCACGTAGTACGAGATGTTCTCCGCCATCCGCGCGCCCATGGCGACCAGCACCTCGCGCCAGTGGTACTTCAACACCCCGACCAGCGGCGGCTGTTCGTGCGCCGGCCGGTTCGCCACCGCCTGCTGGAACAGCGGAGACTCCTCCACCGCCAGCCGGATCCACAGCCCGACCGCGACCAGCACCGCCGACAGCAGGAACGGCACCCGCCAGCCCCAGGACAGGAACGCCTCGTCCGACAGCGTCGAGGTCATCAGCGACAGCACCCCGGCCGCCAGCAGGTTCCCGGCCGGCGCCCCGCCCTGCGGCCAGGACGCCCAGAACCCGCGCCGCCGCCGGTCCCCGTGCTCCGACACCAGCAGTACCGCCCCGCCCCACTCCCCGCCGAGCGCGAACCCCTGCACCAGCCGCAGCGCCGTCAGCAGCACCGGCGCCGCCGCCCCGATCGACGAGTACGTCGGCAGCAGCCCGATCGCCGTCGTCGACCCGCCCATCAGCAGCAGGCTCACCACCAGCAGCCGCTTGCGCCCCACCCGGTCCCCGAAGTGCCCGAACACCAGCGCCCCGACGGGCCGCGCCGCGAACCCGATCGCATAGGTGAGGAACGACAGCAGCGTCCCCGTCAGCGGGTCGGTGTTCGGGAAGAACAGCTTCCCGAACACCAGCGCTGCGGCTGTTCCGTACAAGAAGTAGTCGTACCACTCGATCGTGGTCCCGATCAGACTCGCGGCCACCACTCGCGGGAGTGACCCCCGCGCCCCAGGCGCACCCATGCCCACCACATTCCTTCCAGCGGAGACGACGTCGCCACAAGGTAGGAACCCCCGGCCCCGGGGCCCATGTGCCCGACCCACACAGTCCCGCCCCCACCCATGTCCCCAAGCCCCACTCCGGGTCCGACGGTGACGGCCCGTGTCAGTGAGCCGTCCAGGCGCCGTCGAGGGGGAGGCTGGCGCCGGTGAGGTAGGAGGCGGCGGGGGTGCAGAGGTAGAGGGCGAGGGCGGCGACTTCGGCGGGTTCGATGAGGCGCTTCATGGCGGGGCGGTCGAGCATGATGCGTTCGACGACCTCGTCCTCGGGGATGCCGTGGGTGAGGGCCTGGGCCGCGATCTGCTTCTCGACGAGGGGGGTGCGGACGTAGCCGGGGTTGATGCAGTTGCTGGTGACGCCGTGGGGGGCGCCTTCGAGGGCGACGGTCTTGCTGAGGCCCTCGAGGGCGTGCTTGGCGGTGACGTACGCGGACTTGAAGGCGCTGGCGCGCAGTCCGTGGACGGAGGAGATGTTGACGACGCGGCCCCACCCCTGGGCGTACATGTGCGGCAGGGTGCGGCGCAGGATGCGGAAGGGGGCCTCGACCATGACGCGCTGGATGAGGACGAACCGCTCGGGCGGGAACTCGTGGACGGGGGCGACGTGCTGCAGTCCGGCGTTGTTGACGACGATGTCGGCGTCGTCCGGCAGGGCGTCCACGGCCGCCGGGTCGGCGAGGTCGGTGACGATCGCCTGCCCGCCGATCCGCTCGGCGACCTCCCGGGCGGGGTCGGCGGCGAGGTCGACGACGTAGACCCGGGCGCCGGCCTCCGCGAGGGCCTCGGCGCAGGCCCGGCCGATGCCGGAGGCGGCGCCGGTGACCAGGGCCGTACGGCCGTCCAACGGGCGCGCAGTAGTGGTGTCCATGGTCGAGAACGGTAGGAATCCGGCGGCCCGGCTCCCATGTGGCGGAGCGCTACAGCAGCCCGCTGGACTGTGGCGGTGAGCCCCATGCGGGGTGCGGGACGGTTCGCCCCCGGAAGGGCAAACCCGCGCTGACCTCGCTTCCCCACAATGGGCGCGGTTGCTTCACCCGTTCGGAGGATTGCTCGGTCAGATCCACCCATAGCGCCCGAATGCTCGCTACATTCACGCCGATTCCCGACAGGGGGCGCCGCCCCAGGCAGCCGAAGCGCTGGTAGAGCCCGGTGCGACGTCCGAGAGGTGTTGACTGACATGCCCCAACGGCCTGCTACCGACAGCCCGGCGTACGGACCGCTCGACCCGCTCGGCCAGCACCGAGGTCCGGTCGGCCGGGCCCTTCCGGACGCCCCCGACGCCCTGACCGACGACACCCTGACCAACGACGTCCTGGTCGAGGACGTGCTCGCCGACGACGTCCTGACCGCCGACGAGCTGCGGCTGCCGGTGCAGGCCACGCCCGAGGACCGGCACGACCCCGCCGCGCCCGAGGCCGCCGCGAAGGCCCACACCGGCCCGACGCCGCAGAACGCCCAGCTCGCCGCCCTGATCGAGGAGGCCGGCTTCTCGCACGCGGGCCTCGCCCGCCGCGTCGACCAGCTCGGCCTCGAACACGGCCTCGACCTGCGCTACGACAAGACCTCGGTCACCCGCTGGCTCCGGGGCCAGCAGCCCCGAGGTGCCACCCCGGCCCTGATCGCCGAGGTCTTCACCCGCCGCCTCGGCCGCCGCCTCACCGCCCAGGACCTCGGCCTCGACGCCTGCGCCCCGGTGTACGCCGGGCTGGAGTTCGCCGAGACCCCGCAGGAGGCGGTGGACATCGTCGCGAGCATGTGGCGCAAGGACAACGGCCCGCAGTCCGAACTGCGCCGGATCGCCTTCACCCCGGCCGGCCTGGTCGTCCCCAGCCGGGACTGGCTGATCGGCCGCACCGACGAGCGGGTCGCCCGGGACGGCTCCACCCTGGTCCGCCCGGACGCGACAGCCGCGGCCACCACCACGGCCACGACCGGGCCCGGCGCGCCCCCCACCGGTCCGCCGCGCGGCCAGGCCCCGGGCGTGCCCGCCACCCCGGCCACCACCGCCCGCACCACCGGCACCGCCGCCGCCATCGGCCGGGTCCCCACCCAGAGCCGCCGCCCGCCCGCCGCCGTCGAGCCCCCGTACTCCGACCCGGCCGCCCGCGAGACCCGCCCCGCCCTGCGCGTCGGCCGCGGCGACATCGCCGCCATCCGCGCCGTCGGCGACCTCTTCCGCGCGCTCGACCACGCCTACGGCGGCGGCCACGCCCGCCAGGCCCTGGTCCGCTACCTGGAGAGCGAGGCCGAGCCGATGCTGCGCGGCCGCTACGGCGAGCAGATCGGCCGGGCCCTGTTCGGCGCCGTCGCCGACCTCACCCGGCTCGCCGGCTGGACGTCCTTCGACATCGCCGCCCACGGCCTCGCCCAGCGCTACTTCGTCCAGGCCCTGCGCCTGTCCCAGGCCGCGGGGGACCGCGCCCTCGGCGGCTACGTGCTGGTGACGATGAGCCAGCAGGCCGTCCACCTCGGCCACGGCCGCGAGGCCGTCCAGCTCGCCAGGGTCGCCCAGCAGGGCGTGGGCACCGCCGTGCCGCCCACCGTCCAGGCGCTGATGCACGCCGCCGAGGCGCGCGGACACGGCCTGCTGGGCGACGTCCGCTCCTGCACCACCGCCCTCGTACGCTCCGAGCGGGCCCTCGCGGCCGCCCGCAGCGGCGACGAACTCTCCTCCTGGGCGCGGTACTTCGACGAGGCGCAGCTCTCCGACGAGTTCGCCCACTGCTACCGCGACCTCCAGCAGTGGCGCACCTGCGCCCAGCACGCCGAGAAGTCGCTGCGGCTGCGCTCGCCCGCCTACGCCCGCAGCCGGATCTTCTGCCGACTGGTGCTGGCCACCGCCCGGCTCGGCATGGGGGACCTCGACGAAGCCTGCACCATGGCCACCGACGCGCTGCGGGCGGCGGGGGAGATGCGATCGGCCCGCTCGCTGGAGTACGTCCGCGACTTCCACCGCCGTCTCACCCCGTACCGGGGCAGCCAGGTGGCGCGGGCCTTCGAGGAGACGGCCCGCCAGGCGGGCATCATCTGACAGGGCGCGACACCCGAAGGATCCGACACCGGGCCGGGATCACCAGCTCTCGGCCCGGACCCTCGCCCGCCCGTCCCCGGCGGGCGCCGAGGGCCGGGCGCCGCCGCGCACCCGCTGCGCCGCCAGCGGGAACGCCAGCACGGACAGCATCCCGGCGCCCACCAGCGCCGCCGCCGTCGAGGAGCGCAGGTGCCCGGCGTCCACCTCGATGGTGGTGATCACCACGACCAGCGGCAGCGCCGTCGCCCCGTACAGCCCGAGCGCCGTACGGTCCCGCGGCCCGAGCCCCGCCGGGGCCAGCAGAGCGGCCGGCACCCCGCGCACGGCGAGCAGCAGGAGCAGGAACACCGGGACGAGCAGCAGCGTGCCCGGGTCGTCCAGCAGCGCGTCCAGGTCGAACTTCATCCCGCTGACCACGAAGAACACCGGCACCAGGAAGCCGAAGCCGATGCTCTCCAGCTTGGCCTCGATCACCTCCTCCTCGGCCTGCCGGATGTCCGAGAGCAGCAGCCGGGAGACGATCCCGGCGGTGAAGGCGCCGAGCAGCATGTCCAGGTCGAGCCAGAGCGCGGCGGCGACCATCGTGGCGAGCACCAGGATCACCGTCCGGATCGCGAACTGCCCGGACGTACGGAGCGTGCGCTCGATCAGCCGGGTCACCCAGGCGGGGCGCGGCCGGCGCGCCCCGAGCACGGCCACGGCGGTGATCACGGCGAAGGCGCCGAGGATGACGGCCGTGCGGGCCGGGGAGTTGCCGCTGAGCAGGGCGGCGACCGCGATGATCGGCGCGAACTCGCCCACCGCCCCGGTGGCCATCACCAACGAGCCGAAGGGTGTGGACAGTTCGCCGGAGTCGCGCAGGATCGGCAGGATCGTGCCGAGCGCGGTGGTGGTGAGCGCGAGCCCGGCGAAGGCGCCGTTGAGGGGGACGTCGTTGACGAGCGCGCCCACTCCGAGCGCCAGCACCAGCGAGACCAGCCACGCGGCGCCCGCCCGTCTGAGCGGGCCGCCGCGCAGCCTGGCGAAGTCGATCTCGTAGCCGGCCAGGAACATCAGCATGGCCAGGCCGAACTGGGAGAGCGAGCCGACCAGGCCGTCGACGTGCGCCCAGTCCAGGACGTCCGGGCCGATGAGGACGCCGAGCACGATCTCGAACACGACCGTCGGGACGGCGATCCACCGCAGCAGCCGGTCCGCGAGGAGCGGCGCGGCCACGGCCGCCGCGGGGATCAGGATCAGCGCCAGCGGCTGGGAGGCCCCGGCGCTCATCGGGACACCGGCCGAACGGCCGAGGCCCTGCGGGCCATCGGAGGAGGCGAAATCATCAGAATCATCCGATGAGCGGTCAGAACGGTCATGTCCGGCATCCTGACACGCCGCCCGCCCGCAACCCCGCAGGCCGAACCCCTTGAGGCCGCAACCGGCCTCCGAGCAGGTCTCAGGCCGCGGCCTCCGCCTCCTGCTCGGAGGCCGGGAGCCCCAGGTCGCCCAGGACCGCCCGCGCGGCCCGCCGCCCGGAGACCAGCGCGCCCTGCACGGTGCTGCTGTCCCGGTGGTCCCCGGCGACGTACAGCCCGGCCACCAGCCGTACGGGCCGGCGCAGGTTGTGCGGCGGCGGCATCGCGGGCAGCGCGTCCGGGACGTGCCGCACGCTCAGGAACTGCCAGCCCGCCGCCGAGGTGCCGTACAGCTCCGAGAGCCGGGCCCGGACGGCGGGCTCCAGCCCGGCGGGCCCGCCCGCGTCGAAGGAGCGCCGCCCGAGCACGGTGGTGGCGATGAGCGCCTGGCCGTCCGGCGCGTACGAGGCGTGCAGTTCGCTGAGCACCAGCGAGTGCGACACCAGCGGCGGGTGCCCGCCGGGCCGGTCGCCGTCCAGCAGCAGCACGGCCTCGCCCAGCGGCGTGCGGTCGGCGGCGTGGAAGAAGGTGGTGACGGGGTGGAAGTCCGGCACCCGCAGCCCGGGCAGCAGGTCGGCGGCGGAGCGGGCGTCGGTGGCGACCACGACGGCCTGCGCGCCGATCCGCCCGTGCGCGGCGGTCTCCACGCCGTCGGCGGCGATCGAGGTGACCCGCACCCCGGTGCGCACGGTTCCGGCGGGCAGCGCGTCGGCCAGCTGGGCCGGGACGGCCGCGATCCCGCCGGCGGGCAGACAGAGCCGGCCGCGCGCGTAGGAGCGCAGCACCAGGTCGGCGACCCGGCTGCTGGTCCCGAGGGCCGGGTCGCCGAGCAGCGCGCTGAGCAAGGGGCGCAGGAAGCCGTCGACGGTGCGCGGGGCGAGCCCGTGGCCGGCGAGCGCGCGGGCGGCGGTGGTCTCCGGGCGGGCCAGGAGCCGGGCGGCCGGGGTGGCGGCGAGCCGGCCGAGGCGGCTGCCGAGCCGGGCCTTGTCGAGCGGGCTGCCGAGCGGGGCGCGGGTGGCGGCCTGCCGCGCGGTGGTGAGCTGGGGGTCGCCGGCGCGGTAGCGGCGTCCGGCGCTGTGGACGAGCACGCCGGGTGCGAGCAGGCGCAGGTCCAGGCGGTCGAGGTCGAGCGCGCGCCGCAGCTCGGGGTAGGCGGTGTTCAGGAGGCGGCTGCCGTCGTCGAGCCGGAATCCGTCCTGTTCGCGGGTGGCCATGCGGCCGCCTATGCGCTCGGTGGTCTCCAGGACCTGGACGGTGAGTCCTTGGCCGGTCAGCGCGCGGGCGGCGGCCAGGCCCGCGAGTCCGGCGCCGACCACGACGACGTCCGGGTCGGACGGTCGGCGGGTGCGGCGGGTGAAGTCGTACGTGGGCACTGGGGTGCTCCCTCCCTGGGGTTCCCGGGGCTCCGGCCTACGCGGGCAGCGGGGTGCCGGGCACGGTCCGACGATGTGATGCCCAGTCGATGTGAGCATCAGACAGACGCATCGGACTCGATCCAGGGGTCAGGAGGGGTCGTGCGGCGCCGGGTGGGGGCGCGGTCACGGACAGTGCGCCCTGGCAGCCGGGTTCCGGGGCGGGCGGGCGCGTACGGTCACCGGGGGCGTGCGACGCGCCCGCCGTGTGCTCCCGTGCGCCCCCCTCCGGAGCCCCACCGCGCCCGCATCCCGCCCCCGATCCGCATATGCCCCTGGCCAGGGCGCATGTCGTACCCGAGGTACGCCCGCGACTACAGCGCCGCCCGCACCGCCGAGTCCACGTCCGGGTGCGCGAAGCGGAACCCCGCCTCCAGCAGCCGCCGCGGCACCACCCGGTGACTGCCGATCACCTCCACCGACAGATCCCCGAGCACCGCCCGCAGCACCGCCTCCGGCACCGGGAACGGGGTCGGCCGCCGCAGCGCCCGCCCGAGCGCCGCCGTCAGCTCGGCGTTGGTCACCGGCTCGGGAGCCGTCAGGTTGAACGCGCCCGACAGGTCCTCCCGGTCGATCAGGAACCGCAGCGCGGCGACCTCGTCGGCCAGCGAGATGAAGCTCCAGTACTGCCGCCCGCTGCCGAGCCGCCCGCCCAGGCCCAGCCTGAACAGCGGGAACAGCCGAGCCCCGGCGCCGCCCGCCGGGGACAGCACCAGCCCGGTGCGCGGGTGGACGACCCTGATCCCGGCCCGCTCGGCCGGCCGGGCCGCGGCCTCCCACTCCACGCACACCTCGGCCAGGAAGTCGTCCCCGGCGGGGGAGTCCTCGTCGATCACCTCGTCCCCGGTCTGCCCGTACCAGCCGACGGCGGAGGCGCTGACCAGCACCCTCGGCGGCTCCTCGAGCTCGGCCAGCGCGACGGACAGCGTCTCGGTGCCCAGGACCCGGCTCTCCCGGATCTCCCGCTTGTACGGCTCCGACCACCGCCGGTCCCCGACCCCGGCGCCCGCCAGGTGCACCACCGCCTCGACCCCGGCCAGCCCCTCGCGCTCGACCTGGCCGAGCAGCGGGTTCCAGCCGATGGCCGTACTGCCGTCGGACTGCGGCCCGGTGCGGGAGCGGCGCCGGACGAGCCGCACCACCTCGTGGCCGTCCGCCAGCAGGGAGCGGACGAGTGCGGAGCCGATCAATCCCGTGGAGCCCGTGACAGCGATGCGCATGCGCCCATCCTCGCAGCCCTTTGTTCAGCTCACGCCCGCACACGCGATCATTAGGCTGGCGCGCATGCCCGACGACGAACTGATCATCCGACCCGCCCGCCCCGAGGACGACCAGGACCTCGCCACCGTCGACCGTGCCGCCTGGTCCACCCTCTCCGACGTCAGCCCCGGGCCGCGCGAGGCCGACACGGTCTTCGACGAGCAACACCTCCCGGAGCACTACGTGGTGGCCGTCCTCGGCGGCCGGATCGTCGGCTACGTCCGCCAGGTGCCCCCGACCCCGCTGGCCTGCAACCGGCACGTCCGCCAGATCCAGGGCCTCGCCGTGGACGGTGCCGCCCGCGGCCGGGGCATCGGCCGCCGCCTCGTCGAGGCGGCCTGCGAGGCGGCCCGCGCCGAGGGCGCCCGCAAGCTGACCCTGCGCGTGCTCGGCTGGAACGCCCCCGCCCGCCGCCTCTACGAGAGCTGCGGCTTCACCGTCGAGGGCACCCTCGCCGAGGAGTTCCTGATCGACGGAACGTACGTGGACGACGTGTGGATGGCCCGCAGGCTCACGGCCGAACGAAGCTGAACTGAGCCGAACGAAGCCGAACGAAGCTGAACTGAGCCGAACTGAACGGGCGGAGCCGGGCGGAACCGAGCAGAACTGACGAACCGTCAGGGCCCCGCCCCGGTGGTGCAGAGTCGTGACACAACCGCGCTGTCTCGACCTGCACCGCGCCGGGTAGCGTACGCCCGTGAGCAACTCGACGCCTCCCGGGTGGTACCCGGTCCCCGGTGCGGACGGCACCCCCGGTCACGAGCGCTGGTGGGACGGCCACACCTGGACGGACCAGGTGCGCCCGCTCCCGCACGGCGGCGCCGCCCCGCTCGCCGACGCCCCGACCCAGCCCTGGCAGCCCCCGGGCCCCCAGCCGGCCCCGCCCGCCGCGCAGCCCGGCTACGGCTACGGCGGCCCGCAGGACGCCGGTTACGGCTACCCGGGCGCCGCCACCCCCGGTTACGGCTACCCGGCCGCGGCCGCCCCGGGCTACGGCTACCCCGGCCCGGGCTACCAGCCCCAGGCCCCCCGCCGGGTGCGGGCGGGCCTGGTCGCCGGCATCACCGCCGGCGTGGTCGTGGTGGGCTCGCTCGCCGCGTACCTCCTCATAGGCAGCGACGACGGCGAGCCGGTCGTCGGCCCGACGCCCAACCCCGTCGTCACCACGCAGTCCCGCACCCCCAGGCCCAACCCGACGACCACGGCGATCCCGCCCAGGCCGGTGCCCACCGTCAAGTCGACCGTCCCGGACACCCAGCACTCGATCACCGTGCCCGTCCTCGACGGCTGGGACGCGAACACCAACTCGGCGCACTCCACCGTCTACCTCGGCAGCGGCCGCTACACCTGCCCGAGCGGCGGCGCCTGCATCCGCGGCCAGTTCTCCGTCGAGAAGGACCTCATCCAGGGCGCCACCGCCAAGGCCGCCGCCGACGCCGCGATGCCCGCGTACGCCGGGCAGATCTTCACCGGCATCACCACCCACACCGACAACGGCTCCGGTCCGGTCGGCATCGCCGGGTTCTCGGGCTACGCCACCCGCTGGCACGTGCGCACCTCGGACGGCACCCAGGGCTACGTGCTGCTGGCCGCCGTCCCGGCGAAGGGCGGCGGCTACGTCGTCTTCGAGGGCGGCGTGGACGACGACCCGCAGGCGCCGGACCCGTCCTCGCTGGACCAGATCCTCAAGGGCATCGCCAAGGACGGCTCGGCCGGCAGCACGGTCTGAGCAGTCCCGGTGCCTGACGCGGCACTAGGTCGTGTCTTTCGGATCACGTCGGATCAGTGGGCGGCTCCCCCAGCCTTCGGCCGGGAGGTGCCCCCATGGGTGCGTGCATCGGCGGTGCCGAGG
>NZ_JOCF01000088.1 GCF_000720635.1 Streptomyces sp. NRRL WC-3742 | reverse complement strand
GGCGTGGGGGTGGGGGAACTGCGCGGTGCGCTCATGATCGGTTCCTGGGGGTGTGGAAGGCAGGGGTGGTGGAAGGCGGGATCCTCTCGCTGCCCGGGGCCTGTCGGTGGTGTGGCGAGTGCCGGCCCTCACGCCATCGCGATGACGACCTTGCCGGCCTTGGCGCGGCCCTTCTCGGCGTACTCCATGGCTTCGCGGGTCTGCGCGAACGGGAAGACGCGGTCCACGACGGGGCGGACCTCTCCCGCGTCGATGAGCCGGGTGAGTTCGCGCAGTTGGTCGCCGCCGGCCTTCATGAACAGGAAGGAGTAGGTCACGTCCTGGCGCTTGGCCTGGCGTCGGGTCCTGAAGCTCAGCGCGCTCATCGCCTGCCGCAGGACCGGGTTCGCGCCGAGCTCGCGGGCGAAGTCCGCGTCGGGGGGCCCGGCGATGCTGATGACCTTCCCGCCCGGTTTGAGGACCCGCAGCGACTTCTCCAGGGTCTTGCCGCCGAGGGTGTCCAGGACGACGTCGTAGCCGTCCAGGAGCTCCTCGAAGTCCTGGGCGCGGTAGTCGATGACGACGTCCGCACCGAGTTCCCTGACCAGGGCGGCGTTGGCCGCGCTCGCGGTGGTGGCCACGTGTGCGCCCAGGTGCCTGGCCAGCTGGACGGCGACGGTGCCCACTCCGCCGGAGCCCGCGTGGATCAGGACCTTCTGGCCCGGCTGGACCTGTGCCCTCTCCACCAGCGCCTGCCATGAGGTGAGGGCCACCAGGGGAAGGGAGGCGGCTTCCGCCATGGTGAGGCCGGCCGGCTTGCGGGCCAGGTCGTTCTGGTGGACGGCGATGAGTTCGGCGAAGGTGCCGATGCGGTCCTTGTCGGGCCGGGCGTAGACCTCGTCACCCACCGCGAACCGGGTGACGGCCGAGCCGACCTGGACCACCACTCCGGCGAGGTCGTTGCCCAGCACGAGAGGGAGGCGGTACGGGAGGATCCGCCTGAAGGCACCGTCGCGGATCTTGAAGTCCAGCGGGTTGACACTCGCCGCATGGATCTTGACCAGCACGTCCTCGGCGCCCGGCTCCGGATCGGGCAACTCGGCGGCGCGCACCGCGGACCGGTCACCGTACTTCTCGATCAAGTAAGCCTTCATCGCTGTCTCCCTGTCCCGTCCGCACAGGGACGGGATCTCGGCTCGCTTCGGGCTGCCCCGGTACGAGATACCTTCTGGTCTTCACTGCTGGTTCATCACGCCCCGCCGATGCGGCGGGCGCGCCTCACGCTGCGGGCGGTGATGCGGCCAGGCTCCGCTTCACGTGCCGGGTGGTCTCGTCGGCGAGGATCTCGGGCAGTCCCCGCTCGATGCCGGCCAGCGCCTGGGCGGCGACCTCGGCGGGGTCGGCCTTCCGGTCGGCGGGAACGCTCGCGGCCATGTCCGTGTCCATGTATCCGACGTGCAGCGCCGAGACGGCGATGCGGCGGGGCGCCAGCTCCTCCCGGACCGCGCCGGTCAGCGCCCATGCCGCGGCCTTCGCCGCGGCGTAGGCGCCGAGGTCGGCCGGGTGCAGCCAGGACAGGACCGACAGCACGTTGAGCACGGCGCCGCCGCCGTTGGACTCGATGACCGGGGCGAATGCCCGCGTCACGGCGAGCGGGCCGAAGAAGTTCACCTCCATCTCCAGGCGCACCATGTCCGGGCTGCCCGTCATCAGGGGCGTTCCGGTGGAGATGCCCGCGTTGTTGACCAGCAGCGTCGCGTCGGAGGCGGTGCGAGCCGCCGCCCGGATCGACTCCGCGTCCGTCACGTCGAGCCGCAGCGGGATGGCACCCGGAAGGTCCACCGTTTCGGGGCGACGGGCCGCCGCGTACACCTTGGCCCCGCGTTCCACGAGCTGGGCGGCCAGATGCCGCCCGAGCCCCCGGTTGGCACCGGTGACCACTGCTACCGCGTCCTGCAGTTCCATGCTCACTCCCAGCGTCACGGACGCCTCCGGGCGGCCGCACCAATTAGATTACGACTACAATCTAAGCACTGGTCTAAGATAGATGCCAGTCGACATCCAATCGGGAGGTGGCCGATGGGCCGCGTATCGCAGGCGCAGGCGGAGGAGAACCGCCGGCGGGTCGTGGAAACCGCCTCCCGCCTGTTCCGGGAACAGGGGACCCACGTCAGCGTCGCCGACCTCATGAAAGCGGCCGGTCTGACCCACGGCGGCTTCTACAAGCAGTTCGCCTCCAAGGAGGCACTCATCGACGAAGCCACCGCCCACGCGTTCGGCGAACTCGCCCAGCACCACAAGGACGGGCTCGATCAGTACGCCGGGCGGCGCGACGCCGCCCAGCGGGCGCTGATCGACGCCTACCTCTCCACCGAGCACCGCGACAGCGCGGCAGACGGGTGCCCCGCCGCCGCACTCGCCACCGACATGGCCCGCGACGGCGGGGAGAGCGAGGCCCACCGCGTCTACACCCAGGGAGTGGGCGACTTCGCCGACTGGCTCGACACCAAGGACCAGGACGGCATCACCCGGCTGTGCACCATGCTCGGCGCCCTCGTCCTGTCCCGGGCCACCAAGGGCTCCCCGCTCTCCGAGGAGATCCTCACCACCGCACGCGAGGCACTGACGGCCACCGACTGACCGGAAGCACCGTGCAGGGCGAAGGCCGCAGGAAGGGTGCGCTTCTCGCACCCGGTCGTCATCCACTTCCCGTGAACGGCTCTCCGCGCTGCCTGTTGCTTCCGCGTGTACCACGACGATCGGCTCCGCCTTCGAGTACACAACGGCCGTCGCCGTCAACAACGCCGGCGTTTCCGTCGGGCACACCGGAGCCAAGGTGCCGTCCGACCAGCACCGCTACGCCCTCCGCTACGAGGCCGACCGAAGCCTGACCGAACTCAACGTGCTGCCGGAGACCTCCTACTCCTTCGCCGCCACCCGCCCGTTCGGGACCCCCTGGTGTGCCGGGTCGGCCCCGAACGCCCAGGTCAGGAAGTGCGGCGAGGGCCGGTTCGTCCTACGCGGGGCCGAGCAGCGGCGTGAGGTCGGCCGCCCACTCCGGGTACATCGCGACCTTCTCCTCGTGCAGGGCGAGGATCCGCGCCGGCAGGTCGGGTGCCGGGTCGTCGGACATGTCCGGGCCGATGGCGATCTTCGCCAGGTACGGGAGGATCTGCGGATCGCCGGCCAGGTGCACGGGGTCGTGCATGTACCGGCGCAGTGCCGCCATGTCCTCGATGCCCACGCAGTAGGCGTGGGTGTAACCGTCGGGTGCGCCGAGGTTCTGGCCGACGGCCGAGAACACGACCGAGTCGACGGCCGCCGTGCGGCGCATGATCGTCAGCACGTTCTCCTTCTCCTCGTCACTCACGCCGTCCTTGAACGCGAAGCGCAGCGTGTGAACGATCACGGCTCCCCCAAGCATGCGTCAACTGAACCAGCTGGTTCAGGAATCTGGTCTGGTCGGTTCGGATCTAGACTGAACCCATGGGTTCAGATTCGTCAACTGCCGTCAGTGGTACCGGTCATGGCGCGCGCAGTCGTGAGCAGCGGCGGGAGGCGATCCTGACCGCCGCCTTCACCGTCTTCGCTCGGCGGGGCTATGCGCAGACCTGTGTCCAGGAGGTCGCCCGGGAGGCCGGCGTCGCCAAGCCGACCGTCTACAACCACCTCGACGACAAGGAGGCCCTCTACCGGGAGGCCGTCCAGGCCGCCGCCGGGCGGGTCGCCGAGCAGGGCCTCGCGGCCGTCGAGCGGCTCCGTGGGGTGGCGGGCGGCCAGGTGGGCGAGGCACTGACGGCCATCGGGCAGGCCCTCGCCGAGCTGTGGCTCGGGCCGGAGGCGACCGCCCTGCGGGAGCTCGCCTGCGCTCACGCCGAATCGTTCCCCGGGCTCAGCGCCGACGTGCGGGAGCGCACCGCCGTCCGCCTCCAGCGCGCCCTCTCCGACCACCTCGCCCGCCTGGCCCTCGCCGGCCACCTACGCCCCTGCGACCCGGACCGGGCCGCCGAGCACCTCCTCGCCCTCCTCACGGGCCCGGCGCAGTTCCGCTCGTACGGCGCGGGGAGCGGCGACGGCGACGAGGACGCGAGGCAGGCCGTCGACGTCTTCCTCCGGGCCTACGGCGCTTGATCGGGCGGGCGCCCGCCCCTCCCCCCATCGGTCGGAGACCGCTGACGATGTGCGCCGACCTCGAAGCCTCCCGGTGTGCGACGGATCCCGGCGGCCGGCGCCCGTGCCAGGGCGATGCGGCGCTCGAGGCCGAGACGGAGGCCGCGACGGAAGACGGCGGCGGGTTCGTCTACCCGCTCGTCGCAAGCGGCCTGCGTGTCGATGTACGCCTCGAACTCGCCCTGCGGGTGGACACCTTGATCGCCGCCCACGCGGGCTCGTCAGTCGGCTGAGGAGTCGAAGGGCCTCCAGGCGGTCTCGGTCGTGCGGTTGGTGACGACCGTCTCCGGGCCGGCGGTGTGCGCTGCCAGGGTGGCGGCGATGAGGGCGTGGCCGGTGGGGAGGTCGTCGCGGATGAGGATGTCCAGCAGGATCAGGTCCGAGAGGATCTCGCCGGTCGCGCTGCGGCGCATCGTGGCGCCGCAGATCTCGGCGTTGCCGAGACCGGCCTCGGCGAGGCGGCGGTTGAGGTCCTCCGTCACCGTGCGGGCGTAGCCGTAGGGGCGGCCGTGGACGGGGAGGTCGAGTTGGAGGTCCCAGTGGCGGGCGGTGGCGAGGGGGCTCGGGCCGTACCAGCGGGTGAGGAGTGAGCCGGGTGGGAGGGCGGCGAGGGTTTCGACGGCCCAGCAGGCTTCGGCCCGGTCGTGGGGGTCGGACACGGCCCGGAGGAGTACGGCCTGACCGTAGCCGGCCGTGCGGAGGGCGGCGGCGAGGGCGGGCAGGTGGGTGGCGCCGTCGGGGACCGTGCAGCGGGTGAGGGCGGCGGCGACCGCGGGGTCGGCGAGGGCGGGATCGGTGGCGGCGTCGGCGAGGATGCGGTCGGCGCGGTCGAGGAGGTCCGCGTAGGCGGCGAAGGGGAAGCTGCCGTCCTCGCGCCGGAGGGTGTAGAGCGGCGGGCGGGAGGAGCGCTCCTGGGCCTGGGTGGCGACGAGGTGGCCGTCCGGTCCGGTGGCCGTCCACGTCAGGCCGCTGCCCGCCAGGTTGCGCCATTCCCACCACTGCCGGGTCTCGGGGCGAAGGCCAGTCGCCGCGCCGGGGCGGACGTGGCGGAAGGCGGCGTCGACGAGGGGGCTCATGGGGTCGGGGTCGTCGTTCTCGTCGAGGACGGTGAAGGTGGCGAGCAGCGCGAGGACCGGGCCGGAGTGGCGCAGTTCGGGGTCGACGAGGGCGAACGCCCGGGCCAGGCGGTCGAGTTCGCCCCAGCGCAGGACGTGCGGGATGGGGTGGGCCTGGTCGAGCCAGCCGAGGGCGGCGGGCTCGTCGAGGCCGGGGGCGTCGAGGTCGAGGGTGTAGGTGCCGTAGGTCAGGTCGACGTCGAGGACCAGCGCATGGCCGTCGTCGAGGGCGAACCGGGCCGTGAACTCGTCCTCCCGGTCGTCTTCGTCCCAGTGGTCCTCCTCGTAGGTGTCGTCGTGTTCGAACAGGTAGCGCGGCCAGAAGTCCGGGTCGGTGAGGCGGGCGGTGAAGGCGTGGTCCAGGGGCACGGTCGGGACGCTAGCAGCCACCACTGACAAAACGTCCGGGACGGGTGACGGGCCGGGGCGCACAATGTGACGTATGACCAGCAGCGATACGCCCCCGGAAAGCGACGAGCCCCTCGACGTCCCCCCGCCCTCGGCCCCGCCGCCCGGTTGGGAGAACCCGGCGGTGCGGGCGGACCGGCGGCTGGTGGAGCTGCTGCAGGAGCTGCGGGTGCTGCAGACCGGGGTGCAGATCGTCTTCGCGTTCCTCCTCGGCGTCGCCTTCACCCCGCGGTTCGCCGAACTGACCGACACCCAGCAGGACATCTACGTCACCACCCTGCTGCTGACCGTCGTCGCCTCCGCCGTCCTGGCCACCCCGGTGGCGCTGCACCGGGGCCTGTACCGGCACCCGGGCAAGGCGCGGATCGTGACCGTCTCCGCCCGGGTGGCGCAGGTGGGCCTGCTGCTGCTCGCCTCCGCGCTGACCGGCGCGGTGCTGCTGGTGCTGGACGTGGTGCTGGGGGCGCCGCTGGCGGTGGCGATCACGGGCGTGGTGGCGCTGATCTTCGCCTCGCTGTGGTTCGTCCTTCCCTGGGCCGTGCGCCGTCCACTGCGCCACGACCACGAGTGACGGCGGAGAGTACGTTCACCGCAGCGGCTCCCCGAACGGCCTCAGCGCTGCTTGGCCTGAGCCTCCTTGGCGGACACCTCCAGCCGGTTCCAGTAGTCCTGGTACCACGCCTCGTCGCCGCCGTCCATGTTGCTGTTGTCCTCCCGCATGCCGGCCTTGCCGTCGATCAGCTCACGGACGATGTCGGCGTGGCCTGCGTGCCGGTTCGTCTCGGCCGTCATGTGCAGCATGACCCGCTGAAGCGTCACGTCCCCGCTGTCGCCCCACCACGCGACGCGGCCCATCGCGTCGAGCGGCAGCGCCTCGATCGTCGCGTCCGCGTGCGCCCAGGCACGGCGGTAGAGGCCGAGCACCTCCTCACGCGACTCGTCGGCGGGCGCCCACATGTCCGCGTTGGGCTCGGCGCCCTCCTCGTGCCAGGGGAGGGACTCGTCGTGCGGACGGCCGAACGTCGGGCCGAAGTACCCGAGCTCGACGCTCGCGAGGTGCTTGACGAGGCCGAGGAGGTTGGTGCCGGTCGGCGTCAGGGGGCGACGGATGTCGTACTCGGACAATCCGTCCAGTTTCCAGACAACGGCCTTGCGAGCTGCCTTGAGGTACCGGTGCAGGTCGTCCTTGGGATCATTGGGCTTCATGGGACCGAGTCTCGCACCACCTGCCGACCGCAGTCGCGTGAGTTCGCCGGCCGCCCAGGATGCATCAGCCGGCGACTGGGCCGTCTGCGCCGCGAGATGCTGGACCTGCCGGAGCCGCTGTTGCCGGGCAGGACCACCAGGACGGTGCTCCCGCTGCCCGTCGCCCGTGCCCGGCCGGTGGGCGACGCCGGTGGGGGCGTCGGCTGCCCGGGCGGGCACGGGCGACGGTGCGGGACCGGGCCGGGGCCGGCTGTCGGGCGCCGGGGGCCGGGGGCCGGGCCGGGGAGTCGCGCGGCTCCCCTCACCCCCTTCAGAGTCCGCCGACCGGCCGAACCGCTTACCCGGGTTCGTCACCTCGGGGCCTCAGGCGACCTCGATGTCCGAGATCAGCTTGGTGGCGAGGTCGCTCTGCACGGCCAGCGTGGTGCGGCCGGCGTCCGCACCGGCGCCCCAGGTGAGTGTGACGGTGGTGAACAGGTGCCCGGCGCCCGAGTCGTGGTAGCGCACCTCCCAGCGGGCGGGCACGTTCTGGGCGCGCAGAACGCCGTCCGCGTGGTTGGCCTCCTCCCAGGCGGCGAGGCGCTGGCGCAGGTCCTCGGTGAGGTAGTGGGCGCGCAGTTCGCCGCCCAGGTCGTCGGTTCCGTCGGAGACGGCGTCGATGTAGGCGCCGTAGAAGTCGGCGACCCGGTCGACCGCCGAGTCGGGGCTGCCTTCGCGCGCGGGGCTGTCTGCTTCGGACATGAGAGGGTCTCCATCCGTCAGGGGAATCAAGCTGCCACGTCCTCAACGACCGTACGTCTCAAGGGGTTTCGCGCATTCGGCCATATTCCGCGGCCGGGATTCACCGGCGACGGGGCGACGGTCAGGGTCTGGATGTCGTCCTTGCCGTTCCAGTCGTTCGAGGTGCCGGGCGGCAGCATGGCGACGGTGGTGGTGACGGCATCCCGGGGCGCGAACGTGGCCACGCCGGCCGGGGTGGGTGCGGCGGGGTGGCCGCCGGTGGCGAAGACCGGGTCCCACGCCTTGCTGGTGGCGCTCACGGTGAGCTGCTCGGAGGTCAGCGACGGGGTGGGCCGGGTCAGCGGCGGGCCACGGTTCGTCCTCGCCCGCGAGGGCATCACCGTGGGCGACGTCCTGCTCCTGCGCCGGTGGGCCCTGCACCGCCGACGAGCCCGGTGGACGCGGTGGCCCCCGCGAGGTGGGGAAACGTGCACGCGAAGGAGACCCGCCGCCGCGCGGAGGCGGCGGGCTAGTGCCCCAGCAGGGACGGGAGTTCGTCCAGGCCGCGCAGGAGGTGCACGCCCGGGGCCGGGGTGCCACCGATGCCGGTGCGGTCGAGCCAGAAGGCGGTCAGGCCCGCGTCGCGGGCGCCGAGGCCGTCGACGTCGTGGCGGTCACCGACGTAGGCGACCTCGCCCGGTGCGAGGCCGAGGGCGGCGCAGCCGGCGTGGAAGATGGCGGCGGCGGGCTTGGGTTGGCCGAACTCGTCGGAGCAGATGAGGACTTCGTCTGCGGGGAAGTGGTGGAGCAGGCCCGTGATGTCGAGTTTCTCGCGCTGGTGGTGCAGGGAGGAGTTGGAGACGATGCCGAGGCGGTGGTGCGGGGCAAGGGCGGCGAGGGTGGGGTCGGCGTCGGGGAAGGCGGAGCGGGCGGCGTCGCGGTGGGTGACGTAGCCGGCGAACCAGGCGGCCGCCTGTTCGTCCGTCAGGGTGGAGCCGTCCTCGCCGAGGTGGTCGAGGAACTCACGGGCACGGGCGCGCTGTTGGCCGGAGAAGGTGAGTTCCCCGGTCAGGAAGCGGGCGTACTGCACCTCCATGATCTCGCGCCACAGGCCGACGGCCGCCTCGGCGTCGGGGAAGCGGCCGAGGAGACCGCGCTCTCCGAGGTGGGCGAGGAGGCCCGTGCGGTCGCAGCCCGTGTAGTCGTAGAGGGTGTCGTCGATGTCGAACAGGACGCCTCTGATGCCCTCAATCTGCTGGCTCACGCGGGCAGTTGCTGGCGAAAGCCATCCAGGGCGGGCGCGGTGGTGGTCGCGACGAACTCCGACACGCGGTACTCGGCCAGCCCGGCGAGGAGGAACGGGTCGGTGGCCGCGAGCGCCTCGATCTCGGCCCGGTCGTCGCCGACGGCGAGGATGAACCCGCCCTCGCGGGGCACCTTGCGCCCGGCGACGAGGAAGGTGCCGGACTCGATGTGCGAGCGCACCCAGGCGATGTGATCGGCCAGTTCGACGTCGATCCGGTCCAGTGTGGCGGTGTAGGACAGCTCCAGGATGAACATGGGGACCAGCCTAGTCCTGGCGGTCGAACCCGTGTCCGGCCGGGGCTCCCGGCAGCGTGCCAGGTCCGATCCTGCCAGGTCAGGAGGGGGTTGCGGTAGGACCTAGCGCACCCCTTCTTTCCCTTGTCCCGGTACGGCGCCGGCCCGCAGACTCGTCCGCATCCACTCCTCCGGCCTTCGCGCCGCCGCCCGCCCCGGGCGGCGTGCGCGCACGCCGTGCTGCCCGGACGCCGGGCGCGCAGGGGTGGGGGACGAATGAACGACATGAAGGGGGCGCACGGGATGCGAGTGCACAACGACCTGGTGCTGAAGGCGCGGATGCGGCTGCTGAGCCACGACGGGCGGGTGCTGCGCGGTGAGGAGGGCCTGCGGGTGTACCGGATGCTGTTCCCGCTGGCACCGCGGGTGTACGGCTCGCGCCTGGCGTACGTCCTGATCGAGGCGAGCCGCCGGCCCGCCCTGGCCGCGCTGCCCGGGCGGCGGCGCGGCCTGCTCGAGGAGGCCCTGGCGGCGGCGCGGGTCCTGGACGAGGACCAGCCGTACCGGGCGAAGATGCTGGACCGCGCCCTGCGCGACCTGGCGCTCCTGGACGCCCGGGAGACCACTGCGGCGACACCGGAGGTTCAGCCGCAGCAAGAGGAAGGCGCGGGGCGATAGGTGAACGGAGCACACCTGCGGTACAACATTGCTCATTTGACGCATGATCGGAGAAACGCCTGATATGAGCAGCACCCCCGGACTGTCCCGCCGCGCCCTCCTCGCCCGAGCCGGCGCCGGAGCCGCCGCCGTCCTCGCCGTCGGCTGGAACACCGCCACCCGCGCCTGGGCCGACGCCCCCGGCCCGCAGGTCGAGCAGCTGCCCGCCCTGGACGGCTCCGTCACCCTCCAGGGCGGCGAACTCGAGCGTTTCGCCTCCGACTTCGGCCACTTCGTCCGGCAGACCCCGCGCGCCGTGCTGCGCCCCGGCTCGGTGCGCGACGTCCAGCGGGTCGTCGCCTTCGCCCACCGCCACCGCATCCCCGTCGCCGTCAACGGCCAGAGCGGGGACGCCGCCAAGGTCGGCGCGGCCGGGCTGGAGTCGCACTCCAGCTACGGCCAGGCCAACCCCCGCGGCGGCATCGCGATCGACGCCCGCGGCCTGTCGCGGATCGTCTCCGTACGGCCGGGGCGCATCGTCGTCGAGGCGGGCGCGACCTGGGCGCAGCTGACCGACGCCGCGCTGGCGATCGGCTGGGCGCCGCCGTGCCTGACCGACTACCTGCACCTGTCGATCGGCGGCACGCTCAGCGTCGGCGGCATCGGCAACGGGGTCCGGCACCGCGGGCTGCAGACCGACACCGTCGAGTCCGTACGGGTGGTCACCGGCACGGGCGAGCTGGTCGAGGCTTCGCGCGAGCGGCACCGGGACCTGTTCGAGGCCGTCCTCGCGGGCGTCGGGCAGGCGGGCGTCATCGTGGGCGCCACGCTGGCACTCGTCCCCGCGCGGGCCCGCGCCCACGTGTTCGGCCTGTACTACGACGACCTCGGCACCTTCCTCGCCGACCAGGAGCGGGTGCTGGCGGACGGCCGCTTCGACCTCCAGGTCGGCGAGGCATCACTCGCGAAGGACGGCAGCGGGCACTGGCGCTACAAGGCCGAACTGGTGGCCCACTCCGACGAGGGCCAGCCGGTGGACCGGGCCGCGCTGCTCGCCGGGCTCAGCCCGGTGGCGGCGGAGACGACCGTGACCGAGCAGAGCTGGCGCGAGTACGCGTTCCGGGTGGACGGCTTCGCCGACTACCTGCGCGCGGCCGGGTTCTGGGACCTGCCCAAGCCGTGGCTGAGCCTGTTCGTGCCCGCCTCCGCGGCGAAGGAGTTCATGACCCTGGCGCAGGCCGAGATCGGACCCGCCGATCTGGGCGCGGGCATCCTGCTGTTCTACCCGTACGCGCGGGAGCGGATCTCCACGCCACTGGCCGTCCTGCCGGAGGAGCCGGTCGGCTGGCACTTCGACCTGCTCGCCTTCCCCGGCCCGGGCGCGGACCTCCCGGCGATGCTGCGGCGCAACCGCCGCCTGCACGACCTGGCCGTACGGCTGGGCGGCAAGCGCTACCCGATCGGCGCGGTGCCGGACCTGACGGAGGCGGACTGGCAGCGGCACTACGGCGCGCTGTGGGGGCGGGTCCAGCGGGCGAAGCGGCGCTTCGACCCGGCGGGCATCCTCGCCCCGGGGCAGGGCATCCACGCGTCCTGAGTGCGCCGCACGCCGGGGCCGTCTTCGCGGGCGGCCCCGGCGTGGCAACGCGGGCTCAGACCAGGCGGTGCATGCCGATCGAGTGCGGCGCGGTGGGCACGAACCCGTGCCGGGCGTACAGGCGGTCCGCCGGCCCGTCGGCGATCAGGGAGACGTACGCGCCGGGCACCGCCCGCTCCTCCAGGGCCCCGACCAGGGCGGCCATGATGCGGCCGCCGAGGCCCCGGCCCTGGTGCTCGGGCAGGACGCACACGTCGGCGATCTGGTAGACCGTCCCGCCGTCGCCGACCACGCGGCCCATGCCGACCACTCCCGCCTCGGGGTGGTGGACGGTCACGCCGTACCAGGTGTTCGCCAGACCGGCCGCGACGGCCTCGGCGGGGCGGTCGGTCATGCCGGAGCCGGTCCGCAGGCCGCGGAAGGTCGCGACGTCGGGGACGCCCACACGGATCTCGTAAGGGTCAATAATGTCACTCATACCTTACAGATTACAAGATCCCCTCCGGCGGCCGTGGGCCGGTGCAGCCGCACCGCCTCCGCCGTCAATGCCGCGCCCGTGGGTGACCCCTCGCAGAACCGTCCACGACGACGTCGCCCTCGACCGCCATGACCCCGGACCCTACCGGGCGCGATGTTGCGGTGCTGTTGCGGTCGGCGTGGCCGAGGGGCCCGGCGTAGTAGCGTCGGGCGTGCAAGTCGTGGGCGTGACAAGGATCTTGAAAGCCAACCGGACGGGGGTCGACAGGTGGGAAGGGGTGGTGGGTGTGGCACGGGCCCGCGCGACGGCGCGAGTGATCAAGCACCCCGGCGTGGAGGACGTCAACGTCCAGCAGGTACTCGAGGCACTCGCCGACCCAGCCCGGCGCACCGTGGTGCGCACCCTCGCCCACTCCACCACCCACCTCAGCTGCGGCTCCTTCGACCTCCCCGTCGGCCGCTCCACCACCAGCCACCACTTCACCGTTCTCCGTGAGGCCGGCCTGCTGCGCCAGTACTACATCGGCACCACCAAGATGAACGCCCTGCGCACCGAGGAACTCGAACAGCGCTTCCCGGGCCTCCTCAACGCCGTCATCTCCGCCGCCGACCACGAGGCTGCGGGCGACCAGGCGGCCGACCACGAGGCCGCGGGCAACGCAACTACGAGGAGCGCCTGACGAACCGCTCGCTCACGCGGGTACGCCGGCGTGGGTGAGGGGTGGGGCGATGGCCTGGGCGTCGGCGTGTTCGCCGAGCCAGAGGCCGATGAGGAGGGCGGCGGTGGCCTCGAGGAGGTGGGCACGGGCGAGGGGGCCGGCGGCGAGGGGGTGGCAGCCGAGGTCGCGGACGAGGTGGCGGGCGGTGGCGAGGGCGTGGGCGTCGTCGCCGCAGAGCGGGACGGCGAGGGGGCGGCCGTCGAACACGGGTGGGCGCAGGTGCCAGACGCTCTCGTGGCAGAGGTTGAACGCCTTCACCACGTGCGCGCCCGGCGCGGCGGCCGCGATCCGTTCGGCGACGGACGGGCCGGTGCCGGTGGCGAGGGTGAAGCCGGGGACGACGGCGTTGGTCGGGTCCAGCACCGTGCGGCCCGCCAACTCCCGTGCGTGGAAGGCCGCGAGCTCCTCCGCCGCCGCGTACGGGACGGCGAGCAGGACGGCCCCGTCGCCGTGGACCACCGCCTCCCGTACGGTGCCCGGGCGGGCGCCGATGCGCGCGGCCGTCGCGGCGGCGCGGGCGGCGTCCCGGCCCCCGACGATCACCTCGTGCCCGGCGCGCGCCCACTGTGCGCCCAGTGCGGTGGCCATGCCGCCGGTGCCGACGATGCCGATCCTCATGCTCAACTCCCCTGCCGTACCGCGCCCGTGGGCCTGGAGCTCGAAGGTACGACGCCACTGGTGCACCATTCGGTGCATGAGCGTTCAGCAGGACTTCCTCGCCGACTGCCCGGCCCGGCTCGCCTTCGACCTACTCGGCCACACCTGGGACCCGGTGGTGCTGTGGGCGCTGCGCCACCGCCCGTACCGGCCCCGGGAGTTGCGGCGGATGATCGGCGGCATCAGCCCCAAGGCACTGACCGACACCCTCAACCGGCTTCGCCACGCGGGCCTGCTCGACCGCACCGCCTACCCGGGGGTGCCGCCGCACGTCGAGTACGCCCTCACCGACCTCGGGCGCAGCCTGCTGGGCCCCGTCGAGGCGCTGGGTATCTGGGCCGCCGAACACGGCGGCGAGGTGGCGCGGGCCTGGGAGGAGAGCGAGCGCCGGGCGCCGGGCTGACCGGGTGATCAGCCCTGCGCGTCGAGGAGGGCGCGGCCGACGGTGGTGGGGAAGTACAGGACCACCCGGCCCTCGCGGCGGCGCCCGACCAGGCGGGCCTCGCGCAGCACGCGCAGGTGGCGGCCGACCGAGCCGAGGGGCAGGCCCGTGAGCGCGACCAGCTGCGTGGTGCTCTTGGGCTCCGCCAGCCGGGCCAGGACGGCGGCCCGGCCGGGGCCGAGGAGGGCGGCCAGCGGGGCCGCGCTCTCCACCGGGGCTTCGGCCAGCACGCCCGCGCACGGGTACACGACCCCGTACCCGCACGGACCCCGCGAAGGGCGCGGATCGTCCCAGCAGAGCCAGGTCTGCTGAAACGTCACCGGCACGAACACCAGCCGCGCACCGGCGAGTTGGCGCTCCCCCGCGTCCCCCGTGGTGATCTGCAGCCGCTCCCCGCCGAGCCAGCGCAGCCCCGGGCGGGTGCCCTCCAGCGCCGCCGCCCAGCCGCCCTGCGCCGAGCGGGCCGCGCGGGCGAGGACGTCCGCCTCCAGGACGCGCCGCCGCCGGGCCCAGTCCGGCGCCACCGTCTCCTCCCACACCCACTCCAGCAGCCGCGCCGCGCACCCGGCGAGGTCCCCGTGCGCGAGCGCGGGCGGCAGCGGGCCGCGCAGGCAGTACGCGAGGTCGGCCCGCGCCACGTCCGGAGAAGTGGCCCGCACGGCTGCCAACTCCCCTTCGAACCCGAGGCTTTCACCCGGCACGGGCGTCAGGAACGTCGCGTTCCACCCGCCCCCGAGCGCCGCCGGCACCAGCGCCGCCGCCTGCGGATCGGCCGCCAGCCGCGCCCGGTAGGCGCCGAGGTGCTCCTCCAGCCAGCGCCGCTGCCCCGGGTGCGCGGCGGCGGGCCGGTGCAGGGTCTTGAGCGCCGCGAGGGCCTCCGCGAGCGGGGAGACGAGGAACCGCGCGCCCGCCAGGGTGTCCGCGTCCACCTGCCACCAGCCCACATCGCCCTCCCCACCCTCTCCGGTACGGGCTTTCGCGCCCCCGCGAAAACCTAACGCCCCCGCCGCCCCCGCCGACACACTGCCCGCCATGCCCACCACCTATCGCCACCTGCTGCGCCACCGCGAGTTCGCCGCGCTGTTCGCCTCCTCCACCGCCCACACCGCCGCGCAGACGCTCGCCTCGCTCGCCCTCGGCGTCCTGGTGTACGGGCGCAGCGGCTCGCCGCTGTTGTCCTCGCTCGCCATGTTCGGCCCGGCGCTCGCCCAACTGCTGGGCGCCGCCACCGTCCTGTCCGGTGCGGACCGCCTGCCGCCGCGCCGCGCGCTGACCGCCCTGGCCGCCGTCTCGGCCGCCGCGACGGCCGTCCAGGCGCTGCCGGGCCTGCCGCTGTGGGCGGTGTTCGCGCCGCTGCTGCCGCTGGGCCTCGCGGGCTGCCTGGCGGGCGGTGTGCGCTACGGGCTGCTCGCCGAGCTGCTCAGCCGGGACGGGTACCTGCTGGGCCGCTCGCTCCTCAACGCCTCGACGGGCGTGGTCCAGGTCCTCGCCTTCGCGGCCGGCGCCGCCCTGACCGCCGCGCTGACCCCGGGCGGCACCCTGCTGCTGGCCGCCGCCTGCCACCTCCTCGCGGCCGCGACCGCCCGTACGGGCCTGGCCCGCCGTCCGGCCCGCCGCGCCGGGGCGGCGACGCCGGCTGCCAGCTGGTCGGCGACGGCCCGCCTCTGGTCGGACCCCGAGCGGCGGCGGGTGTACCTGGCGCTGTGGGTGCCGGGCGGGCTGATCGTCGGCGCCGAGTCCCTGTTCGTCCCGTACGACCCGGCGCACGCGGGCCTGCTGCTCGCGGCCTCCGCCGCCGGGATGCTCACCGGCGACGCGCTGGCGGCCCGCCTCCTGCCCGCCCGACTGCCCGCCCGGCTGCGCGCCCGCCTGGCCATGCCGCTGTGCGCGCTGCTCGCCGGGCCGTACCTGGCCTTCGGCGTGCGCCCACCGCTGCCCGCCGCGTCGGCGCTGGCCGCCGTCGCGGCGCTCGGGTACGCGAGCGGCCTGCTGCTCCAGCAGCAGCTGCTGGACCGCACGCCCGGCGACCTGACCGGCCACGCCCTGGGCCTGCACACCAGCGGCATGCTCGCCTTCCAGGGCCTGGCCGCCACGGCCGCGGGGGCCGCCGCCCAAGTCACCTCCCCGGCCACGGCGATGTCGCTCACGGCGGCCGCTTCCCTCACCGCCACCGCCGTCCTGTGGCCCCGGGACCGCCGGGCGGGCAGTAGGATCGACCGCGCTTACACAATTTGTCATCCGCACCGCTGGTAGGAGGCTTTTCATGGCTCAGGTCACGCTGAAGGGGAACCCGGTCCAGGTCGGCGGCGAGCTGCCCGTCACCGGCAGCCAGGCCCCGGCGTTCACGCTGGTCGGCGAGGGTCTCGCGGACGCCTCGCTCAAGGACTTCGCCGGCCTTCGCAAGGTCCTGAACATCTTCCCGAGCGTCGACACCCCGACCTGCGCGACCTCGGTGCGCACCTTCAACGCGAAGGCGTCCGAGCTGGAGAACACGGTCGTCCTCTGCATCTCCGCCGACCTGCCGTTCGCGCAGGCCCGCTTCTGCGGCTCCGAGGGCCTGGACAAGGTCAAGACCCTCTCCACGCTGCGCGGCCGCGAGTTCCACGGCACCTACGGCGTCGACATCGCCGACGGCCCGCTGGCCGGCCTGACGGCGCGCGCGATCGTCGTCCTCGACGAAAACGACACCGTGCTGCACACCGAGCTTGTCGCCGAGATCGCCGACGAGCCGAACTACGAGGCCGCCCTCGCCTCCCTCAGCTGAGGCTTCCGCCGGAGGGCGGCGTACGGCACCGGCCGTACGCCGCCCTCCGGCGTTCCCGGGCCCGGACTTCCCACTCCCGGTGCCCCGCCCTATCCTTGGCGCCGCTCGTACAAGATCAGCGCGTTGCAGGGGGACGAATTCATGACCGGAACGATCGTGGTGCACGCCGAGCCGACGAGGTTCGCGCTGAGGAGCGGGACGTTCAGGGTCGTCATCGACGACGCCCTCACCGGCCAGGTCAAGCTGGGCGAGTCCGTGGTGACGGCGCGCGGGACCGGGCTGCACATCGCCTTCGCCCCGCAGCCCTCGCAACCCGAAGGAAACGGCCTGTGGTGGGAGTCCGACCCCGCCCTCGCCAAGCGCTACCGCAAGGATGACGGCGCCTGAGCGACCCGCCGCTCGGTGCACAATGCACCAGGGGCCAACTGGGCGGGGAGGACTGGCACATGGGGAAGTCGAACGGTCCGGGAGTCGGACGATGGCTGCTGCACGGGGCGCTGACCCTTGCCGGGCTCGCTGTCGTCGCGCTCTCCTTCCTCCGCTACGACGCCCTGTACGAGGACGACCGCGCCGTCCTGACCGCGCCCCGGTGCGGTACACCGGCCGCCGCTCAACACGCGGACTGCGTACGGCTGGAGAGCGCTGCGGTGACGGGGAAGGACGTGAAGGACGACGGTTCGACCCGGTACGAGGTCACCGTGCGCCGCGAGACAGCGGGCGAGAAGACCTTCGAGACCAGCGAGTCGTTCCACAGCGCGGTGCACACGGGCGACTCGGTGGAGCTCAGGATCTGGAAGGGCCGGGTGGCCGAGCTCGCCTTCCGGGAGCGGAGCACCCGGCCCGAGAACGTCCCGTTGCTCGCCATGATCTGGGTGGGCCTGCTGGCCGCAGGGGGAACCGCCCTCCTCGTCGCCGGTGTGGCGCGGCCGCCGTACGCGTGGGTGGTTCCGGTCGCGGTGGCGGTCCTGTACTCCCCCGGCGTCTGGTACATCGGCATCAGACTGCTGTCCGCCCGGTTGCCGGCGGTGGTCACCCTGGGCGTGCCCGCTCTGGTCTGGCTGGCGATCACCGCTTTCGCCGTCGTCCTGGTGCGGGACTGAAGCGGCATCCTGGGGCGGCCCGGGGCTTGCCCGGCATCAGGGCCCTACGGCCGCCCGTCCCAGGCGGGGAAGTCGTACGCGTCCCACAGCTCGCGCTCGTCCTCGCCCGGCGCGTGGCGGACGGACGGTTCGAGGTCCCAGATCCGGGTGGCCCGGCCGTCCGCCGTGTACCGCGGCCAGCCGGGATCGGCGGCGCGGGCGAAGGAAGTCCAGGCGTCCATCATCCGCCCGGACATCGCGGTCAGCGCCGGCCGCTGCCCGGCGACGGTCTGCGGGCCGCGCGGGTAGGCGTCGAGCACCAGAGTGCCGAAGACGAAGGGCAGTTCGAGGGTGTGCATGGCGCCGAGGTTCTGCGCGGCGGGCAGCCCGGGGACGTACGGGACGTGCCAGTCGAACCGGTAGACGTAGGTGGGCCTCCACCGCGACTGCGCCTCGGCCAGGCGCAGGGTGGGCACCCGCTCGATCTGGTCGCTGAGCATCGCGTTGACGACCCGCCCCTCGGGCAGGCCCGGGCGGTTCGCGGCGTAGCGGTCGTACATCTGCTGCCTGCGCGGCGCGAGGACGGGCGGGATCGCGCGGTAGGCGCTCAGCGGGAGATCGAGCAGCCGGGGGTTGAACATCGCCCAGAAGTCGGTCTCGTCGGCGGTGGTGCCGGTCATCACGTCGACGCGGCGGGCGCTCCCGGCCGCGACGCGCTCGACGACGGGGCCGGGGACGAGGGAGCCGTCGATGTACGGGCCGAAGAAGACGGCCCCCGCCGGGCCGGAGGTGCCGCTTTCGGCGCGCTGCTGGAGTTCGAGGACCTGCCGGGTGGTCAGCCGGTCGAGGTCGGCGACACCGTGGATCCCGCCGGTGGCGAGGACGTGCGCGGCGGTGGCGCGGGCCGAGTCGGCGGTGTGGACGAGGTAGCCGGGGCCGCTCTGCACGACGGCGCGGCGGAAGAGGCGCTCGGGACGGTCACCGGCGAGCAGCGCGCTGATCGAGACGCCGCCGGCCGACTGGCCGAACACGGTGACCTGGGCGGGGTCGCCGCCGAAGGAGGCGATGTGCCGGCGCACCCAGCACAGGCCCGCGACCTCGTCGCGCAGGCCGTTGTTGCCGGAGCCCGCGTAGGCGGGGTCGAGGCCCCCGAGTTCGGTCCAGCCGAGGATGCCGAGCCGGTAGTCGAGGCTGACGACGACCACGTCGCCGCGCTCCGCGAGCCGCCCGCCGTCGACGACGGGGTCGGCGGCGGAGCCGAGTTCGTCCGCGCCTCCGTGCAGGTACACCATGACGGGCTTGAGCCGAGCCCGACTCGCCTGCGGCGCCCAGACGTTGAGGTAGAGGCAGTCCTCGGTGCCGGTCCCGCCCGCGCCGAGGTCCTGCGGGCAGCCCGGCTTGACGGCGGTGGCCTCGAGGGTGCCCCGCCAGGGGACGACGGGCTGCGGCGGGCGGAACCGGCGCTCCCCGGTCGGCGCGGCGGCGTACGGGAGGCCGAGGTAGGCGCAGCGGCCCTCTTGGGGCATGCCCCGCACCCGTCCGAGCGAGGTCGCCGCCCGGCAGCTGTGCGCCGCCGCCGTCGCCGCACTCGCCCCTGCGGGCAGCGCCGCGACCGCCGTCAGCACCAGGGCCGCCGCAGTGGCCCACCGTGTCAGCCTGTGCACCGCGCCGCTCCCGTCCGCCGTCCGTCACGTACGGCGTCCAGGGTGCGCGCGTACGGGGCGCGGTGTCACCGACTCCCGGGCGGAGGCGCGCCGCCCCCACCCGTGGGTGGAGGCGGCGGACGCCGGATGGGCCAAGGGAGATGGAAGCCTACGGCGGGGGGATCGGGCCCGGTGCCGGCAGGTCGCCGGGCCCGGGCCGCCAGGTGCCGCCGCCGGGGAGGTTCTGGAAGCCTCCGAGGAAGTAGTCCAGGTCGGGACGGAGTTCGGGCAGACCTAGGAGGGTCTGCAGCGGCTGCCGGAGCTCGTCCGGGACGGGGAACACGCCGCCCGCCATCCAGGCGTCGTCGCCGAGCCCGTCCGCGAACAGGTGCCGAATCGTCAGGTACTGGTCGCGGTCCAGCTCGACTGCGTCGTGCTCCCAGTCGTCGGCACCGTACCCGCCCAGGTGCCAGGCCATGTTCCGCCCGTCCGCGAAGGGGTAGCCGCCGCCCTCGGGGCTCTCGTTGTCAGTGTCGTTCACACCCGAACCGTATGCCCCGACCGCCTTCCGGGGCAGCAGGATTATCGCGGCCAACCCTGCTCGATGCCGGTCGGCGATTGGCGGCGCAGCGGGGCGAGTTCGCGTTCCAGGGTGCGGACGTCGCGGGCGATGCGGGTGGCGATCTCGGCGTGGCCGGTGCCGGCGGGCAGCATGCGGGACCAGGAGCGGGACTTGGCCGGGCCGTCGTGCACCATGTGGAAGTTGAGCCTCACCACCCCGGCCACGTCGACCAGGCTGACCAGCACCCGGGTGTCCGTGAGGTCGATGGTGACCTCGTTCCCGATGCACGAGCACGCCACCAGGCCGTCGATGTCCTGCTCGGCCAGGTGCCTGGCCAACGGGACGGCCCTACCCCGGACCAGTATCGGACGTTCTACGAGACCCACCGGACCCGCCTCCTCGACCAGCTGCGCCTGACCGACCGCCCGGCCTCGGCGCATCGCGCGCCGTGACGGACCGGGCACGCCCATGCTCCCCCACACTCCGGCTGAGCGCCAAGTCCGCTCCTTCCCAAGTGAATTGGGTGAACGCACCGGCCCGGCGCACCGGAGCACACCACGGCGCACCCGGCGGGTCGGGCCCGCCGGGCAGCGCGCGGGGGCCGCCCGGCCCTCCGACCTGCCGGGCTCCGCCCGGGGCCCGAAGCGGCGGTCTCCCCGGCGGGAGCCTCCGGGCCGCCGGCCTTCGTCGACCTGTCCGTAGGCGGGCTGCTGGCGGCCACCCGGCCGCCGGTGACCGTCGGCCGGATGTTCAGCAGCTCTGCACCGGACATGGCAGAGCTCACAGCCCGGCGGGCGGCCCGCGCTCATCCCGGGTTCACCCGGGGCCTCTTGCTCAGCGGGTGGCGCGGCCGTGCAGGACCAGCGCCCGGGCCAGCGCGCCCAGACCCGCCGTGCACAGCGCCGTCCGCAGCATGTTCGTCGCCACCCACGTCCCCGCGAACTTCTCCCGCACGGCGGCGAGATCGTGGATCCGCGCCGGATCACCGGCCGCCGCCAGGTCGTTGTTCAGCGGGACGTTCACGCCCATCGTCACCAGCAGCGCGAGCACGTACAGCAGCGTCGCCGCCCCCGCCCACAGCGCCACCCGCCGCCGCCCCGCCCTGTGCTGCAGCCACGCCGCCGGTCGTCCCCCGCCGCCAACCCCGGCATCACCGACACGTCGAACGCGAAGAACAACCCCGCCATCAACCCCATCGCGATCGTCGCCCCCACCAGCACCAGACCAGCGGCCCGACTCCCGGAGGCGACGGCGGCCGCGGGAGCCGAGAACGACGGCGGTGCGGTGCTCTGATCGGTACTCATCCCGTGGACGCCTCCCCGCTTTCTCCGACAACCGGCTCAGGCGTTGAAGACGCCCGTGGCGGCGGCCTCACGGGCGTAGTCCGCGAAGTCCTTCGGCTTGCGGCCGAGGGCGCGCTCGACGCCGTCGCAGAGGGAGGCGTTGCGGCCGTCGAGGACGAGGGTGAACAGCTCGACGAGGTCCCCGGGCAGTCCCTCCGCCTCCAGGACGGCGCGGTACTCCTGCGCCGTCACGGGGGTGAAGCGGATCCGCCGGCCGGTGGCGAGCGCCAACTCGCCGACGGCGTCGGCGAAGGAGAGCAGCCGGGGGCCGGTCAGCTCGTACACCTCGCCGGCGTGGCCGGGCTCGGTCAGGGCGGCGACGGCGACGTCGGCGATGTCCTCGGCGTCGACGAACGGCTCGAGGGCGTCGCCGACCGGCAGGGCCACCTCGCCCGCGAGCACCGGGTCCAGGAAGAAGGACTCGTCGAAGTTCTGGTTGAACCAGGCGCACCGCACGATCGTCCAGGCGGGCACGCCGGAGTCCATCACGGCCCGCTCCCCCGCCTCCGCGGCCTCCTCGCCGCGCCCGGAGAGCAGGACCAGCCGCTCGACGCCGCGTTCGGCGGCGAGCCGGGAGAAGTCCCGCACGTGCTCGACCGCGCCGGGCAGGGCGAGGTCCGGGTAGTACGTCAGGTACGCGGCGGTGACGCCGTCGAGGGCGGGCCGCCAGGTGCTCTCGTCGTGCCAGTCGAAGGGCACGGCGGCGCTGCGCGAGCCGATCCTTACGTCGTAGCCGCGTTCGACCAGCCGGGTGGCGACGCGACGGCCGGTCTTGCCCGTGCCGCCGACGACCAGCACCGCGCCCGCGTCGGTCGGCAGAACACCAGTCACAGTCATAACGATCGTCCTCGTTTCGATAGGTCGGGATCCGAGAGTTCGGAAAGGCCGGAGAGGCCCACAGAGGCCGGGGAGGCCGGGGAGGCCGGTCGGGAGAGCCGGACCGGGGTTCCTCCTCCTGGTCTCCATCGAAGCGCCCGCCGGGCCCACGGACCATGGCCGCAGCGCTCAGGTCCATGCGCGAGCGTCTACGCCGGCGGACTTGTCTCCCGGGCACCCCAGGGCCTACGTTTTGAACGCATTCAATTTGAACGCATTCAAAAGTACCGAGGGGGAACACCATGGGACGACGGCTCATCGCGCCACCCACGAGGAAGTCCCGGCTCATCGTCCTTCTGGCCGTCCTCAGCTGTGCGCCGGCCATCATCAAGCTGCACACCAGCACAAACCCGCCGGACGGCCTCGTCATGATCATCGAGGCGCTGGTCGTCACCCTGACCGCGCTGCCGCTGATCGCCTACGACCAGAGCGGCTTCCGCGCCGGCACGATGACCTCCGGCTGGCTGATCTTCGGCGCCCAGCTCCTCCTGTCGGCATTCTGGGTCTTCATCCTCCTGATCCCCTTCGTGGTGTTCCTCCCCGCCGGCCTCCTACTGCTGATCGCGGCCAGGCGCGACGCCCCGGTCGCCCGGCTGACGATCGCCGTGGTCCTCGGCGCGCTCCCGTACGCCTGGCTCCTCGGCTTCGACTTCTTCCTGGACTGACGCCCGGGCGGCGCCCCGCGCACCCCGAGGCGATGATGGTCCGGCGACGGACCGAAGCCGCCCCGTGATGGGGCGCCCGTCCGAGGGGGCGAGCGAAGGAAGGCCCCGGCATGACCGATCCCGTGAAGCCGTCCCCGTCATCCCAACGGCCGCGCCCACTCCCGCCCGGCGTGGTCGAGACCGACGTCCCCGCCCGGCTCGACCGGCTGCCGTGGTCCCGCTGGCACTGGCGCATCGTCATCGGCCTGGGCACCGTCTGGATCCTGGACGGCCTGGAGGTGACGATCGTCGGGAACATGGCCGGCCGTCTCGCCGAGGACGGCAGCGGCATCAGCATCACCACCGCCCAGGTGACCACCGTCGCGGCGGCCGTGTACGTGGCGGGGGCCTGCTGCGGCGCCCTGTTCTTCGGCTGGCTGACGGACCGGCTGGGCCGCAAGAAGCTCTTCATGGTGACGCTCGCCGTCTACCTCGCGGCCACGGCCGTGACCGCCGTCTCCTGGACGGCCTGGTTCTTCTTCCTCTGCCGCTTCTTCACCGGCTTCGGCATCGGCGGCGAGTACGCGGCGATCAACTCCGCCATCGACGAGCTGATCCCCGCCCGGCTGCGCGGCCGGATCGACCTCGTCATCAACGGCAGCTTCTGGATCGGCGCGGGCCTGGGCGCCTTCGCCTCGATCGCCCTGCTGAACACCTCACTGTTCGCCACCGACGTCGGCTGGCGCCTCGCCTTCGCCATCGGCGTCGTCCTGGGCCTGGTCATCCTCCTGGTGCGCCGCCACGTCCCGGAGAGCCCCCGCTGGCTGTTCACCCACGGCCGGGCGGACGAGGCCGAACGGGTCGTGGCCGAGGCGGAGCAGGCGATCGAGCGGGAGACCGGCCGCCGGCTGCCGCCCGTCGACGGGCCGCCGATCCGGATCCGCGAACGCGGACCCATCGGATTCACGACGATCGTGCGCACCGTGATCGTCCGCTACCCGCGCCGCACCGCCCTCGGCCTGGCGCTCTTCATCGGCCAGGCGTTCCTCTACAACGCCGTCACCTTCGGGTACGCCACCATCCTCACCACCTACTTCGACGTGCCCGAGGGCGACACCGGCTACTACTTCGCGGTGATCGCCCTCGGCAACTTCCTCGGCCCGCTGCTGCTCGGCCACCTCTTCGACTCCGTCGGCCGCAAACCGATGATCGCCGGCACCTACCTCGGCTCGGGCCTGCTGCTGTTCGCCACCGCCGCCCTCTTCCAGCGCGGCGCGCTCTCCGCCACCACCATGACGGCCTGCTGGACGGCGGTGCTGTTCCTCGCCTCGGCCGGGGCGAGCGCGGCCTATCTGACGGTCAGCGAGATCTTCCCACTGGAGACCAGGGCGATGTGCATCGCCTTCTTCTACGCCGTGGGCACGGCCGTCGGCGGCATCAGCGGCCCGCTGCTGTTCAACGGCCTGGTGAGCAGCGGCGAGGTCTCGGACACCACCCTCGCCTTCTGCGTCGGCGCCGCGCTGATGGCGCTGGCCGGTCTGGTGGAGGCGGCGATCGGGGTGAAGGCCGAGCGGCGCAGCCTGGAGTCCCTGGCCGCGCCGCTCAGTGAGGTCGCCCCGTCGCAGAAGGGGTCGTAGGTCAGCGCAGGACGCCGTGGACGGCCTCCGGGTCACCGGGCGCGAGCCGGCCCGCCCCGGCCTCCGCGGCCGCCGCACCCGTTAGCGCCTTGGCGGCGGCCGGCGGCGGGGTCACGTACACGGGCTCCGGGTCCGCCTCGGGCGCGCAGGTCTTGGCGATGCGGCCCTTGCCGTCCGGCAGGCTGCCGTCGCGCAGGTAGGCGGTGAAGGTGTCGTCCAGACAGGCGTTGCCGTGGAAGAGGATCTCGTGGAAGCTGCCGCCGTTCTGGACGACGAGCTTGGAGCCGGGCAGCGCGTCGTGCATGGCGAGCCCGCCCTCGTACGGGGTGGCGGCGTCCTCGGTGGCCTGGAAGAGCAGCACCGGGGGCAGGCCCTTGCCGTTGATCTTCAGGCGCCCGTTCTGGTTGCCCTGGTAGGGCCAGAACATGCAGGCGGCATTGTACCACATATTGTTGTACGTGTAGAAGGGCGCGACGGCGTCGACCTTCGCCTGGTCCTTCTTCCAGACCTCCCAGTCGCGCGGCCAGGCGTTCTCGGTGCACTGGGCGGCGTTGTACGCGGGGAAGGTGCCGTCGTCGGTGGCCGACGGGGCGGCGTACTTGTTGTACGCGATGGCCAGCGGCCGGGTGTCGTGCTGGGTCAGGAAGCCGGAGAGCACGGTCGCCATCCGGGGCCAGCGCAGGAAGTTGTAGCCGCCGCCGTAGAAGGTGTCCTCGAACTCGGCGGGGCCGATCTTGCCGGGGGCGGGCGCGGCCGCGACCGGCTCCTTGCGCAGCGCGTCCTCGACCTGGGCGTACGCCTTCTTCACGGTGGCGGCGTCGGTGCCGAGGTGGTAGACGGAGTCGGCCTTGGCGGCCCACTCGGCGAAGGCGTCGAAGCGGCGCTGGTGTTCCTTGTCCTGCAGGATGTTGTGGTCGTACCAGCTGATGGTCGGTCCGACGATGCTGTCCAGGACCATCCGGCGCACGTGCGAGGGGAAGAGCTGGCCGTAGGTGGAGCCCAGCGAGGTGCCCCAGGAACCGCCGTAGAAGTTGATCTTCGGGGCGCCGAGGGCGCGCCGGATGCTCTCCATGTCGCGGGCGCTGTCGACGGTGGTCATGTGCGGCAGCAGCCAGGACCAGTCCGCCGCGCAGTCGGCGGCGTAGCCGGCGGCCTTCTTCAGCCACGCCTTCGCGGTGCCCTGGCTGACCTGGTAGTCGGGGCGCTCCGCGTCGAAGTAGTGGGCGTCGCAGACGACATGGGGGTCGCTGGCGTTGGTGCCGCGCGGGTCGAAGCCGATCCAGTCGTAGGTGGAGGCGACGTCGGCGGGGATCTTGCCGGAGATGTACGCGGGCATCCAGAGCCCGGAGTCGCCGGGGCCGCCGGGGTTGAGCAGGATCGGGCCCTGCTGCTTGTCCTTGGGCGCGGTGGCGGGCAGGCGGTTGACCTTGATGCTGATCTTGCGGCCGCGGGGGTCCTTGTAGTCGACCGGCACCTCCAGCATCGCGCACTGGAGGGCGGGGGTGGTGGCGTCGTTACAGGAGGTCCAGGCCAGGCGGGCCGGGTTGAAGTCCTCCTGGGCGGCGATGTCGGGGTCGGCGGCGGAGGCGGAGGTCACGCCGAGGGTGGCGACGGCCGCCGCTGCCGCGAGGAGGGCGATGGCTTTTCTCATGGGGAGCATGATGTGACATGTGCAATGGCACATCTAGAGAAGCGACCGGACTTTGCCAAGACTTGACCTTTAGCTGGCCATCCGTCAGCTACCCGGAGGCGCCCGAACATGCGGGAGCCCCGACCGTCCGGGCCGGGGCTCCTGGTGGACCGTCCCTCAGCTCAGGCAGCCGACATGGGCCAGCGCCCGCTTGAGCAGCGCCCCCTGGCCGCCCGGCATGTCCTGCAGCACCAGCTCCGAGGACGCCTCCTGCGGGCTGAACCACACCAGGTCCAGCGCGTCCTGCCGGGGCCGGCAGTCCCCCGACACCGGGACGACGTAGGCGAGCGAGACCGCGTGCTGGCGCGGGTCGTGGAACTCGGTGACACCCAGCGTCGGGAAGTACTCGGCGACGGTGAACGGCTGCAGCGACGCCGGGATGCGCGGCAACGCGACCGGCCCGAGGTCCTTCTCCAGATGCCTCAACAGGGCGTCCCTGATCCGCTCGTGGTGCAGCACCCGCCCCGACACCAGCGTGCGGCTGACCGTCCCGTCCGGACCGATCCGCAGCAGCAGTCCGATCTCCGTCACCTCCCCCGTGTCGTCGACGCGGACCGGCACGGCCTCGACGTACAGGATCGGCATCTTGGCCCGCGTGGTCTCCAGCTCCTCGGGGGCCAGCCAACCGGGCGTGGTTTCCGTCAAGTCAGACATTCGCCGATCGTACGATCCCCACGGCCCTTCCGCCCCATCCACCCGCCGCACACCCGAACCCCGTGGCCCCGCCCCGCCGTCCGCTGCGATCATCCGACCGTGAACACCGCACTCCCCGACGGCTGGACGATCGAGCGCGTCCGCCTCGCCTCCGGCGACGACGAAGCCGAACTCCTCGCCCCCGACCGGCACGTGACCGTCACCTGGTACGGCCGGTCCGCCCCCGAGGTGCTCCACCCCGACGTCATCCTCTCCTTCACCGGAATCTGCCTCGCCCACGCCGCCGGCGAGTGGTTCATGGGCGAACTCCAGCCCGACGGCTCCCTCGTCTGCTGGTCCTCCTACGGCACCGACCTGGCCGAAGCCATCCGCGGCCTGTGAGCAGCCTCCGCCCGCACCGGACAATCGCGTTGACCGGTGCGGGCGGAGCGGTGATCGTGGGCGCATGACGGACAGCAGCTGGTTCAACAGCGACCTCGACCTCGTGCCCGGCCGGGAGCTCTTCCGCAGTGAGCGCCGGTTCCATCTGCGGGCCCACTCGGCGAGTCACGGCCAGCTCCTGCTGCGCACCCTCGACGAGTACGACGGTCCCGGTGAGGCCCGGACGACGATCGAGATGCTGTTCAAGCCGGTGGCCGTGATGAAGCTCCGCGACAACCACCGCGGCCTGGCGGTCCGATGCGCAACGGAGGCCGAGAGCGCGGAGATCAGGGCGGGCCACCCCAGCGTGCGGTTCGGCAAGGACGAGCGCGTGTTCGTGCTGGAGAGCCAGGGCGAGCTCGACTACATCGTCGCCATGGCCTTCGGCTGGACGGAGGGCGTACTGGACCACCTGCAGCCCAGCTTCTACCACACCTTCCAGCCGTACAAGCCGATCCGCTGGCCCGTCCAGCCCCTGGACGGTGTCGAGTCCGGCCTCGAGATCGCCTCGGCCGAGGAACTCGTCGAAGCGCTGACGGCCGGCCAGGCCGGGGACGTCACCCGGGTTCGGCGCGAGCGACACCGCCATGTCTTCGTCATCATGACCCGGGTCGTCCGCGACGAGAGCCGCGAGGTCTCCGGCGTAAGCGTCTTCCTGACCAGGGCCGACGCCGAGGAGGCCCTGACCGCGATCACCGCGAGGTCCGTGGAGTGCTGGATCGAGGAGCTGCCGATCGCCGTGTGACCTCCCGGTCGAAACACATCCGTGGCCCGGCCGGGAGGTTCCGGCCGGGCCACGGGGGCGGGGGCGGGCGGTGTCAGCGGCCTGTTCCCGCGTGGACGGCGGCGAGTTGGGAGGCGCCGAGGTCGAAGGCGGAGTGCCAGGCGCGGACGGCTTCCGGCAGTTGGTCGGCGGGGCAGAAGGCGGTGACGTGGAGGTCCGAGATGGAGATGGTCTCCAGCTGGATCCCGGCGGCGGCCAGGGTCTCGCAGCAGGTCGCCAGGACGCCGGGCTGCGCGAGCAGTCCGGTGCCGACGAGCGAGAGTTTGCCGACGCGTTCCGTGTAGTGCGGGTCCTCGATGCCGAGTTCCCTGCAGTGCGGGTGCAGGGAGCGCAGGACGGCGGGGCCGTCCTGCGCGGGCAGGAGCAGCGAGATGTCCGTCATGCCCGGGGAGGTCCGGGTGGTGTCCTGGACGGTGAAGTGGAGTTCGGCTTCGATGTCGGTCACCACCTGCAGGACGCGGTTGGTGAGTTCGGGGGTGTCGGGTACGTTGCCGAGCGTGATCCTCGCCCCGGTGGCGTCGTGCGCGACGCCGACGACGTTGGAGTACTCGGCGGACGGGACGGCCGAGGCGCCGGTCACCATGGTGCCGGGGTCGTCGCCGTACGAGGAGCGGACGCGGACCGGGACCCGGTGCCGACTGGCGTACTCCACGCTGCGCGGGGCCAGCACCTTGGCCCCGTTGACGGCGAGTTCGCGCATGATCTCGTAGTTGACGTGGGTCAGCAGCCGGGCGTCGGGGACGATGCGCGGGTCGGCGGAGTAGACGCCGTCGACGTCCGTGTAGATCTCGCAGAGGTCGGCCTTGAGCGCGGCGGCCAGGGCGACGGCGGTGGTGTCGGAGCCCCCGCGCCCGAGGGTGGTGGCGTCCCCGGTCTCGCGGCTGATGCCCTGGAAGCCCGCGACCAGGGCGACCGCGCCCCGGTCGAGGCTCCGGCGGACCCGGTCGGGCTGCACGTCGATGATGCGTGCCCGCCCGGGCGTCGCGGTGGTGTGGATGCCGGCCTGCGCGCCCGAGAACGAGCGCGCCTCGACGCCGAGGGACTCGACGGCGATGGCCATCAGCGCGTTGGAGATCCGCTCGCCCGCGGTCAGCAGCACGTCCAGCTCGCGCGGCGCCGCGTTGTCCGTCACCTCGCCCGCCAGGTCGAGGAGTTCGTCGGTGGTGTCGCCCATCGCGGAGACCACCACGACCACGTCGTGGCCGGCTCGGCGGGTGGCCACGATGTGCTCGGCGACCTGCTTGATCCGCTCCGTGCTGTACACGGACGATCCACCGTACTTCTGCACGATCAGGCTCATCTGCTCAGACCTCCCCGTGAGTGGCTTTCGCGGTGCGGATCGCGTCCAGCAGGATCGAGCAGGCCGTGTCGACGGTTGCCGCGGTGACGTTGAGCGGGGGCATCAGCCGCACCACGTCGTCGTCACGGCCGCCGACCTCGACGATCAGCCCGCCGCGCAGCGCCTCACGCTGGACGGCCGCGGCGAGGCCGCCCGCGGGACGGTGGTCAGCGGGGTCGGCGAACTCGATGCCCCAGATCAGGCCGCGCCCGCGCACCTCGGCGACCCACGGTTCGTCCAGCAATGGCTTGAGGCGGTCCGCGATCTGCTCGCCGCGCCGGGCGACGTTGCCCAGGACGTCGTCGCGCCGGATGACGCGCACGGCCTCCACCCCGGCGGCGAAGGCCAGTTGGTTGCCGCGGAAGGTCCCGGTGTGGGCGCCGGGGGCCCAGGTGTCGAGTTCGGCGTCGTAGATGATGAGCGCGACCGGGGCGCCGATGCCGCTCAGCGCCTTGGAGGCGATGACGACGTCGGGTTCGATGCCGTACTCCTCGAAGGCGAACCAGGTGCCCGTGCGCCCGCAGCCGGTCTGGACCTCGTCGACCACCAGCGGGATGCCGAGTTCCCGGGTCAGCGCGCGCACCCGGCGGGCGAAGTCCACGGTCGCGGGGATGATGCCGCCCTCGCCCTGGACCATCTCCATCACCACGGCGGCGGGCAGCGGTACCCCGCCGTTGCCGTCGGTGAGGGCCCGCTCCAGGTAGCCGACGCAGTTGGTGGCGCAGCTGTCGGGGGTCAGGCCGACGGGGCAGCGGGCGCAGTAGGAGTAGGGGAAGAAGTGGACGCCGGGAACGCCGTTGGGCACCGGGCGCTTCTGGGAGACCAGCCCGGTGAGCGCCATCGCGGCGTGGGTGCTGCCGTGGAAGCCGCCCTGGAAGGCGATGACGTCGCCGCGCCCGGTGGCGGTCTTGCACAGCTTGAGGGCCGCGTCGACGGCGTTGGCGCCGGTGGGCCCGCAGAAGTGGATCTTCATGCGGGAGCGCATCGACGCCGGCAGCATGGAGAGCTGGGCCTCGACGAACTTCTCCCGCACGGGGGTCGGGAAGTCCAACCCGTGGGTGAGCACGTCGAGTTGGGCGGTGACAGCGGCGACCAGCTCGGGGTGGTTGTGGCCGAGCGAGAGCACACCGGCGCCCGCCAGGAAGTCGATGAAGACGTTGCCGTCCATGTCCCGGACGAGGCTGCCGGACGCCTGCTCGATGGCGATCGGCAGACGCCGGGGGTAGCTGCGGGCGTTGGACTCGTAGCCCTGCTGGCGGGCGAGGAACCCGGCGGAGAGCGGGCCCGGCAGATCGCCGGTCACCTGCGGGACGGCCAGTGGGTCGAGTCGCTGGAACGAGGTCATGAAAGCCTCCGTGGGGGGGGTGGCATGGAGAGATCGCTTTCGGCGGGGTCGTGGCTCGCCGAGTGCACGGCCACGGCGGGATGACGCCGCGGCCGGGACCGGGGCCGGCAGGGGCGCGGCTCCGGAGCGTGTGCGGGCGTGGGGGTCGAGCGCGTGCGGACGGGGTCAACAGCGGCGGGCGGGTATGCCGCGCCACTGCGTCCGGGGCGGCAGGTGCTCGCCCTTCATGACCAGGGACATCGCGTCCAGGGTGGTCCCGGCGCCGACCTGCGCGTCGTAGAGGACCACGCACCGGGCGCCGACCGAGCCCGCCGGTCCGACGACGACCTCGGACATCTTCATGACCCGGTCCTCGAACAGGTGGGTCTGCAGGGAGGTGAACTCCCCGACGGCCGCGTCGTCGCCGACCTCGACCAGGTCGAACTCGGTGAGGTACGTCGTGTTGAGCCAGACCCGGCGCCCGATCCGGGCCCCGAACAGTCGCATGACCCACGGCGCGGCGGGGGTGCCGGTGAGGGAGTTCAGCAGCGCCGGTACCACGAGGTTCTCGAACAGTCCGGTGATCAGCTCGGTGCGGCGCACCCAGATGCCCCACAGCGGTTCCACCCGGGGTCGGTAGCGGCCGATGACCAGCCACTTGAGGAGCACGACCACCAGGGTGGCGACGGCCCCGGTGCCCAGCAGCAGGACCGGCCCCAGCAGGAGGAGGACCAGGGGCGAGGTGGTGCGGCCCAGCTCGACGCTCGCGTACAGGGCGGCGAGCGCGGAGAGCGCGCCGATGGTCGAGGGGAGGGTGACGCGCAGGTACTCGATGGCCAGCCGGGCGGCGATCAGGCCCGGGCTGGGGTCGTAGGTGTACTTGGGTGCGAAGTTCTGGCTCTCCTCGCGCCGGGGCAGGAAGATCGCCGGTGAGCCGAGCCAGGTCGTCTCCGGATCGATGGGCCTGCTGGGCGCGATGGAGTGCACGCCGAGGAGGCTGTTGTCGCCCATCCGGCAGGCGCCGGGCAGCAGCGCGCCGTTGCCGACGAAGCTGCGCTTGCCGACCTCGGCCGGGGCCAGGGCGATCCGGCCCCGGTGGAAGACGGCCGGGGCCACCACGCTGACGTCCGCGACGAAGCTGCGCTCGCCGATGATAAGCATGTCCGGATCGACGAAGCTGACCGTGGCGACCTCGGACCAGCGCCCGGTCCGGGCGCCGAGCAGGCGCAGGAACGGCACCAGGTAGAGCGTGGAGTAGAGCGAGTGCGTCAGGGTCAGGCTGGTGGTCAGGAGGCCGTCGGCGATCCACTTGCGCACCCCGAAGCCGCTGCGCTGCGCGTAGATACCGGCCCGGGCCCGGGGCATCACCGCCCGCTTGACCAGGACCACCAGGGTGCAGGTGGTCAGGACGAACAGCGGCCCGGCCGCCAGGGTCGACAGCAGCGCCCAGCGCGGCCCCCACTCCCACCAGACCCAGCCGATCAGGGCCGAGCCGGTGGCGGCGATCACCAGCGGTACCAGGATGAGCGCGAGGGCGCCGACGGCGTAGCCGGCCAGCACCCGCAGCGGCCAGGGCCGGTCGTCGGGCTGCTCCGCCATGGCCTGGAGCAGGGGCGGGGTGGCTTCCTGCGCGCGGGCCGGGGAGCCGGCCCAGTGCTCGCCGGCGGGCACGGCCTGGTCGGCGGCGATGAGGGACTGCTCGCCCACCGTCGCGTCGTCACCGAGTACGGCACCCGGCAGGAGGACGCTGTTGGTCCCCACGCAGCTGCCGCTCCCGAGCCGGACCGGCCCGAGCCGGAGCCAGCCGTTCTCGACCGCGAAGGACTGCACCCGCGCCCCGTAGCCCACGCTCACGTGGTCGCCGAGTTCGACGAACCGGGGCAGGCCGAAGGGTGACGACACGTGGCAGCCGCGGCCGATCCTCGCCCCGAGCAGCCGCAGGAAGGGCGGCAGCAGGGGCGATCCGGCCAGGAGCCCGACGGGTGAGCTCGCCATCACCTTGCCGTAGAGCCAGAACCTCAGGTAGGTCACGCCCCAGAGCGGGTACCAGCCAGGGCGCACCCGGGCCAGCAGCAGCCGGCAGGCGAGCGCCGGGATCAGCAGCACGTCCAGCAGCGTCCAGGCGATCTCCAGCGGGACGAACTCGCCGTACCCGAGGTGCGCGAGGTGTCCGAGCGGGCCGCCGGTGCCCACGCCGGGCGTCGGCTGGTTCCCGGCGACCAGCAGCCGGTACAGCAGAACCAGGACCGGCATTCCGAAGACCATCAACCAGCTGTACAGAACCGCGAGTTGGGCCACTCCGCAGGCGGCGACCCGGAGGGTGGAGTGCCGGCGCGCAGCGGGCCCCCGGACCCGGTCCGGCTCCGACCCCGCAGCTTCGGCGGCCGCGTCGGCTGCGGCGGCCTCGGCGGCGGAGGTGTCGATGAACGCGGCCAGAGCCCGCACCGTGGGGTGCGCGTAGAGGTCCCCCATGGCCAGGTGGGACAGCTCCGGCAGGAGGCGGAGCCTGGACATCAGCCTGGCCGCCGCCATCGAGTGGCCGCCCAGGTCGAGGAAGAAGTCGTCCTCGGCGGAGAGTTCACCGATTCCGAGGACCTCCTGCCACACGGTGGTCAGCCGGCGCTCCGTCGCGGTGGCGGGCGCCGCGTGCGGCTGTGCGCGCTTGGCCAGCGGGGGCGAGGTGGGGGCGGGCAGCGCGCGCCTGTCGACCTTGTCCGCGGCCAGCAGGGGAAACCGGTCCAGCACCTCGACGAACGAGGGGATCATGTACGCGGGCAGCCGTCCGCGCAGCGTGGTGTGCAGGCGTTCGCGCAGTGCGTCCTCGTCCCTCGGCCCGTGGTCCGTCAGCGTGACGTAGCCGACCAGGTCCTGGACCACCCCGTCGTGCTGACGCGGGACGACCACGGCGTTCTCCACCGCCGGGTCCTCGCGGAGCACCTCCTCGATCTCCGCCAGCTCGATCCGGTACCCGCGGATCTTGACCTGGGTGTCGATCCGGCCCAGGAACTCGATCTCGCCGGTCGGGGTCAGCCGCCCCAGGTCGCCGGTGCGGTAGATCCGCGGGCACTCCTCCCGGTCGCGGGCCACCGGGTTCACGACGAACTTCTCCGCCGTCAGGTCGGGCCGGTTGAGGTAGCCGATCGCGACGCCCGGACCCCCGATGCAGATCTCCCCGCTCTCGCCCTCCGGCACCGGGCGCAGCTGCTCGTCGAGGATGTAGACCCGGTAGCTGGGCAGGGGTCTGCCGATCGTGACCGGCCGGCGGGGCGAGAGCTCGCCCCAGGTCGCGCTGACCGTGGACTCGGTCGGACCGTAGACGTTCAGGAAGCGGCGCCCCGGCCGGGACCACCGTTTGACCAGGTCGGGCGGGCACGCCTCGCCGCTGACCAGGAGGCTGCGCAGGGTGGAGACCTCCGCCTCGATGGTGGTCAGCAGGGTCGGCACGCAGCACAGCACGGTGATCGCCTGCTCGACCAGGAAGGCGCCCAGCCCCTCGCCGACGCGCCGTTCGTTGGTCGGCCCCGCCACCAGGGTGGCGCCCACCACCCAGGCCGGCCAGATCTCCTCGACCGAGAAGTCGAAGGCGAGCGACAGCCCCTGGTAGACCCGGTCCTCCTCCCGCACCTGGTAGATCGGCGCCACGGACCGCAGGAAGTTGACGATGCTGGCGTGCGAGACGGCCACGCCCTTGGGCCGCCCGGTGGTGCCCGAGGTGTAGATGACGTAGCAGACCGACTCGGACTCGATCGCGACATCCGGACGCTCCCCGGACTGCGCGGCCACCTGGGCCGCCGACTCGTCCAACTCGAGGACCGGGCAGGGCAGTCCGTGGGTCCGGTGCCGCATGGCCGAGGTGGTCACCAGGGCGCACAGCCCGGCGTCCCCGGCGATGAACTCGACCCGGTCGGCCGGGTACGAGGGGTCCAGCGGCACGTAGGCCGCCCCGGACTTCAGGACCGCGAGCAGGGCGACGTAGCTGTCCGGTGAGCGCTCCAGAAGGATCCCCACGCTCTGCCCCGGGCCCGCACCGCGCTGTCGCAGCAGACGGGCGAGCCGATTGGCCCGCTGGTCCAGTTCGGCATAACCGAGCGAGACGGGACCACACGTAACGGCGGTGTTTCCTGGAACCCGGTCGCAGGTCCGCTCGAAGTACTGGGCCAGCCCCCGGACCCGGGGAAGCTTCCACCGATCCAGGACTTCCGGATCATCAGGGCCGTTGATTGGTATACTGACTTTTAATTCCGATTCCACTTCCGTCACAATCCCTCGCATCCAGCGGAGAATGACAGCGGCAACAGCAGCCGTCGGATTTTGCGGACGATTTCTTCGAGCAAATATTTGAGGAGTATTTGCGAACTCTTTGCTCTGTGCATGACAAGTCACACACGCACCTCAAGGCGCAGGAAAACCCCAGTTCAGCCATGCCCCAGGCCGAACCGTCCCGACGCTTGATGATCGACGTCCCCAGAACGTCGCACCGCACGTTCCCCCGTGCAGCAACGGCCCTGTCGCAGCCGTCGATATCCTCGCTCCAGCGAACGGCGACAGGCTGAGCCGCCCGCACGCGGCAGCCGTCCCGATCATTCCCGAAGCGGTCCTCCAACTCGTCGGACCATATGTCGCCACTCGCAAGTACCGCAAGGGCGATGGGCGCATTAAGGGGATTCTCATTTAACTCTCATTCGCCCCCGGACACCGGCTCCGCCGATTGCTCCGGGCCGGACGCCGCCACATTGTCGCTTTCGTGAACCGCCGGTAAATGCCCGATGGGGCGCGGCTCGGGAGGGCGTGAGCAAAGGGACCGGAGGCCGCCACCGTTACTGAGGTGGCGACCGGGGCGAGGTGTGACGTCGCCGAGCTCGAGGTGCCCGGCGCCACCGCCACCCCGGCCCACCCGACGGCACGGTCACCCTCGACGTCGGGACGGCCGTCGACCGGTTCCAGGGCGGAGGCGACCGCTGGGCCGTCCACCGAGGGCGAGCCGCCGTTTCCCGCCTCGCCCGCCCCCCGTGCGGACGGATGTTGCTCGGGGGCCGGGTCCCCTGGCTCCCCCTGCTTCCCGGCGCCGTACTGACCAGCGCCGCGCTGACGGCGCTCGCCTGGGCATCGCGGCTCTAAATCCCCCGCTCGCTGAACCGCAGCGTGACGCAGTTCGGCCCACTCGGGATGGCCTCACCCTGCTCAGCTGGCTCATCGCGATGTTCACGGCCCTCACACTCGGGATCGCCGGCGGATACGTGGTCGCGAGCCAGGACCGCTGGTCCTTGAAGTTCACTCCGGCGTTCCGGGGGAAGCCCGAGCCGGTGATGGTGACCGTGGTCGTCCTCGCCGGCCCGCTCGTGGGGTTGACGCCGGTGACCACCAGGGGGGCCGGCCCGTCATAGGCGAACTGGCCGAGCGGCACGGCAGGCGAGGTGCCGAAGATGGTGGTGACTCGGACGTCAACGATGCCGATGCCCTCCGGCACCGTGGCTGTGATCGTGTCGCCGCCCGGGTCGATGGTGTAGTCGGTGCACGGGATGGGACCGAAGTCGACGACACCGGGCGGGCGTGGCGTTGCCCGCCGGGCCGGGCGACGGGTACCACTTGCCCTGCTTCACCTTCCCCAGGTCGGTCCAGGCCAGCGGCACGGCGTCCCAGGCGTTGAAGTGGTGCCTGGTGTCGAACGGCAGCCCGGTGAGGTAGGTGGCGAAGCTCCCCAGCCCGGCGGTGGGGGCCGCGAAGGTCTGGAGCAGGAAGTCCGGGACGTCGCTCCAGCTCTGCGCCTGCGTGTAGAGGTAGGGGGCGAGCATCGTGGCGAGGCAGCCGCCGAGGCTGTGACCGGTCACATACACCGTCGGCCGCGGTGTGGTGGGCGCCGCCTGGACCAGGGCGGCCAGCGCCTGGACGATCGTGGTGCCCTGGGAGGCGAACGCGTCCTCCGGCGCCGGTGCTCCCGGTTCGTCCTCGGCTTGCGGCGGGATCGACACCATGGTGGCGACCTGGGTGAACGCCGTCATGGCTCCTTTGGAGACGGCCACCGGAGTCGGCGAACCGCTCGCGCTGAACGGGACCACCGTGCCGACGTCAAGGTCCTCCAGGATGTCCGTGATGTTGCCGATGGGTCCGCGCGGGACCACGGCGAACCGGTTGGAGCCGTCGATGCTCTTGGCGATGTACGCCATGTTGGCGTCGTCCGGGCTCAGCGCGAGCCACTCCAGCCTCCAGACGGCCCGGGTCGCCAACCAGAGGAACGGGAGCTGCCTGCGGATGCCGGCGGCCACGCGCCACGTCCGCTGTTCCCGGGTCTCCCCCGAAGGCCGGGGGGCCGCCGCCGTGGCCGCGAGCGCGGACAGCGTCATGCAGACCTGGGCGGGTGTCGGCTGGCTCGACTGCGGCGTCATGGTCACTTCCGGTGGCTGACTGCCGACAACAACAAGGGCGGTGCCGACGCCTTGTTGTCGGCACCGCCCTTGTTGTTGTCGGCAGTCAGAGGGCCTGGGTGTCAGCGGCGGGCGGCTGCGACTTGTCATCGTCCTCGGCCTTGGCCCGCACGTCCTTGGGGGTGGGTGCGGTGATGTTCCGCTGCTCCGCGGACCGCTCCCGCGTCTCCTCGTCGGCCTGTTCCGGGGCGTCGTTCCCGTTCTCAGCAGTGCTCATGGAGGGTTGTCCTCTCGTAAGCGCGGGATCGGATGGGACCGCTCCGCACGTCGGCGCGGCTCGGTCCGCTGCACGCCCGATCCGACAGGCGCTGGACGTCCGAGCCGGGTCCACCGGTTCAGTGCCGGGCGGCGTCCTTGACCTTCTCCGCCGCCTGCTTGACGTCGGCCTTGGCCTGCTGAGCCTTGCCTTCCGCCACCATGGGCCGGTCACCCGCGGCCTTTCCGGCAGCCTCCTTCGCCTTCCCCTTCAGTTTGTCCGCGGCGTTCTCCATCTTCTGCTTCGTACTCATCTGCGCCTCTCTCTCGTCGCCGGAGCCTTGCCGGGCGCCTGCCCGGTTCGCGGGCCCTCACACATCGGCCTGGAGATTTCGCCGACCGGCGCGGTCGGCCGGTGATGCCGCTGAGCGTGCCGTGGGTGAGCAGCGGCTCCCCGGTGATCCGCAAGTGGCGTACCCCTCCGTCCGGCCGCGTCTCAGCGCGGGTCGACCGGGCGGGCATCATGAGCGCGCCCGCGCCGGCAGACCTGCCCGACCAGCGCACCGGCGTAGACTGTGTACCCGACGCCGATCAGCCAGGACTGCACGACCAGGACGGTCCCGACCGCGCCGTAGGAGACGGCGTTGGAGACGACGAGCGGCGCGAAGACGAACCTGGAGAAGACCCGAAGCCCCGCGAGGGCCGCCACCGTGGCGACCGCGCCGGGCAGCAGCGCCGACCAGGCGATCCGGGAGCCGAGCAGCAGGCGCTGCAGCCACCAGAAGTAGAGCAGACCGCCGAGGACGCCGCCTGCGGCCCGCAACGCCGAGATGGCCGCGGCGTGGTCCGGGAGCAGGCCGTGCCAGGTGGTGACCAGGATGAGGGCGATCAGCCCGGCCAGCCCCAGCACCTGACGCCATACGCTGTGCCACGGGCCGGAAGGCAGGTGCCAGATCTTCTCGTACATCCGTTGGACGGCGGACATCAGTGAGATGCCGAAGACGGCGAGCGCGGCCAGGCTCAGCGCGGTGGTCGTGCTGAGCACTTCGCTTCGTGAGGCGAAGAGCTGGCTGACGGCCTTGGCCGAGCGGCCGGACAGGGCGAGGCCGTCGTTGATCCAGTCCGCGATGCCGCTGCCCCGACTCGGGATCGCGGCGGCGAGCACCACGAGCAGCGGCACCAGGGTGACGAAGAACAGGGCGGCGAAGGCCATCGCGTGCTGGAGCAGCTCCACTTCCCGGCCACCCTGCCACACCTCCCGTGGCAGCGCCCGGACCCTTCGCCACCGGCTGCTGCCGGTGCGGTGATCACCGTGCTTCGCGGGCATCACGGCACAACCTCCTCCCGTGGCGGCGCATGTCACCTGACGGTCGTCAGACCGGCGGCTCCTGCGGCCGGGGGCCGCCCGGCTCCGGCGGTGTCGGCGGGACGGGGATGATGTCGCGGTCCGGCGGGACGGGTATGGAGGCCATCTCGTGCCCTTTCCTGCTCAGTGACCCAGCGCGTGGGCGAGCCGCTTCCTGTTCATGTTCCGCGGGGTTGTGACGACGCTCCTCCTCGGTCGTTGAGAGGGCCCGGGGCCGCGCCTACCCGGCTCGACTGCTCCCAACCAGTGGGACCGCCCCGTCCGAGCACCGCCTCCCGCGATTGGTGGAGGCTGACCGAGGCAGGCGCCGCCCCAGGAGGTGACCGTGATGATCGTCTTGTTGCGGGTACCGCTCCTGGCCCGGGTCGGTGTCGGTGACGGTGGCGACCGCTTCGTGGCCGAGGACGCGGCCCTGTTCGACCTCGGGGGCATCGCCCATGAGGATGTGCAGGTCGCCACCGCGGACGTCCGTCTCGCTTGACCTCTTGCGCGTCAGTCCGGCAGCCAGTGCAGTTCGTGCGCCAGGGTCTTGGCGACGGCACGGATGCGGCGGTGCAGTGGCGACTGCTCGCGTGGGAGGACCAGGTGGATCGTCAGGCTGGGCGCGCCCCGGAGCGGTCGCCAGGTGAGACCGGCCGCTTGTGCCGCGACCGCGGTTTCTCCGGCCGGGGCGAGGGTGACCCCGTCGCGCAGGTCGCGCTGGGACATGTCGAAGGAGACTGCGGGCGTGTGGAATCGGGGGTGTGGTCGGATGTCTCGGAACAGTGCGGACAGCTGATCGTGGATCACGGGGTTGGACGCACGGTCCGGGAGTCGCAGCGGATACGCGGCCGCGTCGGCGATCTCGATCTCCGGGTGTTCGGCCAGCGGATGGTGCTGCGCCAGCTGGACGCCGATGCGCCCACGCCGCAGCAGGTACCGGCGCACGCCACGGCCCGGCTGTTCACCGCGGGTGATCCCGGCATCGATGCGGCCGTCGGCGACCGCGGGGGAGATCTCCGGTGTCGCCATCGGGACCGCGCGGACCTCGAGTCCGCTGGTGCCGCGCATCAGCCTGTCCACCAGGGCCGGTGCCGTCTCGGCCCCGGTGCTGAGGCTGTATCCGATGCGCAGCGTGCCCAGTTCACCGGCTGCCGCACTCCGGGCGGTGTCCCATGCCCGGTCCAGCGCCGCCAGCGCGGGCGGCGCGGACTCCGCCAAAGCCGCACCGGCCGTGGTCAATACGACGCTGCGCGTGTTGCGGACCAGCAGGGCCGTACCGAGTTCCGCCTCCAACCGGCGCATCCGGGTGCTGAGTGCGGGCTGTGCGATACCGATCCGTGCAGCCGCGCGGGTGAAGTTCAACTCCTGTGCCAGCACCAGGAAGTACCGCAGGCTCACCGTGTCCGGCGCCACGCGCCCCCCTTGCCGATTGATAACGATCCGTTCTGAGTCTATGCCGTACCGCTCTTTCCCTTGACGGCACATCAAGCCCTAGCCTGCGCATATGACGATCCGACTGACGGCAGCACCCGTCGCCGGGATCGATCGATCTGAGTGTCAATTCGAAGCCGGACCTGTCCGGCCGAACACAGGAGGTTTCCATGGCCAAGGGCTACTGGGCCAGTGTCTACCCCGCCATTTCCGACCCTGAGACGCTGACTGCCTACATCGAGCTGGCGGGTCCGGCTGTCGGGGCCGCGGGCGGGCGCGTCCTGTCCCGTGGAGGTCGAGTCGTCGCCCACGAGGCCGGAATCACGGAACGCGTCGTTCTGATCGAGTTCGACAGCTTTGAGCAGGCGGTCGCGGCCTACGAGAGCGAGGCGTACAAGAAGGCGCTGGCGGCCCTCCCCGACGGCTTCGCGCGCGACTTCCGCATCGTCGAAGGCACTGACTGACCGGCGGGCACGGGCTACGACGACCAGAACCACTTCATACCGAACACGAGGTTCGAGAGGCAGTGAGATGACCACAGTGACCGCGATCCTGCAGGCCGTACCTGAGCGGGCAGAGGAGTTGGAGGCCCTGCTGCGCGACACGGCGGAACATACCCGCCAGGAGCCGGGCGCGCTCGCCTACGCGGTGGGCCGCCAGGACGACGGACGGTTCCTGGTGACCGAGTGGTACGCCGACCGGGCCGCCTGCGAGGCGCACTTCGCCGCCCCGTACGTCACCGGCCTGCTGGCCCGATTCCCTGAACTGCTGCTGACCGAGGCCCAGGTGGAGATCGCCGACACGGTCACCGGCTTCGTCCGATGACCACCGGCCCCAGACCCGATCCCCAGAAGGGCGCACGAACGTGAGGACTGCTGTGAGCGACCCGATCATTGTCGTAGGTGCCGGCCCCGTGGGGCTGACCTGTGCCCTGGAGCTGGCCCGGCGCGGGGTGCCGGTGCGAATCGTGGACCGGCTGGCCGAGCCGACCACCGAGTCGCGCGCCATCATGGTGCACGCCCGCAGCCTGGAGATGTTCGAACGGCTGGGCCTGGTCGACGAGCTGATACGGAACGGCGTGCGGACCACCGCGATGGAGATGCACTCCGACGGCGAGGTCGTCGCCAGGATCGCGCTGGACCTGGTGGACAGCCCCTTTCCGTTCTCGGTGACCATCGCGCAGACCGAGACCGAGCGCATCCTCACCAAGGCCCTCGACGAGCACGGCGTCAGCGTCGAGCGCGAGGTGACGCTGACGGGCCTCACCCAGGACGAGCACGGTGTCCAGGCGGTGCTGGAGCACGCCGACGGTCGTCGGGAGACCGTCGGCACCGGCTGGCTGGTCGGCGCCGACGGCGGACACAGCCAGGCCCGCAAACTGGTCGGCAGCGCCCTGGCGGGCAGGTTCAAGGGCGAGAAGTTCCTCATGGGCGACGTGAACGCCGACCACGAGCTCGACCCGCACAGCATGTACACCTTCTTCTCGCCGCACCAGGGCCCGCTGCTGGTCTTCCCGATGGAGGGCGACCGGCTGCGCCTGATCGCGAACATCGCCACGGACGACGGGCGCACCGCGACCCAGGAGTGGCTCCAGCAGGTCGTCGACGAGCGCGCCGAGCGTCCGATCCGGATCCGGGACGCGCGCTGGCTCACCGTCTTCGAGGTGCACCACGCCCAGGTGCCCGAGTACCGGGTCGGCCGGGTGCTGCTGGTCGGCGACGCCGCCCACGTGCACAGCCCGGCGGGCGGCCAGGGCATGAACACCGGCATCCAGGACGCCCACAACCTCGCCTGGAAGCTCGCCCTGGTCCACTCCGGCCAGGCCCCCGCGACCCTGCTCGACAGCTACCACGCGGAGCGCCACCCGGTCGGCGCCCAGGTGATCCAGTTCGCCGGCACCCTCACCCGGGTCGGCACCCTCGCCAACCCGATCGCGCAGAAGCTGCGCAACAAGGGCATGCACCTGCTCACCAGCCTCGCCCCGGTCCGGCAGGCGATGGCCGACCGCACCGAGGAGACCGCCGTCGCCTACCGGAAGAGCCCGATCGTGGTCCAGGGCCGCGGGGACGGCAAGCTCCACGCCGGCGACCACCTTCCCGCCGCCGGCCCGGAGCTGCGCGCCGCCCTCGCCGCCGTCCACGACCACGTGCTGCTCACCGTCGCGGCCAACGGGACCGCCCCCGCGCCGCTGCCCGGCACCACGGCCCGTCAGCTGCTGGTCGGCGCCGCCGCCACGGCCCCGACCGGCTACGACGCCGTGTTCCAGGACCCGGACGGTCTGGCGGCCGCCCGCTACGGCCTGCCGAACGGCGGCCGGATCATGGTCCGCCCGGACGGCTACGTCGCCGCGATCGCCCCGCTGGACGAGAACACACCCCTGCACAAGTACCAAGCGCTGCTGCAGGCATAGCACCCACTACCGCCCCGGGCGCTCCGATCGCCCGGGGCGGCACACCACCGAGCCCTTGCGCGGCCGCCGGCGCAGCGGACGACCAGGGGGCGGTCGGTGGGGATCTCGCCGAGGCGGGCGGGGAGTTCGGCGAGGGGGATGTGGAGGGAGCCTTCGACCGAGCCTGCTTCGCGTTCGCCGCAGGTGCGCACGTCCAGGACGGTGGGGGGCCGGTCAGCTCGCCTCCAGCGGCCCCGAGTATGCGGCTTACCGCCGGCGTCTGGGAGCGCCTGGCACTGCGTCTGCGAGGATTCGGGGGGCGACCACCTCGTCGGCCTCCTCCATCTCCGCGTCGGCGCACGGTCAGCCGGTGCCGATCCGGCGGCCGGTGACCTGGTCGGGGCGGATACGAACCCACAGCGGTCGGGAGCCGCCTGCCCAGGGGGTGGCGCCGGGCAGCGCTGCGAGGCGCTGTTCCTCGTCCGGGTTCTCGATGCGTTGGGCCTCGCCGTGGAGGAGGACGCTCCAGCCCCGGCTCCGGCGGTCGTCGATGTGGTCCACCTGGAACGAGACCGGCGAACCCTCGGGTGGGGCGGCGGCGCCTCTGGGCGACGTGCGGTAGACGATCGTCCTCGCGTCCACCGCGTAGTTGACCGGGAGCACGACCGGCGACGGCCCGCCGGGGAGGCCGATCCGGCCGACGCCGTGGGTGCCGATCAGCTCCCAGCACTGCGGCTCCGTGAGGTGGAGCAGCAGCGGACGGGAGCCGGGCCCGGTCTGCCCCGGCGGGGCGTCGGGCCGGTGGTCCGACGCCAGCTCCGGCCAGGTCGTCCCGAGCGCGGTGGCGATCCGGACGAACGCTTCCGGGTCGAACTCCGGCCCGGCTTGCAGCAGCAGCCGCAGGTAGGAGGGCGTCATTGCGGCGCGGCGGCACAACACGTCCTCGTTGAGGCCGAGTTGGTGGCGGCGCTCGAGGATTCGGCGGGCGACACCGGCGGGGTCGGGGTAGTCGGCCATGGCAGCGGCTCCTGCGTGTTGAAGAGAGGTCACGTCCGGAAGAGCGCGACCTTGAGGGCCCCGGTGTCGGCTGCGGCGGCGAACACGTCGTACGCCTCCTGCATCTCGTCGAGACCGAAGCGGTGGGTGACCAGAGCGGCGACGTCCAGGCGGCCGGCAACCAGCAGGTCGAGCAGCATCGGAGTGCTGTGGGTGTCCACCAGGCCCGTGGTGACGGTGACGTCGCGGTTCCACAGGTCCTCCAGGTGGAGCACCGCCGGCTTTCCGTGTACGCCCACGTTGGCGACCCGGCCGCCCGGCCGCACCAGGCGGGTGCACAGCTCGAAGGTCTCGGGTACGCCGACCGCCTCGATCGCGACGTCCACGCCCAGGCCGTCACGGCTCAGGGCCCGTACGGCCTCGGGGGTGGCTTCGGCGGCGGTGAGGACGGCATCGGCGCCCAGGCGCTTGGCGGCGTCGAGGCGGCTCTGTGCGAGGTCGACGGCGATGACGCGGGACGGGGTGTAGAGCCGGGCGGTGAGGATCGCCGCGAGCCCGATCGGCCCGGCGCCGACGATCGCGACGGTGTCGCCCGGGCCCACCCGCCCTTTTCGCACGCCGACCTCGTACGCGGTGGGCAGGATGTCGGCGAGCAGCAGGGCGTCCTCGTTGCGGACATCCTCGGGCAGCTTGTAGAGGGAGGTGTCCGCGAAGGGCGTGCGGACGGACTCGCCCACCCGGACGACGGCGTCCTCCGGGTCGCGGACGACCGGGTCAGGGACCTCGCCCCAGGTGCGGCGGCAGGGTCCGTGGTAGGTCAGCGCCTTCATGCCGTGATCACTCCTCTGGGAGGGTGGAGCCTCCAGGGAGGGCGGAGCCGGATATTCCGCTTGCTCTTCCAGGGTCCGGCGCGGCCTCGCCGCTCGCCAGGGGCCCCGTGGGTCCTCTCCCTGGGCCGATGGGCCCCCTTCGCGCCCGGCGTGGCACCAGCTCCGCGCCTACGCTGGTCAGGGGCGTCGGGCCAGCCGTGGAGGATCTCCTGGGCAGCGCATCCGAGAGCAGCGCATCGGAGCCGAGCTCCCACGTGCCCAAGCTGCGGCTGGACGAGCTGCTGGACGAGCTCCAGGCCCGACTGGACGCGGCCCGGGGAACACGCGACCGGGTGCACAGCCTGCTGGAAGCGGTGCTGGCGGTCGGGCTCGGTGAGGAGCAGCACCGCGGCCTGGTGCTGCCGGTGGAGGGGTCGTTCGTCGGCGCGGGCGGTTCGCCTTCCCGGTGCGGCGCTGGGTGGGGATCAGGGCGCCGTCGATCAGCACGACCTCTCCGCCCCGCCCGGCTGTCCGGCGAAGCGCCCGCTCCAGCCGCACCCGAAGCCACCCCTCGGTCCGCTTGGACGGTGGTCAGGCTGCGCAGCGGAATCCGATGTGGCTCATGCCGGTGTCGATCGGTTGCGGGCGGCGGGCGGCGGGGCGGTAACGGTGGCAGTACTCGTCCGCGCACAACCACGACCCGCCCTTGACGACCTTTCGCGGGACGGCCGGGCCGGGGGCGCGCGGGTCGACGCTGGCGGCTTCCGCGTCGCGCCGTGCGCTGTCGGGCGCGCAGCAGGAGGGGACGGCGTCACGGCCGTCAGCGGGGGCGAACCAGTCCGAGGTCCATTCCCAGACGTTGCCGGCCATGTCGTGCAGGCCGTAGCCGTTCGCCGGGTAACTGCCGACCGGCGCCGGGCCCATCGCGCCACCGGGGTGGGTGCTGCGCCAGGGGAAGCGCCCGGACCACCAGTGCGCCAGGCGGCGCCCGCCGGGAAGCTGTTCGTCGCCCCACGTGTAGGCGGCTCCGTCCAGACCGCCGCGAGCGGCGTACTCCCACTCGGCCTCGGAGGGCAGGCGGTGCCCGCGCCAGCGGGCGTAGGCTTCGGCGTCCTGGTGGGCAACGTGCACGACGGGGTGCTGCTTGCGTCCCCGAAGGCCAGAGCCGGGACCTTCCGGGCGGCGCCAGCTGGCCCCGGGGGTCCAGGCCCACCACTGGCTCAGGTCCCGCAGGTCGACCGGGCCGGGGGTGGGGCGGAACACCATCGAGCCCGGCTTCAGCAGTTCTGAGGGCAGGCCCGCGTAGTGCGCCGGGTCCAGCGGGCGCTCCGCGAGCGTGACGTAGCCGGTGGCCGCGACAAACGCGGCGAACTGCGCGTTGGTCACCTGGTGGCGGTCGATTGCGAAGGCGTCGACAGTGACCGAGCGCGCGGGCGCCTCTTCGGGGTAGTGCCGGTCCGAGCCCATGGCGAAGCGTCCGGCAGGAAGGGCGACCATGCCCTCCGGGGCGCTGACGGGCCGGTCACCGCCCGCCGCTGGTCCGGGCAGCAGGGGCAGCGAGGCGGGGGCAGGGCCAGGTGCGACAACACCGCAGTCCTTCGTACCCGGGCTGGGCTCACGCACTCGGCATTCCAGCGACCAGATTGGCCAGGACCTGGTCAATGGTGAAGCTCGCGGCCTTCTGCCGGGGCGGGAACTCCTTGAATGTGGCCAGGAAGTCCGCGACGATCCGCTGGGCCGGCACGAGCAGGAACGCGTGGGCGAGGAACCAGTCGTAGTAGGTGTTCGCGGTGACGTCGGCCTTCTCGAACGGGTCGGTGCGCAGGTTGAACAGCTTGGGAATGCGCAGCACGATGAACGGCTCGGCCCACAGCGCGAGCGTCCCAGGGGAGCGCTGCTCCATGAAGATCAGCTTCCAGTTGTCGTATCGCAGCGCCATCAGGTCCCCGTCGTCGGAGAAGTAGAAGAACTCCTGGCGCGGGCTCTGCTCGCTCTGGCCGGTCAGGTAGGGCAGCAGGTTGTAGCCGTCGAGGTGGACCTTGTAGGTGTGGCCGTCCAGCACGGTGCCGGCCTTGAGCTTGTCGACGATCTTCGGCTCACCGGCGGCGGCGGCGAAGGTCGGAAGCCAGTCCAGTCCGGCGACGATCTCGTTGGACACCACTCCGGCCGGGATGTGGCCGGGCCAGCGGACCAGGGCGGGAGTGCGGAAAGCGCCCTCCCAGTTGGAGTTCTTCTCGCTGCGGAAGGGGGTGGTGGCGGCGTCCGGCCAGGTGTTGGCGTGCGGGCCGTTGTCGGTGCCGTAGACCACGATGGTGTTCTCAGCGATGCCCAGCTCGTCCAGCAGATCCAGCAGCACACCGATCAGCTTGTCGTGGTCGATCATCGCGTCGTGGTACTCGGACTGCCAGCGCCCGGACTGGCCCAGGGACTCGTCCTTGACGTGCGTGCGGAAGTGCATGTGCGTGGTGTTGAACCAGAGGAAGAACGGCACGTCATCGCTGGCCTGACGGCGGATGAAGTCCCCGGCTGCGGCGGCGAACTCCTCGTCGCAGGTCTTCATCCGCTCCCGGGTCAGCGGCCCGGTGTTCTCGATCCGCTGCCCACCGTGGCCGTCGGCCCAGGTGTGCAGCACCCCACGCGGCCCGTAGTTCTTGCGGAAGTCCGGGTACTCCTCCTCGGAGGGGTAGTCGCGCTCCTCCGGCTCCTCCTCGGCGTTGAGGTGGTACAGGTTGCCGAAGAACTCGTCGAAGCCGTGCACGGTCGGCAGGTGCTCGTCCCGGTCGCCCAGGTGGTTCTTGCCGAACTGGCCGGTGGCGTAGCCCTGTTCCTTCAGGACCCTGGCGATGGTCGGGTCCTGCGGCTGCATGCCCAGCTCCGCCCCCGGCAGTCCCACCTTCGACAGGCCGGTGCGGAACGGGCTCTGGCCGGTGATGAACGCCGAGCGCCCCGCCGTGCAGGACTGCTCCGCGTAGTAGTCGGTGAACCTCATGCCCTCGGCGGCGATCCGGTCGATGTTCGGCGTGCGGTAGCCCAGCAGGCCGTCGCCGTAGCAGCTCAGGTTCGTGATCCCGATGTCGTCGCCCCACAGCACCACAATGTTCGGCTTGCCCGCCATCGTCCGCGTCCCTCTCGTCGGCCCCCACGGATCCTGCTCCGCTCCCACGCTACGAGCCTGCCGGACCACCCGCCGTGCGCAGTGCTGCAAACGGTGAACCCTCGCGCCGCCCGTGGGCCGGACGGCGTACGCCCGTCCCGTCCGGATGGAGTGGTCTATTTGAGGATGTTGATCGCCCGAGCAATCACCAGGGCCGCCACCACGAGCGAGACGGCACTCTGAGTGATCATCAGCAGCTTGGCCCACGGCTTGACCGGCGACGTGTCGGCCGGACCGAACGAACTGGAGGTCCAGAAGGCCAGCGCCAGGTAGTCCACGAAGACCGGCACCCACGCGGGGGAGGTGCCCTGCTGGGGCTGCATCTCGGGGAACACGAACGCGGGGTCCGCGAAGGGCCGGTGCGCCCGCGCGGCGGCGCCGCCCCGGTCCAGGTCCCAGTACCACAGCGCGAACGCGATCACGTTGGTCGCCCAGACGACCCCGCCCGTCGCCAGCAGGCCCGTCGCGTTGTCGGCGTACAGCTTGCTGCCGGTCAGGATGTCCGCCACCAGGATCGCGGCCGCGGTGAGGTTCGCCAGCGTGATGAACGCGATCACCAGGTCGGTCACCACCCGCAGCCACCGCGCCTGCCGATCGATCCGGCCGGGGTCCGCGCCGATCAGGACCGCCAACAGCACCACCATGAGCACCGGCAGCACCCACGACGGGCTCTCGCGATAGCTGCGCGGGAGCGCGACATGGAGCAGCGCGGCGACCAGGACAGCCGACGCCACCGGCCACCAGTGCTCGCCGCGCGGCACGGGCGGCTCCGTCGATCCACCCGCTGGGGACGGTTCGCCGGGTTCATCGAGGCGGGAGCTCATGGCTCATTGTGTTGCCGTCCGGCTCCCGAGAACCGCCCAGCGGGTCGACGGTCACCCCCGGGGAGCAACCGTGCGCACGGCGTGCCGTGCGGATCCAGGAGTCAGCCCCCTGATCCCCCGTCTCACAAGGGGTCGGGTCGCCGTGCAACCGGCCCTCGCAGAAACTGGACATATCGGATTAACCCGGCTCTGACGGTCGGGCTCCGCGAGCGCAACGGGAGTGACCGTGAGCAACTATCCGATGCTTGATCTCTTCTGGACCATGATGATCTTCTTCCTGTGGATCATGTGGCTCTTCCTGCTGTTCCGCGTGCTCGGGGACGTCTTCCGTAGCCACGACATGGGCGGCTGGTCCAAGGCGCTCTGGATCCTGTTCGTGATCCTCCTGCCCTTCCTCGGCGTGCTGGTCTACGTCATCGTCCGCGGCCACTCGATGGGGCAACGCGACGTGGAGCAGGCCCGCAGACAGGAGGAGGCGTTCCGCGCCTACGTCCGCGACGCAGCCAGCAGTGGCTCGGCGGGCAGTGTGGGCGGCTCGGGCACGGAGGAACTGGCCCGTCTCGCCGATCTTCACGCCAAGGGTGCCCTCAGCGACGAGGAGTTCCAGCAGGCCAAGACCAAGCTCCTGGCCTGATCTGACCGCAGCAGCGCTCCCAGTCGGCGCGGTCCGGCGACGACCGTCGCCACGACGAGCGCGGCCATTCTCATGGATTCGTCCGGGTCCGCATCAGGGATGGCCGGGAGCGGCCCCACCCGCTCCCGGCTGTGGCCCCTGCCCTGGCCCGGCCGGGCCCCCACAGCCCGCCGGACCGTACCCGCGCCGGCTTTTGCGCGGGAGTGATGAGGCCGTGGTGGCCGTCGTAGCGG
>NZ_JOCF01000087.1 GCF_000720635.1 Streptomyces sp. NRRL WC-3742 | reverse complement strand
GGTGAGGGTGGGGCCGTCGGTGAGACGCGCGGGGAAGATGTCGGCGGCGAGGAGGCGGGCCAGGGGGGCGGTGGGGAGGGGGGTGGTGGAGCCGGCGAGGAGGATGTTGCCGTAGCGGCGGCCGCGGAGGACGGGGGCTTCGGTGGCGAGGAGGACGTGCGGGAAGACCGCCGCCAGGGTTGCGGCCTGGGCCTTGGCGAAGGCGAGGGGCGGGCCGTCGGCGAGGTTGGCGGCGTAGCAGCCGCCTTCGCGCAGGGCGGCTGCGGCCAGGTGCAGGAACTCGACCGAGGTGAGGTGGGCGGGGGTGCGGGAGCCGTGGAAGACGTCCGCGACGATCAGGTCCTGCGAGCGGGCCGGGACGGCGGCGAGGCAGGCCCGGGCGTCGCCGACGACGGCGGTGATGTCGGCGCCGGGCTGGTCCTGCCAGGGCAGGTGTTCGGTGACGAGGTCGAGCAGCGGCCCGTCCACCTCGACGACGCGCTGGTGCGAGCCGGGCCGGGTGGCGGCGAGGTAGCGGGGCAGGGTGAGGGCGCCGCCGCCGAGGTGGAGGACGTCCAGGGGGCGGCCGGCGGGTGCGAGGACGTCGGCGAGGTGGCCGAGGCGCCGGGTGTACTCGAACTCGAGGTGTGTCGGCTCGGCGAGGTCCACGTAGGACTGGGGCGTGCCGTCGAGGGTGAGCAGCCAGGCGTCCTCGCGGTCGACGTCGGGCATGAGCTTGGCGTACCCGAGGTCGGTCTGCCGTCCGACCGGGACGGGGTCGTCGAAGGACTGCGGGGTCACGCCTCCACCGGCCGCGCGTCCACGCCCAGGTCCACGTCCAGGTCCACGTCCAGGTACGCCTCGAGCCACCGGTCGAGCTCGGCGAACACCGCGGCCCGCGCCGCCTCCCCGGAGAGCACCAGGTCGTGCATGCCGCCCTCGATGCGGACGATGGTGACGTGCCGCCCCAACCGCGGCCCCTCGGCCGCGATGTCGTCGGCGCGAAGCACGGCGTCGGCGTGGTGCAGGGCGCTGGTCCACTTGGTGGTGGCGATGGAGCGGGTGGAGGCCATGAGCAGCACCGGAACGTCGATGCCGAGGCCGCGCTTCAGGCGGCGCTGCCCCTGGTGGATGGCGGAGAGCCAGCCCGCGTAGAGGGGGAAGCTCTCGGGGCGCTTGAGGGTGAGGTCGAACTCCCACTCGCCCTGGTGGTCCTTGTGGAGGCTGTGGGTGTAGTGCGGGTTGAGCGCGGAGGGCAGGACGCGCGTGGGGGCGAGGCGTCCGAGGGCGGTGACGACCGGGCCGCCGGCCGTGCGGACGGCGGCGCCGGCGGGCATGGACAGGAAGGGGCTGTTGAGGAACAGCCCCTCGACGAGTCCGCGCCCGGCGCGGCGGCCGGCCCACAGGGAGCCGATGAGGCCGCCGGTGGAGTGCCCGTTGAGGAGGAGTCGGCGGTGCCCGTCCTCCTCGCGGATGATGCGGACGGCCTCGTCGATCTCCTCGTCGTACTCGGCGAGGTCGCGCACGAAGTTGGGCGACTGGTGCGGGCGCATCGAGCGGCCGTACTTGCGCAGGTCGAGGGCGTAGAAGGAGAAGCCGAGCGCGGTGTAGTGGTCGGCCAGGTGGGTCTGGAAGAAGTAGTCGTTGTAGCCGTGGACGTACAGCACGGCCCGCTCGGAGCCGGGCACGAGCCGGCGGACGAGGGTGGCGCAGACCGGGCCCTCGTCGTCGGGGCGCAGGGTCAGTTCGGCCGCCTCGTAGGGGGCACCGAGGATGTCTTCCCGAAACTCCATCGTCTCCGCCGTACCCGTTCTTCTCTCGCGCCGCCCCGGGGCGTCCGGGGCGGGCCGTCGCCCGTTCCGCCCCTGACCATACCGGCCGGTAGGGGGCATCCGCTCGGCGGCTCCGCCCGCCCGCGCGGCGCACCGGCTGCGCCCCCGGCCCGCCACCGGGTGCGCCTCCAGCCCGCTCCCCGTGCGCCTGCTGTGCGCCGCCGGTGGTGTGGAACGCTGCCGGGAAGGTCCAACTTCGTTGATCTTCCCGGAGAGTTGAGGAGAGCCCATGCCCGAGGCCGGTCACACCGATCCGTCGCTCTACCGTTCGGCCGCGGAGGCGATCGCCGCGCCGCCGGAGAGGCTGGCGTACGTCGCCGGGTTCGACCGGGCGGCCGAGCGGCCGGACGCGCTGCTGACGGTGGACACCGATCCGGCCTCGCCGACCTACGGGACGGTCCTGAACTTCGCCGAACTGCCGACCCTCGGCGACGAGTTGCACCACTTCGGCTGGAACGCCTGCTCCAGCGCGCTGGCCCACGCCTGCCACGAGCACCCGGAGCGCCGCTACCTGCTGCTGCCGGGGCTGCGCTCCTCCCGGCTGCACGTGATGGACACCCGGCCGGACCCGGTGCGCCCGCGCCTGGTGAAGACCGTGGAGCCCGAGGAGCTGGCCGCGAAGGCCGGCTACTCGCGGCCGCACACCCTGCACTGCGGCCCGGACGGCGTGTTCCTGTCCTGCCTGGGCGGGGCGCGCGGCGAGGACGGACCGGGCGGGGTGGCGCTGCTGGACCACACCACCTTCGAGGTGCTGCGCCCGTGGGAGACGGAGCGCGGCCCGCAGCACTTCGCGTACGACGTGTGGTGGCACCTGGGCACGGGCGTGGGCGTCACCAGCGAGTGGGGCACCCCGGGCATGGTCGAGAACGGAGTGGTGCCGGAGCTGCTGCTGGGCCGCAAGTACGGGCACGCCCTGCACTTCTGGGAGCTGGATTCGGGCCGTCACCTCCAGCGGGTGGACCTCGGCGACCAGTACCAGATGGTGCTGGAGCTGCGCCCCTCGCACGACCCGCAGGCGGAGTGGGGCTTCGTCGGGGTGGTGACCAACGTGGAGGACCTCTCGGCCTCGGTGTGGCTCTGGTACCGCGACGGCGAGGCGTTCACGGCCCGCAAGGTGATCGAGATCCCGGCCGAGCCGGCGAAGGCGGAGGACCTGCCGCCCGCGCTGCAGCCCTTCGGCGCGGTGCCGCCGCTGATCACGGACATCAACCTGTCCGTGGACGACCGCTGGCTGTACGTGTCGGCCTGGGGCACCGGCGAGCTGCTGCAGTTCGACGTGTCGGACCCGTTCCACCCCCGGAGGACGGCCTCCGTACGGCTGGGCGGGATCGTCGACCGCACCCCGCACCCGGCCGAGCCGGACCGGCCGCTGAGCGGGGCGCCGCAGATGGTGGAGATCAGCCGGGACGGCCGCCGGCTCTACCTGACCAACTCCCTCTACGGCGCCTGGGACGACCAGTTCTACCCGGCGGGCATCGACCCGTGGCTGATCAAGCTGGACGCGGACCCGGAGGTCGGCGGGCTGAGCGTCGACGAGCGCTTCTTCCCGCACGGCGCGGACTTCCGGGGCCTGCGGGTGCACCAGACGCACCTGGCGGGCGGCGACGCCTCCTCCGACTCGTACTGCTACCGCTGATCGGAAGGCGGCGGACGGCCTGCGGTCCGCTACCGCTCCACCGGCGACGGGGAGTCCGGGCGGACGGCCTCGCTCGCCGCCCAACTGGCCAGCAGCCGCAGGGACTCGGCGGAGGTGCTGCCCGGTTCGGCGTGGTAGGAGACGAACTCCTGCTCGGCGTCGGCGGGCCGCATCGTCTCGTAGCGCAGGCTCAGCGGGCCGACGAGGGGTGGTGCAGTTCCTTGGCGCCGTACCCCTTGTCCTGGATGCCGTGGGCGGCCCACAGGCGGCGGAAGTCGGCGCTCTTCAGGGAGAGTTCACCGATCAGGGAGGCCAGCCGGGGGTCGTCCGGGTCCCGGCCCGCGTCCAGGCGCAGGCTGCCGACGACGTCGGTGGCCTTGGCCTCCCAGTCGCTGTACAGGTCTCGGGTGGCGGGGTCGAGGAAGACCAGCCAGGCCATGTTGCGCCGCTCGGGCGCCATCGCGGCGAAGTCGCCGAGCAGGGCGGCGGCGAGCCGGTTCCAGGCGATCACGTCCATCCGCCGCCCGAGCACGTACGCGGGCACGCCGTCCATCGCGTCCAGCAGTTGCTGGAACGCCGGGCGCACCCGCTGCGGGCGGCCGGAGGCGCCGCCGCGCGCCGGACCGCGCTTCGCGGGCCGGGTGAGCCGCAGCAGGTGCTCGCGCTCGGCGGGGCTGAGCCGCAGCACCCGGGCGATGGCCTCCAGCACGGAGGCGGAGACGTTCTCCCCGTGGCCCTGTTCGAGCCGGGTGTAGTAGGCGGTACTGACGCCCGCGAGCCGGGCCAGCTCCTCGCGGCGAAGGCCGGGCACCCGGCGCCGGGTGGTGGTGCCGGGCAGTCCCACGTCCTCAGGGCGCAGCCGGGCGCGTCGGGATCGGAGGAACTCGCTGAGTTCGGTGCGCTGGTCCATCCCAGAAGTATGCGCACGTCACGGCGTGGTGAGGGTACTACTGCGGGACGTACGTTGCGCGATGGTACGACGGACGTTCGTACGACGGCCTCGGGTCTGGTTGAGCGGGCAGCCGGGGCGCAGGCTGACGGCCATGAAGAACGAGACGAACCCGCGCACCGTCACCGCCTACGCCGCCGAGCGGCCGAACGCCCCGCTGGCGAGGACCACCGTGCGCCGCCGGGCCGTGGGCGAGCGCGACATCGTGATCGACGTCCGCTTCACGGGCATCTGCCACACCGACCTGCACCAGGTCGCCGAGGACTGGGGCACGGGGACGTTCCCGATGGTCCCGGGCCACGAGATCGCGGGCGTGGTGAGCGAGGTCGGCCCCGGCGTGACGCGCTGGCAGGTCGCCGACCGGGTCGGCGTGGGCTGCTTCGTCGACTCCTGCCGCACCTGCGACAACTGCCGCGCGGGCCTTCAGCAGTACTGCACCGGCGAGGTCGGCACCGTCTGGACGTACAACAGCACCGGCCGGGACGGCCTGACGACGTACGGCGGGTACTCCACCGAGCTGGTGGTGGACGAGGCGTACGCGCTGCGCATCCCCGACGCTCTGCCGCTGGACGCCGCCGCGCCGCTGCTGTGCGCCGGCGTCACCGTCTACTCGCCGCTGGCCCACTGGGGCGCGGGCCCGGGCCGGAAGGTCGCGGTGATCGGCCTGGGCGGCCTGGGCCACCTCGCCGTGAAGCTGGCGCACGCGCTGGGCGCGGAGGTCACCGTGCTGAGCCAGTCGCTGCGCAAGCGCGAGGACGGGCTGCGCCTGGGCGCCGACGACTACCGGGCCACCTCCGACCCGGCGACCTTCACCGAGCTGGCGGGCCGCTTCGACCTGATCCTCAACACCGTCTCCGCCGACCTCGACCTGACGGCCTACCTGGACCTGCTGCGCGTCGACGGCACGCTGGTGCAGCTCGGCGCGCCGGAGAAGCCGGTGCGGGTGAACGCCGGGGCGCTGCTGTCGGGGCGCCGGTCGCTGTCGGGTTCGCAGATCGGCGGGCTGCCCGAGACGCAGGAGATGCTGGACTTCTGCGGCGAGCACGGCATCGCGGCGGAGATCGAGCTGGTCGGCGCCGAGGGGATCAACGAGGCGTTCCGGCGCCTGGCCGAGGGCGACGTACGGTACCGGTTCGTGATCGACGCCTCCACGATCTGAGGCGCCGTCGACGATCCGAGGCACCGGCCCCGGCCACGGCCGTGCCCCGCGTCCCGGTGCTCTCCCACCACCGGGGCGCGGGGCACGACCGGTCACACCCCGGCGGCCGCCTTCGCCTCCCGGCGCCACGCCCGCCGGTCCTCGCGCCGCTGCCTCCCACGTCGCAGCGGCTGGTCCGGCACCCATCCGAAGGTCAGGCAGGCGCCGACCACCCCGAGCAGCATCCCGATCAGGAAGCCGCCGAAGTTGGAGGTCACCCAGGTGCCCAGCGCGGCGAGCACGCCGATGACGGAGTAGAACAGCCGCTGGGCCGGGTTGAACAGGATCAGCAGCCCGCACACCAGCATCACCGCGGGCACCAGCAGCCCGGCCAGCCCCTCCATGCCGATGTGCAGCACGAGGGGCAGCGGCATCTTCATGACGAAGAGCACCTCGCCGCCGCCGAGCGTCAGCAGCAGCCCGCCCCAGAACGGCCGACGGCCCCGCCAGTCGCCCTTCGCCGGGCGGCCCGCGACGGGAGCGACGGGAGCGGCGGGCTCGACGGGCGCGGCGGGCGCCGCGGGAACCGATGCGGCGGGCGCGGCCGGCTCCGGCACGGACCCCGCCATGCTCAGCAGCCCTTGGAGTCGAAGCTCAGCCGCAGGTTGGGCAGCTTGAACTTGAGCGCCGTGCTGGCGTAGTTGTGCTGCTTGACGTGCGTCATGTCGACGTGGTCGGCCTGCTGCCCGAAGACGCCCGGGTTGCCCTTGCCGTACCGTCCGGCGTTCTTGTACGTGCTGGCGTCGCCGCCGATCTCGATGTTGTCGAAGGCCGCGTCGCCGGAGAGCAGGTCGGAGTCGGTGGTGAGGTCGGTGGCGGTGACCGGGTCCTTGCCGTCACCGGCGTGGATGACCAGGTTGACGCCGCCGAGGTCGACGCTCTGGCACAGGTTGGTGATCCTGGCGGTCTTGATCGCGGAGACGGCGACCAGCACCTGGCCGCCGGTGTTCCCCTGGTTGGGGCTGTCCGGGATCATCTCGTCCAGGCTGCCGTACTGCGCGAAGCCGTCGCCCTCGAGGCGGTCGGCGGTGATCGTGAACGGCATGCCGGAGATGGAGAACTGGTTGGCGAGCACGCCCTGCGCGGTGAGCGTCATCAGCAGCCCGCCGAGTGCGACGGCCGGGACGGCCATCAGGGCGGTGCGCCTGAACCGTACCCGGCCTCTTGTGGCGGCGGGTGTCTGCGGTGCCTCGGCCGCTTCGGCGGCTTCCTCGGACGTGGCCATGTGTGCTCCCTGAGGTGGATTCGGGATTGTGCAGTCACTGGCACGTTGTCCTGGCGCGGACAGCGTTCCACGGCCCGCGCGGACGGCCGCCCTCGGCAGCGGGGCGGGTCCGGCGGATCGCGTTCGGAGTAACCGTGAAGCTACTGCCGGGTATCGGCCGGGTCAATACGGGTGCACGAAGGATCTTCACCGGTCGTCGACCGGGCCGACCCGAGCCGAACGGCCGCCTGCTCCGGGCCCAGGAACGGCGCCAGGCAGAAGAGGCTCAACACCGGGAGCAGGTCGGGGAGTTGATCGGTGCGGCCGGAGGATATCCACCGGTACAGCGCGCTGTAGACGCCGCCCACCACGGCGTCCACCACCTCCTGCACCGCGACACCGCCCGGAAGTTGGGGCACCTCGGCGAAGAACGCCCGGAATCGGGTGAGGAGTTGCTCGCGCTCCTGACGACCGGCCGGGCCGACGGCCTCGATCTCGATCACCGCCATCGCGGCGAACGCGGGCGTCCCCGCGAGGAGTTGGAGCATCGCCCCGAGCGCCTGCCGGATGCCGGCGCACCAGTCGGATTCGGCCGCGAAGGCCGCCGCCATCCGGCGGATCACCACACCCGTGCCGAAGCGGTGCGCGGCGAGGAAGGCGTCCTCCTTGCCGCTGAACTGCTCGTAGAAGACGGGCCTGGTCACACCCGCCGCGCGGCAGATGTCGCTCACCGTCGCGTGCTGGTAGCCGCGGTCCGCGACGGTGCGCACCAGACCGTCCAGCAGGCGTTCGCGCTGGGTCGCGGCGACGACTCCGGCGGGCTGGCGGCGGGGGCCGGGCTTGATCGAGCGGGCCGGGTCGCGGCCGGTCCGGGCGCCCGGGAGCAGGATCACGTCGGCTCTGCGGAGGGTTTCGTCGTCCATCACCAACTCCTGTGTCCTGTCTTGACTTTGACGTAACGCCGGGTTTACAACACTGGCAGGTTTCCAACCGGCGGGCGAGCAGCCCGGCCGGAGGACCCCAGGGGTACAGAGCACGTTCGGGCCCGTGGCGCCGGGCCCGCCGTGCCGGGCGCCTCCTTCGGCTCACGCCCGAGCGCCACCCCGTGCAGCTCCCGGTGTGCCATGCCACCGCACCTCCCCCGTCGTGCACACCACCACACCCGCCGGCGGGGATTCCCCCACCCGTCCCCCGGGACGGAGAGAGGCACCCTCATGCGCATCCGCCGCACTCTCGCCACCGCCACCCTCGCCGCCATCGCCCTCACCGGCGCGGCCGTCGCCCCCGCCCAGGCCGACGCCGCCGCCGTCCTCACCACCGGCAGCCTCGGCGGCCCGAACGTCTCCGTCGGAGACGTCCTGACCGCCAACCTCGTCTCCGGCACCTACGCGACCTTCTACAACAGCGACACCGGGACGAGCGGCATCAAGTGCGCCGCCTCCTCCTTCTCCGCCACCGTGACGGCCAACCCGGCCGCCCCCGGCGCGGCCGTCGAGCAGCTCAACACCCAGACCTTCGGCTCCTGCACCTCCAACGTCTTCGGCGTCACGAGCGTGCGCAGCGTCACCGTCACCAACCTGCCGTTCACCAACACCGTCAGCGACGACCCCGGCTACCCGGTCGCGCTCACCCCCGGCGCGGCGGGCTCCATGGGCACCACCGTCGTCCTCGGCACCATCCTGGGCAGCGTCACCTGCAAGTACTCCAACACCACCGGCATCGCGGGCACCACCGACAACGGCGCCAACTCCATCGGCTTCTCGGCCCAGCCGTTCACCCTGGTCTCCGGCCCGGGCCTGTGCTTCTCCACCGGCTACTTCAGCGCCACCTACGGCCCGGTCTCCGACAGCTCGGTCGCCGGAAGCCCGCTCCTGTACGTCAACTGACCGGCCCCGCAAGGCCGGTAGAGCACCAACGGCGTACGGCGGCCCCGCGGTCGTCGTACGCCGCCGACCCCCGCGACAGGAATGTGACCGGCCGGTAGGGTGGCGCCCCGACGGACACATCCCAGGACACATCCCAGCGGAGCGGGGCACCACCATGAGCGACACCGGCGAGGGCACGGGCTTCTTCACCTCGGTGACGGACGCCGCCGAACGGCTGGCCGCCACCGGCTACCTGGCCTCCACCGCCGTGGCCACCACCGTCTACCTCGCCGACCGCCTCGGCAAGCCTCTCCTCGTCGAGGGCCCCGCCGGCGTCGGCAAGACCGAACTCGCCAAGGCCCTCGCCGCGATCGGCCGCGCCCGGCTCGTCCGCCTCCAGTGCTACGAGGGCATCGACGAGGCCCGCGCCCTCTACGAGTGGAACCACGCCAAGCAGCTGCTGCGCATCACCGCCGGCCGCGACGAGAGCTGGGACGCCGCGCGCACCGACATCTTCGGCGAGGAGTTCCTCCTCCCCCGCCCGCTGCTCACCGCCATCCGAGGCGAGGAGCCCACCGTCCTGCTCATCGACGAGATGGACAAGGCCGACGTCGAGGTCGAGGCCCTGCTCCTCGAGGTGCTCAGCGACTTCCAGGTCACCGTGCCCGAGCTCGGCACCATCACCGCGAGCCGGCGCCCCTTCGTGCTGCTCACCTCCAACGCCACCCGGGAACTCTCCGAGGCGCTGCGCCGCCGCTGCCTCTTCCTCCACCTCGACTACCCGGAGGCCGAGTTGGAGCGCAGGATCGTCCGCCTCAAGGTGCCCGGACTGGACGGGGCCCTCGCCGACTCCCTGGTACGGATCGTCGGCGCGCTGCGGGCGATGGAACTGCGCAAGGCGCCGTCCGTCGCCGAGACCATCGACTGGGCCCGCACCCTGCTCGCCCTCGGCGCCGACACCCTGGACGACGCGGTGGTGCGCGACACCCTCGGTGTGATCCTCAAGCACCAGGAGGACGTGCGCAAGGCGTCCCAGAAGCTCACCCTCGCATGACCACGACCGCTACCCCCGGCCCCGCCGACCCGGCCTCGCGCCTGACCGGGCTCGTCCGGGCGCTGCGCGGCCACGGCCTGCGGATCGGCCCCTCCGAGACCGTGGACGCGGCCGCCGTCCTCGCCGTCCTCGGCCTCGACGACCGCGAGCAGGTACGGGCCGGGCTGGCCGCCGCCGTGCTGCGCTCCGAGGGCCAGCGGGCCGTCTTCGACGCCACCTTCGACCTGTTCTTCCCCCTCGGCGTCGGCACCCCCGAAGCCGTACGCGCCGACCCGCCGCCGCTGCCCGACGACCCGCAGCCGCCGCGCTTCGGCCGCCCCGACCCGCTGCGCGACGACCTGCGCGAGCGCCTCGCCGCCGCCCTCGCCGCCGACGACCGCGCCGCCCAGGGCCGCCTCGCCGGGGAGGTGATCGAGGCCCTCGGCCGCTACGGCGACGGCTCCAGCCCCGGTACGGACGGCTGGTCCGCCCACCAGGCGCTCGGCCGGCTCGCCCCCGAGACCCTGCTCGCCCGCATCCTCGCCGCGCTGCGCCCGGGAGGCGCCGACCCCGCCGACCCCGCCGACCGGGTGCTCGCCGACGAGATCCGCCGCCGCATCCAGGGCTTCCGGGGCCTCGTGGCCGGGGAGGCCCGCCGCCGCGTCGCCGAACTGCGCGGCACCGAGCGGATCGCCGAACGCGCCGTCGCCCCCACCGCCGACCGCATCGACTTCCTCGCCGCCGGCCGCGACCAGCTCGCCGAACTGCGGCGCACCGTCCACCCGTTGGCCCGCAAGCTCGCCACCCGCCTGGCCGCCCGGCGCCGCCGCGCCGCCCGTGGGCAGATAGACCTTCGCCGCACCCTGCGCCGCTCGCTCACCACCGGCGGGGTGCCGCTGCGCCCGGCGTACCGGCTGCGCCGCCCGGCCCGGCCCGAACTGGTGCTGCTGTGCGACGTCTCCGGCTCGGTGGCCGGGTTCGCGGACTTCACCATGCTGCTGGTGCACGCGATGAGCGAACAGTTCAGCAGGGTCCGGGTGTTCGCGTTCGTCAACCGCACCGCCGAGGTCACCGACCTGTTGCACAGCACCGACGGGGACCCTGCTCGCCTAGGCCCTGTCCCGGCGACCTTGCCGGGACAGGGCCTGGCCGCCCGCATCCTCACCGGCGCCGAGGTCATGGGCCACCACGGCAACAGCGACTACGGCGCCGCCCTCGGCGACTTCGCCGACCGCCACCTGGACGCCGTCGGCCCGCGCACCACGGTGCTGCTGCTCGGCGACGCCCGCACCAACCACCGCGACCCCAATCTCGCGGCGCTGCGGCTGATCCACGCCCGCGCCCGCCGCGTCCTGTGGCTCAACCCCGAGCAGCCCGCACTGTGGCCCACCGGAGACTCGGCCGCGCTCGCCTACGCGGAGGTCGTCGAGATGCACTCCTGCCGCAACGCCCGCCGCCTCGCCGACCTGATCAGCCGCCTCCTGCCGGTCTGACGCCCGTTCCACCGTTGCCCGTTCGGGCGGTGTTTCCTGCCCCGCCCCTGTCCGTCCGGGCCTGGGCCGGGGTGCGGGCCGTGCACGAGACTGCGTGTCATCCGTGTCGTATCACCGGAGGACGCACATGCACGCCCAGGAGCCGGCCCGACAGAGCGACCACGAGACGCGCCGCTCCCCCCGTACGCGGGCGGCGGCCCTGCCACCCGGGCTGGCCCTGCAGCGGACGGTGGGCAACGCCGCCGCCGTCGAGATGCTGGAGCGCGAACGCCGCCGCCCGGCGGCCGGTGCGGGCCTCGCCGTTCAGCGCGTCATCGACCCGGCGGTGATCCAGAGCGAGCAGGAGGCCCAGGGCATCACCGGCCCGGTGAAGATCGTCGAGGTGCCGGACGACGTCACGGCCGGGACGCCGTTCCGCGCGTATCCGGCCGGGCACTGCCTCAACCTGACCGATGCGGAGCTGAACCTGAGCGTCCACGCCCTCAACGGCGGTCGGGCCGATGACATGGCGGCCGACGCCGTGGCCCTGGCAGGTGGCGGCGGCTACCTGTCGGAGTACCGGATCATCCTGGTCAACAGCAGGCCCGAGGGCGGGTACACCGCCCTGCAGACCATCCAGCACGAGATGGGCCATCTGCTCCAGCACGAGCAGGGGTTCAGCGTGGACATGTCCGAGGGCCGCCGGGCCCTGGTCGAGTACCACAACATGCTCGTGAACGAGAACCCCCGGACCGGGAGCATGCGCACCGAGTACACCAGCGCCGACAACTCGATCGTCACCGTGGTCAGGGAGCGGGCCACGGCCGCCGGGGTCACGGGGCTGAACCGGCCCTGGGACGCCATGGTCGCCTACCTCGAAACGCATGACGAGGGCGGCTCGCAACGGCGCCTGGTCGAAGCGATCGAGCAGGAACTGGCCAAGGACGACTACAGCGAGATCGAGGGCAGGGGACTCAACAAGGCGCAGCGGCGCGCGAAGATCAGGGACCGCATCGGCCGGATGTACTTCAACAGCCTCTTCGCCGAACCACGACAGGGTTAGGCCGTGTCTTTCGGATCACGCCCGTAGCCCGTCGCACAGCACCCGCACCAGCCGCCCGTCCCGCGCGTCCGCCGGGCGGCGGCGTTCGGCCGCGACCGCGCCGGCGATCAGCGCGTGCAGGTCGGCCCCGTCCACGTCGGTGCGCACGGCCCCGGCGGCCTGTGCCCGGGCGAGCAACTCGACGAGCACCTCCCGCAGTTGTGCCGCCACGGCCGAGGTGCCCGGCTGCAGTTGGACGCCCGCGCCGATCAGCGCGTCGGCGAGGTCCATCTTGACCATCGCCCCGGCGACCAGTTCCTCGAGGAAGGTGAACAGCCCCGCGCCCGGGTCGCCCTCGGCCAGTACGGCCCGGCCGCGCGCGGTCTGGTTCTCCAGGGTGTCCGAGACGACGGCCTCGAACAGCGCCTCCTTGGTGGGGAAGTGCCGGTAGACCGTGCCAGCGCCGACCCCCGCCCGGCGGGCGATCTCGTCCAGCGGTACGGCCAGCCCCTCGGCGGTGAACGCCTCGCGGGCCGCCGCCAGCACCTTGGCCCGGTTGCGGCGGGCGTCGGCCCGCAGCGGGCGGCTGTCCTCGGGGGTCGGGGTCGTGGACATGGGTCTCCTCGCAAGCGGGCTGACGGGTCGACAAACGGGGCGCTCGTTCCGTATCGTCGAAACGGGGCCACCGTTCCGATACTACGGCCCCACCTGCCGACCGAGGGAGAGCACCATGTCCGTTGCCACCCGCACACCCCGCGAGACCGTCGAGGAGTTCCTGCGCATCACGGTCGAGGGCCCCCGCGAGGCCCTCGCCGACTGCTACGCCCCGGACGCCGTGGTGAGCATCCCCTTCGCCCCGGACGGCATCCCGCAGGAGAGCGCCGGCCGGGAGGTCATGCGCGAGCAGATGAAGGTCACCGCCGGGCTGTGGACCTTCCACTCCGTCGACGGTGTGAGCATCCACGAGACGGTGGACCCGGAGGTCGTGATCGCCGAGTTCCGCGTCCACGGCCGGATGACCGCGAGCGAGGAGGAGTTCAGCCTCCGCTACATCTGCGTCATGCGGATCGTCGACGGCCTGATCGTCTCCTCCCGCGACTACGGCAACCCGCTGGAGTCCGCCGTTCTGCGCAGCGGCCTGCGCTTCACCCAGGAGTAGCCGGGCCGGTGGCGGCCTCCTCCGCGAAGGAGGAGGCCGCCACCCGTCAACGCGCCTACCCGTCAACGCGCCTACCCGTCCAGGTGCCTACCCGTCCAGGTGCTTGAGGAAGTCGAGCAGCGCCTCCGTCACCTCGGCCGGCCGCTCCTGCTGCGTCCAGTGCCCGGTGTCCGGCAGCCGGACGTGGCGGTACAGGTTCGGCGTGACCTCGCCCAGCAGGTAGGACAGCACCGGCGCCGGGACCATCGCGTTCACCAGGTCCTGCTCGCCCACCACGTACAGGGCCGGCGCCTCGATGCGCAGGCCCTTGAACGCCTGCATCAGCTCGTTGTTGCGGTCGATGTTGCGGTACCAGTTGAGCCCGCCGGTGAACGCCCGCTCGCCGTGCAGGCCGTAGTCGGCGGCCATGGCGTCGAGGTCGGCCTCGGTGAGCCAGTCGGGCAGGTGCTCCGGCTCGGGGAGGGTGTCCAGCAGCGCCTTGCCCTCGGGCACCACCCACGGCCGGGGCTTCCCGTCCGGCTGGACGCCGCACAGGACGCGCCGCAGGCTGGCCCTGACGTCGGCCGCGAGCTCCGCGTCGGCCTTGCCCGGCTCCTGGAAGTAGATCTGGTAGAAGCCCTCGCCGAAGTTCTCCCGCGCCGCCGCCAGCGGGGACGGCCCGGCGGGCAGCGGCGGCACGCTCAGGCCCGCGACACCGCGCACCAGGTCGGGCCGCAGCGCGGCGGCGGACCACGCGACGGGCGCGCCCCAGTCGTGGCCGATGACGACGGCCTGCTCGGCGCCGAGCGCGTTGATCAGCCCGGCCACGTCGCCCAGCAGGTGCAGCAGGGTGTAGGCGTCGATCTGCTCGGGCTGCTCGCTGCGGGCGTACCCGCGCTGGTCGGGCGCGACGACCCGGTAGCCCGCCTCGGCGAGCGGCGCGAACTGGTGGCGCCAGGAGTACCAGCTCTCGGGGAAGCCGTGCAGCAGCAGGACCAGCGGCCCCTCGCCCTGCTCCGCGATGTGCAGCCGCACCCCGTTGACCTCGACCTCGCTGTGCTTGATCTCCTCGTACAAAACCGCTCCCCATGTGGGCCGACATGTCCTGCACCCCGGTCCCTGCCCACCTTTCCCCTGACGAAACGCGACCGAGGCCGCCCCGGAACTCCGGGACGGCCTCGGCCAGTTGGGCGTTACTGATGATTCCTTGGCTGATCCGTCAGCTCACGGTGTAGCTGTACGGGATCGCCGCGAGCACCGCACCGGTGGTGCCGAGGCTGTTGTTGGCGGCCGCGACCGAGCTCGGGCCGGACACCAGGTACAGCACACCCTTGACCGTGCTGCCCTTCGGGCCGGTCGGGGTCACGGTCACCTGCAGCGAGCCGCTGGCGCCCGGCTGGACGACCACCGGGGTGGCGGCCGGGGCCGAGGCGTTCACCGAGGCGGCGAACGGGTCACCGGTGCTGGAGGTCAGCGCCGGGTCGAACGCCAGGGTGTGCGCGGTGGCGGTGATCGTGGCCGAACCCGCCGGGGCGGGGCCGGCGAACGGGCCGATCTGCTGCACGAAGGTGCCCCAGTTGCCCGGGACGACCTGCTGCGCGGCGCTGCCCTTCGAGGTCACCACCGAGATGGTGGAGCCGTTCTGGGCCTTCTTGAGGTCACCGAACAGGTCCGGCGAGCCGGTGGTGGCGCTCAGCTCCAGCTGGGCCGGGGTCGTGGAGGCCGCGACACCCTTGAGCTGGTCGGTGCCCGGGGGCACCAGGAAGGACGGCACCGAGGAGCTGAGGCTCAGCGGCAGGGCGACGGTCGCGGAGGCGCCCTGCGGCACCAGCGGCACGTCCACCCGGCTGTCGAGACGGCCCTCGGCCGCGATCCGCTGCGGCGCGACGGTGTTGTTGGTGTAGTTCACCGTCACGTTGACCGGCTTGCCGGCCTCCAGCTTGACCTTGCCGTCGTTCGGCAGGCCGGCCGCGGTGGCCTGGTTGCGGTTGAGCGCGACCGTACCGGTGAAGTCCTGCGCGAGCTCCTGGCCGCTGACCGGGCCGAGCACGTTCAGGACGAAGCGCCAGTGGCCCTCGGCCGGGTTGATCGTGGTGGCCGAGACACCGGCCGCGCTGCCCGTCAGGTTGCCCTGGGCGTCGAGGACGGCGTTGCCCTCGATGTCGACCGGGGTGCCGTTGGGGCTGATCAGCGCGCCCTGCATGAGCAGCTTCGGGTCCTTGACCGTCAGGCCGACCCGCAGGTCCTTCTGGCCCTTCGGGACGTCGAAGCCGTACGCGAAGGACTGCGTCGGGGAGGAGCCGCGGGCGTTGCCACCGGTGATGGTGCCGGTGAAGGTGCCCTGACCGTCCTTGAGCGGGACGAGGCTGCGCAGCACGACCGGCACGCTGGTGGTGCTGCCGTTCGAGCTGGAGACCACGATGGCCTCGCTGGAGTCACCGCTGGTCGCCGGGGTGGTGAGCTGCACCTTGAGGTGCTTGGTCTCACCGGGCTGCAGCTCGGTGGTGGTCGGGCTCACGCCGCCGGCCGGGACGGCCCGCTGGGTGGCGGTGCCGAACTGGACCGGGCCGTTGTAGCCCTTCGCGCCGGCCGGGGTGTAGAAGACGGCCGTCCACTCACCGGCGACCGGGCGCGGGACGTCCACCAGGCCGAAGTTGGCCGGGGTGGCGCCGCCCTGCGGGCGGGTGTTCGTCTCGAACCGGCCGGACGGGTCGAGCAGCGTCAGGCGCACGACCGGGCCGTTGGTGACCGGGTTCGGGGCGCCCTGCCAGGCGATGGAGGCCGCGAGGCGGTCGGCGCCCGCCGGGACGGTGAACTTGACCTGCTTCTGGACCCAGTCCGCGCCGTTGGTCGCGTACTTGAAGGTGTCCTTGGAGGAGGTGTCCAGCGTCACGGTCTGCGAGTTGTTCGACTGCGGCGCGAAGGCGCGGGTCGAGGCGCTGACGGTCTGCGGGCTGTCGCTGGTGTTGCTGACGGCCACGTCGGCGGTGTGGGTCGAGCCCGGGGTGCCGGCGATGTCCTGCTGGCCGGTGTTGACGACCACGGTGTTGGCGCCCTCGGTGCCGTCACCGTCGTCGTAGCCGCGGGCGGCCTCGACGGCGGCCCGGACGTTCAGCAGACCGGCGCCCTGCTCCTCCGCCGGGACGCCGAGGTCCTGCGCGGTGCCGGTGAGCAGGCGCTTCACCAGGGCCGGGGTCGGGGAGTCGCCGCCGTGGGTGTCGCGGTACGCCTGGATGACCAGGGCCGCGGCGCCGGTGACGAACGGGGCCGACTGGCTGGTGCCGCCGAAGGACTGGATCGGCGAACCCTTGCCGCTGAACCCGGTGCAGTCCGTGTACTTGGTGGTGTCGGGCGAGCACAGGGCCCAGTCCGACTCGCCCGGGGCGACCAGGTCGACGGTGCGGCCGGCCTGGGTGAAGCCGCCGGAGGACAGCGCGGAGATGCGGTTGTTGCTCCAGGTCTTGTTGGAGAACTGGGCGCCCGCGTAACCCGTCTGCTGGTAGTTCTGGTTGTCGGTGGAGGCACCGACCGCGATGACGAACGGGTCCGTGGCCGGGGTCCCGATCGTGCCGCTGATGCCCGCGTCGCCCGTGGAGACGGCGACGGTGACACCGGCCTTGACGGCCTGCTCGTTGAAGAGCGCGATGGTGTCGTGCGCGCCGCTGTCCGGGGTGACGTTGCCACCGAAGGACTCGTTGAGCACGTCGACGTGCGAGACCCGCACCGCGTAGTCGATGGCCTGCAGGATCGACGAGTTGGACATCATCTCGCCGCCGGCCCGCAGCGCGACCAGGTCGGCGTCGGGCGCCAGGCCGCGGATGCGGATGGTGCAGCCGGCCTTCAGCGCGTGCGAGGGGTTGACGAAGTCCGCGACGTCGTAGACCTGGCGGCCCTGGGCGATGACCGCCGAGGCGTCGCCGAAGGCTTCCGCGCCACCGGTGGGCGTGTTGACGCCCTCGCCCGCGAAGTCCTGGTAGTCGACGACGGCGTGCGAGCCGTCGGCCCGGATGAAGTCCGGGTTGTTCGGGTCGAGGCCGTCCGCGATGTAGGCGACCTTGACGCCCTTGCCGGTGGCCAGGTTCTCCACGCCGGGCTTGCCGTTGCCGGTGTAGGCGTGGGTGGAGTAGAGGCCCTCGGGCTCCAGCAGCGGCTTGGACGGGTCGGAGGGGCAGACCGTGTTGGTCGCGTTCTCCGCCGAGGTCTGACCGTTACTGCCCGAAACGGCCTCGGACTTCCCGCCGGCCTTGGCCGCCTTGGTGGCGTCCTTGTCCTTCTTCGCCGCACCCGCGGCCGCCGGGGCGACCTGCACCTGGGTGTCCGTCACCACGGAGGCGACGGACGGGTCGGCCTGGAGGGACGCGCGCAGCGCCGGGCTCACGGTGGCCGAGAAGGCGTTGCCGACCACGAAGCTCTTGACGTCGGTGCCGCCGCCGGCCTTGACCTTGTCCAGCAGCGGAGCCTGCGCGTGCGCGGTCTTCTGCTGGCGGGCGCCGACGTGGCCGGAATCGGCCGGGGCGTCCGCTATCTGGTCCTTCAGGATCACGATCACCGGAGCCGCCGGCCCGTCCGCGGACGCCGCCGGGGCGTCCTGCGGGGCCGGGACGGGGGCCGCGTTCGCACAGGTCCCGAAGGTGAGAACCATGGACGCGGTGGTGACCGTGACGGCAGCTGCGAGCTGGGCCTTTCGCCAGCCGATCAATGGACATCCTTTCGTCTGATGAGACGTCAGGTAGCACGGCCCACCGTACGCGAGTCCAGATCGGCCGCGTGGTTGGTCCGGACCGCGCGTCCCGACTGCGGTCGAATTCCAGCGCATGCGACACGACCACGACAAGGGGGGAAATCCCCATCAGAAAGTAAAAATGACCATCAGAAAGTAAAATTCATGGGAGAAATCGGGCCAGGTCCCCGCTTTTCCCCTGACCGCATCCGGCCACATCCCTGGCTACGCACCTGGTTACGCGCCTGGTCACACGCCTGGTCGCACACCTGATCACGCACCTGTCACAGCCGACCGGAGCCGAACGGGAAGAGTCGGTGGCGAACTCTGGACACTGGCGAACCATCGCCATCCGAGAGCGACATTCGACAGCGATCGGACGACGTCTCGCACCCTTCCCCCTCCGCGCCGCGCGAAAACACCTCAGCGCTGGGCGAGCCCCTCCCGCAGCCGGCGCACGCTCAACCCGGCGGGCCCGACCGGCGGCCGCCGCTCCCGCACGTCCGCGACCTCGACGAAGGCGACCGGCAGCGTGGTGGGCGGTGTCATCGCGAACCCCTTCGGTTGGTAACCTTACGACATAAAGAGTTGCCGTCGGGGGCGGCACTTTACGCCATAAGGAGATGCCGGGATGACCGTCTACGCCGGGCAGGGCGACGCCCGCCGCTCACTCGCCCTCCTCTGGGGCGCCGCGCCGCCACCCGCCCCCCGTACCGGCCCCAAACCGGCACTGAGCGTGGACGCCATCGTCAGCGCCGCGCTGGAAGTCGCCGACGCCGGGGGCATGGCCGCCCTCTCCATGCGCGCCGTCGGCGAACGCCTCGGCCGCACCGCCATGGCGCTCTACACGTACGTCCCCGGCAAGGACGAACTCCTCGACCTCATGCACGACCGCGCACTCGCCGAACTCCCCACCCGTGAAGGCGAGTCGGAGGACTGGCGCGAAGCCGTCACCACCTGGGCCGAGGACCTCTACGAGTGCTACCTGCGCCACCCCTGGATGCTCCGGATCTCCCAGGCCCGCCCCGTCCTCGGCCCCGCCGAACTCGCCGCCATGGAAACCCTCCTGCGCGCCCTCACCCCCGCCGCCCTGCCACCCACCCGCCTGCGCGGAGCCGTCGCCGCCCTCTGGCAGTTCGTCCGCGGCCTCGCCGCCGCCACCGCCGACGCCCGCGGCGCCGCCGAAGCCACCGGCATCTCCGACGAAGCCTGGTGGACCGCCCGCTCCACGGGCCTCGCCGACCTCGCCCCCGACCTCCCGCAGCACTACCCCCTCTTCACCGCGATGCAGTCCGCCCCCACCCCGCCCCAGCCCCTCCACGAGGGCCTCGCCGTCCTCCTCGCCGGCATCGCCGCGTCCGGCGCTCCCCGATAGGGCACTTCCTCGAGGCACGCCGTCCACGTCGCATACCCGCACCTAGTAACGTAATCAGGGCCACACCATCCGTGAGCGTTCCGCTCTGCAGATGTCACTGGTCCGTTCCGAGGACTGAGTTTCGGACAGGAGAACAGCACGTGAGTACGGCGCACGCGAGCCCAGGCGACTACAGCCAGGTGCCGAATCCGGAGCAAGCCCTGAAGTATGCGATTCGGCATATTGCGGGCGATCGTGTCGAGATCGTCGAGGGAGTCATCACCCCCGTGTCACCGTCCTGGGCCCACGAGACCGCCATCGACCTGATCCGCGAACAGATCGGGCCCCGCATGCGCGAGCTCGGTCTGCGTGCCGGGTCGGGGAACCTCGACCTGCCGGGGACGGAGAACTACTACGTGCCGGATCTCGCCGTCGTGCCGGCCGAGTTGGCGAAGACCGAAGGTGCGCTCCTGCCCGACCAGACCATGCTCGTCGTCGAAGTCACGTCGCCGTCGAACGGCGACACCGACCGAACCACGAAGCGGCGGCGCTACTCCCAGTTCGGCGCCCCCGTGTACCTCCTGGTCGACCGGCAGGAACGCACCTGCACCCTGTTCTCCCGGCCCGGCCGGCTCGGCTACACCCTGATCGAAGGCCCCCATCCCTTCGGAACCCCCGTACGGCTGCCCGCGCCGCTCGACCTCGAGCTCGACACCGCGGGCTTCTCCTAGCGGGTGCCGACGGCGGTGTCGGCGCCGGGCCGGCAACTCCGCCACGCGCTCGCGTGATCCGAACGTCTCGTCCTCCCCCGTTGAGTCCGCGCCGATCCTACAATCGGCGCAATCGCTCCCCTGCGGTGTGGGAGACGACCGACCGGGTGCCCCTGCCCGTACGCTGGACGGCCTCGCCACCCTCCCCCGAAGACAGGTGACGTCCCCCGTGACCCGACTCGAACTCGACCTCGACGCCAACGGCTTCCTGCGCGACGGCGAGCCCCACCGCATCGTCTCCGGCGCGATCCACTACTTCCGCGTCCACCCCGACCAGTGGGAGGACCGGCTGCGCCGCGTCCGGGCGCTCGGGGTCAACACCGTCGACACGTACGTCCCCTGGAACTTCCACGAACTCCCGGGCGGTACCGTCGACTTCACCGGTTGGCGGGACCTCCCCCGGTTCCTGCGCCTGGCCGGAGACCTCGGCCTGGACGTGATCCTGCGCCCCGGCCCGTACATCTGCGCCGAGTGGGAGTTCGGGGGCCTGCCCGCCCGGCTGCTCGCCGTGGACGGCCTGCGGCTGCGCTGCGCCGACCCGGCCTACCTCGCCGAGGTGGACGCCTGGTTCGACGCGCTCGTGCCCGAGGTGCTGCCCCTGCTCGGCAGCCGGGGCGGGCCGGTCGTCGCCGTCCAGGTCGAGAACGAGTACGGCAGCTACGGCGACGACGCCGCCTACCTGCGCCACCTGCGCGACGGCCTGGTCGCCCGCGGCGTCGACTGCCTGCTGTTCACCACCGACGGCGCCCAGGACACCATGCAGCAGGGCGGCTCCCTGCCCGGCCACCTCGCCACCGCCACCTTCGGCTCCCGCGCCCCCGAACGCCTCACGGTCCTGCGCCGACACCGGCCCCAAGGGCCGCTCGCCGTCATGGAGTTCTGGATCGGCTGGTTCGACCGGTGGGGCAGGCCCCACCACGTCCGCGACCCGAAGGAGTCCGCCGCCTCCCTCGACGAACTGCTCGCCACCGGCGCCTCCGTCAACCTCTACATGGCCCACGGCGGCACCAGCTTCGGCCTCTGGGCTGGCGCCAACCACACCGGCGCCCACCCGTACGACTCCGGGTACGAGCCGACCGTCACCAGCTACGACTACGACGCCCCGATCGGCGAGGCGGGCGAGCTGACCGAGAAGTTCCACGCCTTCCGGGAGGTCATCGGTCGCTACGTCCCGCTGCCGGAGGACGAACTCCCCGCCCGGCCACCGCGCTTGGCCCCGCAGCGGATCGTCTCCTCCGGCCGCGCGCCGCTGCTCACCTCCGCCTCCCTGGACGCGCTCTCCACCCCCGTCCACCGCCCGTCCCCCGAGCCGATGGAACGCCTCGGTCAGGACCGCGGATTCATCCACTACCGCACCCGCGTGCCCGGCCCGCGCGAGGAACTCCCGCTGCGCGTCGACGGTTTGGCCGACTGTGCATACGTCTTCGCGGACGGGCGCCCGCTCGGCACGCTCGACCGCAACTCCCCCGGCGACACCCTGCCCCTGGCCACCGGCGAGGACGGGGTGGTGCTGGACATCCTCGTCGAGGCGCTCGGCCGGGTGAACTACGGCCCCCAGATGGACGATCGCAAGGGCATCACCCGCGGCGTCTCCCACGGCCACCAGCGACTCTTCGACTGGCAGATCCACCCGCTGCCGCTGACGGACCTGTCCGCGCTGCGGTACTCACCGGAGGCCCAAGTCCACGACGGCGAACCGACGTTCCACCGCTTCACCACCGAACTCCCCGCCCCCGCCGACGGTTTCGTCGCCCTCCCCGGCTGGGGCCACGGCCTGCTCTGGCTCAACGGCTTCCTCCTCGGCCGCTACAGCGCCGAGGGCCCCCAACGCACCCTCTACGCCCCCGCCCCGCTCTGGCACGAGGGCCCCAACGAACTCCTCGTCCTCGAACTCCAGCACCACGGCGAAGCCCTCGACCTGCGCGACCAGCCCGACCTCGGCCCCACCACCCAGGCCCCCAGCAACGAGTACTAGGCCCTGTCCGGGCCATCTTGTCGGATCAGCGCGACGCCGGTTCAGCCCCGCTTCGCCGCCGGGATCGCCAGGAGTACGCCGAGGACCAGCAGCGTCGCGTACCCGACCGTCTCGTGGCCGTCCGGGACCAGGTGGCGGACGAAGCCGAAGAGCCGGAAGCCGCCGAGCCGGTCGGCCAGCAGGCCGGTGCCGCCGCCGAGGATCAGTACGAGGCCGAGGTAGCCGAGCAGGTCCTTCATGGCTGCGAGCCTAGGAGGCGCCCCCTGCCCGGGTAGTCCGACTTTCGGTGCGGGCCGGGATCACCAAAGTCGCGGCCCGCACCGGGGTCCGGACGGAGCAGCCGGTACGGCGGCCCGGGGGCGGCGCGGTTACGTTCGCCGTGTGCCCAAACACGCGAATCGCTCGAAGTGCGCGCACGGACGGCAGTCCGTCACCCGGGTGGCGGGGGCCACCGCCGCCCTGGCGCTCGCCGCCGCGGGCTCCGCGCCGGCCCTCGCCCAGGACGCGGCCTCCACCGTCGGCGGCGAGCGCCTGGGCCGCGAGGCCGTCCAGGTCGCGCCGCTGACCGGGGCGCCCGCCCTGCCCGCGGGCCTGACCGGTCGCTCCTGGCTGATCGCCGACGCCGGTACGGGCGAGGTGCTGGCCGCCCGTGACGCCCATCTGCCGCTGCCGCCGGCCAGCACGCTCAAGATGCTCTTCGCCGACACCGTGATGCCCAAGTTCGACCGCGCCTCGGAGCACAAGGTCACCCCCGCCGAGCTGGCGAACCTCGGGGCCGGGAGCAGCCTGGTCGGCGTCAAGGAGAACCTGCCCTACCGCGTCGAGGACCTCTGGCGGGGCGTCTTCCTCAGTTCCGGCAACGACGCCGTCCACGTCCTGGCGAACATGAACGGGGGCCTCCAGCGCACCGTCGCCGAGATGCAGGCCCGCGCCCGGGCCCTGCACGCCACCGACACCAAGGTGCTCTCCCCCGACGGCTACGACATGGACGGCCAGGTCTCCTCCGCCTACGACCTCACCCTCTTCGCCCGCGCGGGCCTGCGCAACGCCGACTTCCGCTCGTACTGCTCCACCCGCACCGCCCGCTTCCCCGGGGGCCTCGACAAGGTGACCGGCCAGCGCACCAGCTTCGACATCGCCAACACCGACCGGCTGCTCGGCAAGTACCCGGGCCTGATCGGCGTCAAGAACGGCTACACCACCAACGCGGGCGCCACCTTCACCGGAGCCGCCGAACGCGGCGGTCGCACCCTGCTGGTCACCGTCATGCACCCGGAGGCGCAGGGCAAGGTCTACGACGAGGCCGCCAGCCTGCTGGACTGGGGCTTCGCCGCCGCCGGGAAGGTCCAGCCGGTGGGCCGCCTGGTCGAGGAGGACGCGCCGCCGTCCGCGCCGCCGTCCGCCGAGCCGTCCGCCACCGACCCCGTGCGCTGGGCGCAGGCCCCGTTCACCCACTCCACCGACGACCCCGGCCTCGCCCCCGCCGCCTGGACCGCCGCCCTCCTCGGCACCACCCTCGCCCTGTGGGCGGCCCGCACCCTCGCCCGCCGCCGCACCGCCACCGCGCCGGTCTCCTCCACGGGCGGATCCACTGGCGGATCCACGGGCGGCTCCACCGCCGTCGGCGGCCGCTCCCACCGCCGCCTCTCCCGCCGGGCCCGCGCCCTGCTCCACGCCCCGCGCTCCCGGCGCACCCGCAGCCTTTAGAACTGCGGCACTAGACTTCCCGCCATGACCACGCCCGACCCCGCCGCGTCCGCCGGAGCCGACCGGCTCGCCCGGATCGTCCGCCTCTCCTCCGGCAGCTACCTGCTCGTCACCACGTACAAGAAGGACGGCACTCCGGTGCCGACCCCCGTGTGGGTGGTCCGCGACGGCGAGGCGCTGGGCGTCTGGACCGTCGCCGACTCCTGGAAGGTCAAGCGCATCCGCAACCGCGCGGACGTGCTGGTCGGGCCCTGCGACGTCAAGGGCCGGCCCACCGGCGAGCAGTACCCGGCCACCGCCGAGATCCTCGCCCCCGAACGCGCCGGCGCCTACCGCACGCTGCTGCGCCAGAAGTACGGCCTGGTCGGCGTCCTGACGCTCCTCGGCAGCCGGCTGCGCCGCGGCGAGCGCGGCACGATCGGCATCCGGATCACCCTCGCGGACTGAGCCCACGGGCGCGGGTTCGCCGGCACGCCCCGCTCCCCCGGCGCGTCCACCGGCGCGTCCACCGGCGGGGCGGTGGGCGCCGCCGCGCCGTCCCCGGTTCGGCGGAGGGCCCGGCGGCCGGGTTGTCAGTGGCTCCCGGTAGCCTCCGCCTCATGTCTGCCTTCACCCGCCTGGTCGACGGTCTCGTCTGCGCCTACCGCCCCGCCGCCGGGGCGGAGGGGGTGCTGGTTCCCGCCGCCGTGTTCCGACCCGTCGGCCGGGACGAGGTCTACGGTCACACCGTCGCGGCCGACCTGCGGCACGCCTGGTACACGACGCTCGACGCCCTGGTCTGTGTGACGGCGGAGGGCGGGCAGCTGTGGCGCTCGCCGTTCGAGCCGGCGTCGACGGAGGCCAACGGCCACCACCCCGGCTGCGAGGTGTCGGCGGACGGCCGGGTGGTGTGGGTCTACCGGCCCGACGCCATGGCCGGGCGCGGCACGGACGACCGGTGCGTGGCGTTCGACGCCGCGACCGGCGAGAGCCTCGGGGAGGAGGAGCTGGAGACGGTCGGGCACTCCGCGGTCCAGCTGGCGCATCCGACCAGCGGCGAGGTTCTCGTCGACGTGGGCGAGGGCCAGGACGGCACCGTCGTCTACCGCGCCTCGCTGGCCGGAGGCCGCCCCGTCCTGGTCCGCTACCCCTGGGACGACCGCTGCCTGATCGGCCTGTCGCCCGACGGCCGCCACTTCCTGACGATCGACCACGGCCAGTACGACCTCACCGTCCACGCCTACCCGGGCGGCGAGGAGGTCTTCACCGTCACCGTCGACGCCTTCGGACACGACCCCGAGACGGTCTTCGTCGAGTGGGCCGGCGGGTACCTGGACCAGGACACCCTGCTGATCAACCTGGTCGGCGAACCCGAGGACGATCCCGTGGAGGAGGACGAGGAGTGGTTCCGCACGTACCGCGTCGACGCCCGCACCGGGCAGGTCCACGGCGAGATCGCCTCGCACGGCGAAGGCGCGTACGACCTGCACCCCCTCGGTGACGGCTCCTGGCTCACCGCCTCCGACTCCGGCCACCCGACCCGCCACCTGGCGCCGTGAACGCCTTCACCTGGCTGGTCGGCGGCCTGATCCGGGCGTACCGCCCCGCCGACGACGAGTTCGGCGAGCTGACGCCCGCGGCCGTGTTCCGTCCCGTCCCCGGGGACGAGGTCTTCCAGCACGCCGTCGCCCCCGACCTGGCCCGCGCCTACTACACGACGATGAACGCGCTCGTCTGCGTCGCGCAGGACGGTGCCCAGGTGTGGCGCTCGGCGTTCGAGCCGGAGTCGACGAAGGCTCACAGCCCCAGGCCCGGCTGCGCGATCTCACCGGACGGCCGGGTGCTGTGGCTCTACCGGCCCGACGCCAGGGCCGGGCGCGGCACGGACGACCGGTACCTCGCCGTCGACGCCGCGACCGGCGAGACCCTCGGGGAGGAGGAGCTGGGGACGGCCGGCCACGGTGCGCGGCAGTTGGTGCACCCGACCGGCGGCGAGGTGCTCTTCGACGTCGGCCAGGGTGGGAACGGAACCGTCCTCCTCCGGGCCTCGCTGGTCGAGGGCCGCCTCGACCTCGTCCGCTACCCCTGGTCCGACCGCGGGCTCATCGCCATGTCACCCGACGGGCGCCACTTCGTGACGATCGTCCAGGACCGGACGGTCCTCACCGTCCACGCCTACCCCGGCGGCGAGGAGGTCCTCGCCCTCACCGTCGAGGCGTTCGGGCACGACCCACGGGCGATCCACTTCGACTGGTGGGGCACCGACTTCCTGGACTGGGACACCCTCCTGATCGGGCTCGAAGGTGACGACGACGGTTGGGAGTGGGCCGCCGCCTACCGCGTCGACGCCCGCACCGGCCACGTCCACGGCGAGTACCCGCACCTTCGGCCCCTCGGCGACGGCACCGCCGTCAAGGGCTCCCGCTCCGGCCACCCGGTCCGTATCACCCTGCCCTGAACGAGGAGGTGGACGCCCACCCCCTCGGCTGACCGCACCCCACCGGCCACGCGGTCACGCGGTCACGCGGTCACCTGGCAGGCTGGCCCCCATGGAACGCGAGGAAGCCGGTGCCGCCGGGCGGCCGTTGCTGGTGGTGGACGGGGCGAACGTCGTCGGGTCCGTGCCCGACGGATGGTGGCGCGACCGGCGCGGCGCGGCCGAGCGGCTGCGGGACGCGCTGGTTGCCGTGGCCGAGCACGGAATCCCGGAACTGCCGGGCCCCCTCGACGTGCTGCTGGTCGTGGAGGGCGCGGCCCGGGGCGTCGCCGCGCTGCCGGAGGTGCGGGTGGTCGAGGCGAGCGGCAGCGGAGACGACCGCATCGTCGAGGCCGTCCACGACGCCCTCGCCGAACACCCGCACCGCACCTGCCTGGTGGCCACCGCCGACCGCGAACTCCGCACCCGCGTCACGGCCCTGGGCGCCACCGTCACCGGTCCCCGCAGCGTCCGCCCGTAGCGCGAACGGTCCCGTTCAGCGGGCCTTCCGTGAGTCGTCAATGGGCCTTCAACGCGTCCGGGCTGTCCGAGCACCCGCATGCACAGCCGCGCGCGGCCCTGCGGCGGTTCAGCCACCAGGTGCCGGCCGAGAGAACCGCCAGGGCGGCGGCGACGGCGGGCAGCCGGCCGACCACCGCGCCGGCACCGGCGCCGACGGCTCCGGCGGCGATCAGGGCGGGCAGCGCGCAGCAGGCCACGCAGGCCAGGGCGGCGAGAGCGGCCAGGGCCTTGGGCGCGCGGTTGGCGGGCCGGTCAGCAGCAGGGTCCGGCATGGCGGTTCTCCTCGGCGAGGTCGGTGAAGGGGATGGGGCAGCAGGCGCTGCCGGCGCACCGGGTGAGGTCGTCGCAGCCGGCGTCGAGGGCTGCGGTCAGGGCTTCGCGGATGGTGGTCAGGTCGGCGATCCTCGCGTCGACCTCGGCGAGCTTGGCCCGGGCGCGCTGCTGCAGCCCGGGGACGGGGCGGCCGTGGCGGTGGCGGCCGCTCTCCAGCAGTTCGGCGACCTCCTCCAGGGTGAAGCCGAGCCGCTGGGCGGCCTTGATGACCCGCAGGACGGTGACGGCCTGCTCGTCGTAGAGGCGGTGACCGCCCGGGCTGCGGTCGGGTTCCGGCAGCAGGCCGCGGCGCTCGTAGTAGCGCAGGGTCTGGGCGTTCACCCCGGCCGCCTCGGCGACCTGCGAGGTGCGCAGGTGCTCCTGGCCACTCATCCCGATCACTCCTGTCGTCCGGTCCCCGGTCGGGGACGTCTTCGACGGTAGACCTGTACCCGGGTACCGGATGCAAGTGCCCGGCGCCGGCCGGTGCGCGGCACGGGGGTGCGCGCACCGGTCGGCGGGCCGGGCCCTACGCCTCGGTGAAGACCAGCGAGGCGTTGTGCCCGCCGAAGCCGAAGGAGTTGGTGAGGGCGGCCGGCACCGGGCCCTTCCGGGGTTCACCGGCGACGACGTCGAGGGGGATCCGGGGGTCGAGGCGGTCGAGGTTGGCGGTGGCGGGGACCACGCCGTCGCGGATGGCGAGGACGGTGGCGAGGGCGCCCATCGCGCCGGCGGCGCCGAAGAGGTGACCGGTCATGGACTTGGTGGCCGTGACGACCGGGTGGAGGCCCACGGCCTCCGCGACGGACTCGGCCTCGGTCAGGTCGCCCGAGGGCGTGGAGGTCGCGTGGGCGTGGACGTGGTGGATGTCCTGCGGGGCGAGGCCCGCGGCGGCCAGGGCCAGGCGCATCGCACGGGTCTGGCCGTCGGGGTGGGCGGCGGTGATGTGGTGGGCGTCGGAGGTGATGCCCGCTCCGGCGAGGACGGCGTGGGCACGGGCTCCGCGTGCGGCGGCGAAGTCGGCGCGTTCCAGGACGACCAGGACGGAGCCCTCGCCGATGACGAAGCCGTCCCGGTCGACGTCGAAGGGCCGGGAGGCGCGCTGGGGTTCGTCGTTGCGGGTGGAGTGGGCCTTGGCCTGGGCGAATCCGGCGAGCGGCAGCGGGTGGATGCAGGCTTCGGCGCCGCCCGCGACGACCACGTCGGCGCGTCCGAGGCGGATCAGGTCGAGGCCCATGGCGATGGCCTCCGCGCCGGAGGCGCAGGCGCTGACGGGGGTGTGGGCGCCGCCGCGCGCGCCGAGTTCGATGCTGACCCAGGCCGCCGGGCCGTTGGCCATCAGCATGGGGACGGTGTGCGGGGAGACCTTGCGCACGCCGGAGGTCCGCAGTACGTCGTGCTGCCCGAGGATGGTGAGCGCACCGCCCGTGCCCGTGCCGACGACGACGGCGAGCCGCTCGGGCTCGACCTCGGGCCGCCCGGCGTCGGCCCACGCCTCCCGGGCGGCGACGATCGCGACCTGTTCGCAGCGGTCCAGGCGGCGGGCCTGGACACGGTCGAGCACCTCGCCGGGTTCGACGTGCAGGCGCCCGGCCATCCGGATGGGCAGGCCGGCCGCCCACTCCTCCTCGATCGCGCGGATGCCGGAGCGGCCGGCCAGCAGCCCCTCCCAGGTGGTCGCCACGTCGCCGCCGAGCGGCGTCGTGGCGCCCAGCCCGGTCACCACCACGTTCGTCGTCATCACACATCCCCTTTGTGGAAGAGTCACACCTCCCGCAGCGCGAGCGGCGGGGAGGAGCTCGGTATACGAGCCACACTGTCAGGGGAGTTACGGTCAATCAGGTGCCCTCTTCGATGGATCTGCCTCCGAGGTTTTGTCACTTTCCCACATTCCCCCGAGGAACCTCCGAGCGTACGGGAACTATCACGCACCCCCGTCCGACTGCTGGGACGTGAACGTGAAGTCGATGAGTGTGCTGGTGGGGTTCGCCCTGCTCCTGGTGGCGGTGTTCGGCGTCTCCTACGCCGTGGGACGGCAGGTCGGCCCGGTGGCCCCGGGCCTGCGCCCGGCCGGTGGTGGCGGCGGGACGTCGCCGGGCACGGGCGGGCACGACATGGGCGGGATGCGATGAGCGCGCCCGCCCCCGGCCCCGCGCCCACCCCCGCCCCCAGCCCCGCACCCGCACCCGCCCTGGTG
>NZ_JOCF01000086.1 GCF_000720635.1 Streptomyces sp. NRRL WC-3742 | reverse complement strand
GCCTTCACCCTGGCCACCCCGAGCACCGCCGTTCCCGCCGCCCCCCCCCCCCCCCCCCCCCCCCCCCCCCCCCCCCCCCCGGCCAACCCCCCACCCCCGCCCCCACCACCGGGCACGCCGAGCACGCCGAGCACCAGCACTGAACAGCCCCCCGTACGAGAAGTGCCGGGCGAACCCACCCACGGGATCGCCCGGCACTTCTCGTACGGTTCGGGCCCGGAACAGGGAGCCGTCCGTCACAGATGTCTCACACCCAAGTGGAAACGCGTCCCACACCGCAGGCCGGAGCCGTGGGACGCGTCCAGCGGCTGATGAGACGTCAGTTCACGCCCCGGGCGGACGGCGGAGTGCGGCACAGTTCCGAGTGAAGCTCGGTGATCACGAGCCGAACCCCGAGACCGAACCCCGACGAGACCGAACCCCGAGACCGGATCCGGAGACCCTCCTGTGCCTATCCTCCTGCCCACCCGCCGCCGGTTGTCGCTGGGCCTGGCCCTCGCGGCCGCGCTGACGGGCGTCGGCGCGTACACCGCCTCGTCCGCAGCCGCCACGGCCGCGCCGACCCCGATACCCCTCACCTCCCCGGCCTGCCCGGCCAACCTGCTGCAGGGCGAGTACGACGGCTGCGTCACCCAGCTCCAGTCGGAGCTCAACCTGACCGGCGCGACCCTCACCGTCGACGGGCAGTTCGGGCCGGCCACCGGCACCGCCGTCCGCAACTTCCAGACCTCGCACGCCCTGACCGCCGACGGCATCGTCGGCCCGGCCACCAAGTCCGCGCTCGACACCGCCGCGGCCGCCGCCTCCGGAACCGTGGACCTGCGCACCCAGTGCGGCGACCTGCGGACCGGCGCCACCGGCTCGTGCGCCTCGACCCTGCAGACCATGCTGAACACCTTCCACGCGGGCCACCTCGCCGTGGACGGGCAGTTCGGGCCGGCCACCGACACGGCCGTCCGCAACTTCCAGGCTTCGCACGCCCTGCCCATCGACGGGGTCGTGGGCGCCACCACCAAGACCGCCCTCTACACCGCCACCCCCGTCCCGCTGCCCAGCGGCCCCGTCGACCCCACCAAGGTCCTGAACGCGGCGAAGTCCTACCTGGGTGTCCCCTACGTGTGGGGCGGTGGCCACTCCATGCGCGGCGAGGGCCCCGGCCCCTCGCTCGGCACCTGCGACGGCTACACCGGCTCCATCCAGCCCTGCCCGGCCGACACCACCGCCGGTATGGACTGCTCCGGCCTGGTCCGGGCGGCCTACTGGTTCGGCGCCGGCATCGACCTCGCCAACGGCGGTGACACCAACCAGCAGACCCTGGACCGGCACCTCACCCCGATCACGGAGTCCGAGCGCCGGCCCGGCGACGTCGAGTACTTCGGGACGGACGCCCACACCACCCACCACGTGGTGCTCTACGCGGGCACCGACCCCGGCACCGGCGCGGACATGATGTACGAGGCGAAGGAGACGGGCTCCTACGTCCACTACGTCGGCCTGCACACCGGCGGGTTCTGGTACCGCGTCTCGGCCTGACCGGCCCAGCCGGGGGCCGCGGCACACTCATGCCCCGGCCCCCGGCTGCCGATGCTGCTGCCATGTCCCACCACCTCAGCGGACCCAACCTCCGCTCACCCCTCGGCGACGCCCGCCTCGACATGACGGACCTGTTCGCCTTCGCCGCCCCCGACGGCGGCCGGACCGTCCTGATCCTCAACGTCCACCCGCTCGCCACCGCCGGCGGCCAGGCGTTCCACCCCGACGCCGTCTACCGCGTCAACATCGACACCGACGGCGACCAGCGGGCCGACATCGCGTACAGCTTCGTCTTCTCGACCCCCGACGAGGACGGCCGCCAGAGCGCCTCCGTCTTCCGCGCCGCCGGCCCCGAGGCCCGCTCCCACGAAGCCGGCGGCCCGCAGATCATCGCCGACGCCCCCGTGCAACCGGGCGCCGAGGCCGGGGACTCCGGCACCTTCTACGCGGGCCTGCGCAGCGACCCGTTCTTCGCCGACCTGGACGGCATCGTCGCCAAGTTCCAGTGGACGGGCGTCGACTGGGGAGCCGACAAGAACGTCCCCGCCATCGTGCTGGCCGTGCCGAACGCCGACCTCGGCCCGAACCCCGAGATCGGTATCTGGGGCCGGGTCAGCCTCCGCCGGGACGGACAGCTCACCTCCGTCGACCGGGGCGCCCACCCCTCCCTCACCGCCTACTTCAACGCCGAGGACGTCAAGGACGCCTACAACGCCGGCGAACCCGCCGACGACTGGGCCACCTACCGCGAACCGTGGACCGCCGTCCTCGAACACTTCGGCGGCTACGACCGGCAATCCGCCGAAGAGGCCCTGCACACCGTCCTGCCCGACATCCTCCGCTACGACCGCACCAGGCCCGCCGCCTACCCCAACGGCCGCACCCTCACCGACGACGTCACCTCCGCCCGCCTCACCATGCTCACCAACGGCCAGGTCCCCACCGACCACATCGGCCCCCACACCGACCTCCTCCCCGCCTTCCCCTACCTCGGCCCACCCCACCTCTGACCCCGTGCGCCGCCCGGCCCGGTCCGGGCGGTGCACCACTGGTGCGGGCAGGATCAGCAGCCGTCCGGCGTGGTCACGGTGCCGGGAACGGGGCGGCCCAGGTCTCCTCCTCCAGCAGGAGCCCGCTGGCCAGGTAGGCGATGGTTCGGTACCAGCCGGCCAGCACGAGGAACTCCAGGAGTTGGGCATCGTCGTAGTGGGCGAGCAGGGCGTACCAGGCGGGGTGCGAGAGTTGCGCCGTGTCGTGCAGTTCGTCGACCGCGGCGAGCAGCGCCGCGTGGCGCGGCAGCCACTCGGCGCCGACCGCGGTGTCGACCTCCGTGGTGGCCCGGAGCTGCTCCCGGCTGAGTCCGGCCTGCTGGGCGAGGGTCGCGGCATGGACGCCCCACTCGTAGGCGCAGCCGGCGCGCGCGGTCACTCGGGCGATGACGATCTCACGATCGACGGCGGGGAGAAGCCCGTGCCCCAGCAGGCCGGAACCCAGAGCGAACATGCGCGAGGCCAGTTCCGGGTTGCGGTGCAGTACCCGGAACAGCATGAGCGGCTCGTGCGGCGCGCCGGGAGGCATCCAGCGGCGGAGCGCCCGGTCGATGGATTCGGGGTACGGCGGGCTCAGCGGCTCGATACGGGGCATGCTGCACCTCCTGCTTCGATTTTCGCACCACTATGATGCTTTGGAAACCGAAGCGCAAGGAGTGGGCATGGACACCAGAACACCTCGACCAGGCGCACCGGCACGAGGATCCGATTCGGGCCGTCCGGTCATGGCCGCACTCGACCTGCTCGGACGGCGGTGGACGCTGCGCGTCCTGTGGGAACTGAGTCAGTCCCCGGCAGGCTTTCGTGAACTGCAACGTCGCTGCGAGCGCATGTCCTCCAGCGTGCTCAGCACCCGGCTCAACGAACTGACCGATGCCCGCCTGCTCACCCTGCACGAGGACGCGTATCACCTCACCCGCCTCGGCGAGGCCCTCGTCGAGGCGCTCGGTCCGCTGAACGCCTGGAGCCGACAGTGGGCCGAGGAGATGGGCGGCGGGCAACTCCCGCAATCCCCGACAGCATCGTGAGCATCGCCGTCACCGTGACGGAGCGACGAGGAGGTAGGCGCCGCCCCTGAGGTCCTCCAGGATGCTGTCGGCGGTCGCCTCGGCGGTCATGGCGCTGGAGTCCAGGACGTTCCTCTCGTAGTCACCCAGGTCGCGGAACTGGTCGTGCATCGACCGGATCGGCCCGGGGTCGGTCAGGGCGTCGCCGGTGCGGCCGGCGGCGCGTTCCAGGGTGGTGTGTCGGTCCGGGCGCAGGACGACGTAGTTCAGCGGCAGTGCCCGCTCCTCGGCCGCGGCACGGAACAGGTCGACGAACCAGGGGCCGACGACGCCGTCGCAGATGACCTGGTAGCCGCCGGCGGCGTAGCCGAAGGCCGCCGCGACCAGTACCCGGAGGACCACCTGGTTCTGCTGGTGGGCCTCGGGCAGGTACGGCGGGATCGAGCCCTGCTTGATGCAGTGCCAGAAGTCGTCGCTGTGCAGGTGGACACTGGGCGTCAGGCGATCGGCCAGCAGCGCCGCCACGGTGCTCTTTCCGGCACCGGGTGGCCCCGTCAGCACGGTCACCTGACCGCCGAGAGGCTGGACGGCCGGTGGGTTCATGCCACCACCGTGCCACGACCGGCCGCCGCACCGCTCCCGAATTCGGCCCCGGCCCGCTCTCCGGGCCGGTCAGCGGTCGCCGCGCAACCGTCTCACCCGCACCGGGCCTCCATGCGCCCTGCCCCTTGCCCCTGCCCGGCCGACAGTGAGGCGCCCGTGCACGCTCCGCGGGGTTCGCCCGACCCTTGCAGGTACCCTAGGGGGGTATGGTATGTTCATCATGAAGCGGCCGCCCGGGCCACCCCGCCCGGCCGGCCCCGCACCCCGACCGCCAGAGGAGCACGCCATGACCGAGACCACCATCACCGTCGTCGAGTCCGCCGCCACCGAGGGCTCCTGCTGCGGCGGCGGCTCCTGCGGTACGGCCGCGGCTCCGGCCGCCACCGCCGCCGCCGAGCGAGCGGTGTTCCAGGTGAAGGGCATGACCTGCGGCCACTGCGTCACCGCGGTGACCGCCGAGCTGAAGAAGATCGCGGGCGTCGGCGAGGTCGCCGTGGACCTGGCCACCGGCCGGGTGACGGTCGACAGCGCCGCGCCGCTCGCGGACACCGAGGTCGCCGCCGCGATCGACGAGGCGGGCTACGACCTGGTCGGCCGCGCCTGAACGCCCGTACCCACCACGGCCGGTCCGGTCGGAGCACCCGTCAGCTCCGGCCCGGACCGGCCGTTTCGCCATACCCTCCCCCGGTAGAGTGAGGCCCACGGCCCACGCCCCACCGCACAGGAACCGGAGACGGCCATGGTCGGCTACAGCTCCCACAAGGACGACTTCCTCAAGCGCCTGCGCCGCATCGAGGGACAGATCCGCGGTCTGCAGCGCATGGTCGAGCAGGACGCCTACTGCATCGACGTCCTCACCCAGGTCTCCGCCGCCAGCCGCGCGCTGCAGTCCTTCGCGCTCCAACTCCTGGACGAGCACGTCGAATGCTGCGTCCGGGACGCCATCACCGAGGGCGGCCAGGAGGCCGGCGTCAAGATCCGCGAGGCCAACCAGGCGATCGCCCGCCTCGTCCGCTCCTAGGGCCCGCCTCAGCCGCCCGGCTACCCCTCGGAGGTATGCCGCCCCCCGCCCCTGCCGCCCCTATCGCCCCTGCCGCCGCCCCCGCCCCGGCGCCCCCAGGAGCGGGAGCACCGCCTCGTCGAGGATCTGCGCCACCGTCTCGTCCGACGGTACGACCGCGCTGAGCAGGAACTCGTCACGCACCAGGCTCAGCGGCATCGCGATCACGCGCGGGGTGAGCCGGGCCTGGTCGATCTCGCCGCGCTCGGCCGCGCGCCGCATCATCACCGCCAGGCCGTCCACCGGCCCCCGGGCGCCGATGACGTCGCGGAAGCGCGCCCGCAGCTCGGGCACGCGCAGCAGGTCGATCAGCAGACCGTGCACGGCGCCCTCCGGCAGGCCGTCGAAGCGGTGCAGCAGGGTGTGCAGGAACGCCAGCAGGTCCGCTCTCAACTCGCCGGTGTCCGGCGGCTCCTCGGAGTCCGGGAGGTCACGGGCGAGGGCGGCGAGGACCAGTTCCGCGCGGCCCGGCCAGCGGCGGTAGAGCACCGGCTTGCTCGTCCGGGCGCGGGTGGCGACGCCGTCCATGGTGAGCCGGTCGTAGCCGAGGTCGACGAGTTCGGCCCAGGCCGCGTCGAGGATCGCCCGTTCCAGTTCGCCGCCGTGCCGCCGCGGGGGCCGTTCGCCGTCGTCCGCCATGAAGTCCGCACCCGTCCTCGGAGACACGTTGCGTGTCTTGGTGACGGGAGTCTACAGTCGAGGCCAAGACACGTGCCGTATCTATCGGCCGGAGAGTCAGGGGGCCTGTCATGCGCACACCCATGTCCGCGACCACCACCACGTCCACCACCACGTCCACGTCCACGACCGACGTCCTGGTCGTCGGCGCCGGGCCGGTCGGCCTCGCGCTCGCGATCGGGCTGGCCCGCGCCGGGGTCGGGTGTCGGATCATCGAGCGCGAGCCGGAGTTCCGCGACCGCGGCGAGCGGGCCAAGGGGATCAACGCCCGCTCCCTGGAGGTCTTCGAGGACCTCGGCGTGGTCGAGCGGATGCTCGCCCTCGGCCGCACCGACCTGCGGGTGCGCACCTACCGCGGCGCCCGGGTCATCGGCGAGGCGGCCGCGTCCGACGCCACCCGGCCCACCCCGGACCGGCCGTACACCGACGCGCTGATGCTCGCCCAGCACCACACCGAGGCGGTGCTGCGCGAGCGGCTCGCCGAGTTCGGCGTGAAGGTCGAACTCGACTGCGAGCTGGTCGAGTTCACCCAGCACGAGGAGGCCGTGCACGCCACCGTCCGCCACGGCGGCGAGATCCGCACCCTGCGCGCCCGCTACCTGGTCGGCTGCGACGGCGGCCGCAGCACCGTGCGCAAGCAGGCAGGCTTCACCTTCCTCGGCGAGTCCTGGGACGAGGAGCGCTTCCTGCTCGCCTCCATGCGCGTGGAGGGCCTCGACCCCGACTTCCTGCACGTCTGGACGGACGAGAGGCTCGGCGCAGGCGCCTTCATCCTCGTGCCCATGCGGGCCGACGACATCTGGGCCGCCCACGCCTGGATCGACCCGGACGAGCAGGGCCGCACGCCCGCCCCCGACCTGGCGACCTTCGAGCGGCTCTTCGCCGAGCGCGCGGGCCTGCCCGGCGTCCGGCTGCACGAGCCGAGCTGGTCCACCGTCTGGCGCCCGACCGTACGGATGGTCGACCGCTACCGGGCCGGCCGGGTCTTCGTCGCCGGGGACTCCGCGCACTGCCAGTCGGCGGCGGGCGGCCAGGGCCTCAACACCGGGGTCCAGGACGCCGCCAACCTGGGCTGGAAGCTCGCCGCCGTACTGCGCGGCGCGCCCGACGCCCTGCTCGACAGCTACCAGGCCGAACGCCTGCCCGTCGCCGCCGGCGTACTCGCCGCCACCTCCGCCCAGCACCGGGCGCTGTTCACCGAGGGCGGCGGCCAGGCCCTCGCCCGGCAGTTCAGCCACCGCACCGCCTCCGGCGCCGACTTCACGGGCCTGTCCGTCGGCTACCGGGGCGGGCCGATCGGCCTCGACCTGGACGACAGCACCGGCATCCGCGCCGGAGACCGCGCCCCGGACGCGCCCGTCACCACCGCCTCCGGCACCCCGACCCGCCTGTTCGACCTCCTCCGGGGCCCGCACGCCACCCTGCTCGCCTTCGACGCCGACCTCCGGTTGCCCGAGCGCCCCGGCCTGCGGCAGGCCCGTCTGCGGGACCCGTCCGGGCACGCCGGGCGCGCGTACGGGCTCAGCGGCCCGGCGGTGGTCCTCGTCCGGCCGGACGGGTACGTGGCGCTGACCGGCTCGGAAGCCTCCGTGGCAGCGCGGCCGGAGGCGCTGGCCGAGGTGATGGCGGGCATCGGCCTCTGACGCTCCCGGGGGTCAGCGGGTGGCGGCGGCGGCCCGCCGGTCCGCATCCGCATCCGCATCCGCATCCGCATCTGCGTCCGCGAGCCACAAGTACACCGGGCCCAGGGCGAGTTCGATCACCATCAGGGCCACCTGGAAACCGTCCGGCCAGCCCTTCACCGCCACCGACAGCACCCGGGCGAGGCCGCCCAGCAGGAACACCCCGGCCAGCCACCGCACCGCCCAGGCGGGCACCGGCGACTGCCGCACCGTCCAGATCCAGGCGGCCCCGTACCCGGCGAAGATCGCGCCCATGAAGCGGCCGAAGCTGTCCGTGGTGGCGTCGGCGCCCGACTCGCCGGGGACGGCCGCGGCGCCGATCAGTACGTGCTCCAGTCCGATCGCCACGCACGCGACCCCCATTACCCATCCGAGCACCCTCAGGGCCCTGGCCATGTCCCACCGTCCGTTTCCTCGCTCGGTCGCTCGGTCGCTCGGCCGACGCTTGGTTGACACGTGTCTACCAAGCTAGCGCCCGCCGGTAGACACGTGTCAAGTAACGTGTGCCGCATGTCCGTTACCGAACGACGCCGCCGCCTCTCCCCCGACGAGCGCCGCGCCCAGCTGCTCGCCACCGGCGCCCGCCTGTTCGCCGAACGACCGTACGAGGAGGTGCTGATGGAGGAGATCGCCGAACGGGCCGGCGTCTCCCGCGCCCTGCTCTACCGGCACTTCCCCAGCAAGCCCGAGCTCTTCGCCGCCGTCTTCCGGCAGGCGTCCGCCGACCTGCTCGTCCGCACCCGGCTCGACCCCGGCGACAGCCTCGCCGAGCAGCTCGTCCAGGGCCTGGACGCCCACTTCGACTACTTCGTCGCCAACCGGCACGCCGTCCTCGCCGCCAACCGCCGGCTGGCCGGGGACGTGGTGATCCAGACGATCATCGCCGAGGAGCTGGACGAGCTGCGGGTACGGCTGCTCGGCGCGCTGCCGCTCGCGGACGAGGCGGCGCGGCCGGCGGCCTCCCAAGTCCTCAGCAGCTGGCTGGTGTTCGTCCGGGTGCTCGTCCTGGACTGGCTCGCCGAGGAGACGTGCAGCCGGGTCGAGCTGCGCGACGCCTGCGTCGGGGCCGTCCTCGGCGCGCTGGGGCCGTTCCTGTCGGACGGGAACGGGGCCGCCGGGGAGCGGTTCGGATACCATCGGGCGGTATCGGACTAGTCGGGCCAAGCCGACCCAATTCCCTCTAAACATATGATAGTTGAGGGAGTAGCCGGCGGACCGACGGAACGCCACCCCGAAGGGACCCATGTCCGCGACACTCCCTCCCCTCCACCGGCTGCCCGTGTCCCCCGCCCGGGCACCCCGGCCGACCACCCTGCCGGACGGCACGCCCGCGTGGCTGGTCACCCGGTACCACGACGTCAAACAGGCCCTCGGCGACCCGCGCCTCACCCGCGCCGACCTCGAGCAGGTCGGCACCATCGGCCCCACCGCCGAGGTCTCCGGCAACCCGGCCTCCCTGTTCAACCAGGACGGCCCCGCCCACCGGCGCCTGCGCGCCACCTTCCAGCGGGCCTTCACCCCGCGCGCCATCGCGGACTGGCGGCCGTGGGTCGCCGAGGCCGTCCAGCGGGCCGTCGACGCGCTGGTCGCGGCAGGGCCGCCCGCCGACCTGATCACCGCCTTCACCCGCCCGGTGCCCTTCGCCGTCACCGACCGGCTCACCGGGCTGGACGGGCTCGTGGACGAGGAACGGCTGCGGCGCTGGGCGCACGCCGTCCTCGCGCAGGGGGAGGACTCGGCGCCGGACCCGGACGGGGTCGCCGAGTTCTCGGCCTTCACGGCCGAGCTGATGGAGCGACGGCGGCGCGAACCCGGCGAGGACCTGGTCAGCCGGCTCGTCCGGGCCGCCGACGAGGACGGGGGCATCCCGGAGGAGTCCCTCGTCCACCTCGTCTGCGGGCTCGTCGCCAGCGGCAACGAGAGCATCACCGGCGCCCTCGGCAACGCCCTGCTCTACCTCCTCGGCGAACGCGCCGACCACTGGCCGCGCCTGGCCGACCCCGACACCGCCGAACGCACCGCCGAACGCCTCTGCCACTTCATCCCGCTCGGCGACGACGAGCACACGATCCGCCGCACCACCGCACCCCTCGACCTCGGCGGCGTCCCCATCCCGGGCGGCGCCGTCATCGCCCTCAGTCTCGGCAGCGCCAACCGCGACCCCGCCGTCCACCCGGACGGCCTCGACGCCGACCTCGCCCTACCGCTCACCGCGCCCACGCTGGCGTTCAGCGCCGGGCCGCACTACTGCGTGGGCGCGTGGCTGGTCCGGCTGGAGATGCGCGAGTCGCTGCGGCGCCTGGCCGCCGCACTCCCGGCGCTGCACCTCACCGCCGCCCCGGACGCACCGACGGCCTGGCGCCTGGGCACCACCACCCGCAGCCCGGCGAGCCTCCCGGCCGCCTGGTGACCGATCGGCGATCCCGGGACGCCCGGCACGCCCGGCACTACGGATGTAGTACCACTACGCAAGTAGTGGCACTACGCAAGTAGTGCCACTACATCCGTAGTAACGGCCCCGCCCGTCACCCCCACAGCCGCTCCCCCAGCGCCCCGCCCTGCGCCGCCCCCGGCAGGACGTACGCCACGGCCGAGGCCGTGTGCTCCAGGAACGGGTTCAGTGCGTCCTTCGCCGCCAGCCGGTTCTGGATGCGCGTGAACTGCCCCGGGTCCCGCATGAACGCGCAGAACAGCAGCCCCCGGTCCCCCGGCCCGTCGTCGTAGCTGTAGCCCCGCCGCAGGATGCGCGCGCCGCCGTCCAGCCGGGGGCTGCTCAGGCGCACGTGCGCCGTCGCGGGCAGGACGTACGAGCCGTCGGGGTTCTTGGTGTAGATGTCCGGCTCGTCGTGTTCGGCCGCCCCCGTCAGCGGGGCCCCGTCGCCGAGGCGGCGGCCCATCGCCCGATCGCGGCCCGCCTCCGGGAGAGCGGCGAAGCCCGCGACGTCCATCCGGATGCGCCGGTACACGAGGACCGTCCCGTGCTCGTGCGGCCCCGGCGCGCCCCACACCCACTGGCGGGCGTCGTTCTCGGCGGGGTTGGCCGTGCCGTCCTTGTAGCCGAAGAGGTTGCGCGGGGTGGTCCCGGCGGGGGTGCGCGGGAGGAAGCCGGACTGGGCCCACCGCAGCCCGCCGCCCTTGGCCGCCACCGCGCCCGTGAGCTGCTCGGTGAGTACGGAAAGCGGCCAGCGGTCCGCCGCGCACAGCTGGAGCACCAGGTCGCCGCCGCCGCGCGCCGGGTCGAGCCGGTCGCCGGGGAAGGCGGGCAGGTCGGCCAGGGCGGCCGGGACGCTGAGCCCGAGCCGTCCGGCGAGCCCCGGCCCGACCGCGACCAGGCTGCTGATCCGGGCGTCCGCACCGCCCGCGAGCCGCGGGTCGGCGGCCGTCCCTCCGACCGCCTCGGCGAGCAGCCGGGTGAGGTCCCCGAGCAGCGCCTTCAGCGCGGCCCGCCCGTCGGAGGTCGCCGCGGGCGCGAGGTCGAAGGCGAGCAGCTGTGTGGCGGGCTGCTGCGCGGCGGTGACCCCGGCCTGCCGCAGGCCGTGGAACGGCACCGGCGGCGACTCGGGCGGCGGCTCAGGCGCCGACCGCGCGACACCCGTGGTGTCCGCCCCGCGTACCATCGCCCCGACGCCCGCCCCGGCGCCGGCGGCGAGCAGCGCCCCACCCGCGAGCAGAGCCCTCCGGTCCACACCGCCCTCTTTCCGCGCCTTTCCGCTTTCGGCATGCATGGAGCACATTGGAGACGATAGAACACCTTTCATGCAAATTCTGATGTTTCGTCAACTCCGCACACGGACAAGCCTGCTGTGCCTGCTCGCCGCCGCCCTCGCGCTCACCGGCTGCTCCTCCTCCGGCTCCGGCCCCAGTTCCGACGCGAAACACCCGGACGGCACGGTTGTTCGGGTCCCGCAGAACTTCCCGACCGTTCAACAGGCCGTGGACGTCGCCCGCGAGGGCGACACCGTCCTGATCGCCCCGGGGACCTACCGCGAGAGCGTACGGATCACCAAGCCCCGCGTCGTCCTGCGCGGCAGCGACCGCAACACCGTGATCCTGGACGGCGGACTGCGTCTCGTCAACGGTGTCACCGTGACCGGCCCGGGCTCGGTGGTCGAGAACCTGACCGTGCACAACTACCTCGCCAACGGCGTGCTGTTCACCGGCGTCACCGACGAGCAGCTCCAGCAGCACGGTGCCGGCGGCTCCGCCTACAACCCGCTGGACACCGCCCGCTTCCCGGTCGTCCAGGGCTTCCGGGCATCGAGGGTGACCGCCTACGACAACGGCCTGTACGGCATCTACGCCTTCGACGCGCGCGGCGGCGTGATCGAGGACTCGTACGCCTCCGGGCAGGCCGACTCCGGCATCTACGTCGGCCAGTGCAAGCCCTGCGACACCCTGGTGCGCGGCAACACCGTCGAGCACAACGCGGTGGGCATCGAGATCACCAACGCCTCGGACAACCTCGTCTTCGCGGGCAACAGGGTGAGCGCCAACCGGGTCGGCATCACCGTCAACTCCAACGACCTGGAGGCGCTGGCCCCGCAGCACGGCGCCGTGATCGTCGGGAACGTGGTGACCGACAACAACGCCGCCGAGACCCCGCAGCAGGCGGACGGCGGTTTCGGCATCGGGATCGGCATCGGCGGCGGCACGGGCAACCAGGTGCAGCGCAACCTCGTCCAGGGCAACCGTGCGGCGGGCGTCATCGTCACCGACCCGCCGGGGCACCCGGCCGGCGGCAACCGGGTTGAGGGCAACCGGGTCACCGGCAACGGCACGGACCTGGTGCTGGCCTCCGCCGACCCGGGCAACTGCTTCACCGGCAACCAGCCCGCCGCCCAGAGCCCGGACGGCCTGGAGGGGCTCGCGGCCTGCGGCGCAGCGGGTCGTGGCCAGCTGACGCCCGGCCGCGCCACCGCCGTTCAGGCACCGCCCGGTGTGCCGTTCAGCCAGATCCCGGCGCCCCCGGCGCAGCCCTCCCTGCCGGACCCGAACGCCCCGGCCCGCCTGGCCACCGATCTGCCCGGCCCGGTCGACCCGGCGGCGTACGCGCTGCCGACCGACCCCTCGGCGGTGCCCGCACCGCCCAAGTGACGGCGACGGGCGGGCCCGTGGAACCCGGGCCCGCCCGCCGTCACTCACCGGCCGCTACCGGTGCCGCGCCCGACGCCTGCGCGCGGCCAGCACCAGCAGTGCGCCCGCGCCCGCCAGCGCGACGGCGCCCGCGACGGCCAGCGGCGTCCCCGGGCCCGCGCCGGTGGCCGGCAGCGAGCCGTGCGGCGCGGACGGCGTCGCGGGAGGCGGAGGCGACGCGCTGGGCGAGGGCCCACCCGGCGTGCCGCTCGGAGTCGGCGTGGGCGTCGAAGTAGGCGTGGGCGTCGGCGTCGGCGTGGGCGTCGGGATGAGCGTGTTGACCGCCGTCACGCACACCCCGTCCTCGAGGTTGTCCGCCGTGAGCACCAGCGGCCCGAACACCGCGCTGTCCGGTGCGGCGTAGCCCGGCGGCGGGCTCACCTCCTGCCAGTAGTACGTGCCCACGGTCCCGCTGCCGCCGCAGAGGCTCTCGGCGCCGGTGGTGCAGGGCTCGCCCACCTTGGTGTCGGGCTTGTCACCGCCCGTCTGGAGCCCGTCGGTGCCGTTGCTCTCCTTCCACAGCTGGAACTTCGCCCCCGCCAGCGGCTTCCCGTCCTGGTCGTGCTTGACGACCGTGAGCGCGCCCTCCTGTTGGCGGAACCCGAAGTCGTAGGTGTGGTCGTTCTCCCCGGGACCGCCGGTGGTCAGCGCCCGCTCGGCGTACTTCGAGTCGTCGAAGTAGTACTCCCCGCGCTTGGTCGTCCTCGCCGTGCCGACGAGCTTCCCCGACTCGTCGTACAGGTGGACGGTCGCGCCCTCCACCGGCTTCTGGCCGGGGAGTTGGACGCCCTTGCGCTCGGGGTCGTACCAGACCCGGTTGCCGATCTGCAGCGGCGCCCGGTCGCAGAGCACCTCGAGGTCGCCCATCGACGCGCCCTTGCCGAACGGCGGGATCGTCCCCCTCGGGTTGAGCTGCAGCCCGTACTTCGGGTCCCGCTTGCCGTCGCGCAGGAGGAACGCGGTGCCGTAGCCGAAGGCCGCGTTGTTCGGGTCGAACCCCGAGAGCGCGATCGAGCTCTCGACCTTCGACAGTGCCATCCCGGCCATGCCCGCGTTGCGGTGGCCGACCAGGCTGCTGGTGTCGAAGAACCGGGTGCCCCTGGGCGAGAGCCCGCAGCCGAGGTTGGTGTCGAGGACGTACGTGCCGTTGGCGAGGCACGCCTTGTTCAGGTCGCCGCCGGGCAGAACCCTGGCGAAGGAGGCGCCGGTCGGGTCGGCGGCCGACATGTCGCCGAAGCGGTCGCGGAAGGCGATCAGCATCGAGCCGTCGGTCTCGAAGGCGATCTCGCCCAACTCCGGTTCCGGGTTGGCGAGGTAGGTGGCGCAGCTCTGCCCGTTCTGGGCCGAGCAGACCCCGCCCAGGTACCCGAGGCCGTCCTGCAGCCCGAGCCCGAAGGGGCGCCAGTCCCCGGCCGCCGGGCAGCCCGGGTCGGGGATCGGGTGGACGGCCTTCGGTGCGGCGGCGGTCGCCGCGCTCGCGTCGTAGCGGTACAGCTTGCGGTCGTTGAGGTTGACGACGAAGAGGTCCTTGCCGTCCTCGGTGACCTTGATGCCGCCCAGGCTCTCCTTGCCCGCCGCGACCAGGAAGGCGTCGTCGCCGCCCGGACTGTGCCGCGTGGTACCGGCGTCGGGGACGGTGGTCCAGAGCCTGGTCGTCTTGGCGGCGGGGTCGGTGACGTAGATCGCGCCGGGCCCGCCGGGGCCGTAGGCGGTGGTGCGTTTGGCGGAGGCGGCGGAGAACACCCGCCTGTCGGCCCTGTTCCAGGCGATGCCGAAGAGGTTGCCGGTCTCGGCCTCGGTGGCGATGTCGGTGACGTGGACGTCCACGCCGTCCTGGCCGCGCGCGCCGTACGGGAAGGAGACCAGCGTGCGCGCCGACTCGCCTTCCCTGGGCGGGTGCTGACAGGTCGTCACCAGGGTGGCGTTCTTCTGGCAGTAGTCCCCGGGGCTCCAGAGACCGGTGGTGTAGGAGACCGCCTTCCCGCCGGAGAGGTCGACGAACTCCTCGTTGCTGGAGAGCTGGTTCGGCGCGCCGTCCAGCCCCTGGCGGGAGGCGAAGGCCGGGAACAGCACGCCCGGCTTCGGATTCACCACCTGCACCCGGTACCTGCCGCCCGCGAGTTCGGTTCCGGCCGGGCGCAGCGTCACCGTCCCGTCGGGGGCGGTGGTTCCCTCGATGCCCGTTCCCGTGTCGTCGGTGAGCTCGACCTTCACGCCGCCGATTCCCGGTTCCAGTGCGGGAGTCCACACCCCGCTGGTGTCGACGGCCCGGACCACCCGGACCGTGACCGTGCCGTCCCCCGCCCGGGGAAAGGCCGCCGGGGCCACCGCGAGCAGCCCTGCGCCGACCATCGCGGCTGCGGCGGTGGCACCCCAGGCGACCCGCCACGTCCGCCGTCTCGTCCCTGCTGCCCCTGTCGCCTCTGTCGCCTCTGTCGTCCCTGCCAAGACCTGACTCCCATCAACGGCGGGCATATGCCCGATCCGGACTGGAGTCCCCAGGACAGCGGAGTGCCGGTCGTTCACGTCCGATACTTCCGGCAGGTTCACTTGAGTGTGTGACAGGGATGAGCCGAAAATCGCATGAGGTTCGAATACGATCGCACATATTCGCTCATTCAGCGGCATCCACCCCGCGTCCCAGCGCCCGGGGAAAACCGGCTCCCGGCTCAACCACCCCATGGGGCATGATCGGTGCGGACTCGAACCCCGACCGAGGAGCCCGCCCCTTGAACCGCCCCGCGCGCACCGCCGCCCTCGCCGCCCTGGCCCTGCTCGCGGCCTCCGCCTGCACCGCCTCGCACGCCCACTCCCACTCGCAGACCTCGGCTGCCCCGGTCACCCCCGGCGCCACGGCCTGGCACGGCGGCTTCCGCGAGTTCGGCAGCGCGCAGTGGAAGCGCACCTGGGGCGCGGTGGACCAGGGCGCCTGGGGCGCGGCCGACTTCGCCGCCGTCGAGGACCCGTCCGCGCCCGGCGGCGCGGGGGCGCTCCAGGCGACGTACGGCGCCGGCTCCTCCGCCAACTCCTGCACCGACTGCCCCAACCCGGGCGGCGGCCAGTTCTACACCGACCTCAACGCCCTCGGCCTGCCCGCCCTCGCCCAGAGCCCCACCCTGGACCTCCGGTACGCCCTGAAGTTCCCCGCCGGCCGCGACTGGGGCAAGGCCGGCAAGCTCCCCGGCCTCTACGGCGGGAAGATCGGCGAGGAGTCCGGCGGCACCCACGGCTCGGGCTGGTCCACCCGGTACATGTGGCGCGGCGCCAAGGGCAGCCCGGACAACGCCGAGGTCTACCTCTACACCCCCACCAACTCCGGCCCCACCGGCTACGGCGTGGACGAGGGCCTCGGCGACTGGCACTTCCAGGCCGACGACCGCTGGCACACCGTCGAGCAGCTGATCGACCGCACCACCGGCGACATCACCGTCTGGTACGACGGCCGCCAGGTGCACCACGCCTCCGGCACGGCGAGCGGCATCGCGGGCCTGCCCTTCGGCGGCATCCTGTTCTCCACCTTCTACGGCGGCCACGACACCTCCTGGGGCCCCGCCACCGCCCAGCACGCCTGGTTCGCGGACTTCTCCCTCTCCACCGGCACCCAGCACCCGTGACCTGGCCCGCCGAAACCGCCCTCGGCCTGATCGTCTTCCTCGGCGCCTCCGTGCAGCGCCTCGCGGGCATCGGCTTCGCGCTCGTCGCGGCGCCCGTCCTGGTGCTGCTCCTGGGGCCGGGCGACGGGGTCACGCTCTCCAACGTCGCCGCGGGCGCCATCAGCGCGATCGGCCTGGCCGCCACCTGGCGGCAGCTGCGCCCCGGCGCGATGGTGCCGCTGATCGCGGCCGCCGCGTGCACGGTGCCGGCCGGTTCCTGGGTGGCGGCGCGGGTGGCGACTCCCCACCTGCTGCTCGGCATCGGCGCGTTGGTGAGCGCGGCCGTGCTGCTGGTGATCCGGGGCGTACGGGTCCCGGCGCTGCGCGGGGTGGGCGGGGCGGTGGCGGCGGGCGCGACCAGCGGGTTCATGAACTCGGCCGCCGGGGTGGGCGGCCCGGCCGTGTCGCTGTACGCGGTGAACACCGGCTGGACGGCCCGGGAGTTCGTGCCCAACGCGCAGCTGTACGGCGTGGTGGTGAACGCCCTCTCTCTGACGGTCAAGGGCGTCCCCCATCTCGCCGTCCCCGCCTGGGTGGTGACCGCCGGGGCCCTGACCGCCGGCACCGTCCTCGGGCACGCCCTGGCGGGCCGGGTCGAGGAACGGCAGGCGCGCCGGGTGGTCCTCGGCCTCGCCCTGGCCGGCGGGCTGGCGACCCTCGTCAAGGGCGTCTCCGGCCTGCTCTGACCCCCGTGGCCGCCGCACACGGGAGCGGGGCGGGAGCGCCGATGCGCTCCCGCCCCGCTTCCTGCTCGACCTACCGCATCACCCCTTGCGCCGGCGCCGCAGGCGGCTTCCGGCGAACACCAGCCCGCCACCGCCGAGCAGCAGCACCGCGCTGAGCACGCCGAGCGGGGTGAGCCCCACACCGGTCTCGGGCAGCGGGGGAACGGGCGGCGTCGGCGGCCGAGGCGGAACCGGGGGCTTCGCGTTGTCGACCGTCACGCTCGTCGACTGCGCCTCCCCCTCCTCGTTGGCGATCGTCACCCGGGTGTCCGCCTGCTGCGGCAGCACGTACCCCTCGGGTGCCGAGACCTCCTGCAGCCGGTACCGCCCGGCCGGGAGCGGCCCGAAGTGGCAGCCGCCCGCCGCGTCCGTGGTGCACGGGTCGCCGACCTCGGTGTCCCCGGACTCCTCCTCGCGCCACAGCTGGAACACCGCCCCCGCGAGCGGGGCGTGGCCGTCGGCGTCGCGCTTGAGCAGGTGCAGGTAGCCGGGCCTGGGCCGGTCGACGGCCGTGACCGAGGCGCCCTGCCGGACGTTGGCCGAGGTGAGCACCAGCGGCCCGAACACCGCCGGGTCCGGCAGCAGGAACCCGTCCGGCGCCTTGGTCTCCTGCCAGTAGTACGTCCCCAGGCCCACCGTCGCCGCGCACACCCCGGAGGCCGGGGTGGTGCACGGGTTGCCGACCCTGGTGTCCGCGTCCGTCTGGAGACCGGACTGGCCGTTGGCCTCGCGCCACAGCTGGAAGACCGCGCCCGCGAGCACCGTGCCGCCCGGATCGGTCTTCGTCACCGCGACCCGGCCGGTGAGCGGCTGGTCGGTGACGGAGACGGCGACGCCCTGCCGGAAGTTGTCGGAGGTCAGCACCAGCGGCCCGAACACGGCCGGGTCGGGCAGCTGGTACCCGTCCGGTGCGGTCAACTCCTCCCAGTAGTACGTCCCGAGGCCGACGGTCTCCGAGCAGGTGCCGGCCGCGGGCGTCGTGCAGGGCGAGCCCACCTTGGTGTCGCCGACGGCCGTGCGCCACAGCTGGAAGACGGCCCCCGCCAGCGCCCGGCCCTGCGGGTCGACCTTGGTGACGGACACCTGCCCGGTCATCGGCTGGTCCACCGCCGTGACGGAGACCCCCTGCCGGAAGTTGTCCGAGGTCAGCACCAGCGGCCCGAACACCGCCGGATCGGGCAGCAGGAACCCGTCCGGCGCCTTGGTCTCCTGCCAGTAGTACGTCCCCAGCCCCACCACCGCCGAGCACACCCCGGAGGCCGGGGTCGTGCACGGAGCCCCCTCCTTGGTGTCCCCGACGGCGTTGCGCCACAGCTGGAACACCGCGCCCGCCAGCGGCTTCCCGCCGGGATCGGTCTTGGTGACGGACACCTGCCCGGTCATGGGCTGGTCGACGGCCGTGACCGACACCCCCTGCCGGGAGTTCTCGACCGTCAGCACCAGCGGCCCGAAGACCGCCGGGTCCGGCAGCAGGAATCCGGCCGGGGCCGAGACCTCCTGCCAGTAGTAGGTGCCGGGGTCGACGCTCGCCGAGCACACCCCGGAGGCCGGGGTGGTGCACGGGTCGCCGACCTTGGTGTCCCCGACGGCGGTCCGCCAGAGCTGGAACACCGCCCCGGCGAGCGCCTGCCCCTTGGGGTCGGTCTTGACCACGGTGACGGTGCCGGGTGCGGGCCGGTTGACGGCCGTGACGGTGACGCCCTCGACGGCGTTCTCGGCGCTCAGCGCCAGCGGCCCGAACACCGCCGGGTCCGGCAGCAGGAACCCGTCCGGTGCCTTGGTCTCCTGCCAGTAGTACGTCCCCAGCCCCACCGTCGCCGCACACACCCCGGAGGCCGGGGTCGTACAGGCGGAGCCGACCATCGTGCCGCTGCCGCCGACGGCGTCCTTCCACAGCTGGAACACGGCCCCGGCCAGCGGCTTGCCGTCCGGGTCGGCCTTGGTGACGGACACCTGCCCGGTCATCGGCTGGTCGACCGCCGTGGTGCTCGCCCCGGTCCCGTAGTTCGCCATGGTGATGTCCAGCGGCCCGAACACCGCCGGATCGGGCAGCAGGAACCCGTCCGGCGCCTTGGTCTCCTGCCAGTAGTACGAACCGAGCCCCACCGTCGCCGTACACACCCCGGAGGCCGGGGTGGTGCACGGCGCACCGACCTTGGTGTCCGGGGCGGCACCGTCCGTCTGCAGCCCGGCGACGGAGTTGGACTCGCGCCACAGCTGGAAGGTGGCCCCGGCGAGCGGGTTGCCGCCGGGGTCGGTCTTGGTGACGCTCACCGGGCCCTGGGGCTGGTAGAACCCGAAGTCGTAGGTGTGGTTGTTCTCGCCGGGCCCGCCGGTGGTGAGGGTGATCTCGGGGTACGTCCCGCCGGGCGGCACCTTGCCGTCGTTGTCGATGAAGTCGTTGTCCCCGGCGTCGGCCTTGGTGACGACCCACTGGTACAGCGGGCCGCCGGGCGCGTAGTCGGCGGGCAGGTCGACCTTGACGGTGTACCGGGTGCGCGGCTTGAGGCCGCCGGTGACGTTGGTGTCGTCGAAGTAGTACTCGCCGCGCGGGGTGGTCCTCATGGTGCCGACGACCGTGCCGCCCTCGTCGTAGAGCCGCACGGTGGCGCCGGGTACGGGCTGCTCGCCCGGGTCCTGGATGCCGTTGCGGTTGACGTCGTACCAGACGCGGTTGCCGATCTGCAGCGGCGCCTCGTCGCAGAGCACCTCCAGGTCGGCCATCGAGCCGCCCTTGCCGAAGGTGGTCGTCAGCTGGTTGCCGAGCCCGGCCGCGCGGGTTCCGTCGCGGTTGGTCCAGGCCGTGCCGGCGGTGAAGATGGCGTCCGTCGGATCGATCGCGGAACTCGCGATCGTGGTCTCGACCTTGGACAGCGCGATGCCCGAGAACATCGCGTTGTTGTGGTAGGGCGTGCGGTGCTGGTCGTAGAACGTGGCGCCGCGCGTGGTGTTGCCGCAGCCGCCGTTCTCGTACATCACGAACAGGCCGTTCGCGCCGGGGCACGCCTTGGTCAGGGCGCCGCCGGAGGCCGGGGAGGCCAGCGCGGCGTTGCCGGCCTGGTAGCGCTGGTTCAGTCCGAGCTGGTCGGTGTACCGGTCGCGGAAGCTGAGGATCAGCGTGCCGTCGGTGTCCACCACGATGTCCGCGAGCATGGGCTCCGGGTTGGCGATGTTCCCCGCCCCGCAGGACGCGATGCCGTCCTGTGAGGTGGGGAGGGTGTCCTGCCACGGGTACCAGCCCGCGCCGGGGCAGACGGAGTCGCGGTTGGACCGCAGCCGGGGGTAGTCCAGCGCCTGGTCCAGGATGACCGGCCCGAAGGTGCCCGCGGCGGGGTCGAAGGTCCGTACGACGGCGCGCAGGTCCGACTTTCGCTGGGTCGACTCGCCGGAGCAGACGCCGCCCACGTAGACCACGCCGTCCTGGACCCCCAGGCCGTAGGGCCTCCAGTCACCGGCGGCGGGGCAGGGGGTTTCGGGGCCGGGGATGGCGTAGCTCGCCTTCGGCGCGGCCGCGGTCCTGCTCGTCGCGTCGTACCGGTACAGCTTCCGGTCGTTCAGGTTGACCACGTAGAGGTCGGCGCCGTCCTCGGACACCTCCACGTCCCCCAGCGACTCCTTGGCGACGGCGGGGGCGAACCCGAGGTCCATGTCCGTGGCGAAGTCGTGGGCCGTGGTCCCGGCGTCGGGGACCGTCGTGAACAGCGTGGTCGCGTTGGTCGCCCGGTCGGTCAGGTAGACGGCGCCCGGCCCGGAGGGGCCGTAGCCCGAGGCGCGGTGCGCGTGGGCGCCGCTGAAGATCCACTTCTTCTGCTTGCTGTACCCGATGCCGTACAGCGCGCCCGTCTGGGCCTTGGTCGCGAGGTTGGTCGTCCGGTTCTCGACGCCGCGCGCGTCGTACGGGAACGACACCATGGTCCGCGCCGTTGCCGGCTCGCTGGGCGTCACGTCGCCGCGCAGGCAGGCGGTGACCAGTGTGGCGTTCTTCTGGCAGTAGTCGCCGGGATTCCAGAGCCCCGTGGTGTACGAAACGTTCTTTCCGCCGGAGAGGTCGACGAACTCCTCGGTGCTGCTCAGTTTGGTGGGTCCGCCGGTGATGCCGCCCTGGCGGTCGGCGAAGGCGGAGAACAGCACGCCGGGCTTCGGGTTGACGACCTGTACGCGGTAGGTGCCGCCGCTGAGGCTGCTCGCTCCGGCGTCGAGGGTGACGGTGCCGTCCGCGGCGGTCTGCCCGCTGATCGTGGCGCCGGCGTCGTCGGTGAGGTTCACGGTCACCCCGGACATGCCGGGCTCCAGGGCGGCGCCCTGCCAGGTGCCGTCGGCGGTGACCTTGCGGACCACCCGCACCGTCACGGAACCGTCCCCGGACTGCGCGTCCGCGGAGGTGGCGAGCGCGCCCAGGTAGCCGCCGCACAGTGCGAGCACCGTGGTGAGGGCCGCTAGGCGCCGTCTGGTCTGCACGGTGGAGTCCCGCCTTTCGTGAGGTGAGTCCGACGAGGAGTGATTTTCTGGTCGGCACACCACCCGAAACGCGCAACGCGGCCGGAATTCCGCCGCATCTCCTCCATATCTCAGCCCATTGGCCCCGGACCAATGGAACATTGACGCCAACATAAATCGGACAATAACTAAGCATTGCCTCCCATCAGACAAGCGCCTCGGGAGGCGGGGTGAAGGGTCGGCGGACGAACCCCCGGACTTCTGAAAGGGGTCTGCGAAAGCCCTCCCTGCCGCTGAGGCGGCCATGCCATACTGCACCGGTGACGTCAACGAGCCTGGACACCCCACCCCGAAGCACGGCCCAACTGGGCAGGAAGTTCCACCTGTTGTGGTCCGCCTCGACCGTGTCCTCGATCGGCGACGGCATGCGGGACGCGGCGCTGCCCCTGCTCGCGGCGACGCTCTCGGACTCACCCGCGGCGGTCGCCCTCGTCAAGGCCGCCGCCACCCTCCCCTGGCTCGTGATGTCCCTCCACGGCGGCGTCATCGCCGACCGCTACGACCGCCGGCGATTGATGTGGACCATCGACTTCGCACGCGGTGCGATCGTCCTCGCATTCGCCTGCTGGGCCTTTCTCGCCACGCCCCCGCTGGCCGTCCTCGCCGTGCTCGCCTTCGTTCTCGGCTGCGGCGAGACGATATTCGTGAACGCCTCCACCTCCGCCCTGCCCGACGTCGTGCGGCAGGACCAGCTGGACACCGCGAACGGGCGGATGCACGGCAGCATCATCGTCGGCGGCAACCTGCTCGGCCCCACCATCGGCACCGCGCTGTTCGCCGCGGCCGTCTGGTTCCCCTTCGGCCTCGACGGCGCCTCCTTCCTCGTCGCCGCCCTGCTGGTCGCCGCCACCGGCCGCTCCGGCCGGGTCGCCCCGCGCAGCGACCGCCGGATGTCCACCGAGATCCGCGAGGGTGTGCGCTGGCTCCTGGACAACCGCGAGGTGCGGCTGCTCACCCTCGTCTCCGCCCTCGGCGCCATGTCCTTCTTCATGGCGAACACCATGCTCGTCCTCCTCGTCACCCGGACCCTGGACGCCCCGGCCACGGTGTACGGCCTCGTCCTGGCCGCCAGCGCCATCGGCGGCACCGCCGCCAGCGCCCTCGCCGGCCGGCTGGCGCTGCACATGGGCCGGGGGCTGCGGATCGCGCTCGCCTTCGCCCTGATGGGCGCCGCCTGGGTCGGCATCGGCCTCTCCCCCAACTGGGAGGCGGCCGCGGCCCTCCACCTCGTCGCGGGCTTCGGCCTGGTGATCTGGAACGTGCAGGCCACCTCGCTGCGCCAGCAGGCGGTGCCCAAGGAGCTGCTCGGCCGGGTCAACAGCTGCTACATGATGCTCAGCCGACTCGGCATCATCGTCGGGACGGCGCTGAGCGGTTGGATCGCGGCCGCCTCGGAGGTCCGGGTGCCGATCGTGCTCGGCGGAACGGTCCTGCTGGTCTGCCTGCTGCTGGTGCCGCGGCTGGCCCGGCTGGAGTCGGCGGGCGAGCGCTGAGTGACGCAGGCCACGTCCACCTGTGTGCAACCTGGAAGCCTGCTGAGTACGTCAACCTGTTGTTCATGTCATCGGTCTACCTTTCATCGGTCCACCTTCGACCTGTCGGTGACTGGCATATAGCCACTGACTGGCCTATAGTCGCGGGCCTATCGTTCGGTGAGCAGCGGGGTGGCACGGGGTGGAGTTCCGGGTTCTGGGCGCGGTGGCGGCGGTCACGCCGGACGGCCGTGACCTGCCGGTCGGGCCCGTCAAGCGCCGCAGCCTGCTCGCCATGCTCGCCCTCCACGCCGGCGCGCCCGTCACCGTCGACCAGCTGACCGGGGCCCTCTGGGAGACCGACCCGCCCCGGCACTCGCGCACCGTCGTCCAGGGCCACGTCTCCCAGCTGCGCACCCTCCTGACCGAGGGCGACGCGGCCGCGCACGGCGTCGAGCTCCTCACCGAGGGCAGCGCCTACCTGCTGCGCACGCCCCCGCTGGCCGTCGACGCCCACCGCTTCGAGCACCTGCTGCGCCGCGCCCGCTCCGGCGCCCCGCCCGCCGAGGCCGTCGCCGTCCTCGACGAGGCCCTCGCCCTGTGGCGCGGCCCCGCGCTCGCCGGCACCACCGCCAGCCCGGCGCTGGAGAGCGCCGCCCACGGCCTGGCGGAGCTGCGCCTGGCCGCCGTCGAGGAGCTGGCGCAGGCCCACGGACTGCTCGGCGACCACGGCGCGGCCGCCCGGGTGCTGCGCGCCGAGGTCGCCAGGGACCCGCTGCGCGAGCGGCTGGTCATCGCCCTGCTGCAGTCCCTCGGCCGGGCCGGGCGCCGCTCGGAGGCGCTGGACCTGTTCCGCCGCACCCGGCGCACCCTTGCCGAGGAGCTCGGCGTCGACCCGTGCCCCGAACTGGCCGCCGCCCACGCGGCGCTGCTGCACACCCCGGCGCCGCCCGCCGCACCGGACAGGGCCGAGCAGGTCGCGCCGCCCGTCCCGGTCCCCACCCAGTCGGACGGCACCGCCACCGCGCCCCCGCCCGTCCTCGCCCCGCACCTGTTCCCCCGGCGCCCGCGCGGGTTCTCCGGCCGGAAGGACGAGCTGGAGGCGCTGGACCGGGCCACCTCCTCCCCCGGCGCGCTCGCCGTCGTCACCGGCAGCGCCGGCGTCGGCAAGACCGCCCTGGCCGGGTACTGGGCCCACCGGCGCCAGGGCGACTTCCCGGACGGCCGGCTCTTCGTCGACCTCTGCGGCTACAGCCCGATCCCCGCCCGGGACACCGGCGCCGTCCTGCGCGAGCTGCTGCTCGCCCTCGGCGTGCCCGCCGAGCAGATGCCCGGCTCGTACCAGGGCATGAGCGCCCTCTACCGCGAACTCACCTACGGGCGGCGGATGCTGCTGGTGCTCGACAACGCCCGGCACTCCAACCAGGTCCGCCCGCTGCTGCCCGAGGGCGACGGCTGCGTCACCGTCGTCACCAGCCGCGACCGCCTCGCCGGGCTCGTCGCCTCCGACGCCGCCCGGCTGGTGCCCGTCGCCGAGCTCTGCCCGCCGCGCGCCATCACCCTGCTCTCCGACACCCTCGGCCCCGACCTCGTGGCCGCCGAGCCCGAGGCGTCCGCCAGACTGGCCTCCCTCTGCGACGGGCTGCCGCTCGCCCTGCGCCTGGCCGCCGCGCGCATCGCCAGCTGCCCGGCCCGGGGCATCGCCGCCCTGGCCGACGAACTCGCCGACGAGCAGCGCCGGTTGAGCCTGCTCAACGTCGAGGACACCAGCATCGCCGCAACCCTGGGCCTGACCGTCGAGCACCTGGCCGAGCCCGCCCGCCGGATGTTCCACCGCCTGGGCACCCACACCGGCACCACCCTGGACAGCCGCACCGCCGCCGCCATCGCCGGCTGCCGGCTCGACCGGGCCATCGAGGCCCTCGACCAGCTCGCCGCCGCCCACCTGATCACCGAGACCGGCCAGGACGCCTACACCCTGCACGACCTCGTCCGGCTCTACGCCCGCAGCCTGCCCGCCGAGGGCGACACCGACGCCCTGCCCCGCCTCCTCGACCACCTGCTCGGCACCCTGCTCGCCGCCAGCGCCGCCGCCGAGCCGGGCAGCGAGCCCTGCTGCGTCCCGCCGCCGGGCGCCCGCCGGCCCGCCGAGGTGCGGCCGTTCCCGGACCGCGCCACCGCCCTGGCCTGGTACGCCGCCGAGCGCGACACCCTGCGCGGCGCAGTGGAGGCGGCCGTCGCGGTCGGGCTCAACGACCGGGCCTGGCGGCTCGTGCTGCTGCAGTGGCCGCTGATCGTCTGGCAGGTCCGGGACGGCTGGGCGCCGCTGCTCGAACAGGGCCTCGCCGCCGCCGAGGCCGACCACGACCACGGCGCCCAGTCCCGCGCCCGGGCCCTGCTCGGCTGGGTGCTCACCGAGGAGGGCCGGCACGAGGAGGCCCTCGCCCAGCTGGAGCTCGCCCCCGACCTCGCCGCCCGGGCCGGGGACGTCACCGGCGAGGCCGTCGCCCTGATCAACCTGGCCGTGGCCCTCGTCCGGGGCGACCGGCTCGCCCGCGTCCACGGCCTGCTCACCCGCGCCCTCGCCCTCACCGAGCGCGGCGGCCGCCGCGACCTCACCGCGCTGGCCCGCCAGCACCTGGCCGAGCACTGCCTGGCCGTGGGCGCCTTCGTCGAGGCCGCCTACCACGCCTCCCGGGGCCTGGCCCTGGCCGAGCCGCCCTTCCCGGCCCTGCGCCACGTCGTGCTGCACACCCTGTACGGCCGCGCCCTCGCCGCCACCGGCCAGCCCGAGCAGGCGCAGCACCACCTCTCCGAGGCACTGCGCACCGCCCGTACCCACGACTACGCCGAGGGCGAGTCCGCCGCCCTGGCCGCCCTCGCGGCCCTCCCGGCGACCGCTACGGCGGTCTAACGCGTGTCTGCCGGGGCCGTGACGGGCACGACGTCGGCCCCGGCGCCGCAGGAGGCGGTGCCGGGGCCGATGGTCGCGCGGGTGCTCAGCTCTCGCGGGCCGAGGTGTCGTCGATCAGGAAGGCGGTGGTCGGGCTCGTGCCGGTCTCGTGGGAGACGAGCTTCAGGCCGACCGTGGTCCCCCAGCCGAGCTGGCCGATGACCGAGGAGAGGTCGACCGACTGGTACTGGTAGCCGCCGGTGGCGTTCTGGCTGGTCCAGGTCCTCAGCGTGCCGATCGGCTGCCCCGTGTACTGGTTGATCGCCACCAGGGACAGCGTGTCGGGCGCGGAGGCGGAGGTGTTGGTGGACTCGACGTCCAGCCAGAAGGAGAAGGTGGCCTGCCCGTAGCCCGGGTAGGTGTTCAGGTACGCGGTGATGGAGTCGTCCGTCCCGGTGTTCTGGCCGAGCCAGGCGTACCAGGAGCCGGAGTGCGGCGCGTGCAGGCTGGACGGGGTGATGGTGTTGTACCCCGACGGGCTCCAGGCGTCCGTCATCACGGTGTGGTTGACGTCGGCCGAGCCGTTCTCGAAACCGGCGTCGGTGAGCTGCTCGATCGTGCCGCAGCCCGACCCGCCGGAGGCGCTGAGGTTCTCCCAGAAGCCGGTGGACGCCGCCTTGCCCGCGCTGTCCGTCGCCGTCACGGTGATCCGCTGGTAGCCGCTGGTCGCGGCGGCGGTGCCGGAGATCACGCCGCTGTGCGCGTCGATGGCCAGCCCCTGCGGCAGCCCGGTGGCGCTGTAGGTGAGGGCCGAACCGGTGCCGGACACGCCCACCGCCGGGATCGACAGCGGTTGCCCGGCCTTGTCGGTCCGGTCGCACATGGTGCTCACCGAGACCGGCGGGCTCGACACGACCGGGTCCGAACCGACGCACAGGTGGTCGGAGTTGGACCACAGGGTCTGCAGCGGGAAGCTGCCCGTCGACAGGTTCTCGAAGAACAGCCCGCCGTTGGAGCCCTTCGGGATCCAGGCGCACTTGTCGCCGACCTCCTGGCCGGTGGCGTCGGTCCAGCCGCCCGGGGTGTTCGGGTCGGTCACCGTCTCCGCGTACTCGTGGCCGCCGATGATCCCGTAGCCGTCCAGCCGGCCCCGCGGGGTGTTCTCGCCGAACCAGTTGGTGCCGCAGCCGGCCACGTCCGACAGGTACGGCATGTTGGTGTAGGCGAGTTGGCCGTACGGCGAGCGCTGGAAGTCGTGCCAGGCGCAGTAGCCCAGCTCCTTCCACTTGTCCGGGTCGGTGCCCTGCGGCGAGTCGATGATGTACTGGACGTTGCGGTTCTGCGCCTCCGTCAGATTGCCGAAGTGCTTGGCGGCGGCCAGCGCCTCGGCACCGAGCTGCGGCTCGGTGGCGGCCTGCGGCGCGGGGGCGGCGTTGTCCACCCAGACGCCCGCGAGGACGCTCCCCGCCTGCGGGTACGGGATGTGCGCGGACCCGGCCGGGCACTGGACGGATCCGGTGGCGATGCCCTCGCAGTACTGGGTCAGCACGGCGCTCCAGCCGTCACCGGCGCTGCCGAGGCCCTTGAAGAAGTCCTGCTGGTACGGCGCGGCCTGGTCCGGGTCCCCGGTCGTCGTGACGTCACCGGTCGAGTTCGTCGACGGGGTGCCCCACTGGGAGCCCCAGAGCACCAGGTAGACCTTGGGCGCGCCGATCACCACACCGGTCGACTCCTGGCCGCCCTTGTAGGTGACCTGGAGGTCGTACTCGTTCGCGACGTTGCCGTCGCCGTTCTTGCCGGTGCCCGGGTCGGCGCCGTCCACCAGCTCGGGAGCCTTCTTGCCCCCGGTGTTCGCGGTGGCGACCGGGCCGGTCCTGGCTGCCTTGGCACGGTGCGGGCCGGACTTCTGCGGGGCTGCGGCCGTCTTCGGGGTGCCCGGCTGGGCGACCACGGTGACGGCCTGCGGTGCGTGGGAGTCGGCCATCGCGGACAGCGGGCTGCTCAGCGCGGCGCCGGACAGCGCGGCCGCGAGTGCCACCGCGGCGGTTCGTCGGCCGCGCCGGGCCCTTTCGGGCAGGCGGGATCGGAATCTGATCACAGGTCGGGTTCCGTCTCTCGTGACGTGGGGGGAGGAACGCAGGGCGCGGCGCGCACGCGGAGTCGACTGATCGCCGACGGATCGCGGCGGGGGACGGGGAACCGGATCTCACCCGGGCGCCGCTGTGCAATGCGCCATATGATATTTCACTGATGGGCGCGCACAAGGGTCCGCGCGCGGTGCCCGACAGCGCCGCCCACCCGCGGGCGGACCGCCCGACCGCGGTCCGGCCACTCCCCCGTACGGCGCCGTGCCTGCCCCACCCGGCCCGGTCGCCCACGCACCGAAGCCGTCGGCACCGGCGCGCCGACTCCCCGGACGGGCACGGATTTTAACTGCGCCTTACCCGAGCCGACCTCGTCTTGGCACTCCGCCCCAGGGACGGCGGCCGCGCTCAGCCTCGGACGGCGCCCGTGGCGAGACCGGCGGCGATCCGGCGCTGGACGAGGAGGAAGGCGACGACCACGGGCAGGGCGGTCAGGGTGGCGCCGGCCATGAGCCCGCCGTAGTCGGTGCCGAAGCTGGTCTGGAAGGAGACCAGCCAGATGGGCAGGGTGCGCTTGTCGTTGCTGGAGAGCAGGACGTAGGCGAGGACGTACTCGTTCCACGCCTGGACCAGCCCGAAGATCGAGGTGGCGACGAGCCCGGGGGCGAGCAGCGGCAGGGTGACGCGCCGGAACGCGCCGAGCCGTCCGCAGCCGTCCACCATCGCGGCCTCCTCCAGCTCCGGGGGGATGGCGACGATGAACCCGCGCAGCATCCACACGGTGAAGGGGAGCGCGAAGGCGAGGTAGGTGAGGATGACGCCGGTCAGGGTGTCGGTCAGGGCGAGGTCGTTGAGCAGCAGGTAGACGGGGATGACGAGGGCGATCAGCGGGATGGTCTGGACGCACAGCAGGACGAGGATCAGCGCCCGGCGCCCGGCGAAGGCGAACCGGGCGACGGCGAAGGCCGCGAGGGTGCCGACGAGCAGGGAGATCACCACCGTGCCGACGCCGATGAGGACGCTGGAGCGCACGTTGTCCCAGAAGGTGTCGGAGCCCATCGCCCGGCGGAAGTTGTCCAGGGTGAACGTGCCGGGCCAGAACTCTGGTGGCACGTGCAGGATCTGGCTCGCGGGCCGGAAGGCCGTCAGGACCATCCAGTAGACGGGGAAGGCCATGACGGCGGCGCCGATCAGCCCGGCGGTGTTCGCGAGGCGGCGGTTGCGGCGGCGCCGGCTGTCGGTGGTCATTCGACCTCTCCCGTCCGGAGGATCTGGCGCAGGTAGACGGCGGAGCCGACGAGGAGCAGCAGCACGGTGAGGATGGCGATGGCGGCTCCCGCGCTGTAGCGGTTGACGGCGAAGGACTCGATGAAGGAGTAGACGCCGAGCAGGTAGTAGTCGCGTTCGGGCTGGCCGCCGCGCATCAGCCAGATCTGGCTGAACACGCCGAAGTCCCAGATCGCCGACAGGGCCGCGACCACCACGAACAGCGGTCTGATCATCGGGAAGGTGACGTGGCGGAAGACCTGCGGTCCTCTGGCGCCGTCGACGCGGGCGGCCTCCTCCAGTTCGGGGGGCACCTGGACGACCGCCGCGTGCAGGGTGATGGCGGCGAAGGGGATCGCCCCCCAGACCACGACGGCGACGATGACGGCGTAGCCCTCCCAGGGGTTGTTGAACCAGTTGTGGCCGCGGAAGTCCGAGCCGGTGAGTTCGCCGAGCGCCCAGTTGGCGACGCCGTAGTCGGCGTCGGTGAGCCAGCGGAACACCGAGGCGGCGACCATGAACGGCATGGCCCACACGGCGACGAGAACGCCGACGATGATCACCCGCACCCAGCGGGAGACGGTGCGCAGCAGCATCGCGAAGCCCAGCCCGCCGAGCATGGTGAGCCCCGCGCAGACCGCGGCGAAGGCCACGGTGCGGGCGACGACCACCCAGAAGAAGCCGTCGGAGAGGACGGCCCGGTACTGGTCGAGGCCGACCCAGGCCGGGGATTCGCCGGAGAAGAGCTCCTTGCGGGTCATGTCCTTGAAGGAGAGCAGGACCATGTCGAGCAGCGGGTAGCCCAGGACCAGCAGCAGGGTGCCGATCATGGGCGCGATCAGCAGGTACGGGGTGGCCCGCTTGGCCACCCGCCGCCGGCCGGGGGCGCCGCCCGTGCGCACGGGGGTGCGCACGGCGGGCTCCACGGCCTCGTCAGTTCTTGTTGATGACGGCATCGATGCGCCCGTCCGCCGTCCTGGTGGCGTCCTCCACCGAGTGCTTGCCGGTGGCGATGTCCTCCAGCATCTCCTGGAGGATGTTGGCCTTCTCCACGGCGACCCAGCCGGGGGCCTGCGGGGTGACCCAGCCTCGGGCGGCGGCCTTCGCGGCGGGCCCGTTGACGCCCTTGGCGTCGACGTCGCCGAGTTGCGCGGTGTTGTTGGGCAGGGCGTTGGCCTTGATCAGGCGCTGCTGGGAGGTCCGGTCGGTGAAGAGCTTGATCCACTCCTGGGCGAGGTCCTTGTTCCTGGACTTCGCGGGGACGGCGAGTTCGGAGCCGCCGAGGAAGGGCGGCAGCGGTCCGCCGGAGGGGCCGGGGAAGGCGAAGGAGGCGAACTTGCCCTTGAGCTCCGGGTTGCCGCCGGACTGCGGGTCGGCGGCGGCGTCGGCCTCCCAGGTGTTGCCGTAGAAGACGCCGACCTTGCCCTGGCCGACGACGGCGGGCTCGTCGCCGTTGTCCTTGGAGCGGTCGCCGACGTAGTAGGAGTCGATCAGGCCCTTCCAGGCTTTCAGCCCTTCGACGGACTTGGGGCCGGAGAGGGCGCTCTGCCAATGGCCGTCCTTCTTGACGGCGATCTCGCCGCCGGTGTCCTTGACGAAGGCGAGGGCGGCGTACCAGTAGCGGCCGGGCATGTAGAGCGCGGAGAACGCCTTGTCCCCGGCGCCGTACCTGGCCTTGAGCGCGTCGAGGGCGGCGATCAGCTCCGGGTAGGTGTCGGGGGCTTTCGCCACTGCGGCCTGCTGGAACAGGTCCGTGCGGTAGATGCCGACGCGGGCACCGACGTAGTAGGGCACGCAGTAGGTCTTGCCGTTGTACTCGCAGGGTTCACGCAGGGCGCCCAGCCATTCACCCGCGTGGTCGAACTTCGAGGGGTCCACGGGCGCGAAGGCGTCGTTGACGATGTAGTTGACCGTCTCGCTGTTGCCCATCTCGATGACGTCGGGCACGTCGTGGCCGGCCAGGGCGGCGTCCACCTTCAGGTTCTTGGTGGTCCACTGCTGGTACTCGACCGAGACGTCCGTGCCCGGATGTGCCTGCTTGAAACGGGTGTTGACGGATTCCACCAGATCCGGCCAGCTCTCCTGGGCGTCGACGGTCAGCCAGACCGTGAGCTTCCCGGAGCCCTTGGAGCTGCCGGAGCCGCTCGAACACCCGGCCGCTGCCGCGGCCACCGCCAGGGTGGCGGCCGCCGCGACGACGCCTCGTAATCTTCTTGTCATGCCTGCTCCTCAATCCCGCCGACTGACGGTCGCAATTACCCAAGGGATGGTCAACTCACGCTGCTGGTACCGACTTTCGGCCATCACCGGCATCACCACACGACTGACGACACATCAGTTCACTGGTCTAGACACGTGGGGTTATACCTTCCGGGGCATAGATTGCCGCCACCCCCATCAACCCCGACAATGACGCAAAGGTCACCACCGGCAATCGAGCCACTCTTGACGGTCACCACCCCCGCAGGCACGGTGGCGGCATGACCGAGCTCAGTGCGCAGACCACGGACGCCAACGAACGACCCCTCAAGGTCAACTCCTGGAACGGCTGGGACCCGCTACGGCACGTGATCGTCGGCCGCGCCGACGGCACCATGGTCCAGGCACCCGAACTCGCCGTCCGCCGGGACTACCCCGACGACGGATTCCCGCTGGGCACCTACGGGCCGATGCCCGAGGACATGACCGCCGCGGCCAACGAGGAGCTCGACAACTTCGCCGAACTGCTGCGCAGGCGCGGCATCCGGGTCGACCGGCCCACCCCCATCGACTTCAGCGCCCCCGTCTCCACCCCCGAGTGGACGCAGGACTCCATGTTCGGCTGCATGCCGCCCCGGGACCTGCTGCTCACCGTGGGCAACGAGGTCCTCGAAGCGACCATGTCCTACCGCAGCCGGTGGTTCGAGTACCTCTGCTACCGGCCCGTCCTGCAGAAGCTCTTCGAGGCCGACGAGAAGATGCGCTGGGAGGCCGCGCCCAAGCCGCGCCTGACCGATGCCTCCTTCAACCCCGGGTTCTGGGACGTCTTCAACTCCCAGACCACGGAAGAGCAGTTGGCCCGCGTACGCGACTACGACCTGGTCCTCACCGAGGCCGAGCCGCTCTTCGACGCGGCCGACGTGGCCCGCTTCGGCAAGGACCTCTTCGTCCAGCTCTCCTTCGTCACCAACCGCAGCGGCTACGACTGGCTCAAGCGGCACTACCCCGAGCACCGCGTCCACGCGGTGACCTCCACCAACACCCACCCCCTGCACATCGACTCCACCTGGGTGCCGCTGCGCCCGGGCCTGGTGCTGCACTGCGGCGAGCGGCTCGCCGACCCGGAGCTGATGGAGTTCTTCAAGCTCAACGACTGGGAGATCGTGGAGGCGGTGCAGCCCGCGAGCTGGGACCACCCGCCGAAGCTCTCCTTCTGCAGCCCGTGGCTGGCGGCCAACATGCTCAACCTCGACCACAACACCCTGTGCGTGGAGGAGAACGAGGTCCGCCTCTCCGAGCAGCTCTCCTCCTACGGCTTCGAGATCGTGCCGGTGCCGTTCCGCGCGGTCGGCCCCTTCGGCGGCGGGCTGCACTGCTCCACCGTCGACATCGAGCGCGAGGGCGGGATGGAGGACTACTTCCCCCGGCGGTACGGGAAGTACTGACGAGAGCCTCCGGCAGGCTCTCGTGGCGCGCACCCGGGGCGTGATCTTCGACTTCTACGGAACGCTCGTCCGCATGGTCGCCCCCCTGCCGCCCAGCCACGCGTCGGTCTTCGACCGGCACGGGCTGGGCGTCCAGGGCGCCCGCTGGGGCGACCAGTGGTCCGTCGGCCCGGCCGACGGGGAGGAGCACACGGCCCACTCGGCCAGCGAACAGGCGTACCACACCTGGGAGTTGGACCGGCTGAAGACCAGGGCCAGGGGCTGCGGCGTACCCGCCGAGCAGCTCGAGGGCCTCGCGGCCGACCTCGACGCCGCCACCAAGGACATGCGCCTGGCGGTGTACGAGGACGTCCGCGCGACGCTCGCGGACCTTCGACGGCGCGGGCAGACGGTGGCGCTGTGCTCCAACTGGTTCTGGGACCTGGAGGGGGCCGTCGCCGCCGTCGGTCTCACCGGACTGTTCGACGTGGTGGTCACCTCGGCCCAAGCCGGGGCCCGCAAGCCACACCCCCTCATCTACCGTACGGCGCTGGAGGGTTGCGGCCTGCGGGCGGAGGAGGCCCTGTTCGTCGGGGACGCCTGGGGCCCCGACGTCGAGGGCCCGCTGGCCGCCGGCATGCGGGCCGCGCACCTGTGCCGTCCGGACGGCGCGGTGGACTTCGGCGAGGCCCCGCCGCTGCGCGACGGGGCCGCCCGGATCACCTCCCTGCGGGCCCTGACCGCCCTGCTGTAGGGGCTGCAGGGGCTGTAGGGACCGGTTCACGGTGGCGCAGCCGGTCGAGCAGGTTGCGGGTGACCTGCTCGACCGCCGCGTCCTGCCCCCGGCCGACGACGGTCGGCCAGTCGGTGGTCCCGGCCGTGAAGACGGTGCCGCCGCGGGTGTACAGGCCCATGGTGGCGGCGCGCGGGCCGGTACCGCCGGGCTCGCGTTCGGGGCAGTTCCAGTGGCTCCACCTCATGGTGTGGAAGTCCTCGTTGACCGGGCGCAGCACGTACAGGCCCAGGATGAGGAAGGAGTCGGGGGTGCCGTCCGCGCCGGTGGCCCGGGCGACGCCGTCGGCGTCGTAGGCGAAGGCGGCGCCGTCGCACTCGTACCCGATGAGCGGGGTGCCGGCGCCGAGCGCGTCGGCGGGGCCGCCGTCGGAGCCGTCACGCAGGCCCGTGCCCCGGTAGATCCAGTGGTCGGCGTGCTGGACGGTGTAGCCGTCCAGGGGCCGGTCGCCGGGCCATTCTCCGGGCCACATACCGCCGTTGCGGAAACTCACCCCGGTGAGGGAATTCTCGGGTTCGCCGACGCCCTCGGGTTTGTCGGCCCACCAGAGGTCCGTCGCCGGGAGGTGGGGGTAGACCCCTGCGACGTGGTGGTCGGTGTCGGAGACGAATGCCGTGTCCCCGTCGGTGAGATGAACGCGCCACCAGCAGGTGTTGGCGCTCAGGAAGGCCACGTTTCCGCCGCCCTCGACGAAGGATTCCACCCGGGCGCGCATGGCGGCGCTCCAGTATTCGTCGTGGCCGACGCTCAGCAGCAGATCGTAGGCGTCCAGGAGTTCCCGGTCCCGGTGCAGATCGAGGTCGGTGCAGTATTCGACCTCGTACCCGTTGCGTTCCAGCCAGGCGATGAACGGGGCGTCCCAGTGGGCCAGGTCGATGATGCCGCCGGGGCGGCGCATGCTCAGCTTGTGGCCGCGCGGGCCGGTGTCGGTGCCGTCGGCGCCGTCACGGTAGACGGGGTTGTCGTAGAGGCTGGCGGCGCGTTCGGCGGCGGGGTGGTCGGCGCGGTTGTAGGCGTGCCGGGTGAAGCTGGACTTCTTGTACAGGATGCGGGAACGGGTGCCCGGCCGTACGGGCCTGACCACGAAGAACTCCCGCTCGGGGCCCTCCAGGGTGTCGGCGTCCAGGGCCGGTTCCTCCGCTCCCCGTTCGACGAACAGCGCCACGTAGATGCCCGGCGCCCAGTCCTCGGGGACGGCGTACGCGTACGGCGGCCAGTCCCAGTCCCTCGCCGGGTCGGCGTGGCCGGGCACGCCGTCCGGGTGCGGTGGCGGCGGCCGGTGGACGCCCGTCAGCCACGGCGTCCGGGCGACGAACTCCACCTCCCGGCCGAGCCGGTGGAAGCTGAGCCGGAAGGCTTCCGCGTCCGTCGAGACGTGGAAGTCCAGCGTTTCCCCCGCGATGACGCTCTCCCTGCCGAAATAGCCCTCGATCACACCGTCCCCCAGGATTTGTCCGTTCACCCGAATGAGCGGACGGTCACGTTACCCCGCGCGCCACCTCCCGTTCCACGGGCCGGAGTTCGGCCAAGGATCACGCCTTTCCGGACAAGCCGTTCCGGAAACGTCTGCCGCTCCCCGGGCCCGGGTAGCGGAATTCGGGTTTCACCGCACCACTTTCAGCGCACCACTTTCAGCGCGCCAGGTTCACCGCACCACGTTCACCGCACGACTTCCTGCCACCGCCTGCCGAGGGGAATCGGATGGACGACCGGATCGACAACCGGATGGACAGCAGGCTGCACGTTCGCGAACTGATCCTGGGGATCGAGGGATTGGCGCTCCTGCGCAACGCCGTCGACGGCGACGAGGCTTTCCTGAAGGCCCGCGTCGAGGAGATCCGCAGGTTCGTCACCCAGGACGAGCAGCCGATGCCCGACGCCGACGCGGCGGTGAGTGAACTGGACCTCGCCACCGGCTACGCGGAGTGGGCCGAGCGGTACGACACGCTGCCCAGCTCCTTCATCCAGGTCGAGGAGCCGGTCGTCCACGGCATCCTCGACACGCTGCCCGCCGGGATCGCGCTCGACGCGGCCTGCGGCACCGGCCGCCAGACCGCCACCCTGCTCGCCCGCGGCCACCGCGTCATCGGGGTGGACCAGTCGCCCCAGATGATCGACCAGGCGCGCCGGCACTCCCCCGAGGCCGAGTACCGCCTCGGCCTGCTGGAGGCGCTGCCGCTGGAGGACGACTCCGTCGACGTGGCCGTCTGCTCCATGGCCATGACCCACCAGGACGAACTCACCACGGCCTTCGGCGAGTTGGCCCGCGTCGTCCGCCCCGGCGGGCGGATCGTCGTCACCGACCTGCACCCCTTCGTCATCGCCCTGCAGGGCCAGTGCGTCTTCGTGCGCGGCCCGGGCAGCCTCGGCTTCGTCCGCAACAGGCTCCACCTGCCCGGCGCGTACCTGGCCGCCATCGCGGCGGCGGGCCTGACACTGCGCGCCTGCCACGAGCCGGTGTTCAACGGCAGCCTGGCGCCCGGAGGTTACGAGGAGTTCGTGGCCGACGCCGCCCGCGCCGCCTGGGCGGGCCTGCCGCTGATGGTCGTCTGGGACGCGGAGGTGCCGGCATGACGGACCGGGGCCCGCACTGGACCACCGTGCGCCACAGCGAGCGCCCCGAGCTCTGGGACCGCATCCCGGAGGACTTCGCCGGCGTCGTGCCCGAGTACAACCTCCACGGCGACATCGGCGACCTCTACTGGGACCGGATGTTCAAGGAGTTCCCGGAGTACCAGTTCCTGCTCTACGACGAGCGGGCCGACGCCGTCCTCGGCACCGGCCGCTCGCTCCCCCGCGCCTGGGACGGCACGCCCGCCGGGCTCGGGAACGGGCTGGACGAGTCCATCGCGGCGGCCTTCACCGAACGCGAGGCCGGGATCGCGCCGACGGCCCTGTGCGCCCTCGGCGTGGAGGTCTCCCCGGCGCACCAGGGCCGGGGCCTGTCCAAGGTCCTGCTGCGGGAGCTGGCCGTCGTGGCACGCGCCGCCGGGCTGGACACCGTCATCGTGCCCGTCCGGCCGACCCACAAGGAGCTGTACCCGACGATCCCGATCGAGCGCTACGCCGCGTGGACGCGCGAGGACGGCTCGCCCTTCGACCCCTGGGTGCGCACCCAGGTCAAGGTCGGCGGCGTCCTCGCGCACGGCACGGCGCAGTCCTCGCGGATCACCGGCACGGTCGCCGAGTGGGAGTCCTGGACGGGCCTGGAGTTCCCCGAGGACGGCGACTACGTCTTCCCCCACGGTCTCGCGCCCGTCCACATCGACCGGGAGCGAGACCTGGGCACCTACTGGGAGCCGGGCGTGTGGATCACCCACGACGCCCGAGTTCACTGAGGAGCGAACTCCCGCAGCTGATCGCACTCCAGGCGTACTCGGTGAGCAGCGCCGCCTGGCCGGGGGTCACCCCGGGGCGCTGCTCGGCGGGCAGGCTGGCCAGGCCCAGGGTGGAGACGGCCCGGACGCGCAGCCGCTCCTGCTCGGGCCCGGCCGAGGCGCGCGGGCGGTCCGCCCCGAGCCGGCCCGCCACGGCCTCGGCCTGGGCGCCGAGGAGCACGGCGTGCAGCCACAGCTCCTCGGCGTACCGGTCGCCGAAGGCGTCGGCGACAGCCCGTACGGCCTCGGCGGGGCGGTGGGAAGCCTCGAGCCCGCGCAGCGCCTCCTCGCTCATGCCGGTGTGCGGGAGCGCCTCCCGCCAGGGAATGTGGGCGGAGGACTCGGTGCCCCAGGAGAGCTGGAGGTAGCCCTCGCCGTTGCGCATGTACGGCAGCCAGTCGGGCCGCTCCAGCACCGGGCCGTGGGCGAGCAGCGGCCGGGCGGTGGCCTCGTCGACGGGGCAGGCGGCCTTGCGCACGCCCTGGGAGGCGTGTCCGTTGATGGAGCTGGTGCCGGTGTGCTCGGTCACGTTCGGCACCGCCAGCAGCGCCATCCGCCCGCCCGGGCGCAGGAAGGCGGAGAGCACCTCGTCGTCGTGGCGGTCGGTGCTGCGGCGGCCGAACTCCCGGTAGCGCGCGGCCATTTCGACGGGCAGGCAGACGGCCAGGGTGGGGGTGAACTCCTGCGGCACGCCGCGCACCCAGGCCGCGCCGGCCAGGGCCGCCAGGCGGGAGAGCGCGCCGTTGCGGGCGTGCCAGTTGGTGTAGAAGACCAGCGCGTCCTCGGGGAAGCGGGCCGCCGCCCTGGTCACCAGGTCGATCAGGTCGGCGGGGGCGGCCACGTCGTCCTGGACCATCAGGTGGTGGGTGGCGGTCGCCTCCGCCTGCCCCCAGGCCACCAGCGCCGTGCGCAGCGCGGACGGGCCGGCGTCCGGGTCCGGGTCCACGGCGAGGTTGCCGACTCCGAGCCGGGCCGCCAGCTCCTCGGCCTGCGCCCGGCGCACCGGGTGGGTCATCACGGAGGCGCTGACGCGGGGTGTGGCGGCGGATGCGGCACTCATCGGGTGCTCCTTCGTCGTACGGCGCGGTGGCGGGTGAGGTCGTCCGGTGATCGATCGTGGCAGATTCCGAATGGGCGGTTTGCGCAGGGATTGGGAATCGGCCGGAAAAGGCCCCTCGGAAATCGGCCAGGAACGCAAGGTGTCCGGAACTCGATGCCTACTCCCGGCCTTTACGGGCAGGGTAGGAGAAGCCTGTTTGCCCGTCCAACGAAGGAGAACCATGGGTGCCGATCGTCTCGACCTGGTCTCCAAGCTTTACCAACCGTCGAGCTGGCCGAGAATTCTGGAGGTTGCGTCGGGTGCCCGTTCCCGTGCCCCGCTCGTCGTCGATCTCGATCCGACTACTTTCTGCGACCTGGCATGCCCGGAGTGCATCAGCGGAAAACTCCTGAACCAGGGCCGTTTCACCGCGGACCGTCTGTCCGAACTCGCCGGGGAACTGGTGGAGATGTCCGTCCGGGCGGTCATCCTCATCGGTGGCGGGGAACCGCTCGCCCATTCCGGGACCAAGCGGGTGCTGCGCGTCCTCGGGGAGGCCGGCATAGCGATCGGCGTGGTCACCAACGGCACGCTGATCAGGCAGAACCTCGACGAACTGGCCGCCTACGCCTCCTGGGTGCGCGTCTCGATGGACGCCGGCACCAAGGCGACGTACGGCGTTTTCCGGCCCGACCGCAAGGGCGCCAGCGTCTTCGACAAGGTGGTCGCCAACATGCGGCTGCTCGCCGAGGCGAAAAGCGGAGCGCTCGGTTACTCGTTCCTCCTCATGTCCCGCCGGGAAGCGGACGGGAATACCGTCAGCAATCACCACGAGGTGCTCACCGCCGCCGAATTGGCATATGACATCGGATGCGATTACTTCGAGGTCAAGGCCATGTTCGACGACGATCACCACATCGTCCCGGTCGCCGATTCCCTGCTCGCCTCCGTCGAGGACCAGCTGGCGCAAGCCGCCCGTCTGGAGAGCGAAACATTCCAGATCGTCAACTCCTCCACCCTGCATTCTCTGCGCAACCACCGCGGCCCGGTGCAGCCGAAGGACTACGAACGGTGCCGTATCGCCGAATTGCGCACACTGGTGACGCCGTCCGGGGTCTACGCGTGCTCGTACCACCGCGGGAACGAGAAGGCGAAGATCGGCGACGCCGTCACCCAGAGCCTCGCCGAGATCTGGCGCGACTCCGACCGCGGCCTGGTGAACCCGAGCTCCGACTGCCGGTTCCACTGCGCCCGCCACGCCTCCAACCTGGAGCTGGAGAGGATCGGCGAGGGCAACGGCGCCCCCGTCCTCGACTCCGACTACGACCCCTTCATCTGACCCGGGACGGCTGAACGTCCGCACGCCTGAACGACGAAGGCGCCGCCGGTCCCCCGAACTCGGGAGGACCGGCGGCGCCGCCTCGATGCTTCTAGAGCCTGAACCCCGCCGCCCGTACGGGCATCACCCGCACGTCGGGGTGGCCCTCGTAGGCGGTGCGCAGCCGGGCGGCGGTCGCCTCCGCCTCGTCCGCCGGGCAGACGCCCACCAGGGCCCCGCCGCCGCCGGCGCCGCTGAGCTTGAGGGGCAGGCCCACGCGGTCGCCGGCGAGGTGCCTGAGGCGCTCCAGGAACGGCGTGGACATCGCCTGGTAGTCCCGCATCGCCACGTGGGCCCGGCCCATCGCGTCCCCGAGGGCGGTGAGGTCGCGGGCGCCGAGGGCCTTCCACACCTCCGCGGAGGCGGCGTCGGCGGTGGCCATGTAGTCGGCGAGCTTCGGGTCCCCGTCGGCGAGCTGCGCCCGGACGATGCGGATGTGGTCGCCGGTGGACTTGGCGGTGGCGGAGTCCACCACCAGGACCGTCCAGTCCTCCGGGAAAAGGGCCCGCTCGCGGATGACGGGCAGCCCGGTGGTGCGGCCCTCCAGCAGCAGCGCGCCGCCCTGGATCACGGCCGTCTGGTCCATCCCGCCGCCGTTGAAGACGAGGAACTCGAAGTGGTACGCCCAGTGGCTGACGGTCTCCACATCGACCTCGGCGGAGCGGCCGCAGGCCGCGAGGTACGCCTCGAAGAGGGCGACGATCAGCGCCGTGGAGGAGGACAGCCCGCTGGCGGCCGGGGCGTCGCTGCCGACCCGTACGGCGGGCGCCCGCTCCGGGAGGCCGGGCAGCCGGGCGCGCAGGTACGCCCACACCTCCCGCGCCCAGCCGCCGGTGCTCCCGGGCCCGTCCGCCCTGCCGGAGGGGAGCACCTCCACCGTGGTCGTCAGGTCGAGCGCCACGCTGACCGAGCGGCCGCCCAGCCAGTCCAGGTCCTCCCCGGACAGGCAGGCCCGGCAGGGCACCACCGCGCGGACCGGGTTCCGAACCGGCAGGGATCGGCTCATCGGGTCCGGGCTCATCGGGTCCGGGCTCATCGGGCCTGGAACCTCCCCGTCTCGCGGAAGACCTCGTACAGCTCCAGCACGGCGGCCGTGGCCCGGTACAGCGGCTCCGGCGGGTCCTTCGGGTCGAAGAACCCCGCCCGTAGCACCTCGTCCGCCCCGGGTCGGACCGTCCCGGTCCAGCGGTGCGCGGCGAAGCAGAGCGCGAAGCACTGGGCCACGTCGCCGCCCGGGTAGGTGAGGGTGTGGAGTCCGGGGTCGGAGAAGGAGGCGAAGGGGACGAGGTCCGCCTCCTCGACGTGCAGGCCCGTCTCCTCCTCCAACTCCCGTGCGGCGGTGGCGGCGAAGGTGTCCCCCTCCTCGCAGGCTCCGGCGGGAAGCTCCCAGAGGCCGTTGTCACTGCGCTTCTGGAGCAGACAGCGCCCCTGGTCGTCCAGGACGAGAACCTGGGCGCCGGGCAGCAGGAGCAACTGGCTCCCCACCTTCTGACGCAGCTTCCACACGTACGAGCCGACGTAACTCACGTACTCTCCCTACCTGTTGGGCCCGGACTGGCTCAGACGGACCGGCTCAGACGGACCGGCTCAGACGGACCGGCTCAGGCGCTACGGTCGGCCGCCGTGGCGCGCAGCCACTCCGGGACGGCCTGCGGGTTGGCCTTCAGCCAGCGTACGTACCGCTCGACGCCCTCGCGGACGTCGATGCGCGGGGTGAAGCGCAGGAGTTCGCGCATCCGCTCGGTGGCGGCGTAGCCGCCCAGCGGGTCGCCCTCCGGGAGCGGGGTGACGATCTGGCGCGAGCCCGGGTAGTGCGGTGAGATCAGGTCGGCCACGTCGCGCACCGAAGTGGGCTGTCCGGTACCGACGTTGATGATCTGTCCGGCCGCCTTGGGCTCGACGAGGGCGAGCACGGTCGCCGCCGCGATGTCGTCCACGTGGACGAGGTCGCGGACCTGGACGCCGCCGCCGTTGAGGTGGATCGGCAGGCCGAGGTGGGCGTGCATGGACATCCACGCGACCATCCACGAGTGGCTGCCGGGCTTGGGGATCTGCGGGTCCCCGTAGACCGAGAAGTAGCGCAGCACGGTGAACTCGGGCCTGTCCGGCGCGGCCAGCATCAGCCGGGCCTGGTGCTCGGCCCAGAGCTTGGTGTTGGCGTAGACCGAGACGGGCACGAGGGGCTGGTCCTCGCGGAAGACCTGCGGGCCGGTGACGCCCGGGTCGCCGTTGCCGTAGACGGCGGCCGAGGAGATGAACACCAGCCGGCGCACCTCGGAGGCGGCGATCTCCTCTAGCACGGTCTCGGTGCCGCGCACGTTCGCCTCGAAGGCCACGTCGGGGTGGCGGGTGCAGGCGGCGACGTCGGCGTACGCGGCGGCGTGGATCACGTAGTCGGCGCCCTTGACGACGCTCCGCACGGTCTCCCGGTCGCAGATGTCGCCGACGGCCAACTCGGCGCCGAGGCGGTCGAGTCCGAACAGCTCGCGGACGTCCTCGGGGTACGCGTCGAGGCGGTCCAGCACGGTGACGGCGGCGCCGGCCCGGCGCGCCAGGGCGACGACGCGGCTTCCGACCAGTCCGCCTCCGCCCGTGACGGCGACGCGGGCGTCCCGTAGTTGACTCAGGCGCTGCAGTAACGATTCTTCGGATGCGGCGCCCTGGGATTCGGACCCCAGGGATGCTGCCTGCACGCTGGGCGCGTTCATCGGTTCCCCTCCGGTTTCTGCGCGGGAGCGGTGGCCCGGACAGCATGCTTTTGCTTCACAGGGGACGACAAGGGTGCCTTTTCGGCCCTCCTGACATGTCATCAAGACGCCTTTGTTTCAAGGTCGAAGCCGCCTGGTAGCTTCCCTGCGCGGCCCGAACGGGCGCGGAACGGACGCGGAACGGACGCTTCCGTCCGACCGCCCCGGCGGAGCGCGGCCACCCACGCCCGAGGAGACGCGGAGCACCGTGATGCCTGGAACCAGCTCGACCCGCCACCGGATGAGCGGTTCGGTGATGACCCATCCCAAGCGGCTCGACGCGGCCCGCAGGATCGCCGCCGACGCCCCGCCCGGCGCCCTGTCCGTGGTCGTCGACCCGGACCCGACCGGCCGGCCCTCCGTGCTGCGCACCGCCCTGGCCGCCTGGTCGGCGATCGGGGAGGGGGCCACCCACCACCTCGTCGTCCAGGACGACATGATCCTCTCCGACGGCTTCTTCGAGCGCGCCCACCGGGCCGTCGAGGCGATGCCGGACGCCGCGCTCGCCCTCTTCGCCCTCTGGGACTCCCGCAACGGCGCGGCCGCCCGCTTCGCCGCCCTCTCCGGCGCCCGCTGGGTGGGCGCGGTCGGCGAGTACTTCCCGTGCGTGGCCATCATCCTGCCGCGCGCCGTCGCCGCCGGGTACGTCGAGTACGCGAGCCGCCACCTCTTCGCGTGGCCCGACGACATCCTGATGGACCGCTACCTGCGCGCCGCCGGCGTCCCCCGCTTCGTCGCCGTGCCCAACCTCGCCGAGCACGACGACCAGGGCAGCATCTCCGGCAACGCCTTCCGCGGCCCGCGCCGCTCCGTCTGCTTCCTCCCCACCGACCAACCCGGCGACGAGGAACACCATCTGACGGACCTTCAGGTAATCCCCTACTTCAAGTACGGCATCGCCCGCTGCGACGTCCGCCAACCCGGCCCCGGCCGCCCCCGCTGGCTGCACATCGACTGCGAGCAGTACCTGGAGGGCCGGGGCGTCCCCGTCTCCTCCCTCCGCTCCCGCCTCCCCCGCTCCACCGGCGCCGTCGACCCGCAGATCGCCTGGGGCACCTGGCTGACGGCGTACACCACGGGCCTCGTCCATCACGAACTGCCCGTCCTCGGCGAGCCCGAGCCCGCCGTCCTCGACGAGTGCCTCGCCACCCTCGGCATCGGCGGCATCGCCCAGAACGGCACCGCCGAGGAGATCGCCGCCCTCCGCGACGGCCTCGCCGAGCTCACCCGCCAGGGCCTCCTCGCCGGCCGGGAGGACGCCCCCGGCCCGGCCCGCCGCCGCCACCGGCCCTCCCCCACCGTCGCCGTCCTCGGCGCCGACACCCCCCTCGGCGAACACCTCGCCCGCGGCCTCGCCGACCACGGCCACCACCTCGTCGAGGCCACCGCCTCACCGGACGCCGTCGTCGAACTCCCCGCCGCCGACGGCCCCCTCCTCATCCACCGCCCCTCCGCCGAGCCGCTGACCCTCCACCTCGGAGACCTCTACGGCCCGGGCACCTCCCGCCACACCCCCATCGGCCGCATGGTCTGGAGCGCCCTGCGCAGCCACCCCGTCGTCATCGACGGCGACCCGGACGCCCCCCTCCACCCGCTCCACGTCAAGGACCTGCTCTCCGCCCTCTCCCTCCTCCTCCAGACCCCGCCCGCCGCCACCGCCCTCACCCTCACGCTCACCGACGAGAAGCCCCTCACCACCCGCGACCTCGCCGAAACCGTCCACCGCGTCGTCCGCCCCGTCCCCGTCGACCTCACCCC
>NZ_JOCF01000085.1 GCF_000720635.1 Streptomyces sp. NRRL WC-3742 | reverse complement strand
CCACGCGGGTCTCGCCCTCCCCGTAGACCTTGTTCAGGCCGGTCGCGCGGGCGGCCGCCCGACCGGTACGGACGGCGGTTGCGGTCGACGTGGTCACGGAGGACTCCTGAGGGATGAATCGGGTATTCCTACCGTTTCATCCTTTCAACAGGTGAAGGGGTGATCCGTATGCCGAACAGACGGACGGCCCCCGTCGACTCGGTGGTGCGGCGGGGGCCCGTCTCCTCCCCAGGTATGACCCGTCCCGGAGGACCAAGGTCCTTCCACTCCTTCTACGCAGCCTGCTCCACCTGCTCCACCTGCTCCACCTACTCCACCGAGACGCCGAAGGCCGTCGCCAGCCCCGCCAGGCCCTTCGCCACCGTGCGGCCCGACGGCTCGAACCGCCAGCCGCCCTGCCCCCGCCGGAACGAGCCCAGCACCATCGCCGAGTCCGGCACGCCCCCGTTGGCGCCCGGCCAGCGCGCCGGCCCGTCCGCGCCCGGACCGTACGAGGCCCCCACCGCCAGCCCGTACACCTGGCCGAGCGGCAGCGGACCGGGCTCCTCCTCCTCGGTGGAGACCGCGACCACCACCTCCTGCACGGCCGCCGACAGCCGGTGCAGGTCCACGCTCAGCCGGGCCTCCCGCACCGGCTCGCCCGGCACCGACCGCGTCGGGTGCAGCCGCACGGCGCCGTCCGGGTCCTGCGGGTTGTTGAAGAACACGAAGTGCTCGTCGCTCAGCACCCGGCCGCCCGCGCACAGGAAGGCCGTCACGTCCAGCTCCACCGCGCCCCCGGTGGCGGCCCGGCTCTGCCAACTCACCGTCAGCGCGCTCTGCGGGGCCTCCTCCCGGGGCGCCTCCGCAGCGGGCGCCGGGCCGCCACCGAGGCGGCCGCGCAGGCCCTGCTCGGCCAGCAGGTCCACCAGCTCCGGGCCGGTCACCAGCGTCAGCGGCTTGCCCTCGATGTAGGAGTACGAGCCCCGGCCGAAGCCCGCCGTGGTGACGAGGATGCCCTTGATCGCGCCGTGGTGGCGCACGGTGGACTCCAGGTCGCGCACGGCCGTCGGCGGCACCGTCTTCCTGTACCGCTTCGCCTGGATGACGATCTTTCCGCCCGTCACCGGATCCACGTCCTCGGCCACCACGTCCACGCCGACGTCCCCGCTGCGGGCCGTGGTCATCACCCGGAAGCCGCGCAGCCGGAACAGCTCCGCGATCAGCTCCTCGAACTCGATCGGGTCCATCTCGAAGAGGTCCGGATCGCCCTCCCCGCCCTGCCCCGCCACACTGCCGCCCACCTGCTCCGGCAGCCGGCCCGGCTTCACCTCGTCCAGCCGCTCCGGGCGCGAGGACAACTTGCCGCCCAGGCCCAGCAGGCACTCCACCGGGGCCACCCGGTCCAGCGCCAGGGCGGCGAAGTCCGCGCGGGAGGCCGTCAGCGTCGACAGGAAGCGCTCCGCCTCCCGGCCCGTCGCCGGGTCGATGCCCAGCACGAAGCCGTTCAGCACCACCGACTCCAGCAGGCCGTCCCGGTCCGCCCGGAACAGCTCCGCCGCCACCCGCAGCGCCGACTGCGCCAGCACCTCCTTGTACAGCGCCTTGCGCTCCGTCGCCGGGCGGGCCACCTCCGCCTCGCGGTCGTCCGACTTCACGTACCGCACCCGGGCCGCCGCCGGCACCACGTCCGGACCCGGCAGCTCCCAGTTCACCACCAGCTCCCGGTTCGCCGCGTCCCAGGCCGCCACCAGGGCGTGCGGGAAACCCTCCGGCCAGGCCGCCGAGGCGTACAGCCCCGCCGTGAAGTACTCCTGGACGGCCTCCGGTTCACCCGCCTGCAGACGCCGCAGCAACTCCTCCGTACCGGCCGCCCGCTCGGCGTCCTCACGGCGGACACGCTCCGCCCACGCCAGGTACTCCTGGTGGTAGGCGGCCAGCCGCTGCTGCCGCTCCGCCTCCCGCGCCTGCGCCGCGTACCAGTCCCGCTCGAAGTCGGCCCGGGCCTGCGCGAGGTACTGCTCGTACTGGCGCCGCACCCCGGCGTTACGGGCCTGGACGGCGTCCGGCGGCGTCACGTAGTACTTCGCATCGCGCTGGTCCGGCATCGCAACGGCCACACCCAGCGGGCCCGGATCGAACGACGCCAACGGACGCGGAGCCAGCAGCACCTGCGGCCCGAACGCGGGCGCCGCCAGACCGGCCGCCAGCAGACCGCGCAACTCCCCGACCCTGGCGTCCAGTTCGGCTGTCCGCTGGGCCGCCTCCGCCTCCCGCGACTGCTGGTAGGCGGCCTTCGCCTCCCGCTCGTTACGGGCGGCCGCCCGCTGTGCCTCCCGCTGATCGCGCTCGTGCCGCCGCAGCTCCGCCGCCTCGGCACGCCAGCGGGCCTCCTCCCGGCGCTGCTGCTGCCGCTGCGCCTCCGCCCAGACCGCCAGCACCCCGCTGTTCCGCCGCCCCGCCACCGTTCCACCCCATTCACGTCACCGCGCTGTCGCGCTCGGCCACAATAGAGCGCCCGGTGAACCCGCCGCGACCTGCACGTCCCTGCGGGCTCGCATCCCGGGGCTGGACACCGGGATCGGGCTGGGTGAGGATCGCCAGAACGCCTACTCCGGGGGAGAGTTCATGAAGCACCACGCCCTTCGCCGCCTCGCCGTGGCCGCCGCCGCTGCCGCCGGCATCGCCGCCCTGACGGCCGGCACGGCGCACGCCGACTGGCCGAGCGGCAACACCGCCCCGAACATCGGCCGGGGGCCGGTGAGCGCGTGGGACTCGCCGGACACGGGCAACACGTACCCGGCGTTCATCGTCGGGGTCGGCCGCTCGGCTTAGCCGGCCGCTCTGTCGGTGCCACCGGGTAGCCTCTCTCCTTTCGATCCACTCCATGTGAGGGAGAGGCGTGACGATCGGGGTGCAGCGTCCCGGATGGATGTCCACCGGCCTGAGCTGGCACGGCGGCCGCGCCCTGCTCGGGGCCGTCTCCGGCGCCCGGGTGCACGAGCGCGCCGTCGAGCCCGGGGCCGAGGTGGGCTGGCTGCTGCACGGCCCGCGCCGCTGTGTCGGGGCCTGGCTGGCGGGCGCGACGGAGCGTACGGCGTGCCCGCACCACGCGACCGTCCCCCCGGACGGCGGGGCTACCCAGTGCCCGGCCTGCCAGAGCGTGGACCGGGGCCTCGCGCTCGCCCGGGACCAGATCCTCGACGACGGCCGCACGTACATGCTCTACCTCGCCTGGTTCGGCGAGGGCCTGCTGAAGGTGGGCCTGACGGCCGAGCAGCGCGGGGACAGCCGGCTGCTCGAACAGGGCGCCCTGGCCTACGCGTTCACTGCCCGGGGCAGCCTGCCCGCCGTGCGCCGCGCCGAACTCACCGTCTCCGCCTCGGGGATGGCCCGGGAGCGCTTCAAGGCCCGTCTCAAGGTGGACCACTGGTGGTCGCACGGGGACGAGGCGCACCGCCGCACCGTCCTCACCGAGGCCCGCGAGCGTGCCCACCGACTGCTGGACGGGCACGCGGTGGAACTGCTCGCCGACCGCCCGGTGGTGGACCACGTCGACCGCTTCGGCCTCGCCGCCGGCGCCCCGGAGGCGTACGGGGAGATCACCGCCCTGGCGGACGGCGCGGTGATCGCCGGGGCGCTGCGCCCGCCGGTGGGCCGCCACCTGTTCCTGGACCAGCCGGACGGCTCCGGCCCGCTGCTGCTGGACACCCGGCGCCTGACGGGCTGGACGCTCACCCCCGTCACCGGCCGCGCCTGCGCGGGCCTCGCCGTCGAGGAGCGGGTGCGCCCGCCGGAGCCGGACACGCAGGAGGCGCTGTTCTAGGGCCTGCCGTCAAACTCCCGCCTGCGGGCCGCCGCCGGGGCACGGGCCCCGACGACGACCGCTGATCCGGCGTGGTCCGAACGTCACGCCCTCGATCCCAGGCGGGTGATCAGCGCCGCGAGCAGGGTGGTACGGGGGACGACGCTGCTCAGGTCGAGCCACTCGGCGGGGCTGTGGTCGCCGCCCCCGATCGGGCCGAGACCGTCCAGGACGGGCACCCGGGCGGAGGCCAGGTTGGCGTCGGCCGCCCCGCCGGTGGCGACCGCCGTGACCGGGAAGCCCAGATCGGCGGCGATCTCCTGAGCCTCGGCGACCATGCCCGCGACCTCCTCCGTGGGCGCCATCGGCGGCCAGGCGGCGGGCCGGTGGACGGCCACCGACGTGCCGGGGACGCTCGGGTGCAGGGCGAGTTCCTCGACGGCGGCGAGGGCGGAGTCCATCTCCTCGGTGCTGGCCGCGCGGATCTCCATCTCCAGCCTCGCCTCGGCGCAGACCACGTTGGTCCGTGAACCCGCGTGCACCACACCGACGTTGACGGTGACGGTGGGCCACCGCCCGTTCAGCCCCTGGAGCGCGGTGATCAGGTGGGCGGCGGCCAGCGCGGCGTTGGCTCCCCGCTCGGGCTCGACACCGGAGTGCGCGGCCCGGCCGGTGACGGTGAGGTGCAGGTCGGCGATGCCCTTGCGGGCCCAGACCAGGTCGCCGTTCTCCCGGGCGGCCTCCAGGCAGAGCGCGTAGTCGGCCTCGGCGGCCAGCCGCTCGATGGTCGGCTGGCTGGCGGCCGAGCTGATCTCCTCGTCCGGGGTGAGCAGGAACACCAGCTCGGCGTACGGGTGTTCGCCGCTGTCGCCGATGGCCGCGGCGGCGTGGAGGCCGGCCAGCAGGCCGCCCTTGTCGTCCGTGACGCCGGGGCCGTAGGCGATGCCGTCCTCGATCCGCAGGGGCCGGGCGGCAGCCGTGCCGTCGTCGTAGACGGTGTCCATGTGGGCGAGGAGCAGGATGCGGCGGCCGTCCGGGAGGTCGCCGCGGCGCCGGGCCACCACGATGTCGCCGAGGGGCCGGCCGTCGTCGTCCTCGGCGGGCGTGCGGGTGACGGTGAAGCCGAGCGAGGCGAGCCGGTCGGCGCAGAAGTCGGCGACCAGGTTGACGCCCGCGGCGTTCCAGCTGCCGCAGTCCACCGAGACCAGCCGGGCCAGGTCGGAGAGGAAGCCTTCGTAGCGGGCCCGGACGTGCCGCTGGAGCAGGTCGATGGCGCACCCGGGGTGCGCGGGGGCGGTCACAGGACCTTCGCCAGGAACGAGCGGGTGCGCTCCTGCCGGGGTGCGGTCAGCACCTCGGCGGGCGGACCGGATTCGACGATCACGCCTCCGTCCAGGAAGACGACGGTGTCCGCGACCTCGCGGGCGAACCCGATCTCGTGGGTGACCACGATCATCGTCATGCCGTCCTCGGCGAGGCCGCGCATCACGTCGAGGACCTCGCCGACCAGCTCGGGGTCGAGCGCCGAGGTCGGCTCGTCGAAGAGCATCAGCTTGGGGTCCATCGCCAACGCCCGTGCGATGGCGACGCGTTGCTGTTGGCCGCCGGACAGCTGGGAGGGGCGGCTGTCGGCCTTGGCGGCCAGGCCGACCCGGTCGAGCAGCACCGAGGCCCGCCTGCGCGCCTCCTCCCTGCCGACGCCCTTGACGCGCACCGGCGCCTCCATGATGTTCTCGACGGCGGTGAGGTGCGGGAAGAGGTTGAACCGCTGGAAGACCATGCCGACCTCGCGGCGGGCGGCGGCCACCTCCTTCTCCCGCAGCTCGTGGCGCCGGCCCCGGTGACGGCGGTGGCCGACCGGCTCGCCGTCGACGGTGATGCTGCCGCCGTCCGCCTTCTCCAGGCGGTTGACGCAGCGCAGGAAGGTGGACTTGCCCGAGCCGGAGGGGCCGAGCAGGCAGCAGACCTCGCCGCGCCGGACGGTCAGGTCCACGCCGCGCAGCACGTCCACGGACCCGTAGCGCTTGCGGACACCCTCGGCGACCACCATGGGCGCCTCGTTCATCGACACGGAGTTCATCGGGCACCTCCGAAGCGGCGCTCCAGCCATGCCTGGGGCAGGCTCAGCAAGCTGCTCAGCACCAGGTACCAGAGGCTGGCGACCACGAGCAGCGGAATGACCTTGTAGTTCTGGGCGTAGACGTCCTGGAGGTTGGAGAGCAGGTCGTGGCCCGCGATCACGGAGACCATCGCGGTGGACTTGAGCATGGTGACGACCTCGTTGCCGAGCGGCGGGATGATGGAGCGCATCGCCTGCGGCAGGACGATCCGGCGCATGGTCAGCGCAGGCGTCATGCCGAGGGCCTGGGCGGCCTCGGTCTGACCCCGGTCGACGGCCTGGATGCCGGCCCGGATGATCTCCGAGGCGTACGCGACCTCGTTGAGCCCCAGCGCGAGCAGGGCCGCGGTGGTCGCGTCCACCAGGGCGCTGGTGGGGGTGGAGAAGAAGGTGACGTGGGTGAACGGGATACCGATCATGACGTGCTTGTAGAACGCCCCGAGGAATCCCCAGAAGATGATCTGGACGAGCAGCGGGGTGCCCCGGAAGACCCAGACGTAGAGCGAGGAGATCCCGCGCAGCACCGGGTTGTGGGACAGCCGCATCACCGCGACCAGGACGCCGCCGGCCAGCCCGACGGCCATCGCGACCACGGTGAGCCACACCGTGGTCCACAGGCCCTCCAGGGTGAGGTCCCTGAGCAGGTACTCGCCGATGGTGGGCCAGTCGAGGTTGGGGTTCTTGCCGAAGGACCAGAGCACGCCGCCCAGGCACACCAGGGCGACCGCGGCGCCGGCGTGGCGGCCGTGGTGCCGCAGTGGGACGACGGGCTCCAGCGACGGCCCGGCCTGGGTGTCGCCGCCGCTGAGCGGAAGGGCGGAGGCGGACGAGGTGGCGGAGGTGGAGGTGGAGGTGGAGGTGGAGGGGACCATGCTCAGCTCACCGCCGTGTTGCGCCCGGCCTGGGCGACCGCGATCGAGGACTCCCCGTACTTGGCGAGGATCTTGCCGTAGGTGCCGTCGTCGATGAGCTGCTGGAGCGCCTTCTGGACGGCGTCGGCCAACTGGGGCTGGGACCTGGCCACCGCGATGCCGTTCGGCGTGGAGTTGTAGCCGTTGGGCGCCGCCGGGTCCTTGACCACCTCGAAGGAGGCGCCCTGGTCGGCGGTGGCGGAGGCGTAGCCGGCGGCGGCGAAGTCCAGGACGTGCGCGACCACCTTGCCGGCCTTGATCGCGAGCTGGCCGTCGCTGTCCTTGGGGTAGGTCTGAAGGTCGATCGGCGGCCTGCCGGCGTCCGTGCACAGGTGCTGGCTGTCCTTGACGAACTTCTCGGAGTTGGTGCCGGCCTCCGTGGACACCGGCCGGCCGCACAGGTCGGTGAAGGCGCCGAGGTGGGACGGATTGCCCTTGGCGACCAGGATGCCGGTGCCGTCCTGGGTGTAGTCGACGAAGTCGAGCTTCTCCTCGCGGGACTTGCGGTCGCCCATGTCGGACATCGCCAGGTCGTACTGGCCCGCGTCGATGGCGGCGATGATGCCCTCGAACTTCACCGGCTTGAAGTCGAACTTCACCCCGAGCTTGGCGCCCAGGGCCTGGCCGAGGTCGTAGTCGATCCCGGTGATCCGGGTGCTGCCCGCACTCGCGTACATCTCGAACGGCGCGTACGGCACGTCGGAGGCGACCCGCACCACGCCGGAGGACTTGATCGCGCCGGGGAGCGCGTCGTGGAGGGACTGGTCGACCTTGACGTCGACACCCGCGACGGCCGGGGCGGCGGAGTCGGCGGACTGCGAGTCCGGTCCGCAGGCGGCGGCGAGCAGCGTGCAGCTCACCGCGGCCGCGAGGGCGCCGGCGCGTCTGGCCAGGGGGTGAACGGGCATGGGGGTCTCCTTGCAGCCGCGAGGGGGAGGCGGCGATGGAGAAACAAATTACATATGACTGCCGCTCTGCGATAGATGTAACAGGTGTTTCAATGCGATAACTCTCGCGCCGGCCCCCGGACGCACCGAAGCCCTCCCGGCACCGACGGGTACCGGAAGGGCTTCGGACAGGCGCGGCGGCGAGCCTGCGACGGACGGACGGACGGACGGACGGACGGTCGTCGGCCGGCGGCCGGATCAGAACAGCGAGATCTCCCCCGTCGCCTGCTCGCAGGCGGCCATCCGCGCCGTCGCCGCCTCGCCGAGCGAGGCGAGAACCCCGGCGACCAGGGTCTCCAGCACCGCCATGGCCGGCACCAGGGTGTCGTACGGCGAGGGCGAGGTCACCACGGTCGGCAGTACCACCTGGGCCACCTCGGCGATCGGGGACAGCCAGGTGTCGGTCACCAGGACGACGGTGGCCCCGCGGGCGCGCGCCGCCCGTGCCAGCTTCAGCGTGGCGGTCTCGTAGCGCCGGATGTCCAGGGCCACGACCACGTCCCGGCGCCCCAACTCCGCCAGCGTGGCGGCCCGTTGGACCGGCGCCTCGGAGATCGTGCGGCAGTCCGCCCGCATCTGCACCAGGTGCAGGCAGAGGTAGGAGGCCAGCATGTGGGTGAACCGCCCGCCCACCACCGTGATCCGGCGGGCCGGATCGGCCAGCAGGGCGATCGCCCGGTCGACCTCGTCCTGCGGGAGCATCCGGAAGGTCGCCGCGACCGAGTCGCCGAACACCCGCCCACTGCGCGCCAGCAACCCGCCCTCGGCCTCGGCCCGTTCGGCGAACTCCGCCGACCCGTACATGCTCAGCGGCGAGGCGTCGCGCTCCTCCAGCTCGTCCCGCAGCGCCTGCTGGAACTCCGGATACCCCCGGAACCCCAGCCGCTGCGCGAACCGCACCACCGTCGGCGCACTCACCCCGGCCCGCTCGGCCAGCCGGGCCACCGTCTCGAACCCGGCCGCCGGATAGGCCGCGAGCAGCACCCGCGCCACCTTCCGCTCGGCCGGGCTGAGCTCCCCGAGCCGAAGCCGCAGGACCTCACCGACACCCCCGGGCGCAGGCTGCACCGGCCACCTCCTGAGAAAGATGTTTCATCCTAACGATCAGGAGGTTCCGGCTGAAAAGGCTCGTGGGTCAGCCGCGGTGCGCGCGGCCGGCCGCGGCGTGATCCTCGCGGCGGAATCCAGCGGCGGAATCTAGCCGAGCTTGCCGCGCACCCCGCCCGGCCCCGACCGGGCCCGGCGGGACAGCGGCGGGCGGGACGGGCGGACGTCGCCGCGGCCCTGGGCAGCGGCGACGGGCTCGGCCTGGTCGGCCGCCCGGCGTGCCAGCGCGGCGCGCGCGGCCGCCAGGGCGACCCGGGCCAGCAGCGGGTCCTCCCGGAGGCCCTCCGCCCGCTTCGCGCCCTGGCAGGCGGAGCACCACACGGGCGAGGCGGGCCCGTCCGGGTAGCTCATGTTCTCGGGCGGCAGGTAGTGCCCGCCGCACTCGACGCACTCGAAGACCAGCCTCATCCGACGACCACCGTTCCCGATCCGTGGCACCGACCGCAGGGTGACCAGAACTCGTGGACCCTGGGCACCATGCTTCCTTCCTCGTCCAGATCGACCGTCGCCTCGGTCTTCTGGGTCCCCCCGGACCCGCCGCAGCCGGAACAGGACTGAACCTCAGGCATATGCCGTCCTTCCGTAGCGGAGGACCACCGTAGCGCGAAATCCCGGGATCGAGGACCGGTGCCGCCGATCCACCACCCGTACGGGGAGCGCGAGATGGGACCACGCGCCCCCGAACAGATGTCGGCCCCCCGCGATGAGCACCGCCGCGGGGGGCCGACCGTACAGGGGGAGCGTCAGCCGCCGAGGGAGGCGCGGAGGAACTCGCGGTTCAGGGTGGCGATGCCGGTCAGGGGGATGCCCTTGGGGCAGGCCGTGGCGCACTCGCCGGTGTTGGTGCAGCCGCCGAAGCCCTCGGCGTCCATCGTGCCGACCATCTCGCGCACCCGGGAGGTGCGCTCGGGGCCGCCCTGCGGGAGGACGTTGAGGTGGACGACCTTGGCGGAGGTGAAGAGCATCGCCGAGCCGTTGGGGCAGGCCGCCACGCAGGCGCCGCAGCCGATGCACTCGGCGTGCTCGAAGGCGAGGTCCGCCACCTCCTTGGGGACGGGCGTGGCGTGGGCCTCGGGGGCGCTGCCGGTGGGGGCGGTGATGTAGCCGCCGGAGCCGATGATCCGGTCGAAGGCGGAGCGGTCGACGACCAGGTCCTTGACGACCGGGAAGGCGGCGGCCCGCCAGGGCTCGACGTCGATGGTGTCGCCGTCGTCGAAGTGGCGCATGTGCAGCTGGCAGGTCGTGGTGCGCTCGGGGCCGTGCGCCTGGCCGTTGATGACCATGCCGCAGGCGCCGCAGATGCCCTCGCGGCAGTCGTGGTCGAAGGCGACGGGCTGGTCGCCGCGCAGGATCAGCTCCTCGTTGAGGGTGTCGAGCATCTCCAGGAAGGACATGTCGGGGCTGATCCCGGAGACCTGGTAGGTGGTCATCGAACCGGCCGACTCCGGGCCCGCCTGGCGCCAGATGCGAAGGGTGAGGTTCATGCGTAACTCCGCTGGGTGGGGTGGACGTGCTCGAAGGCGAGGGCCTCGCGGTGCAGGACGGGGGCGGTGCCGGTGCCGGTGAACTCCCAGGCGGCGGCGTAGGTGAACTCCTCGTCGCGGCGGGCGGCCTCGCCGTCGGGGGTCTGGCTCTCGGTGCGGAAGTGGCCTCCGCAGGACTCGGCGCGGTGGAGGGCGTCGAGGCACATGAGTTCGGCGAGTTCGAAGTAGTCGACGAGCCGGTTGGCCTTCTCCAGGGACTGGTTGAGCTCCTGGCCCGTACCGGGGACCTTGATGCGGCGCCAGAACTCCTCGCGCAGCTCGGGGATCCTGGCGAGGGCCCGCCTGAGCCCGGCCTCGTCGCGGGCCATGCCGCACTCGTCCCAGAGGAGTTCGCCGAGTTCCCGGTGGAAGGAGTCGGGGGTGCGGTCGCCGTCGACGGCGAGGATCAGGTTGAGCCGGTCCTCGACCTCGGCCTCCGCCTCGGTGACGGCCGGGTGGTCGCCGGGCACGGCGGGCAGCGGGTGGCGGGCGAGGTAGTCGTTGAGGGTGGGCGGCAGGACGAAGTAGCCGTCGGCGAGGCCCTGCATCAGCGCGCTGGCGCCGAGGCGGTTGGCGCCGTGGTCGGAGAAGTTGGCCTCGCCGATGGCGAACAGACCGGGTACGGAGGTCTGGAGGTCGTAGTCGACCCAGAGCCCGCCCATCGTGTAGTGGATCGCCGGGTAGATGCGCATCGGCACCTGGTACGGGTCCTCGGCGGTGATGCGTTCGTACATCTCGAAGAGGTTGCCGTACTTGGCCTCGACGGCGTCCCGGCCGAGCCGGCGGATGGCGTCGGCGAAGTCCAGGTAGACGCCCTGCCCGCCGGGGCCGACGCCGCGGCCCTCGTCGCAGACGTTCTTGGCGGCGCGGGAGGCGATGTCGCGGGGCACCAGGTTGCCGAAGGAGGGGTAGATGCGCTCGAGGTAGTAGTCGCGCTCCTCCTCGGGGATCTGCGCGGGCGGGCGGGTGTCGCCCTGGGCCTTGGGAACCCAGATGCGGCCGTCGTTGCGCAGGGACTCGCTCATCAGGGTGAGCTTGGACTGGTGCTCCCCGGAGCGCGGGATGCAGGTGGGGTGGATCTGGGTGAAGCAGGGGTTGGCGAAGTGGGCGCCGCGCCGGTGCGCCCGCCAGATCGCGGTGGCGTTGGAGTTCTTGGCGTTGGTGGAGAGGTAGAAGACGTTGCCGTAGCCGCCGCTGGCGAGGACGACGGCGTCGGCGGTATAGCTGCGGATCTCGCCGGTGACCAGGTCCCGGGCGACGATGCCGCGGGCCCGTCCGTCGACCACGATCAGGTCGAGCATCTCGGTGCGCGGGTGCATCTCCACGTTCCCGGCGGCGATCTGCCGCGAGAGCGCCTGGTAGGCGCCGAGCAGCAGCTGCTGGCCCGTCTGGCCCCGGGCGTAGAAGGTGCGGGAGACCTGGACGCCGCCGAAGGAGCGGGTGTCGAGCAGGCCCCCGTACTCGCGGGCGAAGGGCACGCCCTGGGCGACGCACTGGTCGATGATCTCCACCGACACCTGGGCGAGCCGGTGCACGTTGGACTCGCGGGCGCGGAAGTCGCCGCCCTTGACGGTGTCGTAGAAGAGGCGGCGGATGGAGTCGCCGTCGTTGCGGTAGTTCTTGGCCGCGTTGATGCCGCCCTGGGCGGCGATCGAGTGGGCCCGGCGCGGGGAGTCCTGGAAGCAGAACTGGACGACGTGGTAGCCCTGTTCGGCGAGAGTGGCGCCGGCCGCGCCGCCCGCCAGGCCCGTGCCGACCACGATCACGGTGTGCTTGCGCCGGTTGGCCGGGTTGACGAGCTTGGCCTGGAACCGGCGCTCGTCCCAGCGCTGCTCGATCGGCCCGGCGGGGGCCTTGGTGTCGGTGACCGGGTCGCCGACGGTGTAGTCGAGGTAGCTCACTGGACGACTCCGATCATCACGGCCACGGGCACGGACACGAAGCCGCAGGTCAGCGCCAGGGCCAGGCCGTTGGCGGCGATCTTGAGGGTGCGGTCGCGGCGGGGGTTGTTGGCGCCGAGGGTCTGGGCGGCGCTCCAGAAGCCGTGCCGGATGTGGAGGCCCAGGGAGAGCACCGCGAGGATGTAGAACAGGCTGACGGGCCAGCGGTCGAAGGAGGCCACGATGTTCTGGTACGGGTGCTCGTGCTCGCCGACGGGGTTCACGGTGCCGGTGGTGAGGTCGAGGATGTGCCAGACCACGAACAGGCCCAGGATCACCCCGCCCCAGCGCATCGTGCGGGTCGCGTAGCTGGCGCGCCGGCGCCGGTGGGCGTACTTGGTGGGCCGGGCGGCGAGGTCGCGGCGGCTGAGCTGGTACGCGGAGACGCCGTGCGCGACGACGGCCGCGAGCAGGCCGGCCCGGAAGATCCACAGCAGCCACTCGTAGCGCAGGAAGGGCGTGCCGAGGGTGCGCAGCCAGTGGGCGTAGTGGTTGATCTCGGCCGGCCCGAAGAAGATCTGCAGGTTGCCCAGCATGTGGGCGACCAGGTACAGCAGCATGAGGAGTCCGCTGACGGCCATGACGGCCTTCTTGCCGACGGTCGACCGCCACAGGTTCAAGAGGAGGGACGGAGGGCGGCCCGTCCGCGTCGCGGTTGTCATGGCGACAACGGTAGGGAGATGCGCGGGGGTGCGTCCAAGACATGATGCGGCTGGTGACGATAGGCCCTGCCTATGGAGGCGCCGTACGCTGGGGGAATGCAGCTGCAGCAGCTCCGCTACTTCCTGGCCGTGGCCGATACCTGCCATTTCACCCGGGCCGCCGAGGCGGTGCGGGTGGCCCAGCCCTCGCTCTCCCAGCAGATCCGGTCCCTGGAACGGGAGTTGGGCGCGGAGCTGTTCCACCGTACGCGCGGCAACATCGCCCTGACCGACGCGGGGGACGCGCTGCTGCCGCTGGCCCGGCGCATCGTGGCGGACACCGAGAGTGCCCGCCTCGCCGTCCAGGAGACGGTGCAGCTGCGCCGGGGCCGGGTGCGGCTGGGGGCGCCGCCGAGCCTGTGCACCAGCCTGGTGCCGGACGTGCTGCGGGCCTTCCGGGACCGTCATCCGGGGGTGGCGATGGTGATCCGCGAGGGCGGCTCGCGCGACCTGGTGGGGCTGCTGGAGGCGGGGGAGCTCGACCTCGCGCTGGTGATCGCCCCGCCGGGCGGGGAGCAGCCGGGCGTCACCGGGCTGCTGCACGAGGAACTGGTGCTGGTCTCCGCGGAGCGCCCGGGAAGGGCGAGGATCCGGGTGACGGAGCTGGAGGGGCGCCCGCTGGTGATGTTCCGGGAGGGCTACGACCTGCGGGAGGCGACGCTGGCGGCCTGCCGGGAGGCCGGGTTCGAGCCCGAGTTCGCCGTGGAGGGCGGGGAGATGGACGCGGTGCTCGGCTTCGTACGGGCCGGGCTCGGGCCGGCCGTGGTGCCCGGGATGGTGGCGGCCCGCTCGGGGCTGGCGGTGACGCCCTTCGCCGGGCCGGGCCTGGGGCGCACGATCGCCCTCGCGCACGGCCCGGGGCTGCCGCCGACCCGGGCGGCGGAGGCGCTGCACGCCACCCTGCTGGCGCATCTGCACGACGCGGCCCGGGCGGGTGAACTCCCGCCCGGGACACGGCTGTTGCTGTGACCAGGCCCTGTTCGGGCGACAGTCGTCAGGCGGGCAGCACGGCCTCGATGGCGGCGATCGCCTCGTCGGACTCCGGGTCGACGCGCGGGCGCAGGCGGGCGCTCACGGCGCCGTCCGGGGAGATCACGAACTTCTCGAAGTTCCAGGTGATGTCCCCGGCCTCGCCCTCGGCGTCGGCCGTCTCGGTCAGCCGGGCGTACAGCGGGTGGCGGCCCTCGCCGTTGACGTCGATCTTCTCGAACAGCGGGAAGGTGACGCCGTAGGTGGTGGAGCAGAAGGTCTGGATCTCCTCGGCGCCGCCCGGCTCCTGCCCGGCGAACTGGTTGCAGGGGAAGCCGAGCACGGTGAAGCCGCGCGAGGCGTAGCGCTCCTGGAGCCGCTCCAGGCCCGCGTACTGCGGGGTGAGGCCGCACTTGGAGGCGACGTTGACGATCAGCAGCGCCTTGCCCTTGTGGTCGGCCAGGGAGGTGGCCTCGCCGGCGAGGGTGCGAAGCGGGATGTCGTACAGGCTCACGGTGGTGGGTCCTCTCGGAGGGTCGGCGGGATGCCCGTCACGGCCCACCGTACCGGCGCGGAGTATCGACGCGGATCGACGGCACGGACCGGTGGTGCGGACCGGTGGTGCGGACCGGCGGCGCCGGTCAGGGCGTGAGCGGCCTGACGGCCGTCGGCGCGTGCTCCGGGAGGGTGGCGAGCTCCTCGAACTCGTTGACCTTGTCGATGTCGGCGGCGGCCATGGAGATGTTGGTGACCCGCTCCAGGATCGCCTCGACCACCACGGGGACGCGGAACTCGGCGGCCAGCTTCTTGGCCTCCTCGAAGGCGGGCAGCAGCTGCTCGGGCTCGGTGACGCGGATCGCCTTGCAGCCCAGGCCCTCGACGACCTTGACGTGGTCCACGCCGTAGACGCCCAGTTCGGGGGAGTTGAGGTTCTCGAACTCCAGGTTGACCTGGAAGTCGATCTCGAAGGCGCGCTGGGCCTGGCGGATCAGCCCCAGGTAGGAGTTGTTCACCAGCACGTGGACGTACGGGATGCGGTGCTGGGCGCCCACCGCCAGTTCCTCGATCATGAACTGGAAGTCGTAGTCGCCGGACAGCGCGACGACCTGGCCCTGGGGGTCGGCGGTGGCGACGCCGAGGGCGGCCGGGATGGTCCAGCCGAGGGGGCCGGCCTGGCCGCAGTTGATCCAGTGGCGCGGCCGGTAGACGTGGAGCATCTGGGCGCCGGCGATCTGGGAGAGGCCGATGGTGGTGACGTAGCGGGTCTCGGGGCCGAAGGCGCGGTTCATCTCCTCGTAGACGCGCTGGGGCTTGAGCGGCACGTCGTCGAAGTGGGTGCGGCGCTGGAGGGTGGCCCTGCGCTCCTGGGCGGAGGCGGCCCAGGCGCTGCGGTCCTTGAGGGTGCCGGCCGCCTTGAGCTCGCGGGCGGCCTGGACGAACAGTTCGAGCGCTGCCCCGGCGTCGGAGGCGATGCCGAGGGCGGGGGCGAAGATCCTGCCGATCTGGGTGGGGTCGACGTCGACGTGGACGAAGGTGCGGCCGGCGGTGTAGACGTCCAGCCCGCCGGTGTGGCGGTTGGCCCAGCGGTTGCCGATGCCGAGGACGAAGTCGGAGGCGAGGAAGGTCGCGTTGCCGTAGCGGTGGGAGGTCTGGAGGCCGACCATGCCGGCGTTGAGCTCGTGGTCGTCCGGCAGGACACCCCAGCCCATGAGGGTGGGGACCACCGGGACGCCCGTCAACTCGGCGAACTCCCGCAGGAGTTCGGCGGCGTCGGCGTTGACGATCCCGCCGCCGGCGACGATCAGGGGCCGCTCGGACTCCTGGAGCAGGGCGATGGCCTTGTCGATCTGGACGCGGTTGGCGGTGGGCCTGTGGACGGGCAGGGGCTGGTACGCCTCGGGGTCGAAGTCGATCTCGGTGAGCTGGACGTCGATCGGCAGGTCGATCAGGACGGGCCCGGGGCGGCCGGAGCGCATCAGGTGGAACGCCTGCTGGAAGACGCCAGGCACCTGCGCGGCCTCGAGCACGGTGGTGGACGCCTTGGTGACGGGCCGGGAGATGGCGGCGATGTCGACGGCCTGGAAGTCCTCCTTGTGGAGGCGGGCGACGGGCGCCTGGCCGGTGATGCACAGGATCGGGACGGAGTCGGCGATCGCCGAGTACAGGCCCGTGATCATGTCGGTGCCGGCCGGGCCCGAGGTGCCGATGCAGACGCCGATGTTGCCGGCCCTGGCGCGGGTGTAGCCCTCGGCCATGTGGGAGGCGCCCTCGACGTGGCGGGCCAGGGTGTGGCGGATGGCGCCGGATTCCCGGAGGGCGGCGTAGAACGGGTTGATGGCGGCGCCCGGCACACCGAAGGCGACCTCGACGCCTTCGAGCTCGAGGATCTCCACGGCCGCGCGGGCGGCTGTCATACGGGGCATCGGATCTCTCCTGCGTCGGCCCGCAGTGGGTCGGAGGGCTCATCTCCAGAATTCCACCATACGGAAGAGCGGTTTCTGTATGTGGAATGAAAGTACGGCGAGGCCCGTGGGTCGTCAAGGGGACTTCAACGGATTGTTGAACGGCGGGGCCCGGGGTCCTTTCGTACGGAAGGACGAGGCTCGCGCCCGCGTTCCCGGGGAACCTCCGCCTCCGCGCCCGAAAGCGGACCCCGTGTGGAGTGCCGGTGAAGGCCCGGTGTCCGGGGTCGGACGACCCGGCGCGGCTGGGTACCGTCGGTGCCACGCCGGGCCCGTGACGTCCAACTGAGGCTGCGGCGGGGGGAATTCGAGGTGCCCGGGGAGCGGGGGAGCTCCCGTGGGAGGCCACCGTCCAGGACCGTCGCGCCCGGTCCGCCGCACCCGGGCGAGGGACGCACCCCCTGACCGGACCGCCCTGACCGGACCGCCCCCGATCGCACCGCTGCCGCCCCCACCCGTGTGGTCCTCACACCCCGCTCGCCTCGCGACGGCGCGCCCGTAGTGCCCGGGTGCGCGGAAGGAACGACCCCATGTGCTGTGACCTCACCCCCACCTCCACCTCCACCCCCGTCCCTGCCCGCCGCCCGGCGGTGACCGGGTGACCCCGCCGACCCGCCGGAACCCGCTCGCCGCGCTGCGCGCCGTGCCCTGGCGGCACGACCTGCCCGCCTCGCTCGTCGTCTTCCTGATCGCCCTGCCCCTGTGCGTCGGCGTTGCCGTCGCCTCCGGCGTCCCGGCCGAACTCGGGCTCGTCACGGGCCTCGTCGGCGGCCTGGTCGTCGGCCTGCTGCCCGGCAGCAGCCTCCAGGTCAGCGGTCCCGCCGCCGGACTGACCGTGCTCGTCGCCGACGCCGTCCAGCGCTACGGCCCCGGCGCGCTGGGCCTGCTGGTGCTCGCCACCGGGCTGCTCCAACTCGCCATGGGCGCCCTGCGGCTCGGCCGCTGGTTCCGTGCCATGAGTGCCTCGGTGGTGCACGGCATGCTCGCCGGCATCGGCCTGACCCTGCTGACCGGCCAGCTCTACGCCCTCGCCGACCGCCGCGCCCCCGCCACCGGCCCCGACAAGCTCGCCGGACTGCCCCGCCTGGCCGCCGAGGCGCTCACCGGCGCCGCGAACCGCACCGCGTTCGCCCTGGGCCTCGCCACCCTGCTCGTCCTCCTCGCCTGGAAGTACCTGCCGCCGCGGATCGCCCGCGCCGTCCCCGCGCCGCTCGCCGCGGTCGGGCTGGCCGCCGCCGTCACCGCCGCCGCCGACCTGCCCGTGGCCCGGGTGCGGGTCTCCGGCCTGCTCGACGTCGTCCACACGCCCGAGGGCGCCGACCTCGAGGCGCTCCTGGGCACGGCCGGGCTCGGCACCGTCATCGCCTTCACCCTCATCGCCTCCGCCGAGACGCTGTTCAGCGCCGCCGCCGTCGACCGGATGCACCACGGCCCCCGCACCGACTACGACCGCGAACTCACCGCCCAGGGCGTCGGCAACACCGTCTGCGGGCTGCTCGGCGCCCTGCCGATGACGGCGGTGATCGTCCGCAGCGCCGCCAACGTCCAGGCAGGCGCCCGCACCAGGGCCTCCCGTTTCCTGCACGGCCTCTGGCTGCTGCTGTTCACCGCCCTGCTGCCCGCCGCCCTCGGGTACGTCCCGCTGGCGGCGCTGGCCGCCGTCCTGGTGCACGCGGGCGCCAAGCTCGTCCCCGTACGGCGGATCGCCGCACTCTGCCGCGGGCACCGGGGAGAGGCGGTGGTGCTCACCGTGACGGCCGTCGCGATCATCGCCACCGACCTGTTCGAAGGGGTGCTCATCGGCGTCGGCCTGGCGGTGGTCAAGTCCGCCTGGCAGACCTCCCACCTGCAGATCGCCGTGGAGGAGGTGGTGCCCGCGACCGGGCAGCCGCTGCACCGCGTCCGGCTCAGCGGCAACGCGACCTTCCTGCGGCTGCCCCGGCTGCTGGACACCCTGGAACGGCTGCCCGCCGACCGCCCGGTGGAACTGGACTGGTCCGGCCTGCGCCACCTGGACCACGCCTGCACCCTCGCCCTGTCCTCCTGGGCCGAGCAGCACCGCGCCCGGTCCACCGCCTCCCTGGCCGTCGAACCGCCCCTGCCGGCCGTCGGCTGAAGAGCCGTCTAGCCTGGTCGCGTCCCCGGGGATCAGGGGACGCGACCAGGCTAGGAGGAACGGTGATCGCAGCTTTTTCGGTGACCCCGCTGGGCATCGGCGAGGACGTGGGGGAGGCGGTGGCCGCCGCCGTCCGGGTGGTGCGTGCGAGCGGACTGCCGAACCGCACGGATGCGATGTTCACCAGCATCGAGGGGGAGTGGGACGAGGTGATGCCGGTGATCCGGGAGGCGATCGAGGCGGTGAAGGCGTACGGCGACCGGGTGAGCACGGTCATCAAGATCGACGACCGTGCCGGGGTCACCGACGGCCTCACCGCCAAGGTGGCCACCGTCGAGCGGTACCTCGCCGAGGGGTGAGCCCCGGCTCGGACGCTGTCGACTCAGACCGTGGTGGCCGACCGGACGGTCGGCTCGGCCGCCGCAGTCTGGGTGCGGCGGGTCAGTAGCGCGTCCACCGAGTACGGGCCGGAGCCTATGAACGCGATGGCGAAGAAGGCCCAGCAGAACATCACCGAGGACTCGCCGCCGTTCTGGAGCGGCAGCAGGGAGTGCTCCTGGTGGACGGTGAAGTAGGCGTAGGCCATCGAGCCGGAGCAGAGCAGCGCGGCCCAGCGGGTGCCGGCGCCGGCCAGGACAAACACGCCGCCGACCAACTGGATCAGGGCGGCCCACCAGCCCGGCCACTCGCCGACCGGGACACTGCCGCCGTGCTTGCCGACCGCGCCGCCGAAGACGCCGAAGAGCGAGGCGGCGCCGTGGAAGGCGAAGAGCAGGCCGACGACAACCCGGAAGGCCGCCAGTACGTAGGGCTGGGCCGTCTCGGCCAGCTGTTTGGTGCTGGCCGGGAGGTTCGTGGACATGGGGAGAGCCTCCAGTGCGGGGGAGGTTGAATAGTGAACGGATCGGTAAACGTAGCCGCGCAGGAGCCTCTTGGCAATGCTCAGTCAGCAAGCTGTCAAGAGGCGCAAGTTGGCCATTCTTGACCGATCGTTCTAGATGGGTCTAGGGTTCCTCTCATGGCACGCACCAAGGAGTTCGATCCGGACGCCGCCCTGCAGTCCGCGCTGGAGCTGTTCTGGCGGCGCGGCTACGAGGCGACCTCGATGGCCGACCTGGTCGAGGGGCTCGGCATCGCCCGGGCCAGTCTGTACGCCACCTTCGGCAGCAAGCACGAGCTGTACCTGCGCGCGCTGGAGCGCTACGTCGAGCAGCACGACCCCGCGCTACTGGCCGAGCTGTCCCAGCCGGGCCCCGCGCTGCCGGCCGTGCGTACGGTGGTGCGGCGCTACGCCGAAACGGCGGGGGAGGAAGGGCGTCGTGGGTGCTTCGTGACCAATACGGTGATCGAACTCGCCGCGCACGACCCGGTGGTGGAGCGCAGGGCGGCCGCCAGTCTGGGCAGTCTGGAACTGGCGCTCACCGGTGCCCTGATGCGCGCCCAGGCGCAGGGTGAGCTGTCCCCGGGGCGGGAGCCGCGGGCCCTGGCGCGGATGCTGGTGGTGCTGCTGCAGGGCATCCGGGTGGTCGGCAAGACCGCGGACGGCGGCCCGCGGGTGCTCGACGCCGCCGAGCAGGCGCTGTCGCTGCTGGACTGACGCACCGTCATCGATGGTACGGGGGACGGGCTTTCGCATGTCCTTATTCTGGACCGATCGTTCTTGAAGGGGGTAAGGATTGTGCATGACGCTGCCAGGGCCGGTCGCTCCGGCTTCGCGCTGCTCGGTGTCGTCCAGGCGACGCTGATCTTCACGATCATGATCCTCTCCGTCCCGTTGCCGCTGGTGGCGGGCGAGTTGGGGCTCGGTCCGGCAGGGCTCCTGCTGCTGAACGCCGCCTACGGACTCTCCTTCAGCTCCCTGCTGCTCCTCGGCGGACGACTGACGGACCGTCAGGGAGGGCGCGCCGTCCTGCGATCGGGCCTGTTCCTGTTCGCGGCCGCCTCGATCCTGTGCGCGCTCGCCCCCTCCCCGGCCCTCCTGCTCGCCGGGCGCTTCGCCCAGGGCCTCGGCGCGGCCCTGATCGCCCCCGCGGCGGTGGCCGTCGTCCGCGAACTGCACCCGCGCGCGGCCGACTACCGCCGGGCGATGGCCACCTGGGGCGGCCTGTCGGTGCTCGGCGCCACGCTCGGCAACCTGCTCTCCGGCGCCGTCGCCGCCTGGGTCTCCTGGCGCTGGCTGTTCGCCGTGCCCGTCCTGGTCGCGGCCACCGCCCTCGCCCGCTCCGGCACGCTCCCACGGGCCGCAGCCGCCCGCACCCTCGCCCGTACCCCGGCCGGTACCTCCGCCCGCACCCCCGGCCTGGACCTGCGCGGCGCCGCCCTCGCCACCGCCGGTGTCTGCGCGGCCAGTTGCGGCCTGGTCGCCTCCACCGGGTACGGCTGGCGCAGCCCCGCCGCGTACGCCCCGGTGGCGCTCGGCGTGCTCCTGCTGCTCGCCTTCGCCGCCGCCGAACGCCGCACCGCCGACCCGCTGCTACCGCCCGGCTTCCTCGCCGAGCGGCGCCGGGCCACCGCGCTGGCCGCCGTCATGGCCACCGCCACCGGCACCGCGCTCAGCTCGCTGCTGATCGCGCTCTACCTCCAACAGGAGCGCGGCTGGGGCGTGTTGGCCACCTCCGGGGCCTTCCTGCCCTTCGCCCTCACCCTCCCGGTGGCCGGGCGGCTCGCCGCGGCGCTGACCGCCCGGCGCGGCCCGGTGCCGGTCACCGCCGCCGGGCTCGCCCTGGCCGGCGCGGGCCTCGGCCTGCTGGCGGGCCTCGGGCCCGACAGCGGCTACGGCACCGGGCTGCTGCCCGGGCTGGTGCTGCTCGCCGCCGGGTCCGCCGCCTCCTTCGCGGGCGCCGCCGTGCTCGCCACCGCCGGTGTGCCGCCCGAGCGCACGGGCCTGGCCGCGGGCCTGTTCAACACCGCGATGGAACTCGGCCCGGCCGCCGGAGTCGCCGCCCTCATGGCGCTCGCCGCCGTCCGGCCGGGCGTCGACGGCTACGCCCTGGCCTTCGCGGCCGCCGCCGTGCTGCTGGCGCTCACCGCCGCCGCGGTCGCCACGCTGCCGCGTTCGGCGGCGGCACCCGAGACCGCCACGATCCGTGCCCTGCCGCGCCCAGCGGCGGCACCCGAGACCCCCACGATCCGTTCCACCGAACACCACCGAGGAGTACCCATCATGACCACGCGTTTCGCCGACCGCACCGTCCTGGTCACCGGCGCCGGCCGCGGCATCGGCCGTGCCATCGCCCTGGCCTTCGCCGCGGAGGGCGCCAACGTCGCCGTGGCCGGGCGCAGCGCCGGGCCGCTGGCGGAGACCGTCGAGCTGATCGAGCAGGCGGGCGGCAAGGCCCTCGCGATCACCGGTGACGTGTCGAAGAGCGAGGACGCCGCCCGGCTGGTCCGGGAGACCGTCGAAGCCTTCGGCGCCCTGCACGTGGCCGTCAACAACGCCGGGGTGCTGGCCGGCATGGGCAAGGTCGCCGACATCGACGAGGCCCAGTGGCGCTACATATTCGAGGTCAACGTGAACGGCACCCTGTTCGCCATGCAGCACCAGATCGCCCACCTGCGGGAGAACGGCGGCGGCGCCATCGTCAACGTCTCCTCCAACCTCGGCGCCCACAGGCGCCTGGAGGGCGCCGGAGCCTACGTCACCAGTAAGGCCGCCGTCAGCGCGCTGACCCGCTCCGCCGCCCGCGACCACGTCGCGGACGGCATCCGGATCAACCTGGTCAGCCCCGGCCCGGTGGCCACCGACATGTCGACCCGTACGGGCGAGAGCGAGGCCGAGAAGGCCGAGCGCATGAAGGCGGAGGTGCCGGTGGGCCGGGCCGGCGCGGTCGAGGAGATCGCCGCCGCCGTGCTGTACCTCGCCTCCCCGGAGGCCGGGTACACCGTCGGCGCCGACCTGGTGCTGGACGGCGGCGTCACGGCCTGACCGTAGGCCGCACCGGCTCGACGGCCCCGCACCCGCAGGGCCGTCGAGCCGGTTCCGTAACCCCTGGGCCGGTTCCGTAGCCCCCAGGCCGGTTCCGTAACCCCTAGAACGCGTCCAGCTCCGCCTCGGTGCGGGCCCGCCCCACCGCGTAGCCCTCCATCACCATCACCAGCACGCCGCGCCCCGTGAACCACCGCAGGTCCTGCCCGAGCGGGGGCAGGGCCTCCAGTTCGCCGAACACCTCGTCCTCCGGGTCGAGTTCCAGGCTCAGGTCGTCGTCCTCCAGCACCTTCTCGTACAGGGCCATCACCGCGGCCGCGATGGAGAAGCGCTCCTCCCACGGCTCCCACCGCTCCTGGGACTTGTCCGCCAGGTCGGGCCGCACGACGGTCGGCGGGTCCTCCCCGTCGAGCTCCTCGAGCAGGACGCCCCAGTGCGCGCAGCCCTGGTTCTCCTCCCGGTAGACCAGCGCGCCTTCCATGACGAACAGCTCGTCCGGCGTCAGCAGCACGTCCTGGTTGCTGGTCAGGTCCGCCCGGCGCCCGAAGAGCTCGTACGCCTCGCGCAGCGCCACCGGCAGCCGCAGGCCCAGCCGCGCCTCGGCCGCGTCCAGTTCGGCCCCGGTGAAGCCGTCGTCCGGCCCCAGGGGTTTGCTCCAGTGGGCGGCGAAGCCCTCGACCAGCGCCCAGGCGCCGGCGCGCCCCCGCAAGGATTCGGCCATCGCGGCCCGCATGTCGAATTCGGTGTCGTCCACGCGGGCACCGTACGGCACCGCACCGACACCCCATCGATATCGGGTCGGCGCCCCGGGCGCCCGTGCGCCCACGACCGGCGTGTGATCCGTCGCACGTCCCGGCGCTGAACGGCCGGATCTGACGCGAACGCGTAAGCACCAGGACACCCGTTGCTCATCGTGAGGTTTCCACCCCGTCGTGTGGGCAGGACACGGTTTCGGCCGGAACCGACACACGAAAGGCGGACGCCCGCAGAATGCCGACCGCACCGCACCCCGCGACCCTCCCGGGCCGCCGTCACCGCTGGGGCGAGCACGGGCTCGCCTGGGCCTTCCTGCTGCCCTCCCTGGCGGTCTTCGCCGTCTTCATCGGCTACCCGCTGGGCCGCACCCTCTACCTGAGCGCGCACGCCAACGACCTGTTCGGCGCGCCCAGCCGCTTCGTGGGGATGAAGCACTACCAGCAGCTGCTGAGCTCGGCCGACTTCGGCGAAACCCTCCTCACCACGGCGCTGTTCACGCTGTTCACCGTGGTGCCGGGCGTGCTCGGGGCGCTGGTGGTGGTCCTGCTCCTGGAGAACAGGATCCGCGGCGTGCGGTTCATGCGCTCCGCCTTCGCGCTGCCGTTCGCCTTCTCCGTGGCCAGCGGCTCGGTGGTCTTCGCGGTGTTCTACAACCCCGCGAGCGGGGTCCTCAACGGCCTGCTCTCGCAGGTGGGCCTCGGCCCGGTCGGCTGGCTCACCGACTCGCGGTACGCGCTGATCTCGGTGGCCGTGACCACGGTGTGGATGAACCTGGGCTACAACGTCCTGGTGCTCTCCGCGGGCATCGGCTCGATCCCCACCGAGATCGTCGAGGCCGCCCGCCTGGACGGCGCCTCGGGCCTGCGGCTGGCCCGCAGCATCACCGTCCCGATGCTCGGCCCGAACCTGTTCTTCCTGACGGTGATCTCCACCGTCCACGCCCTGCAGAGTTTCGGCCAGATCCACATCCTCACCAAGGGCGGGCCGGACAGCTCCACCAAGACCCTCGTCTACTCCGTCTACGAGAAGGCTTTCGCCTACGGCTCCAGCGACTTCGGCATGGCCAGTGCCCAGGCCGTGGTGCTGCTCGTGGTCGTGCTCGCCTGTACCGCCGTCCAGTTCGGCGTCCTGGAGCGGAAGGTGCACTACGCATGAGTGAACGAAGTGAGCGAATCATCAAGAGGCGCGTGTGGGCGAATGCCCCTGCCGAGCGAAGCGAGGCGGGCGCATGAGTTTGACAGCCGGGCGCTCCCCGCGCGACCTGATCGGCCGGGCCGTCGTCTACCTGGTGCTGGCCGTCGCCGTCCTCACCGTGGTCTTCCCGGTGTACTACGCGTTCGCCGGTGCCTTCATGGGCCCGACCGAACTCTCCAGCTACCCGCCGGCGCTGGTCCCGCACGAGGTCACCGGGCGCAACTTCACCGGCGCCGTGGACGCGATCCCGCTGGTGCGCCAGTACGCCAACTCGGCGCTCACCGCGACGATCATCACGCTCGCCCAGCTGGTCACCTCGATCCTCGCCGCGTACGCCTTCGTCTTCCTGCCGATGAAGGCCCGGGCGCTGGTGTTCGGGGTGTTCCTGGCCACGCTGATGGTCCCGTGGGAGGCCATCATCATCCCCAACTACCTGACGCTGTCGGACTGGGGCTTCGGCAACACCTACTTCGGCCTGGTGCTGCCCTTCCTCGCCTCGGGCTTCGGCACCTTCATGCTGCGCCAGTCCTTCCGGCAGCTGCCCGGTGAACTGCGCGACGCCGCCCGGATCGACGGGGCCGGCCACTGGCGCTTCCTGTGGCGGGTGGTCGTGCCGCTGAACAAGCCGGCCCTCGCCGCGCTGTCGATCTACGTGTTCCTGTCCGCCTGGAACCAGTACTTCTGGCCGCTCATCATCACCCGCACCGCCGAGATGCGGACGCTGCAGATCGGCCTGACCTCCCTGCGCGACTCCGAGATGGCCGACCCCGGCCTGATCCTGGCCGGCGCGGTGCTCTCGCTGCTTCCCACCCTTGCGCTGGTGGTCTTCGGCCAGCGCTTCATCGTCCGCGGGCTCACCGCGGGCGCCGTGCGCTGACAGTTCCACCCCGATCCGCCCCGATCCGTCCTGATCGACCCCGATCCGCTGATCCGCCCTCAGCCAAACCCCAGAGTGGAAAGAGAACCCTCGTGAAGAAGAGTGCCCGCGCGCTCGCGGCCCTGCTCGTGGCCGGCCTGTCCCTGACCGCGATCACCGCCTGCGGCTCCGACGCCTCCGACTCGGGCTCCGGTTCCGGCTCCTCCGCCGACGCGGCGCCCGGCGCGCAGGCGCTGGACTCGGCCACCGGTGTCACCAAGGTCGAGTTCTGGCACTCGATGACCGGCAAGAACGCCGAGGTGCTCAACGGCCTGGTCAGCCAGTTCAACGCCGCCCACCAGGGCAAGATCGAGGTCAAGGCCGAGTTCCAGGGCAAGTACGACGAGCTGGTCACCAAGTACAAGGCCGCGGTGCAGCAGAAGGGCACCCCGTCCATCGCCCAGGTGTACGACATCGGCACCCGGTTCATGATCGACTCCAAGCAGACCGTCCCCGCCCAGGCGTTCGCGGACAAGGACACGTACTCGCTGGAGGACCTCGACCCCAACATCCGCAACTACTACTCGGCCGGCGGCAAGCTCGTCTCGATGCCGTTCAACTCCTCGATGCCGCTGCTGTACCTGAACGCGGACGCCTTCAAGGAGGCGGGCCTCGACCCGGCGCAGGCTCCCAAGGACCTGAACGAGCTGGGCGAGCTGGCCAAGAAGCTCACCAAGAAGGACGCCGACGGCAAGGTCGTCCGCGCCGGGTTCGGCGCCGCGATCTACGGCTGGTTCGTGGAGCAGCTGCTCGCCGAGTCCGGCAGCATGTACTGCGACAACGACAACGGCCGCACCAGCAAGGCCGGCAAGGTCTCCTTCGACTCCGACAAGGGCGCCGAGATCGTCCAGTGGTGGGCCGACCTGGTCAAGGGCGGCTACGCGAGCAACACCGGCCGCAACACCGACGACGCCCAGGCCGCGTTCAAGGCCGGCACGGTCGCGATGCACCTGGAGTCCACCGGTGTGCTGCGCGGCTACAAGGAGGCCGCCAAGTTCGAGGTCGGCACGGCCGCCTTCCCGAAGACCGCCGCCGGCGACCAGGGCGGCCCGGTGATCGGCGGCGCCTCGCTGTGGATCAGCGGCCCCGGCCACTCGGACGCCGAGAAGCGCGCGGCCTGGGAGCTGGAGAAGTTCCTGACCGCCCCCGAGCAGCAGGCCGCCTGGCACACCGGCACCGGCTACGTCCCGGTCAACAAGAAGGCCCTGGACGACCCCAAGGACAAGGAGTGGGTGGCCAAGTACCCGCAGTTCCAGGCGGCCATCGACCAGCTGAAGGCCACCAAGCCCACCCCGGCCACCGCCGGCTGCCTGCTCGGCGTGATGCCGCAGGCGCGCAAGGGCGTGGAGACGGCGATCGAGCAGACGATCTCGGGCTCCAAGTCCGCCAAGCAGGCCCTCGCCGACGCGGCCAAGGAGATCCAGCCCGCGATCGAGAGCTACAACAGCTCGGTGGGCTGACCCCTCCCCGCCTCCCCGCACGCACGGCACGGCCCGCCCGGTACGCACCGGGCGGGCCGTCCGTCGTTTCCGGCTCTCAGGCCGAGAGTGCCTCGTCCTCGCCCTCGCCCTCGGGCAGCGCGCAGGCGCCCGCCAGCTCGTCCAGGGAGAGGTCGAGGGCGTAGGCCAGTGCGGCGATGGTGAAGAAGGAGGGCGTCGGCGCCCGTCCGGTCTCGATCTTGCGCAGCGTCTCCGCCGAGATGCCGGCCACCGCCGCGACCTCGACCATGCTGCGCTCGCCACGCGCCTCGCGCAGCAGTGCGCCGAAGCGCTCGCCGCGCTCGCGCTCCCAGGGGGTCAGCGGAGTCCTCACCATGCCGCCGAGTGTACGGCGCTCGAGACCATCCGCCACGACCGTGATATAAATACCGGTATAAGAATTGGAGCTACCGGGAGGTACCCCGTGGTCGAACTCAAGTCGGACAGCGCCCTCGCCGCCATGCGCGAAGCAGGCCGCGTCGTCGCCAACGCCCTCGCCGCCTGCGAGGACGCCGCTGCCGTCGGCGTCAGCCTGCTGGACCTGGACGAGGTGGCACGCGGCGTCCTCAAGGCCGCCGGGGCCGGCTCCCCGTTCCTCGGCTACCGCCCAGCCTTCGCCCCCGCCCCCTTCCCCGCCGTCATCTGCGCCTCCGTCAACGACGCCGTCGTGCACGGCATCCCCGACGGCTACCGGCTTCGCGACGGCGACCTGGTCAGCATCGACTGCGGCGCCCTCCTGGACGGCTGGGCCGGCGACGCCGCCGTCAGCTTCACCGTCGGCACCGCCCGCGCCGAGGACACCGCCCTGATCGCCGACAACCGCCGCGCCCTGGAGGCCGGTATCGCCGCCGCCGTGGTCGGCAACCGCCTCGGCGACATCTCCCACGCCATCGGCACCGTCGCCCGCGGCGGCCGGTACGGCATGCCCGAGGGCTTCGGCGGGCACGGCATCGGCCGCCGCATGCACGAGGACCCCCACCTGCCCAACGAGGGCCGCCCCGGCCGGGGTTACCCGCTGCGCCCGGGCCTGGTCCTCGCCATCGAGCCGATGCTCATCGCCGGCGGCCACGACGCCTGCGACACCGACCCGGACGGCTGGACGCTGCGCACCGCCGACGGCAGCCGCGCCACCCACGTCGAGCACACCGTCGCCATCACCGAGGAGGGCCCCCGCATCCTCACCCTCCCCTGACGACTCCCGTACGGACGACGGCCCGCCCGACCCGCCTCTCGCACGGGGGACATCAGGGCCGATCCGGCCATTCTCGAGCGGGGGGAGAACCCCACCATCGGGCGGGCGGTTGGCCGGATGTCCCCAACTCGCCTGCCCGACCAGACTCCTGGGCATGTCGAAGAACATCCGCACCATCGCAACCGCCGCCACCGTCGCCGCCCTCGCCGCCAGCGTGCTCACCGCCGCCCCCGCCTCCGCCGCCCCGACGGGCAGGGACCGCCCCGCCTGGACGGACTGTCCCGGCGCCGCGCCCGGCCAGCCCCAGCAGTGCGCCACCGTCCACGTCCCCCTGGACTACGCCGACCCCGACGGCGAGCAGATCACCCTCACCGTCTCCCGCGTCCGCGCCGCCCGCCCCGACCAGCGCCACGGCGTGCTGCTGCTCATCCCCGGCGGCCCCGGCGAGGAGGGCCTCGACCGCCCGACCCGCCTGGGCGCCACCCTGCCGCAGGAGGTCAGGGACCGCTTCGACCTGGTCGGCTTCGACCCGCGCGGCATCGGCGCCTCCACCCCCGTCACCTGCGGCATCGACCACGAGGACCTCGCGCCCGACCGGCTGCGCCCCTTCCCCGCCCCGGACGGCTCCATCGCCGGGAACATCGCCCTCGGCCACCGCTTCGCCGACGCCTGCGCCCGCAACGGCGGCCCGGTGCTGCGCAGCATCACCACCGCCAACGAGGCCCGCGACATCGACGGCATCCGCCGCGCCCTCGGCGAGCGCCGGCTCTCCGCCTGGGGCACCTCCTACGGCACCTACGCGGGTGCCGTCTGGTCCACCCTGTTCGCCAGGACCACCGACCGGGTCGTGCTGGACAGCAACGACGACCCGGATCCGGCGAAGGTCGGCCGCAACTGGCTCGCCGCCTTCGGCCCGGGCGCCGAGGACCGCTTCCCCGACTTCGCGAAGTGGGCCTCCGCGCCCGGCAACCCGGACCGCGTCGCCGACACCCCCGAGGAGGTCCGCCCGCTCTACCTCGACCTCGCCGCCCGCCTGGACCGTACGCCCCTGCCCTGGCCCGGGGCCCTCCCGGCCGAGCTGAACGGCAACGTGCTGCGCGGCGCCATGCTCCAGAGCCTGTACTCGGACCAGCAGTTCCCCGGCTTCGCCCGGCTGATGCTCGCGGGCCTGGGCCGCCGCCCGCTGCCCGCCCCGGCCGTGATGACCCCGCAGGCGGAGGCCGTCGCCCAGAACCACATCGCCGCCTCGGCGGGCACCCTGTGCAACGACGTCTCCTGGCCGGCCGACGAGGCCGGGTACGCGAAGGACGTGGCCGCCGAGCGCGCCGCCCGTCCGCTGACCGCCGGCATGCCGGTGAACGTGATGCCCTGCGCCTACTGGCCGTTCGCCCCCGCGGAGCCCGCGGTGCGGGTGACGGACCGGGGCCCGGCGAACGTCCTGCTGGCGCAGAACCTGCGCGACCCGGCCACGCCGTACGCGGGCGCGCTCAAGCTGCGGGCGGCCTTCGGGGAGCGCGCCCGGATGGTCACCGTGGACTCCGGCGGGCACGACGTGTACCGGGCGAACGGGAACGCCTGCGGTGACGCGGCGGTCACGGACTTCCTGGTCACGGGCCGTCGCCCGGCCGCGGACGTGTTCTGCCCCGCCGGGTGAACCGCCCGCCCCGGGGCAAGGGTTGTGGGCGAACGGCCCTTGTCCCGGGGTGATCATCTGGCGGGCCACGGTCAAGTGGCCCAAGCTGTGGCGATTTTGTGACAATCGTTCGCCAACAGCCTGCCCACGCAGGGCAATCGCGGCCGTAGTGTTCGATCTATGTCACGGAAGAGCCGCATATCCGTCCCGGACCCGGGTGACACCTGGGTGCCGCGCCCCAAGCGACGCGAAACCCCGCTCGGGCTCCTCCGCCATGCGGCCACATTCCTCGGCTCCTGACGACTTCAAGACCCCGCCGCTGACCCAGGCCACCCAGATCTTCGACGCCAAGGGCGGCCTGATCGCCAAGGTCTACGAGCGCGACCGCACCGTCCTCACCGCCGAGCAGATGTCCCCGCTGGTCCGCAAGGCGCAGGTGGACATCGAGGACGCCCGCTTCTACGAGCACGGCGCCGTCGACCTCAAGGGCGTCCTGCGGGCCATCACCAAGAACGCGGAGAGCGGCACGGCCGTCCAGGGCGCCTCCACCCTCACCCAGCAGTACGTGAAGAACGTCAACGTGGAGAAGGCCGGCGACGACCTGGACGCGGTGCGCGAGGCGCAGCGCAAGACCCTGGGCCGCAAGATCCAGGAACTGCGGTACGCCATCAAGCTGGAGGAGGACCTGAGCAAGGAGCAGATCCTCACCAACTACCTCAACATCACCTTCTACGGCCACCAGGCGTACGGCATCCAGGCCGCCTCCCAGCGCTACTTCAGCAAGGACGCCAAGGACCTCACCGTCCCCGAGGCCGCGACGCTCGCCGGGCTGGTGCAGAACCCCACCCAGTACGACCCGAAGCTCCACCCCGTCGCCGCGCAGAAGCGCCGGGACACGGTGATCGACAAGATGGTGGAGAACAAGCACCTCACCGCCGACCAGGCCAAGGAGGCGAAGGCCGCCCCGCTGGGCCTGCGCTACCGCGAGCCGCAGAACGGCTGCATCACCGCCCAGGCCGGCATGGGCTTCTTCTGCGACTACGTGCGGCACATCGTCCGGCAGGACCCGGTCTTCGGCAAGAACTCCGCCGAGCGCAAGCAGCTGTGGAACACCGGCGGCCTGAACATCTACACCACGCTGGACCCGGACAAGCAGGCCGCCGCCCAGAACGCCGTCTCCACCAAGGTCTTCGTCACCGACCCGGTCTCCGCGGCGATGACGATGGTCGAGCCCGGCAGCGGCAGGATCCTCGCGATGGCGCAGACCCGCCCGTACGGCCTCGCGAAGGAGAAGAACGAGACCGTCGTCAACTACAACGTCGACCTGGCGATGGGCGGGGGCCTCGGCTTCCAGCCCGGCTCCAACTTCAAGCCGGTCGTGGCCGCCGCCGCCCTCGAGGCGGGCCTGCCGCCCACCCAGCGCTACGACGCCCCGAACCGGCTCGAATGGCCGACGGTGAGCACCTGCCACGGCACCTGGAAGAACCTCAAGAAGGGCACGAAGGAGGGCAGCGTCCCCAACGAGAGCGCGCGGGAGGTCGGCCCGTACGAGCTGAAGGAGGCGATGGCGCTCTCCGTCAACACGTACTTCGTGCAGATGGAGCAGGAGATCGGCCTCTGCGCCGTCGAGCAGATGGCCGGCAAGCTGGGCATCACCGGCAAGGCGAGCGGCGACCCGCTGGAGGAGTCGCCCTCCCTGGGCCTGGGCACCCAGGAGGTCAGCCCGCTGACCATGGCCAACGCCTACGCCACCTTCGCCGCCCGGGGCACCCACTGCGCCCCGCTGGCGATCAGCCGGATCACCACGGTGGACGGCAAGGACGTCCAGGTGCCGGCCCCGCACTGCGAGTCGGTCATGTCCGAGCACACCGCCGACGTGATCAACTCCGTGTTGCTCGGCGTGACGGAGAAGGGCACCGCCAAGAACCTCAACCTGGACGACGGCCGCCAGATCGCCGCCAAGACCGGTACCTCGGACGAGAAGAAGTCGGCCTGGTTCACCGGCTACACCGGCAACCTGGTGGGCTCCGTCTGGCTGGGCAGCCCCGGTACCAAGGTGCCGATGCGCAACATCACCATCGGCGGCGAGCACCAGGACGAGGTGTTCGGCGCCACCGGCCCCGGGCCGATCTGGCAGAAGGCGATGAGCGACGCCGTCAGGACCGTCCCGGACCAGCAGTTCACCACCACGTACATCCCCGACCCGCCCAAGCGCGACGGCAACTGCGCCACCGCGAGCACCCCGCCGACCGGGCCCACCTGCACGGGAACGCCGAACCCGGGGAAGACCCGCGGGAACGAGAAGGGCCGCTCCTCGCCCTCGGACCCGTCGCCGGGCGGCGACCAGTAGCCGGACGGCAAGCAGGGGGCCCGCTCCTCGACGGAGGAGCGGGCCCCCTTCGCGTCGTTCAGCGGGCCTCGAGGGGCTCCCCGGTGTCCTGGTCGAGGTTGAACACCCGCTGGTAGGAGTCGGTGACCACCGTGATCTGCTCCCGACCCGTCCACCGCGCCGTCACCAGCCGGGCGTCCTGCGCCCCGCCGCCGACGTCCGCCAGGGACCAGCGCCGGGCCGACCAGCCCTCGCCCGCCTCCAGCAGCACCTGCCAGTGCTCGCCCGCGTGCGGCCCGTCCGGGTAGGAGCGGTGCACCACGACCAGCGCGCGCTCCTGGGCGGCCGGCGCCTCCTCCCGGCTGCGGGTCTCGGCCGCCGACACCTTGTTCACCGACACCGCGCCCAGCACGAACACCACCCCCGCGGTCACCGTGACCGCCCTGGTGGCCGTGCGCAGCGCGGTGCGGCGGTCGCCCAGCCAGGCCGCGGCGATCAGCGCGGCCAGCGCCGAGCCCAGCATCAGGCCCGGCCGGTTCAGCAGGTCCGCGACCAGCATCCGCCCGCCGGAGCGGCTCTCCCACTGGCCCTCGGTGTACAGCAGCACGGCCGCCAGACCTCCCGCCGCGAGCAGCCGCACCAGCCGGCGCCTGGCCCGGCGGGGCCGTTTCCCGTCACCCACGTCACCCACGTCATCCCCCCGTTCACGGTCCTACAGTTCGGCGAGCAGCTCACGGCCCAGCGGCCAGTCACCCAGTCCGGAGCCCGCGTTGAGGTGCCCGTACGCACCCGGCTCCTCGTACCGGGAGCCCCAGGCCGCCGCGAACTGCCGCGCCCGCGCGGGGCTCACCCACGGGTCGTCCGTCGAGGCGACCACGATCGACGGGAACGGCAGCGCCTCCAGCGCCACCGGCCGGAAGTTCACCAGCTCCGGCACCTCGGCGGTGTCCACGTCCGCGGGGGCCACCAGCAGCGCACCCCGGACGGCCGCGGTGCGCTCCGCCCCGGCACCGGCCGCCCAGCGGACGGCGGTGACGCAGCCGAGGCTGTGCGCGACCAGCACCACCGGCCCGGTGGCGGCGGCCACCGCCGCATCCACCCTGGCCACCCAGTCGCCCTGCTCGGGGTGGTCCCAGTCCGCCTGCACGACCCGGTGGAACGTCCCGGGCTCGGAAGCCTCCCAGCGGGACTGCCAGTGCCCCGGGTCGGAGTTCTGGTAGCCGGGCAGGACGAGATAGGTGGCGCGGTCGGTCATGGGCTCCTCCGGTGGGCCGTCTCAGTAGGGCAGCACAGGAGTCTAGGCCGCCTCACGCCCCGCCCCCCAAGCCGGGCGGCCACCCGGCGCACACGAACCGGCACCGGCGCGCGCCGCCGCGTACGCGCTGTCGCACACCCGGTGCGCCCCGTTGCCAACCGGCGGCCCGGTGCGGGAGGTTGGGCGCCGGGCCCGGGAACGCGGCCCACCCGACCGGCGCCCGGACCAGGTCCGAGGCCCGACCACGTGGAGGAACGTCGGCGATGACATCCAAGATCCTGCTCGTCACCGGGGACGCCGCCGAATCGCTGGAGGTGTTCTACCCGTACCAGCGGCTGCGTGAGGAGGGCTACCAGGTCGACATCGCGGCCCCCAGCAAGAAGCGCCTCCAGTTCGTGGTGCACGACTTCGTCGACGGCTACGACACCTACACCGAGAAGCCCGGCTACACCTGGCCCGCCGACCTGGCCTTCGCCGACGTCGACCCGGCCGAGTACGTCGCCCTCGTCATCCCCGGCGGCCGCGCACCCGAGTACCTGCGCAACGACCCGGAGGTGCAGCGCATCGCCCGGCACTTCTTCGAGGCCGACAAGCCCGTCGCCCAGATCTGCCACGGCCCGCTGATCACCGCCGCCGCCGGAGTCCTCGACGGCCGCCGCAGCTCCGCCTACCCGGCCCTCGCCCCCGACATCAGGGCGTCCGGCGCCGAGTTCGTCGACGGCGAGGCCGTGGTGGACGGCGTGGTCGTCTCCGCCCGCGCCTGGCCCGACCACCCGGCCTGGCTGCGCGCCTTCATCGAGATCCTGCGCGACAAGGCCCCGCTGAGCTGAGCCCGACCGGGCCGCGCCCCCGAGACGGATCGGGGGCGCGGCTCGGGGTCGGCTCGGGGTCGGGCGTACCCCGGCAGGTGGAGGGCCGTGTGGGGGCGGGCTGCCATGATGGCAACGGCCGGTCGGACCACCGGAGTTGACGGCCTCTCCGCAGCTTCCCCGGGGGACGGCATGCCCAGCGACCCGACCCGCGCCCGCACCGCCAGAACGCTCCTCGGCGCCGCCCTCGCCGGCGGGCTGCTCCTCTGCCTCGCCCCGGCCGCCGCGGCCCGGCCCCTCGGCGGGCCCGCCGCCGACGGCTGCCACTCCGTCCACTACAGCGTCGACGGCCGGCAGCTGGACGAGAGCTACGAGAACGACGAGAGCGACGACACCGCGGTGCCGGACAGTGCCGAGTGGTCGGCCGCCGACGCGTCGCTCAAGGGCATGACCGACACCGGCTACTCGACCGCCGCGCTCGCCGCCGTCCGCCAGGACGGCCGCCTGGTCTGGCGCAACGCCGGTGGCATCGCTGACCTCGACACCAGGGCCCCCGCCGACCCCCGCGGCCGCTTCCGGATCGGCAGCGCCACCAAGACCTTCGTCGCCACCACCCTGCTCCAACTCGTCGGAGAAGGCCGCCTCGACCTCGACGACCGGCTGGAGTGCCTGCTGCCCGGCATCGTCGCCCACAGCACCGACATCACCGTGCGCCGGCTCATGAACCACACCAGCGGCGTCGCCGAGTACACCAAGGACCCGGCCTTCGAGTTCTTCGAGCAGAGCTGGCTGACCACCCGGCGCTACCGGTCCTACAGCCTGCGGGACCTCGTGGACATCGCGAACAGGTACCCGCCGGACTTCGCCCCCGGCCAGGACTGGAACTACTCCAACACCAACTATGTCCTCGTCGCGATGATCATCGAGAAGCTCACCGGCCACCCCTGGAACGACGAGGTCACCCGGCGGATCATCCGGCCGCTGCACCTCACCGGCACCTCCGCGCCCGCCGACTTCCCGTTCGTCCCCGGCCCGCACGCCCACGGCTACTTCAAGCTGGGCACCGGCCCGGTCGACGTCACCGTCCTCAACCCGTCGATGGCCGGCCCCTCCGGCGGCATCATCTCCACCACCGCCGACCTCACCGCCTTCCTCCGCGCCCTGCTCGGCGGCCGGCTGCTGCGCCCGGCCGAACTCGCCGCGATGCAGCGAACCACCGACCGCGGCGAGGGCCGCACCTACGGTCTCGGCCTCCAGCGGATGGACACCCCCTGCGGTGCGTTCTGGGGTCACGCGGGCGGAATCCCCGGCTACCTGACGATGATGCTGTCCTCTCCGGACGGCGGCCGCCAGGTCGCCGCCTCCACCAACCCGTACGACGTTCCGGACGAGGCCGCGGCCCGCGCCGCCTGGAGCCGGGTGTCCACCACCGCCCTGTGCGGAACCGGGGCTCCCGCCACCGCCGCCGACCCCCTACGCTGACCGGCGACCCAACCACCGAACCGCCACCAGGAGGACGAGACATGCCCGAGCCGCTGATCGCCGCAGTCGGGGGTCTGACCCCCGCCGTCGACCCGAGCGCCTTCGTCGCACCGGGTGCCGTCGTGATCGGGGACGTGACGGTCGGCGCCGGCGCGAGCGTCTGGTACGGGGCGGTGCTGCGCGGCGACGCCGGTCCGATCGGCGTGGGCGCGGGCACCAACATCCAGGACAACTGCAGCCTCCACGCCGACCCCGGCTTCCCCCTGGTCGTCGGCGAGCGCGTCTCGGTCGGCCACAACGCGGTGCTGCACGGCTGCACCGTCGAGGACGACGTCCTGGTCGGCATGAACTCCACCGTGCTCAACGGCGCCCGCATCGGCTCCGGCTCGCTGATCGCCGCCGGCGCCGTCGTCACCCAGGGCACCGTCGTCCCGTCCGGCTCCCTGGTCGCCGGCGTCCCCGCCAAGGTCCGCCGCGAGCTGACCGAGGACGAGAAGGCCGGCATCAAGGCCAACGGCGAGGGCTACCTCCTCCTCGCCGAGGCCCACCGCGAAGCCTTCCAGGACACGCACGAAGCCTTCCAGGACAAGCGCGAAGCCTCCTAGGAGACGACGGCCAGGGCGGCCGGCTCCACCGGAACGGGAGCCGGCCGCCGCCTGTCCGCCGCCCAGGCGAGCACCGCGATCAGCGCGCCGGAGGCCGCCAGGCCCGAGCCGACCAGCGTCGGGGAGGTCCAGCCGAGACCGGCGTCCAGCGCCAGCCCGCCGAAGTACGCGCCCTGCGCGTTGGCCAGGTTGAACGCGCCCTGCACCGTCGCCGAGGCCAGCGTCGGCGCGCTGCGCGCCTTCTGCATCACCAGGGTCTGCACCGCCGGCACGATCGCGAACCCGAACAGCCCGATCAGCATCACCGTGAGGGCCGCCGACCAGCGCGTCTGCGCCGTCAGCGCGAACAGCGCCAGCGTCGCCGAGAGCAGCAGGAAGGAGACGCAGACGGTGGGCCGCAGCGCCCGGTCGGCCGCGAACCCGCCGAGCACGTTGCCGATCGTCATCCCGGCCCCGAACAGGGCCAGCACCAGCGTCACCGACCCGGTCGCGTAGCCGGACACCTCGGTGAGCAGCGGCGCGATGTAGCTGTAGCAGGCGAACATGCCGCCGCAGCCGAACACGACCGTGGCCAGCGCCAGCCACAGCTGCCCGCTGCGGAAGGTCCGCAGCTCGTGCCGCAGCCCCGCCTGGCCGGGGGAGGGCAGGTGCGGCACCAGCCGGGCGATGGCCAGCGTCCCGGCGGCGGCGATCAGCACCACCACGAGCATGGTCGCCCGCCAGCCCAGGTGCTGGCCGAGCAGGGTGGCGGCGGGCACGCCGACGATGTTGGCGACGGTCAGCCCGGAGAACATCACCGCCACCGCCCGCGCCCGCTTCTGCGGAGCCACCAGCTCGGCCGCCGCCACCGCCCCCGCCCCGAAGAACGCGCCGTGCGGCAGCCCGGTGATCAGCCGCGCCGCCGCGAGCGTCCAGAAGTCCGGCGCGACCGCGCACAGCAGGTTCCCGACCGCGAACAGCCCGGCCAGCGCCACCAGCACCGCCTTGCGCGGCCGCCCGGAGGCCAGCGCCGTCAGCAGCGGCGCACCGACCACCACGCCCAGCGCGTACGCGGAGATCAGCCAGCCCGCCTGCGGGATGGAGACGTCCAGACTGTCGGCGACCTGGGGGAGCAGCCCCATGGCGGCGAATTCGGTGGTGCCGATGGCGAACGCGGTGACGGCCAGCGCGACCAGCGCGAGAGGCAAAACGGGGCTCCGAGCAGCAGGCAGCCGCCCTCGCGGACCGGAGTGCGAGGGGCGGCGGAGAGGATTGGTTCGACCGGCATCCTAATCCGGCCGGATGACGCGCCAGTGAGGACGGAGTGACGGAAGGGGGTCGCCCGCGCGCCCCCGGCGCGCGACACTGGGGGCATGTGCCGCAACATCAAGACGCTGCGTCCGCCCGTGACCCCCGACGCCGACGAGGACGACTTCCACGCCGCCGCGCTGCAGTACGTCCGCAAGGTCTCCGGCTTCCGCGCTCCGGCGGCGCACAACCGGGAGGCGTTCGACCGGGCCGTGGAGGCCGTCACCGAGGCCACGGCCCAGCTGCTCGGCGAACTGGAGGTCCGCGGCGCCGCCGCCCGGGCCGCCCAGCCCGCCGGGTAGTCCGGACGGCGCCACGAGGCAGGAGCCGATGATGACATCCGTCAACCGCTACGCGCTGACCTTCCCCGGAACCCCGGGCACCCAGGCCCCGCAGGACGTGGTGGTGGTCACCCGCACCAGCGCGACCGGCCCGGGCGGGCACCCGGTGTACGAGGACGAGAGCGGCATCGTGCGCGCCGAGATCAGCGACGCGGGCGAGGTGCGGATCCTGGCCAGCGGCGGTCACCAGAGCCCGCACCTGCCGGTGCACGCCCACCCGCTGCCCTGATCCGCCGACCTGTCCCGCCGCCCTGATGCCGCTGCCCTGATCCCGCCGGCCCGATCCCGCCGGCCCGGGGCGCGGCACCGCCGCCCGCGATCCCCGTACGGGGGCCGCGGGCGGCGGTGCGTGGTCCGGCGGTCCCTACGGGGCCGGGGCCGAGGCGCCCCCGCCCTCCTTCGCGCCGTTGACCATCGCCTGGTGGATCGCCCGCGCGGTGGTCTCGTCGGCGGCGGGCACCGGGCTGCCGGCCACGGTGTACCAGTCCAGCGCGCCCGAGTACTGGACGGTCAGCCGGGCCTCGCCGTCCACCCAGGTGGTGTGGAGGGTGAGGTCGCCGGAGATCGGGCCGACCTCGGCGGTGGCCACCCCGCCGGGGCCGCTGATGATCGACTGCGTGGTCCAGGTCGCCCACGAGGTGCGCGGGTCCGCCGGCGGCGTGGGCCGCCGCCCCGTCTGGTCGTCTTCCGTCATGCGCCCATCCTCCCTCGCCGGTGGAGCGCCGCCGGGGCGGCGGCATCGGCGGTCACGGGGACCGCCCGGCGGTACCGGGCGGTCCTGGTCGGTCGTGAGTCAGGTGTCGTGTTCAGGTGCGCAGGTGCCCTCGAGTGCTCGCAGGAGCTCTCGAGTGCTCTCAGGTGTTCTCAGGTGCTCTCAGCTGTTCGAGCCCGGTTCGTCCATCATGGCCTCGCCCTCGGCCTGGGAGGTGTCCTGCGCGTGCACGTTCTGCATCGAGGTGATGCCCTCCTCCGGGTCGGCGGCGCGGACGTCCTCGTCGCGGTCGGTGCTCGGCTCGGAGCGGTCGCTCATGTCGGTCATCGCGGGCTCCGTCCTCTCTGGTCCTGCTCTGGTCTTGCTCCGGTCCTGCTCGGGTCCTACCAGCCTGCCTCCGCCCCGGCGCGGGGGCCAGCCGGGGCAGCGCCCGTGCGTGGGGCCCGTCCGTGGGGCCCGGCCGCTACCAGGCCACCGGCAGCGAGCGCATCCCGAAGATCAGCGACTCGGTGCGGAACGCCAGCTCCTCGCGCGGCACGGCCAGCCGCAGGCCCGGCAGCCGCCGGAACAGGGTGGCCAGGGCGATCTGGAGTTCGGCGCGCGCCAGCGGCTGCCCGAGGCACTGGTGCACGCCGAAGCCGAAGGCCATGTGGCGCCGGGCGTCGCGGCCGAGGTCGACCTCGTCGACGGGCCGCTGCCCGGGGCCGCCGAACACCGCCTCGTCGCGGTTGGCGGTGGAGATCAGCGCGATCACGCCCTCCCCGGCCCGGATCAGGACGCCGCCGAGCTCCACGTCCTCCGTCGCCACCCGGGGCAGCCCGTTGTCCACGATGCTCAGGATGCGCATCAGCTCCTCGACGGCCCCGGGCACCAGCTCGGGGTCGGCGAGCTTGGCGACCTGCTCGGGCTGGTCGACCAGCAGCGCCGTGGAGAGGGCGATCATGTTCGCCGTGGTCTCGTGCCCGGCGACCAGCAGCAGCACCCCGGTGGCGGCGACCTCGCGCGCGGTGAGGTCGTCCCGGGCGGCGAGGCGGCTGATGATGTCGTCCTCCGGCCGCTCCCGCTTGAGCGCGGCCAGCTCCGTCAGGTAGTCCCGCAGCTCGTCGGAGGCCGCGCCCACCTCCTCCACCGTGCTGGCGTTGTTCAGCAGGGTGCGGCTGAGGCCCTGGAACCGCGCCCGGTCCTCGTACGGGACGCCGAGCAGCAGGCAGATCACCAGGGAGGGCACGGGCAGCGCGAACTCGGCGACCAGGTCGGCCGTGGTGCGGCCCTCGGTCATCGTGTCCAGCGCCTCGTCGACGATCCGCTGGATGTCCGGGCGCAGCGCCGCGACCTTCTTGACCAGGAAGTCGCCGGTGACCATCCGGCGCAGCCGCGCGTGCTCGGGGTCGTCCAGCCGCAGGAAGGTCGGGTTCGCGGCGACGATCTCGCGCCGGCCGGGCAGCAGGAAGGGGAAGGCCGGGTGCCGGGCGTCGGCGCTGAAGCGGCGGTCGGAGAGGATGGTGCGGACCTCGGCGTAGCCGGTCGCGAGCCAGCAGGACTCGCCGCCGGCCAGGTCGGCCCGGGTGATCGGGCCGGTGGCGGCGGCTTCGGTGTAGGCGGGCGGGGGGCCGAACGGGCACCCGGCGGAGTGCGGGGACGGCATCGGGACGGCGGGGGCGGTGGG
>NZ_JOCF01000084.1 GCF_000720635.1 Streptomyces sp. NRRL WC-3742 | reverse complement strand
GGCCTCGGCGCTGGTGGGCTTCACCGCGTCGGCGACCTCGAGGACGGCCCGGGCCTCGCCGTCCCAGCCGACCGCGATCGCCGTACGCCCTGCGGCCTCGGCGGCGGCCTTCGCCTCCACGAGGGCCGGCGGCCAGGAGGTGAGCAGGGCCTCGCGGCCGGCGGCCACCGTACGGCCGTCCACGACGCCCTGGACGCCCAGGCCCGGGAGGCTGCGGAAGTCCCTTACGGGCGGCAGCTCGCCGGTGCGCTCCAGGGCGGCGGAGGCGATGGCGTCGGCGACGGGGTGTTCGGAGGCGTGCTCGAGGGCGCCGGCCAGGCGCAGGGCTTCGGCCTCGGTGACGCCCTCGGCGGTGTGGACGGCGAGCAGGGTCATCCGGCCGGTGGTGACGGTGCCGGTCTTGTCCAGGAGGACGGTGTCGACCCTGCGGGTGGTCTCCAGGGCCTCGGGGCCCTCGATGAGGATGCCGAGCTGGGCTCCGCGTCCGGTGCCGACCATCAGCGCGGTCGGGGTGGCCAGGCCCAGGGCGCAGGGGCAGGCGATGATCAGCACGGCCACGGCGGCGGTGAACGCCTCGGTGGAGCTGTCGGTGGCCAGCAGCCAGGCGACCAGGACGGCCAGGGCGATCAGGACGACGGCGGGGACGAAGACGGCGGAGATGCGGTCGGCGAGGCGCTGGGCCGCCGCCTTGCCGTTCTGGGCGTCCTCGACCAGCTGGGCCATCCGGGCCAGCTGGGTGTCGGCGCCGACTCGGGTGGCCTCGACGACCAGGCGGCCGCCGGCGTTGACGGTGGCGCCGGTGACGGAGTCGCCCACGCCGACCTCGACGGGGACCGACTCGCCGGTGAGCATCGAGGCGTCGACGGCGGAGCCGCCCTCGACCACCGTGCCGTCGGTGGCGATCTTCTCCCCGGGGCGGACCACGAAGCGCATCCCCACGGCGAGCTCGGCGACGGGTACGCGGACCTCGCGGCCGCCGCGCAGCACCGTGACGTCCTTGGCGCCGAGGTCGAGCAGGGAGTGCAGAGCGGCGCCCGCCCGGCGCTTGGCGCGGGCCTCCAGGTACCGGCCGAGCAGGATCAGCACGGTGACGCCGGCGGCCGTCTCCAGGTAGAGGGCGCCGGCCGGGTCGGAGGCGCCGACGGAGAGGGAGAAGGAGTGGTGCATGCCGGGCAGGCCCGCGTGGCCGAGGAACAGGGCCCAGCAGGACCAGCCGAAGGCGGCCAGGGTGCCGAGGGAGACCAGGGTGTCCATGGTCGCGGCGCCGTGCCTGGCGTTGGTCCAGGCGGCGCGGTGGAACGGCAGGCCCCCGTGGACGACGATCGGGCCGGTGAGGGCGAAGGCCAGCCACTGCCAGTGGGTGAACTGGAGGGCCGGGACCATGGAGAGCAGGACCACCGGGAGGCCCAGGACCGCGCTGATCAGCAGCCGGTCGCGCAGGGCGTCGGGCTCGCGGGCTTCGGTCGGCTCGGGGGCTGGGGCGGCGGGGGGAGGCGGGAGTTCGGCGGTGTAGCCGGTGCGCTCCACGGTGGCGATCAGGTCCTCCACCGCGACCCCGGGGCCGTACGCCACCCGGGCCTTCTCGGTGGCGTAGTTGACCGTGGCCTCCACACCGTCCATGCGGTTGAGCTTCTTCTCGATCCGGGCGGCGCAGGACGCGCAGGTCATGCCGCCGATCGACAGCTCGACCAGGCCGTCGGCCTCCAGGCGCGGGGCTGAGGTGGTCATGGGGTGGTGCTCCTTGGGGGAGGAGTACGGTGGGCCCGTCGGCCGGGCCCACCGTGCCCGGGGCTCAGGCGCTGCGGCCGACCAGCTCGTAGCCGGCCTCGTCGATGGCGGCGGCGAGACGCTCGTCCTCGATCGGGGCGAGGGAGGAGACCGTCACGGTACCGGCGGCGGCGTCGGAGGACACGGCGGTGACGCCGTCCAGGGCGGAGACCTCGGAGTTGATGGCCTTCTCACAGTGGCCGCAGCTCATGCCGGACACGGTGTAGGTGATGGTGCTGGACATCGGGGCCTCCCGGGGTTGGCGCTCGGACGCTCGCTTCCGACTCTCGCTTCTGAGGAAAGCATACCCCTCCCCGGTATTTCGGGCGGGGGTGGGGTGCCCGGATGGGTGGGTGTCGTGATCGTCCCGTATGTTCGATATGTGTTCCTGATCCGCCGCGCCCAGTCCCCCTCCGTCCCCACCGACTCGGGACTACCGCCGGTCCGGCGACGCGACGCGCTGCTGGTCGCCGACCTGCAGGACATCCCGTTCCGGCGGCGGGCCTCGCCGGCCCTGCTGGCCGTCCTGGTGGTCTCACTGGCCGACCTCCTCACCGGAAAGGACCGCTACCTCGCTCCACTGATGACCGTCGTCCCCGTCATCGCGGCGCTCACCCTCAGGCCGGGCGAGCTGCTCGCGGTGTGCGTGCTGGGGCTGGCGGCGGTGTTCGGGCTGAGCCACTACGACGAGGTCGACAACATCAACGATGCGCGCTTCGTCTACGGTGCGATGGTCAGCTACGTGGTGCTCTCCCTGTTCTCGGCGTGGGTCGCCAAGATCCGCATGCGGCGGGCGGCGGCGTTCGCGGCCGTCAGCTCCGTCGCCGAGGCCGCGCAGAGGGCGCTGCTGCGGCTGCCGGGGCCGGTGGTCGGGCCGTTGCGGCTGGCCGTGCGGTACGTGTCGGCGGCGGACGCCTCGAAGATCGGCGGGGACCTGTACTCCGTGCTGGAGACACCGCACGGCACCCGGGTCGCGGTCGGGGACGTCCGGGGCAAGGGGCTGGGGGCCGTGCAGACGGCGGCGATCGTGCTCGGCGCGTTCCGCGAGGCCGCGTACGACGAACCCGGGCTGCGGGGGGTCGCGGCGCGGATCGAGGCGAGCGTCGAACGCCACGTGCCGGACGGGGAGTTCACGACGGCGCTGTTCGCGGAGTTCCGGGCGCCGGGGGAGATGGAGCTGCTGCAGTACGGGCACGTGCCGCCGATCCGCGTCGACGGGGAGGGGCGGGCGCACGTGCTGGACGCGCCGGAGCCGTGGGTGCCGCTGGGCCTCGGGCGGCTGGCGACGGGGGAGCCGAGCAGCTGGGGGCAGGAGTTCGGGGCGGAGGACGTGCTGGTGCTCTGCACGGACGGGGTGATCGAGGCGCGGCACCGCAGGAGCGGGGAGTTCTACCCGCTGGCGGAGCGGGTGGGGCCGCTGGTGCGGGGAGCCGCGCGCTCGGCGGGGGAGCTGGAGGCGGCGGTGGGGCGGGTGTACGCGGACCTGCTGGCGCACACGGGTGGGGAGCTGCGGGACGACGCGCTGTTGCTGCTGATCACGCGGACGGACTGAGCGGGCGGGACTGAGCGGGCAGAGGTGAGGGGGCAGGGCTGAGGGGGGAGCGGGTCAGGCGGTGGTGACGGCCGCGAGGGTGCGGAAGAGGAGGGCGGTGGAGGTGGCGCCCGGGTCCTGGTGGCCGGTGCTGCGTTCCCCGAGGTAGGAGGCGCGGCCCTTGCGGGCCCGCAGGGGGATGGTGTCGTGGGCGCCCAGTTCGGCGGCCTCGGCGGCGGCGGTGGCGGCCTGGGGGAGGGAGGCGCCGGAGGCGGCCGCGGTGCGGAAGGCGGAGACGGCGGGGGTCCAGGCGTCGACGATGGTCTTGTCCCCGGGTTCGGCCTTGCCGAGGGCCCGGACGGCGTCCAGGCCGGCGGCCAGGGCTTCGGCGAGGGCGGCCGGGTCGGCCGGGCCGGGCAGGGCGGCGCCGATGGCGCGGAACGCCTTGCCGTAGAGGGGGCCGGAGGCGCCGCCGACCTTGGAGATCAGGGTGGTGCCGGTCCTGGTGAGGACGGCGCCGGGGCCGTCCGGCCGCAGGCCCTCGAGGGCGGTGACGGCGGCGGAGAAGCCGCGTCGGAGGTTGCTGCCGTGGTCGCCGTCGCCGATCGCGGAGTCCAGCTCGGTGAGCCGGGCCTCCTCCTTCTCGACGGCCGCGGCGATCGCGCGGACCCAGGCGTCGGCGAGGCGGGTGTCGAAGTCCATCGCGGGGCCTCCTCAGGCGCGCTTGAGGGCGGGGGTGTCGACCGGGGCGTCCCAGAGTTCCAGCAACTGGGCGTCGGCCTTGGTGAGGGTCAGGGAGAAGCCCGCCATGTCCAGGCTGGTGACGTAGTTGCCGACCAGGCTGCGGGCCACGGTGATGCCGCGCTCGGCGAGGCGGGCGGCGACCTCGCCGTAGACCACGTACAGCTCCAGCAGCGGGGTGGCGCCCAGGCCGTTGAGCAGGGCGATCACCTCGTCGCCGGGGGTGAGGTGGTGGTCGGTGAGGATGGTGTCGACCACCTCGGCGGCCAGGTCGCGGGCCGGGCGGAGCTTCTCGCGGCGGCGGCCGGGCTCGCCGTGGATGCCGACGCCGACCTCGATCTCGTCCTCGGGCAGGTCGAAGCCGGGCTTGCCGGCGGCCGGGACGGTGGCCGCGGTGAGGGCGATCGCGAAGGAGCGGGAGGCGGCGTTGACCCGCTCGCCGAGGGCGGCGACCTCGTCCAGCGGGGCGCCGCGTTCGGCGAGCGCACCGGCCGTCTTCTCGACCAGGACGGTCGCCCCGGTGCCGCGCCGGCCGGCCGTCCAGGTGGAGTCCTCCACCGCGACGTCGTCGTTGACCAGGACGGTGCGGACCTCCAGACCCTCCTCGGCGGCGAGTTCGGCGGCGAGCTCGAAGTTCATCACGTCGCCGGTGTAGTTCTTCACGATGAAGACGACGCCGGCGCCGCTCTCCACGGCCTTGGCGGCGGCGAGCATCTGGTCGGGGACGGGCGAGGTGAACACCTCGCCGGGGCAGGCGGCGTCGAGCATGCCGGGGCCGACGAAGCCGCCGTGCAGCGGCTCGTGGCCGGAGCCGCCGCCGGAGACCAGCGCGACCTTGGGGGCGGCCGGGCGCGTGGCGCGGCTGATCACCCGGTTGGGGATGTCCACCGTCAGCTCGGGGTGGGCGGCGGCGACTCCGGCCAGGGCGTCCTCCAGGACGCTCTCCGGGGTGTTGATCAGCTTCTTCACGACGCTTCGCTCCCTCGGGCAGACGGCTGCTGACCCGACGCTACGCCAGACGGGGGTGGCGGGCACCGGGTACGACACGCGGGATCGTCGTCACTCTGCCGGAGCAACGGGATCGGTCGTAGGGTCGGTCGCATGAGCGAACACGTGGGCATCGTCCTGGTCTCGCACAGTGCCACCCTGGCCGCCGGGCTGCGCGAGCTGCTCGGTGAACTCGCTTCGGGCGGGGTGCGGGTGGTGGTGGCGGCCGGGACGGAGGACGGCGGGCTCGGCACCAGCTACGAGCTGATCGCGGGGGCGATCGCCGAGGCGGACGCGGGGGCGGGGGTGGTGGTGCTGCCGGACCTGGGCAGCTCGGTGCTCACCGCCGTGACGGTGCTGGAGGACGAACCGCGCCCGGACGTACGGCTGGTGGACGCGCCGTTCGTGGAGGGCGCGGTGGCGGCGGCCGTCACCGCCTCGACCGGGGCCGGGCTGGCGGAGGTCGTGGCGGCCGCCGAGGACGCGCGGTCCTTCCGAAAGCTCTAGTTACTTCGCGTCGGCGTAGCTCTCCACCACGGCGGTGGTGAGCGGGAAGCGGACCGGGGTGTCGCCGAAGACCAGGCGGCGGGCCTCGTCGGCGGCCTCGGTGACGGCGGCGACCACCTCGTCGGCGAGGTTGGCCGGGGTGTGGACCACCACCTCGTCGTGCTGGAAGAACACCAGGTGCGGACGGTCGGCGGGCTGGACGGGCAGTTCCTCGAGGCGGCGGCGCAGGGCGGCGAGCAGGGCGAGGGCCCAGTCGGCGGCGCTGGCCTGGATGACGAAGTTGCGGGTGAAGCGGCCCCGGGCGCGGGCGGTCCGGCCGCCCGCCCCGCCCGCGCCGCCCGACTCGCCGGCGGTCTCGGCCTCGGTGAGGTCGAGGAAGTCCGAGGTGGCGGGCGGGCAGACCCGGCCGAGGCGGGAGGTGACGACCCCGCCGTCCTCGCCGGTGCGGGCGGCGGCCTCGACGTAGCCCATGGCGGCCGGGTAGCGGCGGTGCAGGGTGTTCAGCAGCGGGCCGATGTCGCCGCTGGTCTGGCCGTACATGGCGCCGAGCAGGCCGAGCTTGGCCTTCTCGCGGTCCCCCTGGAAGGCGCTGGCGGCCAGGGCCTCGTACAGGTCCCCGCCGGCGGCGGTGCGGGCGAGCCCGGCGTCCTGGGAGAGCGCGGCGAGGACGCGCGGCTCCAGCTGGGCGGCGTCGGCGACGACCAGCAGCCAGCCGGGGTCGGCGACGACGGCGCGGCGCAGGACGCGGGGGATCTGCAGGGCGCCGCCGCCGCGGGTGGCCCAGCGGCCGGAGACCACGCCGCCGACCACGTACTCCGGTCGGAAGCGGCCGCCACGGGCCCAGGCGTCCTGCCAGGCCCAGCCGTGGGCGACGTGGATGCGGGAGAGCTCCTTGTAGCGGATCAGGAGCTTGGCGGCCGGGTGGTCGATCTCCTTGAGCTCCCAGGCGCGGGTGGAGCCGAGCTGCAGGCCCGCCTCGCCGAAGGCGCGCAGTACCTGGGTGTGCGAGTCGGGGTTGAACGGCTTGACGCCGAGGGCGAGTTGGAGCTCGACGGCGAGGTCGGCGAGCAGCTTGGGCTGGGCGCCGGGGACGGTGGGCCGGGGGCCGAGCAGGTCGGTGAGCAGGGCGTCGTGGACGTCGGTGCGCCAGGGCAGGCCGTCGTGGGCCATCTCGGCGGCGGCCAGGGCGCCGGCCGATTCGGCGGCGACCAGCAGCCGGAGGCGGTGCCGGGCGCCCGGGTCGGTGATCGCGCCGAGGCGGCGCTGCTGTTCGGCGTGGACGGCCACCACGGCCGTCAACGGGTCGGCTCCGGGCGGCAGTTGGAGCCGGTCGGGGGCGAAGAGGGTGTCCTGCCCGCCGTCCGCCTCGGCGAGACCGGGCTCGGGCAGGTCTGGCGGGACGGGCAGGGCGCGCAGCCGGGCCCAGGCGGCGCCCAGCGAGCGGGGCGCGCCGAAGCGGCCCTCGTGCGCGAGCAGCAGCGCTTCGACCAGCCGCAGGTCGTGGCAGCGGGCGAGCCGGCCCGGCAGGAGGGGCAGCAGCGGGGCGTACGCGGAGTCGGTGGCGGCCCAGACCCAGCGGGGGTGGTCGGACGCCTCCCGGGCGGCGACGGCGGCGGCGAGGTCGCGCGCCTGCTCGGGCGGGCCGAGCGGCGCGCCGGTGTCGTCCAGCGGCTGGAGGCGGCCGCCGGGGCCGTGCGGGTCGGGCACGAGGGCGCATCTGGGGGCCATGGCGGTGGTCTCCTTCCCGGGGGACTTGTCGGCGGACTTCCTGGTGGTCGGCGGGTGCCGGTGTCGACCGTAGCGGGTGGGTCCGACAATCCCCTCAAAAGTGGATGGCAGCGTGCGGCACACGGCGTAGGTTGGCGCAATGACCGAGAACCCGTTCTTCGAGGCCAGCACCCTGGTCTACGAACTGCCGCCCTTCGCCGAGATCCGTGAGGAGCACTACCTTCCCGCCTACGAGCGGGGGATGGCCGAGCAGCTGGCCGAGATCGCGGCGATCACCGAGTCCCCGGATGCTCCGAGCTTCGACAACACCCTGGTGGCGCTGGAGCGTTCCGGCGAGCTGCTGGGCCGGGTCCGCGCGGTGTTCGACAACCAGGCGGCCGCGGACGGCACCGCGGTGCTGGAGGAGGTGGAGGCGAAGGTCAGCCCGCTGCTGGCCGCCCACCACGACGCGATCCACCTGGACCGGGCGCTGTTCGCCCGCGTCGAGGAGCTGTACGGGCGCCGCGCCGAACTCGGCCTGGACGGGGAGTCGCTGCGCCTGCTGGAGCGCCGGCACGCCGACTTCGTGCGCTCCGGCGCCCGCCTGGGCGAGGCCGCGCAGGCCCGGCTGCGCGAGCTGAACGCCGAACTCGCCGCCCTGGGCACCACGTTCCAGCAGAACGTGAACGCCGCGAGCCGCGCCGCCGCGCTGGTGCTGGACTCCGCCGAGGAACTGGCGGGCCTGACCGAGGGCGAGATCGCCGCCGCCGCGGCCAACGCCGAGGTGCTCGGGCACCCGGGCAAGTACGTGCTGAGCCTGGTGAACACCTCCGGGCAGCCCGAACTGGCCCGGCTGAGCGACCGGTCGGTGCGCGAGCGGCTGATGACCGCCTCGCTGGGCCGGGCCGCCGACACCAACGGCCCGCTGGCGATCCGGATGGCCGGGCTGCGCGCCGAGCGGGCCGCGCTGCTGGGCCACACGAGCCACGCCGCGTACGTGGTGGCGGACGAGACGGCCGGCACGGTCGGCGCGGTGGACGGGCTGCTGCGATCCCTGGTGGAGCCGGCCGTGGCCAACGCCCGCCGGGAGGCGGCCGAGCTGGCCGAGGCCGCGGCGGCGGACGGGATCACCGAGCTGGCCGCGCACGACTGGGCGTACTACTCGGAGAAGGTCCGCCAGAGCTCGTACCAGGTGGACGAGGCGGCGCTGCGCCCGTACTTCGAGCTGGAGCGGGTGCTGCACGACGGCGTGTTCTACGCGGCGAACCTCGCCTACGGGGTGACGTTCACCGAGCGGCCGGAGCTGACGGCGTACCACCCGCAGGCCCGGGTCTTCGAGGTGTTCGAGGAGGACGGCACGCCGCTGGGCCTGTTCATCGGCGACTTCCACGCGCGCGCCTCCAAGCGCGGCGGGGCCTGGATGGACTCGCTGGTCACGCAGTCGGCGCTGACCGGGCGCAGGCCCGTGGTGCTGAACAACCTCAACGTGGCGAGCCCGGCGCCCGGGGAGCCGGCGCTGCTGACCTGGTTCGAACTGCGCACGCTCTTCCACGAGTTCGGGCACGCGCTGCACGGGCTGTTCGCGGACGTGCGGTACCCGCAGTTCGCGGGCACCTCGGTGCCCCGGGACTTCGTCGAGTTCCCCTCCCAGGTCAACGAGATGTGGGCGACGCGGCCCGAGGTGCTGGCCAACTACGCGCGCCACCACGAGACCGGGGAGCCGCTGCCGGCCGAGCTGGTCGAGCGGATGGCGGCGGCCGAGGGCTTCGGGCAGGGCTTCCGGACGGTGGAGTACCTGGCCGCGACGCTGCTGGACTGGGCCTGGCACACCGTGGCGCAGGGCGAGGAGATCGCCGACGCCCAGGAGTTCGAGGCCCGGGCGCTGGCCGAGGCGGGGCTTGCGGTGGCGGCGATCCCGCCGCGCTACCGGACGACGTACTTCCAGCACGTGTTCGCCAGCGGGTACAGCGCGGCGTACTACGCGTACATCTGGTCGGAGGTGCTGGACGCCGACACCGTGCGGTGGTTCGAGACCAACGGGCTGTCGGTGCGCGAGAGCGGTGAGGTGTTCCGGCGGGAGCTGCTGGCGCGCGGGTTCAGCCGCGACCCGCTGGAGTCCTTCCGTGCGGTGGTCGGCCGGGAGCCGGACACCGCGCCGCTGCTGGCGCGGCGCGGGCTGGTCTGATCATGTGATCAGCCGTTCATGGTGACCGTCACCGGGGTGCCGGGGCGGGCGTGCGGGAGCCTGACGCGAACGGTTCCCGCGCGCCCGGCCGTGGGCTGCTCGACCTCGACGCGGGCCCCGGCGGGGGTGACGTCCACGCGGGCGCCGTGGGGGAACGCGGCGGGCGGGAGCAGGAGTTCGCTCGCGTGCCCGGTGCCGTCGGCGCTCCAGCGGACGGTGGTGCCGACGGTACGGACCCCGCTGCCGGCGACGGCCACCGGGTACGGGCCGAAGGCGGGTTCCTCGCCGGGGGCGGGCAGGCCGGCCGGGTCGAGGGCGCAGTAGCCGCCGGTGCCCCGGCACCAGTACCACATCGTCCAGCCCTCGGCGAAGCCGTCCATGGCGGCCGCCTGACGGGCGACCAGTTGCCGGTTGCCCGGCGTACGGGAGTTCGGCGGGCCCCACTCGCCGACCAGGACGGGCAGGCGGTGGGCGGCCGGGTAGGCGGTGATCGCGGCGGTGTACTGCTCGACGAAGCCGTCGGCCGGGTTCCAGTCGGCGCCGTTCTCCACGGCGGTGTCGTAGAAGTGCGGGGCGTAGCCGAGCCTGGGGGCGCCGGGGCGCGGGTCGGTGAAGCCGGGCAGGGCGGTGGGCACGCCCTGGCCGACCAGGACGGTCGGTTCGAGGAACAGCCAGGCGTCGGGGTCGGCGCGGCGGACGGCGGCGATCAGGCGGCGGTACATCCCGGCGAGGCGGCCCTGTTCGAGTTCGGCGGAGGCGGCGGCGAGGACGGCCGGGTCGCTCGGGTCGCCGGGGACGGGGCCGAAGGGCTCGTTGAACAGGTCGTAGCCCAGCAGTGAGCGGTGGCCCCGGAGTTCGCGGGCGAGGCGGGTGTAGAAGTCGGCCTGCCAGGTGCGCAGGTCGGGGTCGTCGTAGAGGTGGCGGAAGGCGGTCTGGACGGCGGGCTGGAAGTAGCCGGCGAACCAGTCGTCGGGGTTCGGGGTGAAGGGCAGGCCCTCGTCGCGGGTCGCCCAGACGGGGACGCCGTTGCTGCCGCCGCCGAACTTCGGGCCGTAGACGTCCTGGTGGAAGTCGATCAGGACGAGCAGCCCGGCGCGGTCGGCCCGGTCGAGGAGGCGCTGCAGGCGGTGCAGCTCGGTGGGGTCGAGGTGGCCCCGGCGCGGTTCGAGCCTGGTCCAGGAGATCGGCAGTCGGATCAGGGTGAAGCCCTGGGCGGCGATGGCGTCGAGGTCGGCGTCGGTGGCCTCGGCGTACTTGTCGAGGTTGAAGCCGCGCAGCTGGAGGTGGCGGCCCCGGGCGTCGGTGAGGGCGGTGCGGCCGTCCGGGGCGGTGGCGGTGCCGGTCGGGAAGCGGGGGCCGCTCGTGCGGTCGTGGGCGGCGGCCGGTGCGGGGGCGGTGGCCAGGGCGGCGGTGGCGGCGAGCAGCAGGGCGGCGGCGGTGCGGCGCAGGTGCATGGGGGACCTCGCACGGCGGGGGACGGGGTGCCCGATGATGCCGCCGCCCGTACGGGTGGCACAAGGGTCGTGCGCGCAGCGGTGGTTGGGGCGGGCGGCGGCCGTTCAGTCCGCCGTGGGTTCCGGGGCGGCGGCGGGCAGGGGCGCGGTGGGCAGGTCGGCCGCGGCGGCGAGGCGGCCCCAGAGGAGGTCGGCGAGGGCCTGCACCATGCGGGTGCGGGAGCAGGGTCTGGTCTCCAGCCACCAGTCCCCGGCGGCCAGGACCATGCCGGTGATGCCCCGGCCCCACGCCTCGGCGAGCAGGTCGCGGTCGGCGCCGAGGTCGACCTGGTTCTGGACGGCCCGGGTGATCTCCTCGGCGATCTGGCGCAGCGCGGGGGCGAGGGCGTTTCCGGCGCCGGTCGGGTCGCCGGGGTCGGGGTGGGTGAGCAGCCGGTAGACCTGGGGGCGGGACTCGATGCCGGCGAGGTAGGTGTCGAGGACGTGCTCGACGCGGTCGCGGCGCTCCAGGGGTTCGGCGAGGGCGGCGCGTACGGCGGCGAGCAGGCCGCCGGTGTGGCGTTCCGTCAGGGCGCCGATGAGGCCGTTCCGGTCGCCGAAGTGGCGGTAGAGGATCGGCTTGGTGATACCGGCCTCGGCGGCGATGGCGTTCATGCTGGCGCCGGGCCCGTCACGCTGGATGACCCGGTCGGCGGCGTTGAGCAGCTGCTCGCGGCGGGGCTCTCGGGACATGCGCTTGCTCCTCGGGTTCGGGGACGGCTGGGGTGCCCGGTCACGGGCGTTGACACCGGTTACCAATCAGTAGCAGACTCCCACGGTGTTACCCGAGGTAACACCCCGGTAGGTCGTACCACTTCTGCGGAGGCAGCCACCATGAGCAGCACGTTCTCGCTGGACCCGGGCGCGGACCAGCTCGCCGTACGCGACTGGCTGCACGGCTTCGCCGCCGACGTGATCCGCCCCGCCGCCGCCGAGTGGGACGAGCGCGAGGAGACCCCCTGGCCGGTCATCCAGGAGGCCGCCAAGCTGGGCATCTACTCGCTGGACTTCTACGCCCAGCAGTACTTCGACCCCTCCGGCGTCGGCATCCCGATCGCCATGGAGGAGCTGTTCTGGGGGGACGCGGGCATCGGCCTGTCCATCGTCGGCACCACCCTGGCCGCTGTCGCCGTCCTCGCCAACGGCACCGACGAGCAGATCGGCACCTGGACCCCGCAGATGTTCGGCACCCCGGACGACGTCAAGGTCGCCGCCTTCTGCTCCTCCGAGCCGGACGCCGGCTCCGACGTGGGCGCGCTGCGCACCCGGGCCGTCTACGACCAGGCCCGCGACGAGTGGGTCCTCAACGGCACCAAGACCTGGGCCACCAACGGCGGGATCGCCGCCGTCCACGTGGTCGTCGCCTCGGTGGACCCGGCGCTGGGCACCCGTGGGCACGCCTCCTTCGTCGTCCCGCCGGGCACCCCGGGGCTGAGCCAGGGCCAGAAGTTCAAGAAGCACGGCATCCGCGCCTCGCACACCGCCGAGGTGGTGCTCGACGGCGTACGGGTGCCCGGCAGCTGCCTGCTCGGCGGCAAGGAGAAGCTGGACGAGCGGCTGGCCCGGGCCCGCGAGGGCGTGCGCAAGGGCGGCGGCAACGCGGCGATGGCCACCTTCGAGGCGTCCCGCCCGGCCGTCGGGGCGCAGGCGATCGGCATCGCCCGGGCCGCGTACGAGGTCGCCCTCGACTACGCGAGGACCCGGGAGCAGTTCGGCCGCCCGATCATCGACAACCAGGGCGTGGCCTTCCAGCTCGCCGACATGAGGACCCGGATCGACGCGGCCCGGCTGCTGGTGTGGCGTGCCTCCTGGATGGCGGTGAACAACCAGCCGTTCACGGCCGCCGAGGGTTCGATGTCCAAGCTGTACGCGGGGGAGACGGCCAAGTTCGTCACCGCGCAGGCGATGCAGATCCTCGGCGGGAACGGCTTCACCCGGGAGTACCCGGTGGAGCGGATGCACCGGGACAGCGCGATCTACTCGATCTTCGAGGGGACGAGCGAGATCCAGCGGCTGGTCATCGCCCGGGCGATCTCGGGGGTGCCGATCCGGTAGTGGCTCTACCGGGCGAGCCAGAAGGTGAGCCCGGCGGTGAGGCCGCCCACCAGCGCGCCGACGATCGTCTGGGCGAGGGTGTGGTCCCGCAGCACCACCCGGGACCAGCCGATCAGGGCGACCCCCGGGTAGAGCAGCAGCCACAGCGGGCCGAGGGCGATGCCCAGGCAGACCACCGCGCCGCTGGCCACCGCCGTGTGGATGGAGACCTTCCACCGGACGGTGATGACCAGGATCGGGACCAGCGAGGCGAACATCGCGGCCACCATCGCGGTCAGGTCGTGCGGGGCGTCGGCCCAGAGCATCACGGCGAAGCTGAGGGCGACCGAGCCCATGATGAACGGGATGACGGTCAGCCGGCGCTGCCGGTGGCCGACGTGGCGGTCCTCCAGGGTGCCCTTGCGGATGCCGCGCTGGATGAACAGCGTCGGGACGACCGCCGCGAACAGCGCGGCGAAGGCGGCCCAGGCCAGGCCCGTCCAGCCGTAGCGGACGGCGCCCATCATCAGGCAGACCGCGATGATCACGTTCTTCGGCTCGACGCCGTCGGTGACGCGGCGGGCCCAGAGCGTCCGGCTGGTCGGGGCGGTCGCGGCCTCGGTGGCCTCGGTGGCCTCGGTCGTCATCGGGGGTGCTCCAGGCGGGTCCGGGTGGTGTTGGCCTGATGATCGTACGGATCTGGAGCGGTCCTCGCTCCGGCGGCCTTCCGAAGCGGGCGGCTTTCCGAAGGGTGGCTTTCCGAAGCGGGGCAGCCTTCAGGAGAGGGGCGGGCTTCAGAAACGGGGCGGGCGGCCCTCCAGGAAGGCGGCCAGGCCCTCCCGTACGTCCCCCTCCTCGCGGGAGAGGCGCTCCCAGGGGGCCAGCGCCTCGGCCGCCCGCTCCGGGGCCACGCCGAGGGCGGCCTTCACCCCGCCGATGGTCTGCGAGGAGCGGGTGGTCAGGACCCGGGCGAACTCCAGCGCGGTGGCGTCCAGTTCGGTGGCCGGCAGGACGCGTTCGGCCAGGCCCAGCGGCAGGGCGTCCCGGCCGGGCACCAACTCGCCCGAGAACAGCAGGTACTTGGCGCGGGCCGGGCCCACCAGCCGGGCCAGCCGCAGGGTCGGCACCGCCGAGTAGACCACGCCGAGCTTGGCCGGGGTGATGCCCAGGCGGGCGTTCTCGGCGACGAAGCGCAGGTCGCAGGCCACGGCCAGCTGGCACCCGCCGCCCACGCAGGCGCCGTGCACCACGGCGATCGTCGGGTGCGGGAAGGCCGCCAGCGCCTCCTCGGCGGCCACGTTGACCGCGTGGTAGGCGTCCGCGCTCTCCGGGGTCCCGTACACCTCGGACAGTTCGCCGATGTCCGCGCCCGCGCTGAACGTGCCGCCCGCGCCGGTCAGCAGCAGGACGCGCACGCCCTCGTGGGCGGCGAGCTGCTCCAGCACCTTGGGCAGGGCCTGCCAGATCTCCAGCGTCACCGCGTTGCGGCGGTGCGGGCGGTCGAGCTCCAGCACCGCGACGCCGTCCTGGCCGACGTACGCGTTCAGGCCCTCGGCCTGGGCGGGCAGGACGGAGCGGTTCCGTACGAGCAGGGACTGGTCCATGCACCCACTCTCTCAGGCGGGCGACGTGCAGTAGTCGCCGAGCCCCCGTTCGAGGAGGGCGAAGGCACGCTCGGTGTCCGCGAGGGCGGTGGGCAGGGCGTCGGCGGCGCTTTCGCCGGCGAGCATCCGGCGGTGGTTGGCGGTGATCAGCGTCGTTCGGACGGCCAGCACCTGGGCGCTGGCGACGCGGGCGGTCAGGTCGTCGTGGGCCGGGTCCTGGGAGAGCAGTTCGGCGTGGAGGGCGGCCTGGGCGACCTGGCCGAAGCCGTGGGTGGCGCGGGCGGTCAGTGCCGGGGTCCGGTGGATCAGGCGGACGACGTCCAGCACGGTCCGGTCGTCGCTGAGCCCGGCGGAGGGGTCGAAGCGCTTGAGGGCGTCGACGAACTGGTCGCGCAGCGCCGTGACGGCCGAGGTGCCGGGGGCGCGGTCGCGCACCGCCCGGGCCGGCTCGTCGAGGTGCTGCTCCATCGGGGTCATGACCAGGTCTTCCTTGGTGGAGAAGTAGTTGAAGACCGTCATCTTGGACACGTCGGCGGCGGCGGCGATCTGGGCCACCGAGACCTGGTCGAAGCCGCTCTCGGTGAACAGGGCGATGGCGGTTCGGAAGATCCGGAAGCCGGTCTGGATCTTCTTGCGCTCGCGCAGAGGGAGCGCGTCGAGGTCCGTGCTGCGGTCGATCTCCATGGGGGGACTGTACCAGGATCAAATGTTGACCAGGAAGAAAAATCATCCGGGACGAAAAATGGGTCGGGATGAAGAGTTGACCGGGTACAAAAACGCTGCCATGGTGGTGCCGCGCCGCCGAGCCGCTCCGGCTCGGCCCGAACTCCACGAACCCCGGGGGACTTGACCATGGCCACCGCCGTACCAGCAGCACCCGACACCGACCTGATGACCCCCGGCCGGCGCAAGGCGAGCATGCTGCTCTGCCTGGTCACGATCGTGCTGGCCGTGCTCGACATGAACATCGTGTCGGCGGCCACCGTGCCGATCGTCCGCGACCTCGACCCCGTCCACGGCGTCGACCGGCTGCCCTGGCTGATCAGCGCCTTCGCCCTCGCCGCCACCGCGCTGCTGCCGCTCTACGGCAGGCTCTGCGACTCCTACGGCGCCAAGCGGGTGCTGCTCGGGGCGGTCGCCACCTTCACGCTCGGCTCCGCCCTGTGCGGGGCGGCCCAGTCGATGACCGAGCTGATCGCCTTCCGCGCCCTCCAGGGCATCGGCGGCGGCGGGCTGATGAGCGTCACCATGGTCGTCATCGCCCAGCTCAAGGGCGCCGGCAAGGGCGCGAGTGCCAAGGGCAGTGCCATGGGCGGCATCGTCGCGGGCCTGGGCATGTCGGTCGGCCCGCTGGCCGGGGCGCTGCTCACCGAGCACGTCAGCTGGCGCTGGATCTTCTACGTCAACCTGCCGCTGTGCCTCGTGGTGCTGGTCGGCGTCGCGCTGGCCGTCCGGCTGCCGAAGGCGGCAGGACGCGGCGGACTGGACTTCCTCGGCTCCGCGCTGGCCGCCGCCTTCGCCGTCGGACTGCTGCTGGTCACCGAGTGGGGCGGCAAGGACTACGCCTGGACCTCCCCGACGATCCTCGGCCTGGCCGCCGCCACGCTGGCCGCCCTCGGCCTCTTCCTGTGGCGCCAGGCCGTGGCCGCTGCGCCGGTGCTGCCGCTGTCGCTGTTCCGCATCCCGACGGTGCGGCTGGGCTTCGCGATCCAGGGCCTGGTCGGGATGGGCATGATCGGCGCGATCGTCCAGGTGATGCTCTACCTGCAGATCGGCCGGGGCGTCGCCCCGACCACGGCCAGCCTCTACCTGATCCCGATGGCGTTGGGCATGACGGCCTCCGGCCTGGGAGTCGGCAAGCTGCTCGCCCGGGGCCACTCGGTGGGGATCTTCCTGCTGGCCGGCGCGGGCCTCTCGGCGGCGGCCCTGCTGCTGCTCGGCCTGAGCGGGCCGGACACCCCGCTGTGGACGCTGATGGCCGAACTCGCCCTGCTGGGAGCCGGGTTGGGCCAGCTGATCGGCCAGCTGATGGTGGTGGTGCAGCAGGCGGCGCCGCCGCAGCAGCTCGGGGTGGCGACCACCGGCATCCGCTTCTTCCAGAACCTCGGCAACGCGCTGGGCGCCGCGCTGTTCGGCACCCTGCTCTCCCGGGTCTACGAGAACGGCGAGCCGGGGCGCTCGATGGGCGCCGTCCGCTCGCTCACCGGGGCGGCGCGGGAGCACGCGGTGGAGAGCTTCACCGACGCGGTGGACGTGGTCTTCCTGACGGGCGGCGGGGTGCTGGTGCTGGTGGCGCTGCTGGTGTGGCGGCTGCGTGTGGTGGCCGGCGCGAGCCTGGACGGGGACAGCGGCGGGGACGGGGTCGGGGGCAGCGGCGAGGCGGAGGAGGCCGCCGCCGCCGAGCAGCGGGTGGCGGTCGCGGCCTGAGGGGAAGGGGCGCGAAGGCCGCGAAGGCCGCGAAGGCCGCGAAGGCCGCGAGCGGCGGGGCCGGGTGGGACACGGGGGTGTCCACCCGGCCCCGCCGCGTTTTCGCGCGCGGGGGTGCGGGCGCGTGCGAGGGCGCGGGGTGCTCAGCCCCGGGCGGCCTTCCACTCGGGGGCCAGCATCGACCAGACCTCCTTGTCGTGGCGCACGCCGTTGTGCGGGAACCACTCGCGCAGCACCCCGTCGAGCTTCATGCCGACCCGCTGCGCGACGGCGCCGCTGCGGGCGTTGGCGGTGGAGCAGAGCCACTCGGCGCGGTGCAGGCCCCGGGTGACGAGGGCGTAGTCGAGCAGCAGGCGGACGCCGGAGGTGACCAGCCCGTGGCCCTCGCCGGCCGGCTCCGTCCAGGCGCCGATCTCGCAGTTGCCGGAGGCGGTGTTGAAGGACACGAACATCACGCCGCCGACGAGGGTGCCGTCGAGCCAGATGCCGTAGATCCGGCCGGTGTCGGACGCCTGGCGGTCCGCGTAGCCCTGGAGGGTGGCGCGGGCGGAGTCCAGGTCGGTGGAGCGGGTGGCCCAGGGGATCCACGGGTCGGTGTGGGCGCGGGCGCGGTCCATGTGCTCGAGGAACTCGGGGGCCTGCCAGGGCTCCAGCGGGCGCAGCTCGGCGTTCTCGGTGAGGGGGACGGTGAACACGGGCAGGGCCTTTCCGGTGATGCGGGTGGTGGTCGCCACTATTCATAACAAACGTTTGGTATGTACGATAGCCCCCATGACACCGGCCCGTGGAGACCATGAAGCCCGCCGCTCGGAGGTCTCCGAGGGGGTGTGGCGGGTGCTCTCCACCCGGGGTTTCGAGGGGCTGACGCTGCGTGCGGTGGCCGCCGAACTGGGCGCCTCCACCGGGCTCCTGACGCACTACTTCCCCAACAAGAAGGCGCTGCTCAGCCATGCGCTGGAGGAGTTGGACCGCCGCTCGGGCGCCCGCCCCCGGCGCGCGGCGCCCGCGGACGGCAGTGCGCCGCCGCCGGCCGGGATGGCCCGGCTGCGGGCCGCGCTGCTGGACGTGCTGCCGCTGGACGAGCCGGCCAGGGCCGGGAACCGGATCTGGGTCGGCTCCTGGGACGTCGCGCTGGCGGACCCGGACCTGGCCGCCGCCCACGCGGGCCGCTACGGGCGCTCGCGGGAGGCCATCACCGCGCACCTGGCGGAGGCCCGGCGGCTCGGCGAGGTGCCGGGGGAGTGCGACCCGGTGGAACTCGCGGCGGCGGCGCAGGCTTTCGTCCTCGGCCTGGTGGTGCAGGCGCTGTTCGCGCCGGCGGAGTTTCCGGCCGAGCGGCAGATCGCGCTGGTCGACGGCTTTCTCGCCGGGATCGCCTCGGCCTGACGCTCTCCGGGAGTGCGGGGGATTCGCGCGGAATTCCGGATATTCGACGATGCGGGCGTATTCGCGACGGTCATGACACGTACGGTCACGCGCCGATTGCGGGGAGTGTGGACGGGAAGCGGTCGGCCCCTGCCGTTACCCGTGGAATCGAAACGACTACGCATCGTCGCGATCGGTATCGCCGCCTGCGGAATGGCATGGTGGCGCCCCCAGCAGGATTCGAACCTGCGACCTACCGCTTAGAAGGCGGGTGCTCTATCCGCTGAGCTATGGGGGCGGGACGGTGCCCGCTTTGACGGGCGTGACCGTGGCCGGGATCGGGCGGCGGGCGCCGGGGCGCGCGCGTCCGGCCCCGTACCTGAGGGTGGGGGTGGGGGGTGGTGGACCCTCGACCTGTCGGGGACAGGATAAGGGTGCCCGGTTGCCGGGTCGGGATCGACAGCACCGCCGTTGGTGTGTCGGTTCGGTGGAGCGGTCCGATAATCGCAGGTGAACGCCGTGTGTGCAGCGGTCTGGGAGTGTTCCGAGCCGGACGTTGTGCAGTCGTTACGGGGCTGCCTCCTCACCCGTTATGGATTCGACACGGAGAATGTCCCGCCTCCGCGCGGGTGGGGGGCCGTATTCGGGTTGTCACGGTCGATTGACGTGCGCGGACGCTTCCCGAGGGCGCTTCCGCTGCTGGCCGCCCGGTCCCGGGGCGGGCGGTTTGTTGTCATGGCCGCGAAGACTTTTTGTAGAAGTCACGCCACGAGGCCGAAATTCACCCATGGGAGTGACTGAGGTTTTTCCGGGGGGACGGTTATCCACAGATTTCGGAACTCGATGGCCGGTATTTCCTTCCCCGCGCACTCTCGTGTCACGCACCGGTCGATTCCGTACGGTGCATCGGCGAGAACGGAGGGTCCGTCGTGAACGAGATGCAGGTGACGGTGCTCGGCAATGTGGCCGGCGAGGTCAGCTACGGGGAAACCGCCAACGGGGTGCCGATGGCGAACTTCCGCCTCGGCTGCACCGAGCGGCGCTACGACCGCCAGCGCGAGTGCTGGGTGGACGGCGACACCCACTGGCTGACGGTGACGGCCTGGCGGGCGCTGGCGGTGAACCTGATCGGCTCGCTCTCCAAGGGCGATCCGGTGCTGGTGAGCGGCCGGTTGAAGGTCCGGGAGTGGGGCGAGGCCGAGGCGAAGCGCACCCGGGTGGAGATCGACGCCCGTTCGGTCGGGCACGACCTCACCCGTGGCACCACGGCGTTCCGCCGGGCGACGGGCGTGCGCGGGCAGCCGCCGGGCGCGGGAGGGCGTCCCGGGGCGGAACCGGAGGCGGAGGCGGTGCCGGAGTGGATCGTCCGGGCCATCCGGTCGCGCCCGGTGCAGCAGGGGGAGGCGTCCGGGGCACCCGGGACGTCCGAGGTGTCCGAGGGGGAACGGGGAGGTGGCGGTGGAGTGGCGCTGACCGGGCCGTGAGCCTACGGAGGAAGGCGGGGCGATGGCCCTCCCTGTCGACAAATACGTTGATCGAGAAGGCCATTGCGCCCGCTTCCGCATTCCGCACCCCCGTCGGAAAACGCCCGGGAATCCGACGAGGTGTCAGTTTGTGTGGGACTTGAGAGGGTTGATAACGATCCAGATACGGAATCGTCCTGATTTCGCATGGGGGTTTCGGCGCCTCGCGAGGTTAATAGGATTCGTCTGGTTTCACACCTCGCAACGGCGCCACAGGGGGCGCGTGCGGCACGAAAGTCTGCGGGCTGCTCGTTCAGAGGCCAGGCCCGCTCCGGAGGGAATCCTGATGGTCCAGAAGCAGGTGCGGAGCCTGTCCCGCATAGCCACTGTCATGCTCACATCCAGCCTGGCGCTGGGCGGGGGCCTGTTCGCGGCCGGTACGGCGGTCGCGGCGGACAACCCGGGCTCGGGCGTCACCGCGGTCGTCCAGCCGGACATGTTCGGCGAGAGGGTCGACGTCCAGGGCAAGGACAGCGTCGAAGCGGGCCTGTTCACCCTCAAGACGGCCTCGGGCGAGCTGCTGCAGACCTACTGCATCGACTTCGACAACCCGGTCTACCTGAACAGCAAGGCCAAGTACCACGAGGCCGACTGGTCCGCGAGCTCCCTCAACAGCAACGCGAACGCCCCCAAGATCCGCTGGATCCTGGAGAACTCGTACCCGCAGGCGCCGATCGACGCGCTGCGCAAGGCCATCGGCGACAACGAGCTGTCGGAGAAGGACGCCGCCGCCGGCACCCAGTCCGCGATCTGGAAGTTCTCCGACAACAAGGTCGCGACCCCGCGCAACGAGCACGCCAAGAAGCTGCGCGACTACCTGACCGGCGACGCCAACAAGGGCGTCGCGGCGGAGCCGAAGCCCTCGCTGACCCTCACCCCGGACTCCGTCTCCGGCAAGTCGGGCGCCAAGCTCGGCCCGTTCACGCTGAACTCCAGCGCCAACGAGGTCAAGCTCGCCGTCTCCGGCGACGCCGCCGACAAGATCAAGGTCCTGGACAAGGACGGCAAGCCGGTCAACGGCACGCTGACCGGCCCGATCGCCAAGGACACCCAGCTGTTCCTGGACGTCCCCGGCGGCACCCCGGACGGCAAGGCCGTGATCAACGCCACCGCCGACACCACCGTCCTCAGCGGCCGGGTCTTCATGAGCGGCCTGGACGACCAGGGCAACCACAGCCAGACCATGATCCTGGCCGGCTCCAAGAAGCTCAGCGTCGCGGCCGCGGGCCAGGCCACCTGGAAGCAGGGGCAGGGCGCGATCGTCGACAGCTCCGCCAAGGAGGAGTGCGCCAACGGCGGCGTGCGCGTCTCCGTCACCAACACCGGCGACCAGCCGGCCGAGGTGACCGTGCAGCCGGGCCAGAAGGTCACCGTGCAGCCGGGCAAGACCGAGACCGTGCTGGTCAAGGTCGCCGAGAAGACCAAGTACGACATCACCGTGAGCGGCCCCAACGGCTTCTCCAAGAAGTTCTCCGGCGTCCTGGACTGCAAGACCGGCGTGACCCCGACCGCGGCCCCGTCGACCCCGGCCGCCACCGGCACCCCCACCGCCACCCCGTCCACCCCGGGTGCCGTTGCCCCGAGCAGCACCACCCCGGGCACCGGCGGCCTGGCCCAGACCGGCGCCAATGACTCCACCCCGATCCTCGCCGGCGTCGCCGGTGCCCTGGTCGTGGCCGGTGGCGCCGCCGTCTTCGTCCTGCGCCGCCGCGGCCGCCACGGTCGCAACACCGCCTGACGACAGGCCCTGAAGGGCGCGTAGTCACGACGGCCCGGCCCCCGCACCTCGGTGCGGGGGCCGGGCCGTTCGTCATGAGTGGCGGGGGCCGACCGGCGGTTCGGGGTGCGCGGGCGGGTGCGGCACAATGGAAGGCTGCAAGCCGAATTACTCCCGACGACGCCGGAGCGATCTCACGTGGCGGAATACATCTACACGATGCGCAAGGTGCGCAAGGCTCACGGAGACAAGGTCATCCTTGACGACGTGACGCTCAGCTTCCTCCCCGGAGCGAAGATCGGCGTCGTGGGCCCCAACGGTGCCGGTAAGTCCACCGTGCTCAAGATGATGGCCGGCCTGGAGCACCCCTCCAACGGCGACGCCTTCCTCTCGCCGGGCTTCACCGTCGGCATGCTGCTCCAGGAGCCGCCGCTCGACGAGTCCAAGACCGTCCTGGAGAACGTCCAGGACGGCGTCAAGGAGATCAAGGGGAAGCTCGACCGCTTCAACGAGATCGCCGAGCTGATGGCGACCGACTACTCGGACGCCCTCCTCGAGGAGATGGGCAAGCTCCAGGAGGAGCTGGACCACGCCGAAGCCTGGGACCTGGACGCCCAGCTCGAGCAGGCCATGGACGCCCTGGGCTGCCCGCCCGGCGACTGGGCGGTCACCAAGCTCTCCGGTGGCGAGAAGCGCCGCGTCGCGCTCTGCAAGCTGCTGCTCGAGGCCCCCGACCTGCTGCTCCTCGACGAGCCCACCAACCACCTGGACGCCGAGTCGGTGAACTGGCTGGAGCAGCACCTGGCCAAGTACAAGGGCACCGTCGTGGCCGTCACCCACGACCGGTACTTCCTGGACCACGTCGCCGAGTGGATCCTCGAGCTCGACCGCGGCCGCGCCTACCCGTACGAGGGCAACTACTCCACGTACCTGGAGACCAAGCAGTCCCGTCTCAAGGTCGAGGGGCAGAAGGACGCCAAGCGCGCCAAGCGCCTCAAGGAAGAGCTTGAGTGGGTCCGCTCCAACGCCAAGGGCCGCCAGGCCAAGTCCAAGGCCCGCCTCGCCCGTTACGAGGAGATGGCGGCCGAGGCCGACAAGATGCGGAAGCTGGACTTCGAGGAGATCCAGATCCCGCCCGGCCCGCGCCTGGGCAGCGTCGTCATCGAGGTCGAGAACCTCAACAAGGCTTTCGGCGAGAAGGTCCTGATCGACGACCTCAGCTTCACCCTGCCGCGCAACGGCATCGTCGGCATCATCGGCCCCAACGGCGCCGGCAAGACCACGCTGTTCAAGATGCTCCAGGACCTGGAGACCCCGGACTCCGGCAAGGTCAAGGTCGGCGAGACGGTCAAGATCAGCTACGTCGACCAGTCGCGCGCCAACATCGACCCGAAGAAGACCCTCTGGGAGGTCGTCTCCGACGGTCTGGACTGGATCAACGTCGGCCAGGTCGAGATGCCGTCCCGCGCCTACGTCTCCGCCTTCGGCTTCAAGGGCCCGGACCAGCAGAAGCCGGCCGGCGTGCTCTCCGGCGGTGAGCGCAACCGCCTGAACCTGGCGCTCACCCTCAAGCAGGGCGGCAACCTGCTGCTCCTCGACGAGCCCACCAACGACCTCGACGTCGAGACGCTCTCCTCGCTGGAGAACGCCCTGCTCGAGTTCCCCGGCTGCGCCGTGGTCATCTCCCACGACCGCTGGTTCCTGGACCGAGTGGCCACCCACATCCTCGCCTACGAGGGCGAGAGCAAGTGGTTCTGGTTCGAGGGCAACTTCGAGTCGTACGAGAAGAACAAGATCGAGCGGCTCGGCGCCGACGCCGCCCGCCCGCACCGGGCCACGTACAAGAAGCTGACCCGAGGCTGACATCCAGCTGTCATCACGGCCCGGCAGACTGCCCTCCGGGGCGGCCTGCCGGGCCGCGGCCCGTCGCCGACCTCCGGCGCCGGACGACGGACACTGGACACAGAACCGGACACCGAGGAGAACACCCGTGGCCCGCCACATCTACGCCTGCCCGCTGCGCTGGTCCGACATGGACGCCTTCGGGCACGTCAACAACGTGGTCTTCCTGCGCTACCTGGAGGAGGCCCGGATCGACTTCATGTTCACCCAGGCCGCCGAGGCCGGCGCCGGGGAGTTCGCGGGCGGCTCGGTGGTGGCGCGCCACGAGATCGACTACAAGCGCCCGCTGGTGCACCGGCCGGAGCCCGTGACCGTCGAGACCAGCGTGACGAAGATAGGAACCGCCTCGCTGACCGTCTCGTACGAGATCAAGGACGTGCACGGGGACGGCACCGAGACGGTGTACGTCAAGGCGTCCACCGTGGTCGTGCCCTACGACCTGGCCGAGGGCCGCCCGCGCCGGATCTCGCCCGTGGAGCGGGAGTTCCTCTCCCGGTTCATGGACGAGGAGCCCGCGGTCGCGGCAGTCTGAGACAGCAACCCCCACGACGATTCGAGCTGAGCCGCGTTGACCGTCACCGCCCGCCTCGCCCTCACCGACACCCGGGAGGCAGCCGACCTCTCCGCCTTCCTGCTGCGCCTGCTGCGCTTCGACAGGGCGGCGGCCGTGCGGCTCCAGGCGGTCGGCCCCGCGGAGTCCGGCGAGCCGGAGGACGGGGGCGTGCTGGCCGTCTTCGGGCGGCTGCCGCTGGGCACCTCGGGCGCGCTGGCGATCCGCACCGCGCGGCTGGAGGGCCTGGACGGTCCGGTGGACCTGACCGTCTCGGCCGGGCAACTGCTGGACGGCGTGGACGCGGAGACGGGCGGGCTCGCGCTGCCCGCCCCGGTGACCGGCCCCTCCTGGGCCGGGCTGCTGCCGCCCCGGACGGGCTGGCGCCCGGTCGGCACCCCGCCGCCCGCCGAGACGGGCCGCGAACTGATGGCCGCCGTCCGGGAGTTCCGCGAGCGCAGCGAGGCCGTGCCGCAGCACCACCGCACCCGCGCGGTGCTGGACGCCCTGGCGGACGAGATCTGGTCCCGCCCGGTGAGCGCGCTGCCGGAGCTGCCGCTGCGCGCGGTGCACGCCTCGTACATGATCGGCTTCCTGGCCCCCGGGGCCCCGCTGACCGTGCACCGGGCGGGCGGCTGGCTGCGGTTGAGCTCGCCGACGGGCTCGGTGGTGCTGCGCACCGCCGCCGCGCCGGGCGCGGGGCTCGGGCTCAGCCCGCTGCGGTAGCCGGCTGGTCAGAGGTGGCCGGTCAGCCCTCGGTGTTGATCATCGAGGCGGCGGCGTACGTCAGGTAGTCCAGCAGCTGCTGCTCCAGGTCGGCCGCCAGCCCCAGGCCCGCGACCGCGGCGCGCATGTGCGTCAGCCAGGCGTCGTGGGCGGCCTTGTCGACCTTGAACGGCGCGTGGCGCATCCTCAGCCGCGGGTGGCCGCGCTGCTCGCTGTAGGTGCGCGGACCGCCCCAGTACTGCATCAGGAACAGCGCCATCCGCTCCTCGGCCGGGCCGAGGTCCTCCTCGGGGTACATCGGCCGCAGCAACTCGTCCCCGGCGATGCCCTGGTAGAACAGGTGGGCCAGCCGCCGGAAGGTCGGCTCGCCGCCGGCCTGCTCGAAGAAGGTCTCCTCGCTGAAGGTGCCACGCCGGATCTCAGTCACCCGACCATGGTCGCAGACGGCGGCGGGGCCGTACACCGAGACCTTCGGCGTACGACCCCGCGCGGGTTCGGGCGGGCCGAGGGCGTGTCTTTCGGCTCACGTCGGGCGGTCGCCGAAAGACACGCCCTAATCGTCCTCCCACTTGAAGAGCTTCCAGGCGATGCCGGTGAGCACCGCGGCGAAGAGGAGCAGGCCGCCCATGGTCGGCAGGGCCTCCATGAGGCCGCCACCGCGGGTGAGGACCGAGCGGGAGGCGTCGACCAGGTAGTGCAGCGGCATGACCTTGGAGACGCTCTGGAGCCATCCCGGGGCGTTGTCCATCGGGAAGAACGAGCCCGACAGGAACGACATCGGCAGCACGATGATCTGCGAGATGCCGTTGGCCGCCTCCTCGGTCTTGGCGACCGAGCCGGCCAGCAGGCCGATCGACATGAAGGCCAGCGTCGCGCAGGCCACCAGCGGGAGGATCAGCCACCAGTTGCCGGTGAGCTTGAGCCCGAAGAAGCTCGTCGCCACCACCACGAACACGGCGGTCTGCAGGAACGCCGTCAGCAGCGAGACCAGGATGCGGGAGCTGACCACCGTCCCCGCGCTGACCGGGGCCAGCCGCAGGCGCCGCAGCACCTTGGACTTGCGCCAGCCGACGAGGGTCAGCGCGGCGCCGAACACCGCGCCGGTGGCGACGGCCCAGCCCAGCAGGCCGGGGGTGAGGTACTGGATCGGCTTGAGCGCCTTGTCCTCGACCTGCTCGGCCTGGAGGACGTAGGCGGGCTTCTGGCCGGTGGCCTTCTGGTTGGCGCTCTGGACGACCGAGTCGAGGATGCCGTTGAGCGCGCCGGAGCGGACCTGGTCGGCGGCGGTGTAGCGCAGCTCGACCGTGCCGTCCGGGCCCTGCTTGATCAGCGCGTCGTACTCGCCCTTGCGGACCTTCTCGAGGGTGCCGGCCTCGTCGTCGGTGCGGGTGATCGTGAGGACCTTCTCCAGGCCCTTGCGCTCCTCGCCCTGGATCGAGTCGAACAGCTTCACCGCGCCGACCTGCGCCACCTTGGCGTGCGGGCTCCCGGAGCCGTTGGTGACGGCGCCGAAGAAGACCAGGAAGACCAGCGGGAACAGCAGGAGGAAGAAGGTCGCGGTGCGGTCGCGCTTCATGCCGAGGAGCATCGCGCGGGACAGGCTCCAGAAGGCGCTGACCCGATCCCGCCCGCCGGTGGAGGCTTCAGTGGTGGGGGCGGTCATGCGCGGTACTCCCGTCCGGTCAGCTGGAGGAAGACGTCCTCCAGGGTGGCGCCGCGCACCTCGAGGCTGCGCAGCGCGTTCTGGTCGGCCAGGACGCTCAGGACCGGGCCCGGCAGGCGGGTGGAGACCGAGAGCGAGACGGTGTCGTCCTCCAGGGCGGCGATGTCGGCGCCGGAGGCGGTGAGCAGTTCGCGGGCCCGCTCGACGGTCAGCTGGCCGGAGGCGATGCTGATCCGGACGGTGTCGTCGATCTCGCGCACGAGGGCCGCGGGGGCTCCGGTGCGCAGGATCCTGCCGTGGTCCATGACCGAGACCCGGTCGCAGAGGATCTCGGCCTCGTCGAGGTAGTGGGTGGTCAGGACGACGGTGCGGCCCTCGGCGTTGATGTCGCGCAGGAGGTCCCACAGGTTGCGCCGGGCCTGCGGGTCGAGGCCCGTGGTGGGCTCGTCGAGGAAGACGAGCTCCGGGTCGTGGGCCAGCGCGCAGGCGATCGACAGGCGCTGGGCCTGGCCGCCCGAGAGCTTCTCGGTGAGATCCCCGGCCTTCTCGCCGAGGCCGACCCGCTCCAGCATCGCGTCGGCCCGCTTGGGGCCGACCCCGTAGAACGACGCGAAGGTGTGGATCGTCTCGCGGGCCGTCAGTTTCCGGAAGAACGCGGAAGCCTGGAACTGCACGCCGATGCGCGGCAGCAGTTTCGGATTGCGGGGCCAGGGCGACATCCCCAGCAGCTCGACCCGGCCCTCGTCGGCCTTCCGGACCCCTTCCAGGATCTCCATGGTGGTGGTCTTCCCGGCGCCGTTCGGGCCCAGGATTCCGTAGAACTCGCCGGCCTCGACGGTGAGGGACACCCCGTCGACGGCCTGCACATCCCCGTACCGCTGACGGATGCCGTCAGCGGATATAGCAGCAGTCATGTGGCCTGAGCGTAGGGCCAGTCGGGGTGTCTGTGCACATCCCGGACGGTTAATTTGCGGATTCCTTGAGGAATTCGGGAATGGAACGGGCCGGGCGGACGTTGAATTCCGCCCGGCCCGGCCGGAGTTGGTACTGATGGTCCCTCAAAGGGCGATTTATCGGGGATCCTGGCCGTCTCAGGCGCGGTGCACCGTGATCGTCGTCCAGGCGCCGATGTGGATCCGGTCGCCGTCGTTGAGGGGCACCGCGGTGTGCGGGGTGATCGGCTCGGCGCCGCCGTTGACGGTGGTGCCGTTGGTGGAGTCCTGGTCGACCAGCACCCAGCTGCCGTCGGCCTGTTCGGCGAGCAGCGCGTGCTGGTGCGAGGCGCCCGGGTCCTCCGGCGGCACCGACAGGTCGATCTCCGGCACGGTGCCGCGGTGCTGGCTGCGCCGGCCGATCCGCAGCTGGCCGCGGCCGGTCAGCGGGATGCGCCGCTCGGGGCAGTACGGCGGGAAGAACAGGCCGGACGCCTCCGGGCCGCTGCGGGCCATCATGTCGGTGAAGTAGTCGCGGTCGGCCGCGACGACGGCGATCCAGTTGGTCCGGACGGGGCCGGGCTCCGCCGGGGGCTGGCCCTGCGGCGGGGCGAGGTGGAAGGAGGTCCCGTAGTCGCCGCCGCGGTTGTTGGGGCCGGGGGCGCCGGCGTAGACCGGCCCGGAGGTCTCCTCACCGAGGCCGCTGTCGGGGAAGGCGCCCTCCGGCGGCGGGTAGCCGTAGGTGTGCGGGTACGCGGTCTCCGGCGCCGCGGGCTGCCCGGCCGCGGGCGGCTGCGGGGCCGCCGGTGCCGCGGGGGGCTGCGGGGCGCCGCCGTACGCGGACGGGATGTTCAGCGGCGGCGGGTTGTGCGCGGCCGGCGGGGTGTGCGCGGGCCCCGGCTGGCGGCTCGAGGGCGTGGACAGCTCGTAGTCGTAGCCGCACTCCTCGCAGAAGCGGCCGGTCTGCGGGCTGCGGCAGATCGGGCACAGGGCCAGGCCCTCGGTCAGGCCGGGGTGGGCCGGGGCGGGCGGCTGGGGCGCGTGGGCACCCGGGAACGGCGGCGGGGCCACCGGCGGGGGGTAGGCGCCGGGCACCCCCGGGGGCACCTGGTGGGCGCCGGGCGGCGCGGGCGGCGGCGGAGTCATCGGGAAGCCGCAGAAGTCGCACCAGTCCTCGGCCTGCGACTCATGGCCCCTCGGGCAGATCGGCATCAGGTCCCCCTCACTTCGAGCGCGTCGAGCCGGCACGGGGCGGCGTCGCGCCGGGCCGTCGGCCCGGCCACGTCTTCAGCGGTCACTTCTTCTTCACACGTACCGTCTTGGTCGACCGGGTCTCGAGGGTCATCGAGTCGGCCTCGCTCACGTTCTTACGGAATCGAACCGTACCCTCCTTCGCGTCGACCACGTCCACCACCTTCTGGAGGAGCTTGTAGGTGCCCTCGTTCCCGGTGGCGTGGGCGATGCGCACGGCGGCGCCCAGCTTGGAGGTCGCCCGGTCGACGTCCCCGGCGCGGTGGGCCTCCAGGCCCTCCTGGATGGAGGAGGCCAGCTCGGCCTGCCCGGTGTAGTGGGCGACCTGCGGGCTGATCCGGGTGGAGGAGGCGAGGTCGTCCGTCCAGACGGCCTTGACCAGGCCCTGGGAGAGCACCTCGGGGGTGCCGCCGGAGATCTGCGGGGGCAGCACCAGGCTGACGCGGGCGGCGAGCATCTCGTTGCCGACGGAGGCGGCCGGGACCTCGACGCAGACGTGGTAGTCGCGGCTCTCGTCGCCCCAGGAGCCGGTCGGGTAGTCGCCGGCGCGGGGGCCGGACTCGCTGCGCCGGGCGGTGAGGTCCTCGACGGCGGGGGCGACCTGCTTGACGAACTTCACGGTGGCGTTGGCCGGGGTCCAGATCCGCAGGGCGACGTCCGCGACCTGCTTGCCCATCGCCCCGGCCATCATCGAGCGGAAGTCCTCGGCGAGGCCGGAGGGCTCGGCGACGATGTCGGTGGTGCCGAGCAGGGCGGAGGAGATCTTGCGCAGCTCGTCGATGCGCCAGTCGGTGCCGACGCCGCGGCAGTCGGCGGTGAAGTGGCCCGAGACGCGCTCGACCGTGCGGGCCAGGTCCTCGGCCGACTCGTGCTCGTTGTTGCCGTCGGTGAGCAGGATGGCGTGCCGGATGGAGACGTCCCGGCGGGTCAGGAAGAGCTGGTCGGCCTTGGCCAGCCAGGTGCCCATGGCGGTGCCGCCGGCGGCGGTGAGGCGGCGCAGCGACTCCTTGGCCTGGGCGCGGGTGGCGGGGGAGGCCGTGGCCAGGGTGCCGTCGCCGGGGTAGATGTCGCGGGCCTCGTGGGTGCCGGCGACGACGGCGAAGGCGGTGCCGTCGCGCACGGCGTCGATGGCGGCGGCGGTGGCCTCGCGGGCGCCGTTGATCTTGGTCTTGGGGTAGTCCATCGAGCCCGAGCAGTCGACCAGGATCACCACGGCGGCCGAGGTGTCGGCGCCCGGGGTGCCGGCGTCGGCGATGTTGAGGGGGCGGCCGCCGGTGGTGCCGCCGCCGGTGGCGGTCACGGTGACGATGGCGTTCACCTCGCGGGCGCCGTCCGCGAGGTACTCGTTCTGGAAGATCTCCACGTCGAACCGGGGCAGGTTCGGCTTCGCCAGTGTGGCCATGGGGCGGTGGCTCCCGTCGGGTGCGTGGTGGATGTGAGCGTCTGTGGGGCGGTCCGCCGGGCGGGCGCGGGGCCCGGGGCGGCGGACCGTCGGGCGGTCCGTCAGGCCGTCGGCGGGTGCGGGGGCTGGGGAGGCAGCGGCGGCGCGACGGGCGGCGCGCCGGGGGCGGGCGGGGCCTGTGCGGGCGGGACCGGGCCGGTG